>NZ_NPBR01000019.1:0-151500 GCF_002276415.1 Paenibacillus sp. 7523-1 | reverse complement strand
GGCAGTGGAGGCCGACGGCATGCATGTCGGCCAGGACGATGCGGACGCGGCGCTGGTACGCGCGCGCATCGGAGCCGGGCGGATGCTTGGCGTATCCGCCCACTCCGTGGCTGAGGCGCGCCGTGCCGTGCAGGCGGGCGCCGACTATCTTGGCGTCGGGCCCATGTACCCGACGCGGTCCAAGGCGGATGCCCACGCTGTGCTGGGCCCCGCCGGGGTGGCGGAACTGCGCGCCGCAGGCATCGCAGTTCCGGTGGTGGGTATCGGCGGCATTACGCCCGATACCACGGCCGCCGTGATGGCGGCAGGAGCCGACGGCGTAGCCGTCATCTCCGCCATCGCGGGCGCGGCCGATGTGCGCGCAGCGGCTGCGCAGTTCGCTGCGGCAGTGCGCGGGATGCAGGCATAGCCGTGCATCCCTGCACCGCCTCCCCTCCCAGCACGCTGGGGCCAGGCTGCTCCTTCCAGCGTGACTGCCTCACCGTTTACCAACATCATTATTCCTGCTGTTCCAGATGCGTCCTCCTGGCTTGCATCTTTTTTTGCCTGTTGACTCTCACGTTACGTGACGCTATACAATCGGTGGTGTAAGGAGGTGTTGATCATGGCCATGAAAGTCAAAGAAGTTGCCGAGCTTGCCTCGATCAGTGTGCGCACACTGCATCATTATGATGAGATCGGATTATTGACCCCGGACGAAGTCACTTCAGCCGGATATCGGTTGTACTCGGATGCCAATCTGGAAACGCTGCAGCAAATTTTATTTTTCAGAGAGCTTGATTTCTCCCTCAAAGAGATCAAAAGCATTATCACCAACCCTTCCTTTGACCGGGAAGAAGCACTGCAGATGCACCGCCGTATTTTGCTGGAAAAGCGTCAGCGACTTGATCAAATGATTTCCACCATTGATCGAAGCGTTTTGCATATGAGAGGAGAGATACACATGACAACGAAAGAACAGTTCGAAGGATTCGACTTCAGCAAAAATCCGTATGAACAGGAAGCCAGAGAGCGTTGGGGAGACGAAGCTGTAGAAAAAGCTAATCAGAAACTTCAGGGCAAATCTGCCCAAGAACAGAAAGCCCTGTCCGATGAAATGAATGAAATTTATACCCGGCTGGCAGCACTTCGTCACACGGACCCTGCCTCGAACGAGGCTCAAGCAGGAATCGCCGAATGGTATGCCTATCTGAACAACATGGGGAACTATTCCCCGGAGGCTTTCAGAGGACTCGGACAGATGTATGTGGATGATGAACGCTTCACTCGTAATATCGATCAATTTGGCGAAGGATTGGCCCTGTTCATGAGGGATGCGATGGCAGTCTTTGCTGACCGTAAGAGCTAATGCTATATGCTTTTCTCATTAATTCCGATCTACTCCAAGTATAAAAAAGGGACGTACGCCATAGGCGTTACGTCCCTTTCCCTGTATCTCAGCCGCAATGTGATTGGCCCCTTCCGGCCCTTCACTCTGAGTACTTTTTACATGATATAACCAGTGACCTCATTGCACCGTTCTGATTACCGAGGCAGTGTCCCCTATTAAGCTCTTGGCGCTTGATCGGATGACGAAGCTGTCGATGCCAGGCTTGTCTTCGCCATGCGTCCCGGAATCTGCCATGCCGATACAATAGCCAGCACGATGAACAACAGATCGATCGGCTCACTGAAGTAATCGGTAATGGTTGCGAAAAACTCACGGATAATCTCAACGTCAAACGCGAGTTCCATCATTCCGATATCCCCGAACAACTGGGATGTGAAATAGACTACCGTAAGATATTTACCCAGCAAAATACCGAGAAGTGCGAAAATGACCGCAATGATTTTATGTACCGTTGCAATGCGTTTGTTGGAGAACAACACAACTGCATACCCCGTAAGTGCCCCAATCAAGATGGCGATAAGCCCCACCTCATATTCGGTCGATGCTGCAATTGCCGCCCACACGGCTCCCCCTACAATAGCTGCAATCAACCCGCCGATGATCGGCAAGCCAATTCGGATTCCTTGTTTCTCTTCCACGTGCTTTTCCCTCCTGAGTCATGCTTATGCTTATTTTCCAGAATTCACCTTTCTTATGAAACCACAAAATGTGCCTTCTT
The DNA here is from genome assembly GCF_002276415.1 of Paenibacillus sp. 7523-1. Lineage (NCBI taxonomy): Bacteria > Bacillati > Bacillota > Bacilli > Caryophanales > Paenibacillaceae > Paenibacillus > Paenibacillus sp. 7523-1. Next base: position 149,392 of record NZ_NPBR01000019.1, on the reverse strand, counting down.
TCAACAAATTTCTATTTGTTTCTGAAAATTAATAGAAAAGAAGCAGGGAGACTCAGATGATATATTTCAGCAACGCAAAGATCCCTTCTGCCAGCCTTAAGCTGAAGAAGGGATCTTAACTCCGAATCATTTATAATCTAAACTCTGCTGACATCTTATGCTTGCGCTTCTTTGGACGGCTGAATGACTGCAGCAATCTGTGCCAGAATGGCATCTACTGAAGCAGGATCATGTACATCATACTGATCAATGTTCAGACGCAGTACCGGACAAGCCGTAAACTGATCGATCCATATCGAATAACGCTCATGCATATGTTCCCAATACGAGCGGTCGGTCTGAATTTCCATTTCACGTCCGCGTTCCGTAATCCGGTTCAAAATGGACGGCAGACTGCCTTCCAGATAGATCAACACATCAGGATGAGGGAAATACGGTGTCATCACCATCGCTTCAAACAAACTGCTGTACGTTTCGAAATCCGTGGCTGACATCGTGCCCTGATCCGCATGCATTTGCGCAAAGATTCCCGTATCTTCATAGATGGAGCGATCCTGCACGAACCCCCCGCCAAGCTCGAAGATCTTCTTCTGTTCCTTGAAACGCTCCGCCAGGAAGTAGATTTGCAAGTGGAAGCTCCAACGCTCAAAATCATGATAGAACTTCTCCAGATACGGGTTATGATCGACCTGCTCCAGAGATGTCTTGAAATTCAAACGCTGCGCAAGTGCTGCCGTTAACGTGGACTTGCCCACGCCAACCGTACCTGCTACTGTAATTAATGCATTCGCCGGAATGCCATAGTTATTCATGTGATATACTCCTTTACCTGATTAACAATCTGCCTGAAATGTTCAGGATGCTCCACAAAATCCAGCTGCTCCGCATTGACTTTAATAATGGTCGGTGGGTTCGTACTTTCCGCCAGATAAGCCATGCCTGTTTTGTAATCCGCGATCAATTGTTCCATATATGCCGGGTCCATGTCCTGTTCAAAGGAACGTCCACGTTTGTTAATGCGATACATCAATGTGTCCAGCTCGGCTTCAATGTATAACACCAGATTGGGTTTGGGCAGATCATCGGTTAACAAGTGATAGATTTGACGGTACTTGTCCCGTTTGGTCCCTTTCAAGGTACGTTCGGCAAAGATCATATTTTTGTAGATATGATAATCCGATATGACGGGAGTATTTTGTTCAATGTAGTGCAGACCTGTGTCTTCCAATTGCTTGAACCGGTTACATAGAAAAAACATTTCAAGCTGGAAGCTCCACTCATCAATATTTTGATAGAAGGAAGCCAAAAAGGGATTCTCTTCTACTATTTCCTTCACCAGCGGAAGGTTTAATTCCTTGGAAAGCATTGTTGCCAGGGTGGTTTTCCCCGCTCCAATCGCACCTTCCACCGCAATAAACGGGGCTGAATTCATTGTGTTCCTGCTCCTCCTCGACCTCATGCGTGTTTCCGTTTCTGTACAGACCTCACCTATTGTATCACAGCCCGTAGTGTCGAAGGCCAGTATTTTATGTAAAGTTATTCTCTATTAAATGGCCCTCCCGCGAATGGTCTGATTACACCATACGATGAAGAGGACTGCTGGCATATTAAACACTTTTCTTGCTCCTATTCCTCTTCAACCTTTCTGAAAAATGCGAAAAAACGCTGAAAGTTTTAGTGCTAAAGCATCATTTTATTTTCATTACTAACATTCATATGACTTTATTACGATATATTCCATGAATACGATATGTCTGGAGGTCCTAGAAGAGTCTGGAATGATTCACATATACGAATAGATCAATTTAACCAGAAAAAAGGAGAGAAACAAGTTGTTAGCTAAGATTCGATGGAGTACCATGCCTTTCTTTGCCAAAAACCTCGTTATATCTTTCGGTAGTATCATGTTGATTGGAATCATCCTGATTACAGCTGGATATCAGCTGCAGAAAAACGTACTCAGCCAGCAGCTCTATGATCAGGCCAAAGTGACCACCCAGAAGTGGTCGGACGACCTGGACACAGCCAAAGTGCTTGAAGCCATTAATGAAAAAAGCTATGACGGTCCGGTGCAAACAGAACTGCGGGACTATCTGGATTCTATCCATGAACTGTATCCCAACATTGCCCAGACCTATATTTTTGGAACCGAACTGGCGGAAGGCAACCAAACGTCCATCATCGCCGTTCCGACCAACCTGGTACAGCCTTTTGAAGAATTGAATTTGGCTGTAGGCTCCATGTACCCTCTCCCACAGGAAAACGTGGAAGCACTGGAAGGCATGAAGAAGGACGGGCAACCTGCACTAAGCAGCTTTTATACAGATGAATATGGAACCTGGACAACCATTATGTATCCAATCAAGAATGCTGCGGGTGAAATGTACGCCGCCATTTACTTCGATGTCGACGCCAATGCAATCCCAAGTGGTCTTCATAAACTTATTACATACAGCAGCATGTTCCTTATAGGTTTCCTGCTTCTGTTCATGATTCTGCAATATGTCCTGTTGAAGAAAACGTTAACTCCGATCCGTAACCTGATGAAGGGCATCGATGTTGCCAGCTCGGGGAATCTGGATGTATCCATCCAGACAGGGCGAGATGATCTGGGGATCATTAATCAGAAATTCAATACGATGATTGAACGCTTCAACGATACGATGTCCAAAGTCCAACTGACTTCCCATCACCTGTCCAACTCCTCCAAGAAAATGTTGGAGATCTCGGAAAATAACAATGGCAATATTCAAATGATCAGTACGAATATTCGGGATATCTCACTTGGCCTTCGCTCTCAGGACCAGGCCTCTGTAGAAAATGCACGTGCCATGATGGAAATGTCCACCGTTATCCAAACCATCGCAAGCAGCTCTTCGGAGGTTGCCGATGAAGCACAGAGCATGGAACAGCGGTCCCATTCGGGCCATGAGATTATGCAGCAAGTCATTGAGCAGATGGATCTGATCTCGGGAACCGTACAACACACATCCGAGTCCATCCGGTCTTTGGAAAACCGTTCCAATGAGATTAGCGGTATTGTCAATCTCATCACTGACATTGCAGGACAAACCAATCTGCTTGCCCTGAATGCTTCCATCGAAGCAGCACGTGTAGGTGAAGAAGGAAAAGGATTTGCTGTCGTGGCAGGAGAAGTACGCAAACTGGCAGAACAATCGCAGCAATCCGCCGATCAGATCCGCTCGTTAATCGACGAGATTCAGCGGGACATCGCGCAGTCCGCTGAAGCTATGCAGCTTGGTTCACGTGAAGTAGAGAAAGGTTCTCAGGTTACCCGGGAGACAGGTGAATTCTTCGGCGATATCCTGACAGCCACGAACAAAGTTGCGAATCAGATCCAGGATATCTCCAGTTCTACAGAGGAAATCTCCGCCAGTACACAAGAGATGTCTGCAACAGCAGATGAGCTGTCCGCAAGTGTTAGCAAGGCAGCTAACAGCAGCAAGCAGATTGAACAATCGATCGCTGAACAGGAAGCTTCCATGGCGTCCATTGTCAGCGCTTCGGATGAACTCTCTGCCGTGTCCAAGCAGCTGCAGGAGCTGATTTCATTCTTCAAAGTCAAGCAAGCAAATTAATCGAATATACGATGTCATTCACAAAAAAAGAGATCTTCCCTTTCTCACGGGAGATCTCTTTTTCTATCTTATCTTGTACCCATTCACTGGGACTTGTCACTTGAAGTTTCGGCATCGTCTTTCTTCTTCGTACCTTTGCTTTTATAAGGCTTTGGGGCACTTTTCGCCCGATTGGCACTGGCTTGCCAGCGATTCCAGCCTTTTTTGCCGGTACCGCGGCCCGTGCCGCCTTTACCCTTTGCTTTGCTCATGTTATCACTCCAATAATCCGGTGTATGCTTAAAAATGACTGTCCCCGGTACCTTTTATCGTAACCCAGCCCATCGTATTCACTTCCAGCATTTCTTATTATAACAAAAATAGACGTCTTTACGTCCATTTCCAAAAATGATTCTATTGTTATTCTGTTATGAAAGCGGTATAGTGTACATAATTGAAAGAAGAAGCCGCGTCTTCTTCGGGATTGTTACTGGTAAGCAGGCGATACCCAAATAAAGGCTGTGTGATAAGCCTTTGTTTGGGTTTTTTGTTATTATAACGGCAATAGAGGTGAACAACGATGATCATTCGACAGATTTTCAACAATAACGTCATCCGGGCAGAGAACCAGGTGGGTCATGAATTTGTTGTCATTGGAAATGGTCTGGGCTTCAAGAAGAAAAATGGGCAGCCTGTTGATGAGGATAAGATCGAGAAAACCTTTGTTCTCAAATCGGACAAGATCCCCCAGAAACTGATCGACCTGATGGGCGAAACCTCCGTGGAGTATCTAACATTGGCTGACAAGATTGTAGGCTATGCCAAACGGGAAATGGGCGATATTTTCAGTGACAATATCTATATTTCCCTCATTGACCATATCCAATTTGCCATCTCACGGTACAGGAAGTCCGTCGGGCTGAAGAACTCGCTGTTATGGCAGATCAAAAAGTTTTATAAAAAGGAATTCATGATCGGCATGAATGCGCTGGAGTTGATCGATTCACAATTCGGCATTCAGATGGACGAACATGAGGCCAGTTTTATCGCCATGCATTTTGTCAACGCCAGACAGGATGGTCAGGGCATGCAGCAAACGGTTGAAATTACCGAAGTGATCGATGACATATTCAACATCGTGACCAATCAATATGGCATAACCCTGGATGAAAATTCGTTTAATTACTCCAGGTTTATTACCCATTTGCAATATTTCGTCCAGCGCATGGTGAGCAATGAACAGGAACAGACGGCGTCTGGTGATAACTTTCTGTATGATCAGGTCAAAGACAAATACGGCAAGGCTTTTCAGTGTACCCAATTGATTAACCATTACCTTGAGGACAAGTTCGAAAGTGCGATGTCCATTGATGAAAAGGTGTATTTGACGATCCATATTCACCGCGTTACTTCCCGAAATGAAATGCAGGACACGAAATAAAAAAAAGCTTGCAAACGATTTCGCTGTCATTTATAGTAGGTCTCACAACTTAACGACAAGGATTGTTACTGGTCAAGCAGGCGATACCTAAACGATTGGCACCCCATCCATTTTGGATGGCCACTGCCCTCCGTTTAGGTATTTTTTTGTTTTCAGGGGCAGTTCGACCACAAAGGAGAATGAACATGGATCATAAAAAAATGGGAGATGACATCGTACGCCTCGTCGGCGGTGAAGCCAATATCAACGGACTTGTCCACTGTGCGACCCGGCTGAGGTTTAACCTCAAGGATTCCAAAAAAGCCGAGCGCGAAACGCTTGAAAAACATGATGGTGTAATTACCGTTGTGGAAAGCGGTGGACAATTTCAAGTTGTGATCGGGAGTCATGTTGCTCATGTATATGCAGAGATTATGAAGAATCGGGATTTTGGAGGTGAATCCTCCTCCACCGGAGAGACAACAGGTGAAAAAACCTCGATCTTATCCAAAGTTTTTGAAATTATCTCGGGAAGCTTCTCTCCATTAATTCCGGCTATGGCGGGATCAGGGATGTTAAAAGCCCTGCTGACCGTTCTAACCATGCTTGGCTGGATGTCAGACACCAGTGACACCTATCTTATTTTATCCGCAGCCGGCAATGCCGTATTTTACTTTCTGCCTATCTTCCTCGGCATTACGCTGGGCATGAAGCTGAAAGCCAATCCTTATGTCGCCGGGGTCATCGGTGCTGCCCTGCTGGAACCGAACTTTACCGGATTGATGGACAAGGGTTCCGATGTATCGTTCCTGGGAATACCTGTCGTCATGATGAACTACTCAGCCAGTGTATTTCCGATATTCATCTCCATCAGCATCTATGCCCTTCTCGATAGGCTGCTGAAGAAAATCATTCTGAAGGATCTGCAATTGTTCCTGGTTCCGATGATTGCTCTCATGATTATGGTTCCTCTGTCTGCGATGGCCTTTGGTCCATTTGGCACCAACGTAGGAGACTGGATTTCTTCTGGTGTAACATGGCTCATTGACGTCAGCGGGATATTGTCAGGGATTGTCCTGGGCGGATTCATGACCTTCATGGTCATCTTCGGTCTCCACTGGGGATTCACTCCGATCACGATCCAAAATATTGGGGTTGGCGGAGATCCAATCGAAGCGATGGCTGCTGCAGCCGTATTTGCCCAAATCGGTGTTGCATTCGGTATTTTCCTGAAAGCCAAAAAAGATAAAACGCTCCGCACACTTGCAGGCTCAACGAGTCTTACGGGATTACTCGCAGGAGTGACGGAACCTATCGTATACGGGTTGGTCCTGCGTTATAAACGCGTCATTCCAATCGTTGTCATCGCAGGTGCAATCGGTGGTGCCATTAATGGTCATTTTGGCGTTAAAATGACGGCATATGTATTCCATAATATTTTTGCCATACCGGTGTACACACCAACCGTAGTTTACGTCATTGCAATTGTTTGTTCCTTCGCCATTGCTGCGGTACTAACCGTCATGTTCGGATACGAGAGCAAAACCAAGGCAACGGTTGCAGAAGTCAAGGTTGCGAATGATACGAACACAGGTGCAATGTCCGAAAGTAAAACGATAGAAGTTCCTGCTGCTCCAGAGGTAAAAACCGCCGAGGTCAAAAAAGAACAAATTCATAGCCCACTTACGGGCAAAGCTGTTGCTTTGAGTACGATCAACGATCCTGCCTTTTCCACTGGTGCTATGGGCAAGGGACTAGCGATCGTACCCGAGATTGGCGAAGTTGTTTCTCCCGTGGATGGCGTAGTCACTTCACTCTTCCCAACGGGACATGCCATCGGGTTAACGACTGGCGCCGGCACCGAGATTCTGATTCACATCGGGATCAATACCGTTGCGCTAAAAGGTAAACATTTCACGCCTGTCGTGCAGGAAGGTGACATCGTCACACAGGGCGATCTGCTCATTCAATTTGACATTGAACAAATTAAGCAAGCTGGATACGAAACTGTCACTCCAGTCATTGTTACCCTCACACAACACGAAGTGGATGTATTCGAAACATCCCAGGAACATGTACAGAAAAATGATGTCCTGCTCACTCTTGTTGTCTGATCAGCTAACTTATTCCAAACTCAACTAGGAGGAACGAACAATGAAACATACTCAACTCAAACCATTTCCCAAAGACTTCTTCTGGGGAGGTTCAACGTCAGCCTATCAAATCGAAGGCGCCTGGAATGAAGATGGCAAAGGTCCTTCCGTTATTGACATGGGAAACCATGTGGAAGGTGTAACCGACTTCAAGGTGACCAGCAATCACTATCATATGTATAAGGAGGATGTGGCCCTGCTTGCGGAGATGGGTTTCAAAGCCTATCGCTTCTCCATCGCCTGGACGCGGATCTATCCGCAAGGCGCAGGCGAGGTTAATCCCAAAGGCCTTGCCTTCTATGACTCATTAATTAATGAACTGATCAAACACGGTATTGAACCAATTGTGACCATGTATCACTTTGATCTTCCTTATGCACTGGAAGAGCAAGGTGGCTGGTCCAATCGGGCAACAATCGATGCCTTTGAGCAATACGCCAGAACCCTGTACGAGAACTACGGGGACCGGGTCAAATATTGGCTGACCATTAATGAACAAAATATGCTCATCCTGCATCCTGGCTCTTTAGGCACACTGGATACCACGATGATTGATCCGCAAAAAACACTGTATCAGCAAAATCATCACATGCTCGTCGCGCAAGCCAAAGCAATGGTCCTATGCCATGAGATGCTTCCAGGTGTCAAGATCGGTCCGGCTCCCAATATTGGCGTGATCTATCCGGCAAGCTCCAGACCGGAAGATACCCTCGCAGCCGATAACTATGCAGCAATCCGCAACTGGCTCTATCTTGATATGGCCGTATACGGTCGCTACAATCACATTGCCTGGAGTTACCTTGAAGAGAAAGGGTATACTCCGGTCATTGAGGACGGCGACATGGATATTCTGGCTCAGGGAAACCCTGATTTTATTGCTTTTAATTACTACACTTCACAGACCGTCGGCGAAAGTCTGAATGATGGCAATGATTTCTCCCACACAGGAGATCAGCACGAAATTGTGGGTGAACCTGGTGCATACCGAGGATCTGTGAATCCAAATCTGCAGAAAACCGAGTTTGGATGGGAGATTGATCCAGTGGGCTTCCGCTCTACTCTTCGCCAGATTTATTCCCGCTATAACCTGCCATTAATCGTTACAGAGAATGGTCTGGGCGCTTTTGACAAGCTGGAAGAAGGCGACGTGGTCAACGACCCTTACCGTATTGAATTTTTCAATAAACATATTGAACAGATTCAACTGGCCATTACGGATGGTGTGGATGTATTTGGTTTCTGTCCTTGGTCTGCGATCGATCTGGTGAGTACACATCAGGGGTCCAGCAAACGATATGGATTTATCTATGTGGACCGCGAGGAATTTGATATTAAGGAGTTAAGACGTATCCGTAAACAGAGCTTCTATTGGTATCAAAAGCTAATTGAGACAAACGGTGAAGTCCGTTAATCATACAAATCCAAAAAATAAAACCAGTCGATTACACAACGTATCATGTGTAACCGACTGGTTTTTTTAAGCTTTACATCGTATTGTTATGAATTGCGACTACATCTCCGTCTTCGCTTGCCCTGCGGGTCTAACCCCTCTGAGAACCCGGAGAGATAACAGGAAACATATTGCCAGAACAGCAGCAGCTGAAACATACGGATAGTTGATATTTACATCGAACAGGGCACCAGCCACAATCGGACCTGCGATATTGCCCAAGCTTGTGTACGCGGAGTTCAATCCAGCCACGAAACCTTGCTGTTCCTCTGCCAGTTTGGACATCTGCGTGCTGATGGCAGGACGCAAAATATCCATACCCAGGAATACAATAAAGGTGACCACCAGGATGAGCCAGTACGTGTGCACAAACAGGGTTAGCAGTACAAACACCGCCACGAAGAACAGACATACCGAAATCACTTTCTTCTCCCCAAACTTGTTTAGCAGCCACCCGATCAGAGATACCTGTACTACAGCACCCGCGATCGAGCCAAATGTAATGATAAATGCAATATCCTTGGTCGTGAAGCCGAATTTGTGATCCACAAACAGAGAGAATACGGTCTCATAGTTAGCCAGGCCAAACGCCATGACAAATACGATAATTAGACTGAAGAAGTAGGGTTCCCGGTAGGAATTCAGCAGCTGGGATACCATTCCCGGCGTTTTGGCTTTTGCTGCACCTGCAGCGGGTTTACTTGCTTCTCCAGTGCTCCGTGCAGATTCCGGCAGGATAATCAGGGTAATAATCGCTGCCAGCAATCCGGCAACCCCTGCCGCATAAAATGGAATCCGAATGCCAAAATCTGCGATATATCCACCGATTCCCGGCCCAATGATGAATCCGGTCGTAATGGCTGCATTGATCAATCCCATCCCCTTGCCGCGCTCTTCTTCCGTCGTAATATCTGCGGTGTAGGCCATAATGGAAGGGAAAATCATCGCTGCACCAACCCCGCCGAGCATCCGGGCTGCGAAGAGCAGCACGGGGGCATTGACCGCACCAAACATGAATTCCGATACGGCAAAAATTAGCATACCGCCGACAATGATCTTTTTACGTCCGAATGAATCGGACCACCTGCCCGCTACTGGGGAAAATAGAAACTGGGTAAAGGAAAATGCCGCGACCAGCAAACCAACCGTGAACCCAGTGATATGCAGCAGATCCATGTACGCAGGCATGATCGGTACGACCAAGCCAATACCTGTAAATACGAGAAAAATATTAAACATCAACAGCAGGAGTGCGCCCCTGTTTCTTGTCAGTAATGCCATGATTGTATCCTCCGTAAATTGTCAAAATGTTGCTTTTTATATAGATGAGCAAGCGTATTGTTTCATGGGTTTCGTGGGTGTGTTCAATCCACCTTAAGCCTTGCTTATGGAGATTCCATGTAAGAATACATTTGCTGCTTGGCGATATAAAGCCACAGCCTCTTCCGGCTTCATTCCGCGAGATAACTGACTGAGTCCGATAATGGTACTTTCCAGAATCAGCGCCAGATGATTTACATTATCTTCCTTAAACTCACCGTTCTCAATGCCCTGCTGAACCAGTTGTCTGTTGAACTGGATATGCCGCTCGAACATCAAGGCAATGCGCTCCTCGATATCGTTCTCTTTCTTTTCCCCCGTGAAAAACTCATCGGATGCCTTCGTCAGCGGGTGATTCATGTCATCCAGAACAAGCTGCTCCATCAGTCCATGGATTTTCTCCGTAGATGTCTTGTAGAGATGTTCCTTGGAAGCCCAGTTCTCTTCCCACTCCCGATCCCATTCATCAATCAGATAGAGAAAGAGGCCTTCTTTGCTTTTAAAATGATAATAAATATTTCCTTTGCTACTGCCAGTCGCAGCCACAATATCTTCAATGGATGTCGCTTTATAGCCTTTTTGTACAAAAAGAGCTCTTGAGGCATCCGCAAGTTTTTTCTTGGTCTGCTCGGTTTGAAGTTGCTTTTTGTTCATCCCATCACTCTCTCTCTTACATACTGAACATTCGTTCTGTATTTTAACAGATCGCTGGAAATTTAGCAATACAAAAGGAGAATGGCCCAGGTGCCAATTCTCCTTCGATTGAATTATTTAATCTTTTTTCCCTGACCATGCAATATTTTCAACTGACCATTCTCGTAACCGAGCTGATACGTTACCTTGTACTTCGAGGTCACATATTCGCCGTCCCTGCGTTCATCCGCCGTAATGGTAGCCGTAACTTCCATCTCATCATTCCCATTATTGGAGGAAGAAATTCCGCTAATCGTTACATAGCTTGTATTCAGGTATCCTTCGCGGAACTTGGCATAACTCGTACCGCTCTGCCATTCACTGCCCAGCAGTGCATAAGCGGTAACGTAATCACTCTCGTTCAGACTCAGATAGAAGCTGGTCACCAATCCCTCTGCTTCGGCAGAGGTTCCTGATGCTGCATTGTTACCTCCACTATTCGTCTGTACCACCGTTGTCGTGTTAGGCTTCTCGGACCAGGCCTGTACCTGTTTCAGTACACTGGTGATCGGAATGCTGAAACCAATGCCGCCCTCCTGCTCCACAACAGCCGAATTAATGCCGAGTACTTCACCTGTCTCTGCGTGGATCAACGGTCCCCCGCTGTTACCATGCGTAATGGGAGCCGAGATCTGATACAGGTTACTATAAATGTAAGGTGGAATTTCGAAGCTCCGGCCCACACCGCTAATAATACCTGTGGTCACCGTATTTTCAAGCCCCAGGGGACTTCCCAATGCCAATACCTCGTCTCCGGTCTCGGCTTTGGATTTGGCAATGGTTAGCGGTGTAAGCTTTTGTAAACCCGGCACTCGGACAACAGCCACATCCGTCTCTTCCCCAATTCCAATCACCGTTCCTTGATATTCCTCATGGTTAAGTGTGCGGACCGTTACCTCTTTGGAGCCTTCCACCACATGCGCGTTGGTTATTACATCGCCTTTGTCGTTGTAGAGAAAGCCGGAGCCCAGTCCGATGCCGCTCTCAATCGTGACTACCTTCTTCTGGCTATCTTCAATGATCTGTTTGCGTGTCTTCTTCACCTTGGAATCGGAAGCTGTCTTCGCTGCCTTTGTTTCTGCTTCCTGCGCTGCGACGACAGCCAGTCTGGGCCCACCCTGCAGCTGCTTCTCCGAGTGCTGATGTATCCAGAACACGCCTCCTGCTCCGGCACCAATAATGATGGCACAGGATATGATCGTACTCCATGTTCGTTTGGCCATTCCAACCTGTCCTCCTATTCCAGATACCACGTTGCATTCACAACAGAGACTTGCGCTTCCTCGTACACACCATAATAGTAGGTTTCGAAGAAACCTTCTTCGCCGACTTCCAGCCAGCTTGGATACACATCGACATAAGTCTGACCCAGATAGGTGCCATCCGTTCCATAGATATCAACCATAATCGTAACGGACGAGATCGGTCTTGTCGCATTGTTTATGATTGAACCGCTAATGTACAGGTCTCCATAGTTATCCAGTGTCGCATTCACGTTTACGACGCTTACGGCAGCTGTCCGATTTTTCAAATCTTCTTCGGCAGCCTGCTGCTCAGCCAACTGAATCCGTTCCGCTTCCGCTTTCTCAAAGGCCCTTTTCTCACTCAGCACCCGCTCACGGTATGCGGTAAGTTTGTCATCCTCCGGTGCATAGGACAGTCCTTGATCCACGGTCTGCAGGGCAGCGGTAAAATCCTTTTTCTTCACTTGCTGTTCAGCTTGCTTATAACTAATCCCCGCCAGCTTGTCGATAATTTGTTTCTGCACGGCCTGGGCTTCATTGCCTTTCAGCTTCGACACCGTATCCAGCTTCTCCGCAAGAGCCTCTACAGTGGTCAAACCATCGATTTCCTTCTTCACCTTCAATACGGAAAGTGTGACCTTTCTGTTGTTCAATGCTGCTCTTACCTTGCCGAAAACGGGTTCCTCCCGCTCTTTCAGTTCCTTTGTTACAGCCTGAATGGTTTTATCCCCTGCGGACAGTTTGCCCGTCTTCAAACTCACCGCTGCTTCATCTAACTGATTCATCAGATTCGAGGCTTTCGCCGTAATCTGGCGATCCTGAATCAGCGCATTGTAGTTCGGACGTTTGGCGATGGCTGTGTCCAGCAGCTGCAGAGCTTCTGCATATTCCCCATCCAGCGCAGCTTTTTCCGCTTGTTGATGCAGTGATTGTACCTCTGCATTCACACCGCTTTCCTGGTTGTAATAATACGTCAGCAGGGCTCCCATTAACGCTGCCAACAGCAATGGGATGATCCAGCTGAATGCTCGCCCCGGACCTTTAGGGCTCTGCTGGGGTGCAGGCTGCTGTTGTCTCGATAACGAATGATCGGTGTTTCCAGTTCCGGTCTCCAGACCTACTGCGGTTTCGGCCCAAATCTGTTCCTCTGTAGAGCTTGGATCTAATAATTTTGTTCTACACTTTCTGCACGTGCTATCCCCCGGACTGCTTTTGGTCCCACATACGTGACAATACACCCTGATCCCTCCATCAAAAAGAACGTATGTATGTTTGCTGTTTTTACATGAATCGACACTTATCATATAGCAAAAAGGTAAAATACACCATATGTTATTCCAATGTAAATGGTGCCTTGCCATGGACATAAAAAAAGAGATACCGCCTCACGGTATCCCTTTGCAATTCACCCCTGTTGTCCTGCACGTACCCGAATGTTGCCCAGTTCATTCGCATTGATGGCAAATGCATTTCCGCCCTGTCCAACAGAAGCTTTGGCAGACTGACGAGCCTGGAATTTTAAACGGCTTTTGTCCACCTCTACCCGGTTAACCTGTTTCGCATGCTTCTGTCTCTTTCTTGTGCTCATCGTACCATCCCCCTATGATGATATATCCCGTAAAGTTACGCTGCTCCAGATCTGCTCATCAATACCCCCGAGCGACCCGTTTATCTTTTGCTCGAAGAACGCCGGCCCTTCTGCTTCTTGATCTGTATATTTACGGCGTTACTTGCAAGCACATTGCCTGTCTCGGCATACCCTTTGGCGGTTTGGTGGATCTGAATGACAATATACTGCCTTTTCCCCACACGGTAACGATAACTTTTCACGTTTGAACGAGTCATGGCCATCTCCCTGTCAATCGTTTTTCAAACCTGCGTTATCGTATTCATATCCATATCAATCTGGATGTGTGAATGTGTAGTTTTATAGAAATAGACAAAAAACCTCCCTACTATATCGTAGGAAGGCGTGATCTATCGAGGTATGCTCTACTCTAGTCTTGTGTGGGAAATGCGCTAAGATCCATATAGGTAACTTCCCAGAGGTGATCATCCGGATCCTGAAAACTCCATCCGTACATGAAGCCATGATCCTGCGGATCGTTATACGGCTTGCCGCCAGCATCCAGAGCAGCTTGGACGATGGTATCCACCTCTTCGCGGCTATCTACCGATAAGGCTACAATGACTTCTGCCGTACTCGCCGCATTCGAGATGTCTTTCGAAATAAAGGATTGGAACCGTTCCTCCACCAGCAGCATGGCATAAATGTTGTCCCCAATGATCATGCAGGTAGCAGATTCATCTGTAAAATTCGCATCAAACTCAAATCCTACGTTGGTAAAAAACTCAACCGATTTCTTCAAATCCTTGACAGGTAAATTGACAAAAATCTGCTTGGCGCGAACAGCCACCATCGACCACCTCAATCCAATAGAGTAGATTCTACCACAAAATAACATTTCGGATAGTGCCTGTCAACGCCAAGGTTTTACAGAGTCGATTCCAGTTTTTCCAGGAAAGGCTTGAGCTTATCCACCACATAGTGACTGCCGCCCCGGCCATTCACGCCTTCGATAACCGCCGAGATCAGGAAGCTGGGGGATTGCGTGTCAAACACGACAACGAATCCGTTCTCCAGGCCATTTTCGCCCTTCTTCGCCTTCAGCTCAGCCGTTCCGGTCTTGGCCGCAAGCTCTCCTGAAAGCGAGTTTAATGAATGAGCCGTTCCTCCCGAACGAGACACCACCTGAACCAAAGCATCCTTGACCGTGTTCGCTGCCTCAGGGGTAATTATCACCTCGGGTTCGGAGGTTTCTTTTCCTTGAATCAGAACAGGCTTCACCATTTTTCCTTCATTAATAAAAGGAGTGAAGGACGACGCCAGATGAATCGGCGACATCAGCATTTCGCCCTGTCCATAGGACGTGTCGGCAAGCAATACTTCGGAAGCCAAATCCAGGTTCGCTTTATTCGCATACTGGCTCGGCTTTAAGTACAACTCATCCAGACCGAAGTTATCTCCAAAACCAAACTTCTGGATTCCTTCAATAAACCGTTTGCTGCCCATCTCCAGCGCCTCTTGGGCAAAGTAAATATTATCCGAATAGACCAGTGCATCAACCATATTTACCGGAGTTAAACTTTTCACCCGCTTGACATAATATCCGCCCCAACTCTCATCCTTACGCCATTGCAGACCGGAGATCTCATGGGTTTTATCCGCCGTTGTGACCTTTTCCATTAATCCCGCTGCTGCTGTAATCGCTTTGAAGGTTGAACCTGGTGCATACCGATTGGTGAATCGATTGATAAAAGGAAGCCGTTCATCTGCTGAATACGCGTCCCACTCCGCCTGAGTGAGTCCGGTAACCATTTTGTTCGGATTGTAGGCGGGTGCACTGGCCAGGGCGAGCAGGTGCCCATCGGCCGGATTCATAAGCACGGCCGCTCCGGCATCTCCGTCACTCGATAACGCCTTATACAGCTCCGACTGTGTTTCCGCGCTGATGGTCAACTGCACCTTTTGTCCGTTTACCGCGTCCTTGCGAATAAGCTCCGAGAGGACTTTGCCGGCTTCGTCCGTGATTTCGATTACGCCCCCGCGCTCGCCGCGGAGCTGCTTCTCCATGGACTGCTCCAGTCCGGCTCTTCCGATCCAATCCTCGGCATGGTAATATCCTTCTGTATCCTTCTCCAGATCTTCCTGAGTGACCTTACGCACATAACCAATTAGATGCGCAGCCGATGCACCAAGCGGATAATAGCGGATTTCCTTGGACTGCAGCTTCACCCCACTTAATTGTTCAGGAATATTGTAATCCTCAGTTGAACCGATGGGGACAAAATACTCCGGCTTCACCCACTTTTGGGACAGGGCGTTGTTAATCACATCCTCGGACACCTTGTAATGCTTGGCGATCTGGGCAATCATCGCATCCGGGTTGTCACCCAGCTTCTCCGGCACGATGCCCCACTCGTTCACCGTTCCCTTGGTAGCCAGAGGCAAACCGTCCCGGTCCACGATATCACCGCGTTCCGGCAAGAGTGTCCTCACCCTGACTTTGCTTCCTTTAATCATATCATTCAGGATCATGGAAGGCTGCCAGTTGATCCGCCATACTTTCGTGCCGTCCTCGGTTTCCTGCCGGACAAGCTTGAGTGTCTGTGTCTCGTTCACTTCCCCAAGGAAGGTTGTTAACTGCAAGTGATAATCCACTTCATAGGCATCCGGATTCTGATCCGATTTGCCCGTGTTCTGCTCCCCTTTGTCCTGATTCTCTGATGCACCGCCACTTTCCGCTGTGTCCGTTACCTTGGGCTTCACTTCCGCCTTAACGGCTGAGACCTCCATTCCCGAATAGATGGCATTGTACTTCTCTACAAACTGTTCCCGGTTCATCCCGGACTCATCCAGCGATGCTGGCGTCATTAATGTATATAGCTGATCAAATTCCTGCTTCTGCAGATGCTGTATGTATTGGTCTACGGTTGCCTCCGGTTTCGCTTCCTCTGCCTTGCTGCTTTGCATATATAAATACGCTCCTATTCCGCCAGCAAACAGAAGGGGGAGCAAGCCATATATGATTTTTCGTTTTGATTTTTTCATAGTCAGATCACCTCTACTATATACTATAGATTTCCAGAGCCCCTGAAACAATGGAACAAATCTGACGAATTTATCATTAAAAATAGCCGAATGCTCACATAATATGTTTAAATAAGGAGAGTGAAACTACAGGCAAAGGAGCCCGATGATGGAAATCAGCTATTTTTTACTCCCCAAAGACGAAGTGGCTTATATCAAGTCCTCCGCTTCCATGAAGGAAGCACTCGAACAGCTTGAAGCACAGCATTATACCGCCATTCCCGTGATTGATCAGGACGGAAAATATGTTGCGACCCTGTCCGAAGGCGATTTGTTATGGAAAATGCGGAGCACCCCCGGACTGACATTTGATAACATGGATCAGGTTCAGGTGCATGAGATCAGCAACCGGGTATATAATGAATGCGTCTTCATCAAAGCAGAAATGGAGGATATGCTAACGCTGGCAGCGGACCAGAATTTCGTGCCTGTCGTGGACGTGGACCGCGTCTTTCTTGGCATTATCCGGCGCAAGGATATTATTGAATATTACACGCGCAATATTTCTGATTAAAGTAATGAATGAATGCCACCTGCAGTTTTCCCTGCAGACAGATGTAAAAAAGGCGAGCGCCCCTGCTCGCTTTTTTTGTTGCTCCAAACCTTCCTATTTCTTCCTCATCATCTCTTCTGTCACTTCGTTCTCAAGCTATTTTAGTATCCGAATACAACAAACATATTGCGCATTATTCGACAAAAAACTACAATAATTATCACCATACGACATATTCAAGGAGATAAATCGCGTTATTTTAACATTACACTGCGAGGGTCCTAGTGTTTTTTTCAGAATTTGTTCAGAATGCTTTAGTACAATAAGCACGTCCTTTTCAGTGCAGCTCCATTTCAGAAACATCAGAGAGAGGTATTCCATTGAATTATTTAAGTACACGCAACAAGATTCTGGTCACAGCTACGGTGATCATGTCTTGTATTTACGTCATTTGGCGTACGTTCTTCACCATTCCTTTCGGCCATGGCCCTCTCGCCGTGACCGCTGGTCTTGCCCTCCTTATTGTCGAACTCATCGGCATGTTCGAACTGGCCGTCCACTTTTACAATATGACCCGGCTTGAATACCCTGAGCTTCCCGTAGTAGATGAGGCGTTATATCCGGATGTGGATGTCTTTATTGCGACCTACAATGAACCCACTTCCCTTCTCTTCAAAACGATTAACGGCTGTCTCAATATGGATTATCCGGACCGTTCCAAAGTACATATCCATCTGTGTGACGATTCCAATCGTCCCGAGATGCGGGAACTTGCCGCCCATCTGGGCATCAACTACCTGACCCGGACCGAGCACAAACACGCCAAGGCTGGTAATCTCAACAACGCCATGAAACATACTTCTTCCCCCCTGATCGTCACCTTTGATGCCGACATGATTCCGAAGCATGATTTTCTGACGTCCTGTGTGCCGTATTTTCTGACAGGAGAAAAGATCGGTTTCGTGCAGACACCGCAAAGCTTCTACAATCCCGATCAATTCCAGTACAATCTGTACTCCGAGAACCGGATTCCGAATGAGCAGGATTATTTCTACCGTGACGTGCAGGTCGGACGCAACAAATCCAATTCCGTAATCTACGGCGGAACCAATACGGTGCTCTCCAGACAGGCATTGGAAGACGTAGGCGGCTTCTATACTGGTTCCATTACGGAGGATTTTGCAACAGGCATCGAGATGCAGAGCAAAGGGTACCGCTGCTTCGCAACCAATAAGGTACTGGCATCCGGGCTTGCCCCGGGCGATCTAAAGAGCCTGATCAAGCAGCGTCAGCGCTGGGCACGCGGTTGTATCCAGACAGGCAAGAAGATGAATCTGCTGTTCAAGAAAGGTTTGAGTTTTGCCCGAAAATTAAATTATATCTCTTCCATAACCTACTGGTATTCCGGGCTGAAGAGATTGCTGTATATCATGTCGCCGATTCTGTTTGCCGTCTTCGGCATTCTTGTTGTGAAGTGCACAATACTTGAAATTTTAATATTTTGGCTGCCGATGTATCTCCTGACCAATACCTGTCTGCGCATGCTGTCGGGCAATATTCGAACAACCAAATGGACCAATGTCTATGAAACCATCCTGTTCCCGTCCCTGCTGCCTGCTGTCATTCTGGAGACGCTTGGCATTACGATGAACAAATTCGTCGTTACCCGCAAGGACGGTGCGCAAAATGATGATCGTAACTATCAGATTAAACAAATGATTCCCCATCTGATTCTGGCTGTCCTATCCATCATCGGTATCGTGAACTGCATTCACTGGACGTTCAGTCAGGGCACCATCGGTTTCCTGGTCGTGCTGTACTGGCTGCTGATCAACTTCTATAACATCATGATGTCCATCTTCTTCCTGGCCGGACGTAAAGTGTTCCGAAACCATGAGCGGTCACTCGCTTCTGTGGACTGCACGATTACAACCGAAGGCGAGACGATCTCCTGCTTGACTCATGATCTGTCGGAAGGTGGAATATCCGTGATGCTCGAAACACCGAAATATATCCCGAGTGATATGGAGGTCGGCATCAAGCTGGTTAACGATCGATATGCAAGTGAATTTACAGGCAAGGTCGCTCACGTTGCATCCATCGGCGATCGCTGGAAATATGCTTTTATCGTCAAGGAAATTACAGAAGAGCAGCAGCGACAGCTCCTGCACATGATCTATGACCGCGAGCCTACGCTCCCTCAGAAGCTGGACAAGGACATCAGTACGTTCGAGGACATTCGCCTGAACTTTGTGCGCCGGGGGCAGAGTGAGTTTATGTCCAACCGGAAGCTGGCACGTATTACAGTTAACCGTACAGTGGACACGCCAACGCATGGAGCTGTTACCCTGCTTGATTTCAACTATGAATATGTTCTGCTGGAGACATCACGCCAAGAATTGAGCTATGAGATCGATCTGCCCATGGGCGACGACCTGACTCTGGAGTGTGTATGGGTACAATCCTTGCGGAACAAACGCGGTAACCTGTACCGGGTAACCAACATCCAGGACATCGCCCGTAATCATCAGATGCATACCCTTGAGGCTTTGTTTACGCAGTGTAATAGGGAGCAACGGCAAACAGGTCGGCCAAATGTCATATCCAAAGACAAAAACGTCTCGAATGATGAGCTCAACGAGATGGCTTATTTATAGAGCGGAGGCAAGGTACACATGATCAAGAAGTGGAAACAACTTATACTTGCCGCCAGTTTCGCAATATTATGGAGCCTGCTTCCCGTCCAGGCTGTTCAAGCAGAACAGCTTAAGCTGAGCGGAAGTACGCTCCGTGAATGGAATAACGGCACCCAAGTAGATACCCATATGGATAAGAACGGCAGTATACAGATTCAAACCTCTACCGAGGGACTCAAAAAAGGCTATTATTCCGCTTACATCTATGAACTGCGGAACAGGGACTGGTCAAGCTACGGTGCGTTGACCTTCTCCATTCGTAATGAATCGGAGCAGACATTACCCTTCAATGTCGTTATCACCCGGGCAGATCAAAGCTCCCTTACCGTAGCGGATAACCGAAATGTCATCGTCGTTCCGAAGGCAACCAAGGAAGCCACGTTGGTTCACCCTACAGCAGGTCTGATTAAACTGAAGCCTGGCTTTGTCGGACAGATTCGCATCCCTTTCTCCAGTCTGATGGTTCAGGACAAGGCCAAGACGGCAGGCCTGGTCAAGCTGGGCAAAATCACCGGCTGGGGCATTACAACGACCACCACCGAGAATGCCAAGCTAAACTTACGGGTCGGAAACATCAAGCCAGTATCCCGGAAGCAATCCGCTGCTGAGAATGAGCTAACCACACTGCAGATCACGGGAGAAGAACGAATGGTGAAGCCGGAGGCTGGTGAATCGATTGCACAATATGAAGTTCACTCTTCTTCCAGCAAAGGAATTTCAAAGACATCCTTTCAACTGGACAGTCCTGTGCAAGGGGCATCCATTACACCGGATGGCCTGCTTACACTCCAGACTGCCGTTCAACCTAAAAGTCTCACCATACGCGCACTCGTGAACGGAAAATGGAACCTTACCTATACCGTTATGATGGACCAATCGACAGCCATGAATGTACAGGAGAAGGATGGGACGAAGCGCGCCATTCCGTCTCCTGATCAGGTAACAAAGGTGGTAAACCCCACCGATCCACTGATGGAACCGTGGATGGAATGGCTCATCCGCATCATCCTGTCGGCAGCCGGCATCCTCACGCTTGCTGCCTACGGATTCTGGCGTAAAGGCAAAAACACAGCTCGCGCCCAAAAAAGGCGTTCCCGCCGCGAGCAGCGCCGGGCAAGGCGTCCATTCAGCATGTAGCTGAACGAAGACAGACTATGCCATATCCCTGGATGCGGCATAGTCTGTCTCTACTTTGCGTGAATGCACGCTGTATTCTTATATGATCCTCAAGGAGGAAAGGCAGTGCTCTTTTCCAGTGTCGTTTTTTTATTTTATTTTCTGCCGCTTGTACTGGGGCTCTATTACGTACTGAGATTCTCGGTCACGCTCAAAAATATGCTGCTGCTTGTCGCGAGTTTATTCTTCTATGCTTGGGGTGAACCCTGGTTCGTCCTGATCATGCTCGCCTCCATCTGTTTCAACTATGTCTTCGCTCTGCTCGTGGACAAGTTCAGGGAAAGGCGCAATGCAGCCTATAGCATCATTACAATGATGCTGATCGTCAACCTCGGCATGCTGTTTGTGTTCAAATACCTGGCTTTTGCGCTGCGCATTGTGAACGAAAATACGAGCTTCGGACTCAGCATTCCAAACATTGCACTGCCGCTGGGTATCTCCTTCTTCACTTTCCACGGCATCTCTTACGTCATTGATGTCTATCGTGGACACGGCACTGTACAGAAAAATCTCTTTTACGTCGCATTGTACATCTCCTTCTTCCCTCAGCTTGTTGCCGGACCGATTCTGCGGTATAACACGATTGCGGATCAGATGGTAAACCGGAAAGAGAGCTGGGACAAGTTCGCGGTAGGCTGCTGCAGGTTCATTGTGGGCTTGGGTAAAAAGGTGCTGTTATCGAACAGCATGGCTATTGTCGCCGATCACATCTTCAGCATGGGAGGCACATCCGAAGTGTCCTCCAGTTTGGCGTGGCTTGGGGCGATTGCCTATACGCTGCAGATTTATTTCGACTTCTCCGGGTATTCCGACATGGCCATTGGCCTGGCATTGATGTTCGGCTTCAAGTTCGAGGAGAACTTCCGATATCCGTACATCTCCAGATCCATCACTGAATTCTGGCGCCGCTGGCATATCTCGCTCGGTACCTGGTTCAAGGAATATGTATACTTCCCGCTGGGCGGTTCCCGCGTTACCAATAAGGATAAAATGATACGCAATCTGCTGATTGTCTGGGGACTTACCGGCGTATGGCATGGTGCGGAGTGGACATTCGTCGTGTGGGGGTTAATTAACTTCGCATTCATCGCGCTGGAGAAAATCTTCAGCTTTGACAAAGGAACACGCTTCATCCCGCTGCGACATCTCTACGCCATGTTTATTGTCGTGATTGGCTGGGTTATCTTCCGGTCGCCGGATCTGCTGCAGGCAGGTCATTATCTGGGCAATATGTTTGGACTGTACGGCAATGGGTTCTGGAGCGATACAACAGGGATGTTCCTCAAGGAATATGCATTCTTCTTCATTTTGGGTATCCTGTTCTGCATGCCGATTGCCACTCGGATGAACAAACTCATGGTTGATGGCGCACGCTTCCGCAAACCGCTGGAGCTGGTCTATCCGCTGACGATTATTCTATTGTTCCTGGTCTGCGTATCGTATCTGGTCAAGGGTACATATAATCCATTTATCTATTTTAATTTCTGAGAGAAGGCACACAAGCATGCATAACTTTCTTGCCAAAAAGAGAATCACCGCTTTCCTCTTCATTCTTGTGCTGGTGACGCTCTCTGTTCTCAATATCATTCAGTCCTTCGGCCCGATCAAACAAACACTGGCCTCCGGAGACTACGATATCTCTGAAACCAAAGGACTGATCCACCAGCTGGATGCGGACATCAATGATCATGTCTTCGAGAAGTTTGGATTCGTGGAAGCCTACGGATACTTGCAATCACTGATGTGGAAAAAAGAGGAGAACAATTTCGAGGTTGTCAAAGACATGGAGGGCAAGCTGCACTATACCTATTTTGCCACCGGGCCAACGTACACGAAGAATCTGTCCGACCGGGTTGCTGCGCTTGAAGCGCATTTGGATCCACAAACGAAGCTGACCTATGTCATGACCCCGGACAAATACGTGCGTGGCTATACTACGTTCCCGGAAGGCATTCCGTACAACTATAACAATGAGACTGCAGACGGCTTCCTAGCCAATCTGAAACAGGACGGAATTGATACCCTTGATCTGCGGGAGGGTTTACTGGAGAGCGGCATTCCGCCGGAGGATCTGTTCTTTACAACCGACCACCACTGGAAAATCAGGACGGCGTTCTGGGCCTTCGGCCAGCTCGTGAATCATATGGACGGCATGTACACGAAGTCGCTGGACCCGGATCATTATTTCACAGACATTCATAACTACAATGTGATTCCATACGAAGACATCTTTATCGGATCGCAGGGCCGCAAGGCTGGTAAATACTTCGCAGGTGCAGATGACTTCGACCTGATCTATCCGAAGTTCAAGACAAACTATTCCTTCTACTTCAAGACAGGTGAGACCGAAGCTGCACTTAATGGACGCTTCGAGGATGCGCTGCTCACCACGTATCCGCTTAATGTGCAGGGAGCCACGTACGATCTGACTGCGGACAAGTATTTCACGTATCTGTACGGAAATCAGGGGATCGTTCATGTGGTGAACAAGGACAACCCGAAAGGGCTAAAAGTCATGTTCATCAAGGACTCGCTCGCCGTGCCGATGATCTCTTTCCTGTCCACGGTTGTGTCCGAAATCTACGTCATCGATCCGAGGTATTACACCGAGGACATTATGGATTTTGCCAGCAAGACGGAACTGGATCATGTCTTTGTATCGATCTCGCCACAGGATCTGGTGGAAGAATTCTTCCCTTACGGGGCGAACAATTAAGTCAGTGAACGATCATACGATCAGATAAAAACAGGGTAACCCACAGCCAATAATGATTTGGCAGACAGGTTACCCTTTTCTTTTTGTGATTCAGTAGAATCAGTTTTGTTCACGCTTTATCCTCTGTTCCTTGTAATAGTGCAGCACGTCAGGCGGGTAGCCTTGAAATGCACGTTCCTTGCCGTATTCATAGGCCTGATGCAAATAAGAATACGCCTCGTCATGCTGTTCCAGTCTCATGCAGACGGTCCCCAGCTCAATGAGCGGACCCGTATTAATATCCGATCCTCGCGTTTGCAGCGATAATTCCGCCCAGGGCTTCGCCAGCGCATACTGTCCCAAGTCCATATGTGCATTCGCATGACAGGATGCAATCCAGCTCGCTATTTCCCATTCGGTCTTCGGCTCAGGCAGCATCCCCCAGGCCTGATCATAATAGATCAGTGCCTGTTCATGCTGCTGCGTGTCGTCCAGCACATTGCCTGCTTCAACGGTTTCAATAATCTGTCTCTCCAGTTCGGGATGTTCCGATGTCAATTCCTTCATATCGCCTTCTCCTCCTTCAGTTCGAAGTACCACTCCAGAAATGTATTAAAATCAGGCCACTCGGGGCGGCTCTCCCCGTTCAAGAAAAGTTCAATCGACTCACCAAGCTCTACAAGCACCACTTCACCGGTTTGCCGATTATAGAAAAATCCTCCCTCCCCTTCAAAGCTATCCAGCGGTATGTAAGCTTCAGGCAATCCGAGGGTGAGCTGGGCCACCGTCATGTCTTCCAAATACACAGTATTCTCCATCACCCAGCAGATCTGATAGATCTCCTGATGTCTGCTATAGAAGGTCGGGCCATCATCTGCATGCAGATAAAACTGCGCAAAATCGGACTGAAGATCAATATTCAGCTTCTTCAGTGCTTCCTCATACTCATTCGGTACATCTTCATGCCACCACCCCTTGCCTTGGCAAAACTCAATAACTTTACTAGATAACATATTCATCCTCCTAATCAACTAATGGCGCAATTATGATTATGATCGATTCAGTGCAGAACGGTAGGGTGCATAAGTACTCATTACCCATTCATGAAATAATTGGTGAGCACTGCTGGCATCCGGCGCATGGAAGAGATAGGTTCCTTCCACCTCCCGGCGGCTCAATTTGGAATCAACCAGGTCTCTGTCGTCTTCTTCATTCAACACAATCCGGTACGTCCCATCCTCCTCACGGAAGCCGAGGGCGTGCACATTCGTTTCTTGTTTATAATATCCGAGCTGCAATATCGCTGGTTGTTCGTTCGCCACCAAGCCGGCGAAGGCCGGGTTCGGAAATTGCTCATCGAAATGGGATTCATCCAGGACAGTTCCCTGATAAAAACCGTTAACCACCTCGCCGAGAAGGCTCACGATGTGATGGGCATTAACGTAAGGGAAATGTTCAATTTCGTAGACATCGGAGTCCGAGTGATGCCACTGCAGGTACTCCATGATTTTGGAATAGGTGAAGCTGACGGCCCCCGCTGCTTCCCGATTCAGCGGTTGGTCCGCAGTGAGACGGGTCAGTTCCATAATACTATTCACATATCTCAAGAATAACAACTGATCAAAACGCGCTTCCTCATGAAGCATGTATAAAAAGGTATTCTCTTCCGCCCGCGCGTTGCGCATGAGCTCCTGGAGCGAATGTTCCATATGACTTATACCTCCGAAACGTTTATAACCAATGTATCAAAATTGAACAATGTTTGGAAATATCACATCCTGTTCCTTCATATAAAAGAAGCCCGCATGTCTGCGGACCCCAATTGAATATCTATTCATCTCACCTAGAAGGCTTCGATCAGGAAAACACCTCGCGGGTACGGAATGCACGATACATGCCAAATACAACGCCAATCGTAATAACAGCCATAATAATCATATATATAGTCAAATAGGACAGTTCCAATCCAAATACGGAGTAGCTCGCTGGTGCTTGAAATAACCTCGTTACCCGCATCATGGTACTGAATGAAAACTCCTCAATCCACTTGGCCCATCCCGGGTTGAAGTTGAGCACATCGAATGCCAGATAAGGCACACCTACAATCGCAACATTAATGACCATGGCAACAAACGACGTTGAACTGAGCGTAGAGACGCATAACACAACAAAAGCAAAGACCAGACTGCCTGCCAAGTGAGTGACCAGCTGGACTCCATAATACTGAACCGCCGATAGCCGATAAGGAGAGAAATCATAGTAAAAGCCCTGAAAATACATCCCCACACTCTGGAGAGGTGTATCTGCTCCAGCCAAATTTCCAAACCTTAACCAGTAGATCAACAGGTTGACTCCTGTAAACAATATGACGCATAGCACGACATAAAGCATGGAGGCCATCAATTTAGCCGATACAACTTGGCTTCTCCCCCGTTTGCTGCTGCGCAGTAATGCTGCGGTTCCTCGTGCATATTCCTCTGCAAATACAGGTGCCAGTCCGAGCAGAATGATGATCATCATGAAGAGCACTCCAAATTGATCAATGTATTCCAACAGATAGCCCCATGGCTTATTGTAATGAATCTCGGAGACGGTTACGGTTCGTTCTATGGCATTTCCGCTGTCATCATATCGGGTGTAGTTTTTGGTGGATTCCGGGGAGAACATTGATATTTCATAAAATACGCCATATCGAGTCTGGTTCTTTTCGTCACTGTAACCCTCGGCTAGCATCTGATCCCGTGCGGTCTGAACCTTCTCCTCCGTAATGGCTCCTTCATAGGGCTTATAGTATGATGTACCGTTCAACGGCCCGGGATGCCCGAAGCAGGCATATAATGCAAGAAGCACAAGCAGTCCGGCGAGTGCCAGATAAACGCTTTTACGCGTAATGATTTTAACAAATTCAAATTGGGTTAAACGAATCACGATGTCGCCTCCTCGTCAAAATAGTGCATGTATACGTCTTCGAGACGAGGAGTTTCCGGTACAGCTTGCGGTACAGGCTGCTCTTTGGCCAAGATTCTGGCTACGATGCCGTCCGACTGATAGGACAAGCCACTTACCTTAAAATGCGAGGTTAGCTCAGCAAGCTGCTGCTGCGTTAACGTTGCCTTCCACACACTACCCTGCATCCTGTTCATGATCTCCTCAGGTGTGTTCCGAGTGATCAGTTGACCATTATTCATCAGAATCATTTCCTTACACGAAAACTCCAGGTCAGAAATAATATGCGTCGATAACAGAACAATCCGGTCTCTTCCCAGCTCGCCGATAATGTTACGGAACCGAATACGCTCCTTGGGATCCAGGCCAGCCGTCGGTTCGTCGAGAACCAGAATGTGCGGATCATTCAGCAAGGCTTGAGCAATACCCAATCTCTGCCTCATGCCCCCAGAGAACGTACGGATTTTATGCTGGGCCTGCTGTTCCAGATCAACCATCCGTAATGTCTCCTGCACGCGATCAGCGGCCTGAGGTACACTCAGCCCTTTGAGCGAACACATGTACATGAGAAATCGATGAGCAGTGAAACGGTTATAAAATCCGAATCGCTGCGGCATATATCCCAGTAGACTTCGATAGCGATCTCCCATCCGCTCAATCGGTTGTCCATCCAGTAAAATCTGGCCGGATGTTGGCTTGGCGATATCGACAAGCATGCGAAGCAGCGTTGTTTTGCCCGCTCCATTCGGTCCGAGCAGACCGTAAACACCACCGCTGGACAGCTCCAGCGAGAATGATTTCACAGCCCACTTGTTCCTGTATTTCTTGGATACGTTATCCATGGTCAATATCAAAGGAATAACCTCTTTCTGTTTGTGATGTATATTTACGCGACATCTGGCGTATTTGGCTGATCAACAGCAGGATTCCGCATATGGCAAGCACGATAAGCACTGGCGTTTGAATCGAATGCACTAGACTGATGAATCGTGGATCGCTCAATATTAGCCAGATGAGTCCGAACCATCCGACCAAAAAAAGGCTAACGGCTGTACCACCCCGGACACGCATGGCCAGCCACAAACTAGCTCCTGCAGCAACCATCAGTTGGGCGTACCAGAGAGCAATGACACTCCATGAAATGGAACCACCAGTCCCCCCGGATATGGCTAGCATAAGCAGCAGTACAAACACCATATTTGCTGAGAGTACAACGATCAAGCGGGTTAGCATTAGCTGCTGCGATGTTATTTTGCAGGTGAGTTCCATTTCCATCAGTCCCTGATCCCGGCCTTTAAACACTTCCAGCAGCCCCAGAATAAAAGGAACAGGTACCATAACAATCCCGCTCATGTAGGGATCGATCTTGCTGTGCCCCCCTAACCAGAAGCCAATGATCAGGAGCAGCGCACATATTACCCAGTAGGATCTGTGAAAAATCGCAACCTCTCCTCGAACAACCTGGAGCAATTCTATAAACGCCCTCCCTGGTGAGGGTTGTAAATGTTCGTTCATTTGGTCCACCTGTCCAGGCATATATGCCTCCAGTGTCCGGATCGTCTGATCAATCTCCATCTCGGAAGGAAATTCAACCGCATATTGATCCAGATAAGGGGCAATCTCGTTGAATTCTTCCATCTCGAATTCAGTGGTGTGCTTCTTTTTATTTTGGTTTTCGGTACGTTTCATCCCGCTCACCTCCCACAATGATCTCCTTCAACTTCGCTATCCCCAAGCGTATACGTGATTTCACCGTCGATTCGTTGGTTCCCGTCAGCTCGGCGACTTCCCTGATCTTCAGCCCGTTGTAATAATTCAAAATAACCGCGTCCCGCTGCTGCTCAGGCAAACGTAACACTGCCTGCCTAACTTGATCATTCTGAAGCCGTTTGTAGAAGATATTCCACACGTTCTGATGCTCACTGGCAGGGAGCGCCTCTTCGGTTAACTCGCTTTCCCTGTTTTGCTGTTTGAATTCGCGTCCGCGAAAATAATCCATGCAATGATTCACTGCAATTTTCAGCAGCCAGTGACTGAATTTTCCGTTATCACGGTAACTGCCGAGTGACTTCATCATTTTTACAAATACCTCTTGGGTCAGATCGTAAGCGGTATGATAGTCTCCCGTTTTCCGGTACACATAAGTAAATATCGAATGATAATGCCGCTTCACCAATACTTCCATTGCAGCCCGGCTGCCTTTGCGAATCTCATGAATCAACTCTTCATCATCCAACGCTCCCTCACCCCCTCAATTCAATTAACGATAACTTGCTCATAAAAGATCAAAAATGTTTAATTCATTTATTTGGAAATTAACAAGTTGGATGCACCAACTAAATGCAGCTACTTTTTTATTCAAATTGTCCTCAAGTTGAATTCCTTATTCTGTTGAAACTTTCTCTACTGCCTTTCGTCTAATTACTAATAAACAACAAAGGAGATGACTATGCGAATAACCTGCAGCCCTGCATACGCTGGGAAAATGATTGGTTCTATTAATCTTCAGCCATCGAAATTTATAAAAGGGATCTCAAGCACCAGCCAAATTACCGATCATGTTGATCCTGAACGCATTGCAATCCCCTACATAGAAGACCCTGACTTTGGATCGCATTTGGATGCTATGAAAATGATGAAAGGAACCTATAAGGAAGAATTTCACGTAAGCTACGATGTAGAATTCACAATTGATGTCGATAAAAAAGGGTACATCACGCAATTTGAACATACGTTTCCCTTGGAACGCTATATTGATCTTGTCGCAACACAATCCTATAAAGTCATTAAAACCAAATGGCGCGGGCAAGACTATCACGTGATGACTTACAGCTACATGGAGGAAGTATGTAACCCGACTAACGTCATTTTCAGATGTAACGCTGCGGAAGACGTATTCGTCGTTGCTGAACTTGCTCCCTACCGTATGGATGGTGTGGTCGTACAGCCCAACCATGTTTATCTTCACCTTCGTGCATTAATTTCAGCCAAAGAGGATCTCTATCCGATCGATTACATGTGTGAACCTGATTTTGACCTGAGCCTGGATTAGATCTGACCATATATGAAGAGAAAGAGCACAAGACTCTCCCTTTTACTAGGTAGCCTGTGCTCTTTTAAATTGGATCGGCATCAAATCTTCTCGCAAATCCCTTCATCGCTGTCTTTATCTCTTATTCAGACTGGATAACTGCCATTCGTTCCACTGTCTCCGTGTTCTCCTTATACCATGCCATGACGACATCTCCCTCTTTCAGATCAGATACCTGAATTGCCCCGTTGGCATCTGAACTGGTGTTACCACGTCCTCCCATCTCCATACCTTGAGTGATACTAACATCCACATTCAGCTTTAATTTCATTTCAACGCCAGTTTCATTCATCCCCCTGCTTCCGCTGCCAGGGGCACCGTCCTGTTGACCTTGATTATTGGAGTTCTGTGAAGAGAAGCCTTGAAACTCAAGTAATGCTACAGTAACGGTATCTCCGTTTATGGAGACAATCCTGCCTGTGAGATCAGCATTCATTGCACCACGCATATCATCCGGTCCACCTGTTCGGTCATTCATGCCTCCGCCTCTCTGCGTTCCTCCGTTCATGCCTGGGCCACCATTTATCATTCCCCCGCCATTCATGCCTTGCGCAGTACCGGTATTCGTAATGTTTTGGGCTGTAATGACATCACAGGCGGCAAGCAGAACAGCACAGCCTGCCAGCAGGATTAGAACAGATGTGAAATAATAATTTTTTCGCATAAGATCACCTTTTTCCCAGGGATGGCCGTCCCCAGCCGAGTTTTCTTTGGAACATCAATTCATACGTATCTTTGAATCCCAGATAGGACAACACGATTAGCAAAGGGTATACCGGATAGATATAGCGCGATTTGATCTCCCACAGGATATAAAAACCGATAAATCCGAGAACCACCAGAATCAGAGAGACTTCATCATATCGCTTAAGACGAATCCCCCGGACCAACCGAACGGAAATAAAACAGTACATCAGGAAGTTCATCACATATACGACCCAAAGCACACCCGTTCGATAGACTGAATCCCCCTGGAACAGGTCCGTTACCCCATTGGTGTAACTATAGGAGCCAGCAATTCCGCCTGCTCTTCCTCTTCCCATGCCTGAGGCACTTTCATTGCCGATTCCGTATCGATCCATCTGGTACGTCCCTTCAGTCCAAGTCCATATGATCTTTTTGTAATACATCTGAATCAGTTCGCTGGCACTCGCTTCCGACAGCTTCGATTCAATCTCCTGCTTAAATAATGTAGTGCTATCAGCCTTATTGTAATTGGCCTGTCTCTGATAGATTTGGTAGCTCTCCATATTGTCCCAGAATCCGAATCGTTCGAGGTTAATCCCCATGTTCAGCCACATATAGACGGGGGCCGAATTCTCGCCGACCGGTTCTTTTACCGTACCTGTGGACTGCAGCACGGCATTCTGGGTCCAACCTGGGACATTAAACAGAATAGCCAGTACGGCGATGGAGCCCAGCACCTTCTTGAACCCGATACTCCGTATGTTCAGCAGGATGTACAAGATAGCGGCAATCAGCACAATGGCGCCGATACTGCGGAAGTAGTTCCCGATGGAGAGAAGAATCGCAGCACAGAGAATAGCCTTCCATGATTTTTCGCGTACAAACCGAAGCAAAAAATATAAACAGGATGTCAGAAATGCCGTCGCAATAACATCGTTATAAATCAGGTTGTTCAAGAATAAGGAAGGCAAGTACGTCGCTGCAAAAATCAAAACGCCGTAATCCCGTTCCGTAGATTTGGGGTTCAGCTGCTTATAAATAAGATAAATCATAAAGGTAGTCAACGTTGAAAAAAGGATATTAAACAGCTTGATCACCAGATAGTTATCCGGGAACAGGTACAGCAGTGTTTTTAAATAGAGCACGATGGAAAAGTTAAACGGGAACATGTGAAGATATCCACCCGTTTCAAACGAAGAATAATCCTGATCGTAGAGCATGCTCATTGCCAGAGAAACGACCGTCTGGGAATCATCCGTCGGCACTCTTGGAAACACAAAGATAATCGCGATCTGAATCGCCATGGAACACAGCAAAACCACTGGGATGACGACCTTTGGACTGTACTTGTTCAATCTCAGGCAGAAACGGTATAGCCCGATACCCGTTAACAGAAGCAGGATAATGACCGGAAGGAAAATGCTCCATTGCTGGGTTCCCAGGATCGGATTGTCTCCATAAAGGCCATAATTATACTGCGCCCGAACGAATAAAGACGACACAATAAACAAACCAACAAAGAAAATAAGAATGAGATAAAGCGTCTTATGGATCACCTTAGACATGCCAAAACTCCTTTTCGAGTACAGGATTCGAAAACAGTATAATGGCTCTAACTGAAAAATCGCTGAATTCGAACTGTCGGCTATCGCTGACCCCACGAACATGATTTTAAACACAAAAAAGACCGCCCTCTTTGCAAAAAGGAAGCGGTCTATTTGTTTTTCTGATATTGAAGCCCACGGCCCTTAAAAGCGACTATTGCTCAGTGAGTCGTATTTTACGTATAATCTCTCATTAATATGCAATACCCCAATCTCACATATCACATGAAGAGAGCACTAAGTACGATACATTTCCTTATACTCATCCACATATAAAACTTCAATACAATTGGACCAGTTCAGAATCGTACCGACAAAATCCTGAATGTCCAATCCGGGCATATCATAAGTATCCGCAGTGTTCACCGTACCGGTTGCATCCTCGATGAAGGTAACTTTAAACCCCTCATGTTCCGCAGTAATCGCTGTAAACAAGCAGCAATACTCCGTGTTAAATCCTACAATAAATACATGCTCAACCTGATGTTCAAGTAACCAAGACTTCAGTTCCGGATTACTGAAACCACTCGGTTTGCTTTTCTCCATAACGGGATGCCGGCTGGTATCCATCACTATCTCCAAATTCGATGCATTTTCATGAAAAAGCGGTGATCCCTCATGATCATAATCTATATGTTTCATATAAACGACAATCTCACCATGCTGCTCAAAATCAGCAATAATCGTTTTGATCTTGTCCAACTGGATGGTGACATCCCCTAATGACACGATTCCGTACTGTACATCCAATACGATCAAGGCTTTGTTCATGGGCACTCTCCCCTTACTACGAAATGCTCTATTCCTCTAATATAAGCTACTTCTTTCGTTTCTTCTCCGCGGCCTTCTCCACATTTTCCTTCACCCGAAATTCCACAATCCGGCGGATAAGCTCTTCAGGCAAGGGTTGATTCAGGGGAAACTGCACTGAACCTTTAGCGCCTTTGTAGACAGAGAGTTCATCCCGGAATGCCTCGATTCCGCTGGGAGCAGGATAGAGTCCGATATGATTCTTATATGCAGCAAAATGGACCAGATTTCCGTGCTGCGCATACGTTGGCATCTGATAGCTAATCTTCTCCTCCGCATTCGGAGCAGCTTCACGAATAATTTGTCTTAATACCTGCAGTCTGACCTGTACATCAGGAGCGAACCCCGAAATATATTCATCGACCAGTGCAGAATAATGGTTACCCTCAGCCATCCTGAACTCCTTCCACCACGATTCATGGACTCGTGATATGGATTTATTTTTCACAACGTCATGGCCCGGCCATTGCGCATCAAATAATCTTCCTTCGTCTTGTAGTCTGGCATGATACTGCCAACGCGGCGCCAGAAGGAGCGATCATGATTCATATGATGAATATGGCACAGCTCATGGATAATGACATAATCAATGACTTCCGGTGGTGCCATGGCCAGACGATAGTTAAATGTGAGTTTTTTGTCCCAGCTGCAGCTGCCCCACTTGGTGGGGGATTCCACAATGTCTATGGACTTTGGCTTGACCTTCAGCTCCTGTTGATATGGACCAATGCGTTCACCAATGACTCTCTTACACTCGGCAAAATAAAATTTCTTCAGATTCGCCCGCAGCTCATCCTCGGACAACCCTTCAACCTTAATTAACTCATGCAGTGCATATTCCTTGCCCAGAAACAAAAACTTCCCGCTACCTTCTTCTTCGTAGTCTTTGGCCTGCGGTCCTTCCAGGGCCTGCTGCATTAGCGCCGATTTCTTCAATATGATTTCACCATGCTGCTCTACAAGCTGCTGAATCATCTCATTGCTCGTGCCATTAGGTGCCTTAATCGTTACCATGTAGGGCAGGTCCATTGTGATGGAAACCTTCTTGCCTTTGCCATATACCACATGGCATTGAATGATGTGTTCGTTTAGTTTAATCGTTAGCATGCTGTGCTCCGCTTCTTTTTTTAATCCATTCATTACGATTGTATATCATCCTAAGGTAATCTGCACAAACAACACATAAATATTTGTTAAATAAAACTGTATTATTATTCACTATTATGTATTATTATTTAAAAATATTGAATTCAGTCTCATATAAATGGAGGATACCGTATGAAGCAAATTACTGAGAATGGACACAAAATCATTGAGGAATTATCCCTCAATCACTGGCAGTCCTTGTCTACCTTGTTCTATGATGGATGGATTTTACGTTTTGCCAACGGATACACGAAGCGTGCCAACTCCATACAACCCATCTATGATTCTACCCACGATGTGTTTGCCAAGATCGATGAGTGCGAGCGAATCTACGCATCCAACCAGCTGAGTACCATTTTCAAAATCACACCGTTTAGCCAGCCGGATCACTTGGATCAGCTTCTGCAGGACAGAGGGTTTACCCTTGTGGATCACACCAACATGCAGGTGCGCAGTCTGGAAGAGCTGAAGGAACCGGAGTACCCTTTTGTACAAATCGATGAGCAGTTGACCCAAGAGTGGCTGGATCACTTTTGCCGATTGAATCAGGTACATGAAGGGAAGCGGAGAACAATGACACAGATGCTGTCCAATATCCGTACAAGCACAGGTTTCATTTCTCTCTCGGTTGATGGGCAAGTCGTTGCCTGTGGCCTGGGCGTTGTTGAACGTGGCTACATTGGCTTGTATGATATCGTAACGGATGCCGCATACCGGAATCGCGGGTTCGCTGAACAGATGATATTACATCTCTTGCATTGGGGGAGAAAACAAGGCGCCACATCCAGCTATCTGCAGGTTGTAGCCGGTAACGCTCCCGCTATAAAGCTCTACGCCAAGCTGGGCTATTCGAAAATCTACTCGTATTGGTATAGAGTTAAGGCACTCCACGAATCTTGATCCACATCCCTGCCCCGAACTCCAGTTCATCAGACATCCTTAGATGCACCTTATCGTATTAAAAAATGCCTTTCTTAAAAAACAAGAAAGGCATTTCATATTTTCTATCCTTATGATATAGGAAGCTTAACCAGTACCTCGTATGACTTGCCATCCTGGATATCCTTAATCATGTCTCCTTCGATCAATTGACCGTTAACATACACTTCGGTCTTTCGGACAGCCGCATCCCGTTTCATCTCTACCTGCAGCTCGGCACCACGGAACAACCTGGTCACCGAAGCCTTATCCCAATCCGCAGGTAATTGCGGACGAACGAGCAGCCCTTCGGCGTGACCCTGCAATCCGAACAGTCCATCGATCAGGCAGCGATACACCCAAGGTACCGTACCTGTATTGAACAGATGGCTGGAGCGCCCGGCTGTACGTGGATATTGTCTGTAGGCCCCGCGATAATAATTGGGGATGAATACAGGTAACTGCCCCCGCTGGAGGACATCTTCGGTATCGGGACCAGGAATCATTTTGCGAAGGAGTCGATAGGCGTTCTCCTTTTCCTCAACCAAATACAGTGCATAGATGTAGAACGCAGCCGCATGGTTGTAGACCGCCCCATTCTCGGCACTGCCCGGATGTTTTTGCGTAACCCGCCCCACATCTTCCCGCATGGCGGTGAAAGACGGTGCCAACTTCTCCACACCATATGGGGTCTCTAACTGCTCCTCCACTGCCCGGATCAGCTTCTTCCGCTTCTCCTCATCGGCCGCGCCGCTCATCAGCGCCCAACCCTGAGGATTAATATAGATGCGTCCTTCCTGATCCTTGCTGATGCCAAAAACGACATTATCATCCGTTATTCCGCGTGCATACCATTCGCCATCCCAGAGATACTCATTCGCTACAGCATTGGTCCGGTCTGCTTCCTCACGGAATTGCTTCGCTGTTTCGGTATGCCCGGCCTGCTCCGAAATATCCGCCCATACCTTGAACGCATACGCCGTTGCAATGGTGAGCCAGCCGGATACCCCTTTGCCCTTATAACCCACCATGTTCATCGGATCACACCAGTCGCCCTGATTAATGAAGTTGAGGCCGCGATGGTCACGATCCTGAATCAGCCAGCGCATGGCCAGATTCATATGCTCCAGCACAGAGGCCTTCTCTTCACTGTCGGCAAATGCAACCTGCTCCTCCAAAATGCTGTAATCATTCGTCTCATCCAGATACGTACGCATACAGACCGGAAGCCAGATACAGTGGTCCGTATGAGGAACCTGGTTGATGTATTTGAGCTCAGCATCCGGGTGCAAAATGATTCCATCCGGCATCGCGCCGCTTGCATGCTGCTGAGCCAGGGCTGTCAGGAAGGCATCTCGTGCGATCCCAGGCTGAATGTAACTCATGCCCATGTTATCCTGCAGATAGTTTCGGGTCTGCGGATCAGTCGTCAGACGGTTCGTTTTGCCGTGGTAATACATTTGGCGTGGCAGCCAGTGGTTTACAAAATTATTCAATCCGTCATCCGGGGTCTGGATCTGGATATTTCCCTGTCCTTCTGCAACGTAAGCGGCATATTCCTGTTCAGCCAAGGCAAAGCCATCCAATCCTTCATGATCCCGTTTGATAAAATACTGCTGCCGGATGCGTTCGATCTCTGCCTCATCATGAGCCGGGCCAAAGATAAACCGGTATTCCCGCTCAGCTCCTGCTTCGAGCTCCAACCTGTACTGAAGGACAGCGACAGGTGTCTCATACCTTGCATCCCCGCCCTCTAAGGTGTCCAGCTGCAATGCCGATGGGGCATGAAGGCCGCCCTCGCCCTCGAAACGCTCATGATTCACTTCCCATGAAGCAGGCTTGCGATCCGCAAGCAGGTAGGTCTTGTCGCTGTAATTTTTGACTTTGGCATAATCCTGATACTTCTGATACGGCGTAATGGACGAGCAAACGATTCCCTGCAACTCATCCACGTATTCACCGGATTGATTCATCCATGACATATAACCAACCGTGAAATACGGATACATGCTTAGCTTGCGTTTATGAGAGGAAAGGTTCTTCACCTTCACTTGCCACAGCTCCATGGCATCCGCTTTGGGCAGACGCAGGCTCATCTCAATGGAAATGTCATCGCTTACAACATTCCAGCGAATATCGTGTTTACCCACGGCGAACGTATAGCTGTCCGCCTGTTTTCGCACCGGCTCATATGGAGCCGAGAAAATGTTTCCGCCTACTTCATCCTTGATGTAGACAAATCTCCCCGGATGATGCGCATAATACGGCTGCTCCGGCTGCATAAAGGTTTTCGCTTCCAAATTGGGTGCATGCGAGTACTTGGCAGGCTCCGGCTGCATGAATTGCGCCACAGCATATCCGCGGCAATTCATATGGATCATCATCTTTTCGTTCCATAGGAATCCGGATGCCTTAGGCATACTTGTCGGACTGGTCAGCTCGTAATATTCATTGTCGTTCGTTACTCTGATCATCACTGAACCTCTCTTTCGGTTATGAAATTGGAATGACAGAAAACGTTTTAGTAACTTGTATACAACTTCATTCATTATAACACGGGAACGCTTACAGTCACGGATAAATGTTTAAAACTTCATGTAAATTAACCTGCTCAACGCATAAACCTCGAAAACATTCTATTAAAAATATAACTTCTGTAAGAAGGATCGATATAACAAAAAAAGAGCTGAATTCTCAGCTCTTATTGCGCTCCAATTGTTTTTCAATACCCAGCCTGTCAATCTGAATCCAATATTCTGCAATCCGCTCATTTTCCACGCGATATACGGCACTGGCAATTTCAATAACCGGCCGATGGGTTGGTGCATATCCGTCCACTTCACCAATATGTATACCCTCTTGTCTCCAGCGCACATACACCTTATCGCCCTGTGCGATCAGTTCCTGTATCTCAAGTGAGATTTCACCGTACGCCTGAATCATCTCTCGTACATGATCCGCATATTCGGAAGGTGTCCTGTTTACGGTCACTTCCTCTTCGGATACCACCTGATGTGCCAGTACCTGCTCTGCCATCAATGTATCAGCATAATCAAGGTTACGACCTGACCGAACCTCCTCGAAAAAGGCTCTGACAATCTGTTCTGGGGTCATTGCAAGCCACTCCATTTACATTGGATTTTCTGTCACATCTAAAACGCAACCTTCTATATCTTCCCTTATTCTAACATCCATTCCATGGTGGGAGTTCAATCTGTTCTACTGTTCTACGGGACTATTATCCCTATTAACATACCTTGACAATGAGACTATATAACCATAAACTAGCAAAAGACTTTAGGTAATTAATAGGAGGTTTTGCTGATAAGAGGATTCAGATTGATTTTTACCATAAATGATAATGTCAGGTGTATGAACTAGAAAAACCAGAAAGTGGTGTATCATGAAACGTCTATTCGTAATGTTGTTTGCCCTCACTCTACTGCTGGCCGGATGCCAAAGCAATGACAAAGAGAGCAGTCCGAGCGAAAATAATCCCACAGAAACTTTAGAAGGCTCTACCATATTGAGTTTGAAGCAAAAATACGGCTCCGAATCAAGCCCATCGATTATGCCCATGTATAACGTAGCTCAAGACGAAGAATTCCAGTTTACATTTAAGGCTGACCTAAAAACCAGTCGTCTACAAGCAAGTGACATGATTAGTGTACATACGGATATTAAAGCCCTGGAAGCAAGTAAAGTCTATGCCATACCGGAAATCAATGATAATAGCATTTCGATCAAACCTCTCGGATGGGGTGTATTAAGCTCAGAGAAGCTGAAAGCACAAGAACAAAGTACATGGGGTGGTGCCCCCATCTATTACATTCGTCTGAACTATAATCCAGATGCTGAGAAACTGACACTACTTGATCAACCCATGATTATTCCTTTTACAGTAAAATCCGAGCTGCCTGTTCCAAATCTTAAGTATGAGATCGACAAGGATAAACGGTTCACGCTTACCTGGGACAAGGTAGAGGGCGCAGCAGAGTATAAAATCTATAATCGTGCCGATCGAACGGTTATTTTTGAAACAAACAATGTTCCCCTGCAAGGGGCAGAGAAAGCCTACAATGGAAGCAATCCGCTGGTCGTAGCAACGACAACCGAAACATCCTTCAATGATTTCAATGAGGATGGCAAAGGCGGCCTTGGTATCATGAATGAACTAACGACATCCTATCAGAACCATGGTATGAAGGGTGAATACTACGTCACTGCTGTCAGTGGGGACAAGGAATCGAATTTTAGTAACGGTGTGGCTACTGCTCCTCTCTCTAACCAGTTGCCCATGGCTCTAAAAGAACAGCTCTATATGAAGAAATTGAAGAACACAAACGAACTGCCTAAAACAACAAGTATTGAACACATCGACGGTTCCTTCTCCCAAGGATCAATTGTCTACGATACTGCGAATGTAGAAATCTCGGATTTCAACGAAACGAACATTCCTTTTCATATCAAAGGAACCGCTCTTAAGAGCTACGTACGGGTAGAATCTGTAACCAAAGAAGACTTGGCCAAATTGGATCAACAAACGGTCGCTGAGTCCAGTAACGGACTGGTTGAACCAAAAAATGACACTCCTTACGTGCCTGCACCTGATGTGCCAACCATCATTAACAATAATGATGCGCCTGCATCGGAGACTGCAACAGAATCTACGCCTGAAGAGTCTGCAACGACTGCTGTTCCAGCACCTGAAGTTGAAGTGGATGCGACCACTGAAGAAGGTTCTGAACAAGCACCTGCCTCTAACCCTGAAACGGCAGAAGCAAATCTGGTGGACGAACAGAAATCGAACACACAGCAGAATGTTGAAGAAGGCAACCAGGAAACCGTTCCTGAACCAGCTGCAGGTGATAAACTCATCAATGCGGATTCTGCACTGGAAGAAGTGCTGGCCAAAAACATGATTGCAGCTGAAGATCAAATCTCATTGAAAGCTTTTCCCGAAGCCCAAAATTTCACGACACTCTCGGATGTTGTCCTGAAAGTAATGTATCAGAATCCATTGATTCTCGGCGTCGAAGGTTTCGAATACAACTATGGTACATTGACGCTCTCCATTCATTACAATGAATCTGCAGATGTCATCCAGAAGAAACAAGGCGAGATTATTGCCAAAGCAAACGAAGTTGTTGCTTCCATCATCAAGGATGGCATGAAGGATGATGAGAAACGAAAAGCCATCTATGATTATCTGAACGATAATGCGAAGTATGACGATGCGGCACTGGAAAGTGCGGAGCAAAACAACTTTAAAAATGTGGATGCTCAGTTTAACGACTCATTCACCACCTACGGTATTCTGGTCAAAGGGGTTGGTGTATGCGCCAGCTATGCTTCGGTCTACAAGCTGCTCTCCGATCTGTCCGGATTGGACAGCATTGTCGTAACGGGAGCAT
This sequence comes from Paenibacillus sp. 7523-1, assembly GCF_002276415.1. NCBI lineage: Bacteria > Bacillati > Bacillota > Bacilli > Caryophanales > Paenibacillaceae > Paenibacillus > Paenibacillus sp. 7523-1. Next base: position 109,207 of record NZ_NPBR01000019.1, on the reverse strand, counting down.
CCAGTGGTGTCCCTCATGCATGGAACAAGGTCAAAATCGGAAATGAATGGTTCCACGTAGATGCCACGAACAACCTGTCCAACTCCGGTATTCCCTACTTCCTATACAATGCAAACGATGAGACGGCTGCAAGTCAGGAAACGATAGCAGATAAAGATTACTGGATCGATTCCGAACTCGAACTGTTTCATGGTGAAAGTGATGCGAATGACTATTATGTGCAAAATGAACTCGAAGTCGCTTCGGTCAATGAATATAAAACGAAAACGGAGAGTGAACTGAAAAATGGGGAGAAACGGGTTATTCTGAGATTGGCCTCCCCTGTTGACTCCGATGAATTAATGACAGCGGCAGGCGAAGCACTTGCTGCGGTGGATGAAGCCCTGCTGAACACGGCACAATTGGTAACGCTGGGCAGTTACACGATTCTGGAAACCAATCCGGAACAAAAATAATAACCAAAACACAAAGAACTCCATCACCCATATCGGGAATGGAGTTCTTTGCTTAACAAGCTAATCCATTGGGGACCAATTTACGGTCTCCTGTTAAGGACTAACGGTACCACCGTTAGCATTCAGGGTCTCACCGCTCACGTAACTGGATTCCTGGCTCGCCAGGAATACAAAGGCAGGTGCCATCTCGGCAGGTTGTCCTGCCCGGCCAAGTGGCGTATTGGAACCGAAACTAGCAAGCTTCTCGACGGGCTGTCCGCCAACCACCTGAAGCGGTGTCCATACCGGACCTGGCGCTACAACATTCACGCGGATACCTTTGCTGCCGACCTGCTGGGCCAGTGCTTTGCTGAACGTGTTGATGGCCGCCTTCGTCGTTGCATAATCCAGCAGGATTGGTGAAGGACTGTACGCCTGAATGGACGACGTATTGATGATGGAGCTGCCTGGTTTCATATGTTTTACAGCCGCTTTGCAGAGCCAGAACATGGAGTATACATTCGTTTTGAATGTCGCATCGAATTGCTCTGTAGTCAGATCCGCAATCTGTTCCACAAACTGCTGTTTACCTGCCACGTTGGCAAGAATATCGATCCCGCCAAGCTCCTTAACGGCAGACTCAATGAGCTGCTCACAATAGTTCTCATCCTTCAGGTCGCCGGGAATCGCAACAGCCTTACGGCCTGCTTCTTCAATCAGCTGTACCACTTCTTTGGCATCGGCTTCTTCTTCAGGAAGATAAGACAGCACAACATCCGCGCCTTCACGGGCAAAAGCAATTGCAGCCGCGCGGCCAATCCCGCTGTCTGCCCCGGTCACTACGGCTTTGCGTCCAGTCAGTCGTCCGCTGCCTTTGTAGCTCTTTTCGCCTGCATCAGGCACAGGTGTCATCTCACGCTGAAGTCCAGGCTCTTCCTGCTGCTGTTTCCATTCTGATGTTGCCTTCGGATATTGTGTCGTCGGATCTTGTACAGTATGCTGGTCTTGATTAGCCATGTTCAATTCCTCCTTGGGGAAATTTACACTTTATAAAAATAGAACCAATGGATTCTACACGGGTCACTGCGCGGTCAGAGCAACCTTCCGATCGCTGTTATCCCCCAATTTTTTTCTATTCCTTTAGAAGGAGAAAATTAGGTGATAAAGGCGAACATTTCATTTCTTCAGGTTTTCTCTGCCCTCTACGTTAATGTGTAGATGTGAAGTTCAATTAATATAGAATGTGTAAATTTCAATTTATTTATAGTTGGGTTTCATAAAAGTTGCACTCTTTTCTTTGTAACCGAGATGGGTGGAATTTAAACTGGGCTTGGCCATTTCCTTATCGCAGCTGCGTACAATTGAATCTCCAGTCACTGGAGGTTGTATAATGGATCATGAGGTGATCTTATTGGATTCAAATCAGGGTTCTAATCCACATAAATATTCGATCGGTGAAGCCGCCAAAATGATTGGTTCCACCGTTAAAACCATCCGTTATTACGACGAGATCGGACTGGTTCATCCCTCTCTGCACACGGAAGGCGGCCACCGTCTCTATACCCCCAAGACCTGTGGCGGCTGGAGCTAATCACAACGCTTCGCTATCTGAATTTCGGCATACCAGATATTCGCAAGCTCATGTCTGGTGAACTGGGTGTCTCGCAGGCGCTGGACCTGCAGATTGAAGCGCTTGAGACCCAGATCGGTACTCTGAATTCCATGCTCTCCATTTTGCAGCAAGCCAAGCAGCATGAAGCCGAAACTCCATTGCATGCAGATCAATCTCTCAGCTATGTGTCCAGCCTGGTGGATTCGCTTACCGCCCATGCCAAGAAACGCAAACAGTTCATCTCTGCCAAAATGGAAGAATCCCATCTTCTGGATGGACTCCCGCAGGAATGGAGAGTTTCATTCTTGCATTTCTTTGATAAATACTTGATGAAAGATACCAAAATGTCTGCCGAGCAAACGATGGCCTGGAATGAAATCCAGGAAATCATTAATGATCCCGGCTATTTTGCCGATCTGGCCCGACTCGAACTCCCCTTCTTCACGATGGCGAACCATCCACAAGTTGAGGCGGAAGTCTGGGTGAAGAAAATGGAGGAAATCCGCGTCCGGGCCACCGATGCATTGTCCAAGCAATGGCCGCCAGACAGTCCTGCGGTTCAGGGGATCGTGCAGGATTTTGTCATGTTGTACGCGAGTATTGAGCATACCGGAGACCCGGAGGCTTTTTTCCGAACTCAGGCTCAGTACATGCTGGACTCTGTTACGGAGCGCATCCTTCGTTTTAATAGGCTGTGTATGGTGGTGAATCCCGAGTGGAGCGAGATCGTCGACGGGATTAACCTGCTTCAGGAAGGCATGCGGCTGCGGTTACAACAAATGGAAGAAGACTGAAGTCCAGTCTCCTTCCATTTATCCGTTTATCCCTTTTTCAACGAATAGGATTCATGTTCTCCCACGTTACTATCCATCTGCAGCGGTTGTCCTTTCAGGTAGTGATTAAAAAAGTCGATGGTTGTATCATTTATCAACTGTTGTGCCTCATGCGCATCTACACCCTGGGACCATTCCAGAATAGGAGATATCAAATAGAGGTCAGAGAAACTCAGATGTTTGGTGTTATTCAGCTCCATCCAGTAGTTTCCTCCTGCCGTTACCGGCTCATAGCGTGCGTATACTTCCTCATAGTATTTCTCGGCTTCCGGACGGGTCGTGCCCATGGCAGCGATCTCTTCGTCACTCATGACGCTTGTTCCTGCAACCGTTGTGTCTGCACTCATCATCAGGAACGGTTTGCCAACTCCTTCAGCAGGAATGGGTTTCTCGCCAAAAAGTACCCCATCCATATTCATGCCTGCCTTGAGGCGCGGATCATCCATCAACATCTGTACCGTCGTTGCCCCGCCAAATGAATGCCCGAACATGCCCATGTTGTCCAGATCCATGTGACCGGTAAAACGTCCGCTCGGATCATTCGCAGCCAATTTCTCCACCTCATCCAGTACGAATTGCGCATCCTTCACCCAGGTCTCATTAAGCTTGTCCATATAACTGAATTGCAGCTGTTCGAAGCCCTCTTTGCCCTCCGATTCAAACTGAGCCACACGTCCATCCGGAAATACGGATACCAAACTGCTGTAGGTGTGATTAATGCCAACGACAATGTAACCCTGACTAACAAGCTGCTCCACCTGGAACGTATTTTGATTTTCATAGCCATGCAGACCATGAGAGAAAAGGATCACCGGATACCTGGCCTCCGCATCCGATAACGATGCTTCCTGTATTGCATGAGTTTGGACCTGGCCCAAACTTGAGAATAACAGCTTCGGCAGCTGCAGCACTTCATTGAAGGCTGTTGCATAAACCGCTGGATCGTTTACATACGGAGCTGTTTTCCCCTTGGCATCGGGATCTGTTGGATACCAGATCTGTACCATCAGCTCCCTTTGGTCTCCAGCGGTACTCGTCAGCAATTCCTCCCGGCTATTGTCCGTCCAATCATAGGAGACTGTGCCGATACCATAAGGACCTGTTGGTTTCTCAAACGAAAATACCGGAAATAGAAGCGGCAGACCTACCGTAACCGCTGCATACACCAACACCATCAACGATACTGCAATGGCTCGCACACGACCAGACTTTTGCGCTGCTGACGCAGTTGAATCGACAGCACGTTCATCTTTTTTCGAGATCACACCTACACGCCGATGCCGTCTTGCTTCTGTGATTACAACAACGGCAGGAACCAGTGTCAGCAGGTATGCCGGAATCATCGGCCAGCGCATTCCCTCGACGAGACCATGGATCACCAGTAGGGCTGCCGATATGACCAACCCTCCCCATACCCATTTCCGCGGTTTATTCCGCGCACCGATCAACCACACCAGCATCATTACGTTGAAAATAAGATAAATCCATTCGATTGTCCTCATCTTGCTTATGCCCCCTTGTTCGCCGCAATGAATTGATATGTATCGCGCAGCAGCTCTTCTATCTCATATCCTAAAACCTCCAGTAACAGGAGATTCAAGAGAGAAATTTAGAAGACACAAAAAATGCACTCCCTGAATGGCATTGGATTACCCGAAGGTTCTCCGATGTGTTCAAGGAATGCATATACGATACGATGATATTACAATGTTACCACATTCAAATTAATGATCTTCCCCACCCTCTACACGCTGCTTTTTCCCAATACCGAATATGAAATATCCGATTACTACGATGGCCATAAAGGTCGCACCTACAATTAGGGGCAAGCGTGTATCCGGGTTAAACGCCATCCCGATGATAACGAGGATCAGATACACAATAATAATGTAGTTGCTGATGGGGAACCACTTGGACTTGAAGTTGTGTTCCCCCATCTCATTACCCCAACGCTTTCTGAATCGGAACTGGCTGAAGGCCAGTGCAAACCATGGCACCATCCCCGGAAGAACACTTGCACTGTAGATATACAGGAACAACTTGGAATCCGGCATCAGGTAGTTCAAGATTACACCGATCAACAACAGGGAGATCGTTATAATAATGCTGTTGCGTGGAACCCCGCCTTTGGACAACTTTTTGAAGAAGGCAGGTGCCTGTCCATTCTCCGCAAGCGTATATAACATACGTCCCGCACTGTAAATTCCGCTGTTACACCCCGACATCGCCGCCGTGAGCACCACGAAGTTGATAATGCCCGCAGCAGCCACGATACCGACCTTGGCAAATGTGAGTACAAACGGGCTGCCCGTCTGCCCCACTTCATTCCACGGGTACAGTGTCACGATGACAAAGATAGCCCCTGCATAAAAGATAAGGATACGCCACACGATATTTTTGATCGCTTTACGCAGCGTTTGCTTCGGATTCTCCGCTTCTCCGGCTGTAATACCGACCATTTCCACGCCTTGATAGGCAGCCGTTACGATACATAGAGCAAACAGGAATCCTTTTATTCCTCCCGGGAAGAAGCCACCATGACTCACCAAATTCGATAATCCGATCGGCTGTCCGCCGTTCCCCAGACCGAAGAAGATTAAGCCGGTTCCGATCACGATCATAAACACAATGGCTGTTACCTTAATCATGGCGAACCAGAATTCAAACTCCCCGTAATATTTCACCGCAGCCAGATTTGCCGCCGCAATAATGAGCACACCAGCCAGTGCCGGCAGCCATTGTGGAATATCCGGAAACCAGTATCCGACATAGATACCGATTGCCGTAACTTCCGCCATCCCCACCGTTACCCAGAGGAACCAGTAACTCCAGGCGGTCAGGAACCCGGCAAGCGGACTGATATATTTATGAGCAAATGTGGCAAAGGATCCGGTGACAGGCTCCTGAATCAACATTTCTCCCATAATACGCATGACAAAAAAGATAATGATCCCGGCCAGCAGATAGGCCAGCAGCACCGAAGGACCTGCCCATTTGATCGTACTCGCCGATCCCATGAACAATCCAACGCCGATTGTACCCCCGAGTGCAATCAGCTCAACGTGACGGGGCTTAAGCCCTCTAGATAGTTGCTTCGATTCCAAACGATTCTCCCCTTTTCTTGTGTGCAGCTTCGTGTTGTCAGAATTACATTTCCATGTTCACATTAACGCAATGCAGAATTGCTTCACCAAATTGTACGAGATGTGCCGCAGAAATACAACAAGGAATGTAAGGAAGCGTTTTTATTAAGAATGTTTATCATTTTTGGATTTTAAGTATAGCCGCATCGAACATGGCCTAACAGACAGGATACTGGAACAATCTCGCTACCCATCCGTATCTTCAATAAATGCTTATAGAGGAGGCACGACATGCCTGACTTGTTACTGGTTTTATTTTTGTTCAACCTGTCTCTATTTCTTCTGCACGAAATGGATGCGATCAGGCGGTCCGAGTGGAGGTTATTTATCGTGTTGAAAGAGATGGAAGACGAGAAAGCTTATAAATATTTCACATGGGTGCACCTGCCCTTATACACTGTCATCCTCTCCCTGCTCTTCAGTTCATATCAGACGATTACATTCTGGGTACTGGACATCTTTTTCATCATACATACGATATTGCATTTCTGGTTTGAGAAGCACCCTCGCAATCAATTTAAAAATTCGTTCTCAAGGTCATTCATCTACCCCATGGGAATTTTTGCTTTAATCCATTTGATTTTCCTAATAAACTAGGGGTAACAACTACTCATTTCGGGAGGTCTGCATATGGAACAGCAGCACGCAGCACGAGTCGAATTATTCGTTTCCAACGCACAGATCATCAAGAAGTCGTTCAAATGGCAAAATCCGATGATGCATCGCCTGGCGGCACTTCTCTATGCAGGCGAAAATAAAACTGCAGATGGCGAGGCCATTCGCCAAAGTCATGATCTGATGAAGCAAAATACAAACCTCTTTTCCGTATTCAGGGGCAATTCGGCTATCAGCATTGCCGCCATGCTCTCCCTTACCACGGATCAGGAGTCGAAGCTGGCGGATACCCTACATGTCTACGATCTGATGAAACAGATCAAGTTTCGTTCTTCCGATTTCCTGGCCGTGGCCGCCTATCAGATTGCTGCCCAGGCAGCGCCTGACCAGTTTCAGTACACGGTGGAGCGTGCCAAAGCTTTTTACGATCAGATGAAAGCAAAACACCGCTTCCTGACCGGGCAGGATGACTATATTTTCGCAGCCATGCTGGCTCTCTCCGATCTGGATGTGGAATTCGGTGTAGCCCGTATGGAGCAGCTCTATCGTGAACTGAAGCCAGAATTCTCCCCTGGCAACAGCGTGCAGGCATTGACCCAGGTACTGGTCCTTGGAGACGACAACCCTGAATCAAGCGCACGTGTATTGGCATTACAGGAGGCGTTCCGTAAACGCAGCATCCGCTTGGATAAAACGTATACCCTATCCTCCCTCGGAGTGCTCTCCCTGCTGCCTGTCCACCAAGACACACTGGTGGATCAGGTGCAAGAAACGTTCGACTGGCTGCGTGATCAAAAGGGCTTCGGGGCATGGTCAATCACCAAACAGGAGCTGCTTCTATTCTCATCTGCCTTAGTGGCTGTTCAGCATGTTGAGAATCTGCGAAGCGGTGTGCTGACCACGGCGCTCTCTACCAGCATCACCAACATTATAATCGCGCAGCAGGCTGCCATGGCCTCCGCTGCCGCGGCTTCAGCTGCTGCTGCCGCCTCATCATCTTCAAGCTAACGTTCGCCAGGGCTTCTTATTATGAAAAATGCCCCCTCTGATTGATTCAGAGGGGGCTTAAGATGATTCAAAATAGGTGTAGAACAATTCATCATCTTCCGAAACTATATGATTCCCGTTTCTCGAAATTCCTCGATGAAACTGTTCAGCCAATCGTCACCATAATCGAGTGCTCCCATATCATTTTCGATAAAAGCAACATCCAGACCCATGACCCAGAATCTGCGAGCAATAATGAACAGGTCTACAGCCTGCTCGTCCTCTGGAGAGAAGCTTCGTATCGAACGATAACCTGCCATGAGCGCATTCCATAATGCTGCTTTTTGCTCACCGGATTGCCTCTTTCTAGCCTTTACCTGAGCCAGATCGTAGGCACGCCAGCCTTTGGCTGTCCACTCCAGGTCATAATGCGTAAACGAGCCTCCCTGCTGAAAGGCATTATTGTTGCCATGCATATCGCCATGACACAGTCCCCACTCCAGAGTAGGGGCAGATGCTGCAATACGCTTCTTCAGCTCCTCAGTAAACGCAACCAAAAACGGTCCTGCTTCATGCGACTCTCCGATATATGCCAGAATGCGCGCGAGCGGCTGATCAATCAGAAATCGTGTATTCAGCTCATATCTGGGCTGCTCCAGTACCACCTGATCCATTGCCTTATGCAGCTCAGCTGCAGACTGACCAAAAGCATAACAGGACTCCTCATCCTCCAGGTTGTTCTCGGTCCCCTCAATATAGCGGAACATCACGGCGACCCGTTTGCCTTCCGGCGCATCCAGAACGGTGTAACCACGATTATCCTTCCTCTTCATGTAATCACCAACATCTGCATGCACGGAAGAATTCAATATTGCTTTCAATTGAGATAGCACGGATAACTCCGTGATGACTTCTTCCTCCCCGATCTCGGCACGGTATACCCGAAGGATGTGCAAGCCAGTGGACGTTTTTACACGGTATGTATCATTCAATCCTCGCAGCCAAAACAAGCATTCTTCCCATTGACCCATATCATATTGATCTCTTAGAGCAAATTCCAAATATTTCGGGCTTAGAATAGAGCGCAATGCCATTGGTTGATTAAAATTAAGCATATTAATGCTCCTTTGATTTAATAATTTCTGTTACTCCTAACAATTAATATATAGGTTGCAGGTAAACTATGGAAGTAAAGTGAAGAAAAAGTGTATCTTAGCAAACTCCTCCATCATGAAGCCCGACAAGATGCTTACTGACCAAACCAGTGATTACCGCGACGATCCAAGATTCGTTCGGTAGTCGGGCAGCTGCCTGTCCTGCGTTATACGACTCAACAGGTTCGCTATACGCTCCCGGTCAAAAGAAGCCAGATATACGGCTAATACATCATCCTCGTTTTCACCAACAGCCAGTTCGAATAGAAGAATGACATGATCCCTACAAAATATCCGCCAAGCCTGAAGAGATGACATTTCTGAAATTTCATATGCTCCGTCGCTTAATCCCCAATAGGATCGATAGTCCGATAACCCCCACATGTTCTCATCAAAAATAACCCAATAAGGCAGCCTGTCCTCCACCCCCATCTGAATGAATGCCTTACTTACCAGGAAATTGGTGAGCGATTCATTCTCCAGCGCCCAATCCGGATGGTTCCAGGCACATAGATACACCGGCGGGTCTTCCTTCGTCAGATCACTGAAACGGATGCCGCAATAGATCACTGATTCTTCGCATTGATAAAAGACCAAAAACGCCTTGTCCGTTGTAAAGAAATCCGAATTCGGTACAAAGATATCCTCCAGAAGCATCGGCTCATACTGATTATTGCACTGCTGCGTAATATATTGTGACCGCCCAAACCTCTTATAGTATTCACGCAGAACGGCAGGAAAAGGCCTGCCAAGACGGCGCTCCTGCTCCTGAATGTCTTCCTCTGAAATGGAACCCCCTGCCTCATCATGACCTTGGAGGAACTCGGCCAACACTCTAAAATCTGCAATCAACTCAATCTTCTCCTCTCACCAGAACGTAGCTTTCAAAGAATACACGGGCCTCCGGAAATAACAGTTGAGCGACATCGTCTATGGAGAACCACCGAATATCATCAATCTCATCATCCTGGGGTTTCAGGTCCGTCCCATCTCCAGCGTATTCGACCAGAAACATCGTCGTTTCCTGCCCCTCAAATCCCAATTTCTCCTGCGTTACAGCGTCAAAACGAAAAGCAATTCGGTCCTTGAACGGTTTGGTAATTGTAAATTTTGTTGATCCCGTTTCTTCTTCTAATTCCCTGAGCAGTGCCGCCTCCATGCTCTTGTCCTGCGGTTCCATCCCGCCTTTTGGGAAATCCCACATTCCTTTGATTTTCCCCTGTGCTCCCTTTACCTTATGAACTAACAGCAGTTTATCATCCTTTTGAATGACCGCGCCGACAGCCATACGAATCATTGATTGCACCCCCACGATCTTAATTCTGGAACAAAATATCCGGTTTACTTGCTTGTATAATTTACATTATAAAATATTCATCTGCAGAATTCCTTTTTTGCCCAAATAGACCGCTCCCTCGCCAGGGAAACGGTCTATGAGACAATATTTTATGAAGAAAATATCCTATGAGGATACCGAATTGGTTGCACCAATTTTTGTGATGACCGTATCATACGGGGCCAATTCCAGCGTTTGTTTTCCAAACTCTGTATCAATCGTTGTTTTCTGAATCTGGTCACTATTGTTGATCACAACCATTATGTTACTTTCAGGATAATACGCACACTCGGTATACAGGTTATCCGGGATATACTTCGTTTCCTCGTACTCTTCGCCTGCATAACGAATCAGATTCAGCAGCAATCTGGTATTCTCCCAGTTGAATTCGAATGCGGGGAGATAGATCCCTTTCCCTTTGCCGAAAGCATGCGTAGACAACGTAATGTGACCATCCGTTTCATGCAGCACCTCAGCTGTGCCATCCGTAAGATAAATGCCTTTCTTCGGCGTTATGCTAGCTTCATCCGGTACCAAACCATGCTCATCTCGTACCTCATACGACCATTTCCCGTGAACGACTCTTGCCCCTGTATCTTCATCCACGCCAAGAATATGTGCCATTCGGAAAAAGCTGTCGTATCCCTCGATCGCCGAAGGTTGATTAATGCCGATAAACGTACCACCTTCGTACACCCACTTCGTCAGTAGGTCCACACACGTATGGTCATTCCAGTGCTCTCCGCCGCTCCATGCGGAACCCGCAGAGCCAGCATTGATCACGACATCGCAGTCATGCAGTACGCCCTGCCGGATGTCTTCAAAATCGATGAACCGCACCTCAACCGGTAATCCCGACAATGCTTCATTGACGTGAATGAGATCATGCATGTACGTTTCATGGAAATGCCCGGACAGCGTCCAGGATCTCAGTTTGCCCCAGCTATGAAGCACGGCTACCTTGGTCTTGATCTGATAAGGCTTGCCAGCCTGATGCAGCTCCTTCATTTCCCTGAATTCATTGGCAATCTTCTCGATGTATTCCACAAAATCCGGATAAGGCTCCACCAGATGAAGATACCCGCCCAGTCCGATTCGATCAATCGGTTCTCTGAGCAGAGCACGCCGGATATTAATCCAATACTTCTTGGCATCCAGCGTAGGGTCGCCGCCCTCCTTGAAGGTAGGAAGCCCGCCTAAACCAACCGGGAAGAGGTATGGATGCAGCCGGATTTCATGCGTATCCACGTTGATACCCGAACACATTCTTGCCTCATAACCGGAGAATACACATTTGATCATGCCGTCGAATCCAAATTCTTCGAAGCGGTCATTGTAAGGCTCCATGCCCACCCAGCTATCATCGTAGAAAACATAGGCCAGCTTGCCATGTTTGTGTACAATATCAATCAGCTTTTTGCCGAATTCAATCACAAAATCATGAATGAATGTCATCCAATCCAGCTTGCGCTGATTCGCAGGGATATGACTGACCCGGTATTTACCGCCATTCACAAAATCCTCAGCCGTAAGGGAATAGCCAGCCTTTTTGGCAAACAGATCAAGCGCTCTTGAGCTTACCGTAAAATCATATGAACCCCAGTCCGAGAACAGATGACGATTTCGCTCACTGCTACCCCAGATCCAGGCGAAATTATAGAACAGGGAAGTAAACCGAACAACGGTCGTTTCCTTGTGCTCCTGACACCAATTTTCCATCCAATTCAGAAGGTATGCTTGTGTCTCCGGATAGATCGGATCGATCTGCATCAGATGCTCTTTGTCCCAGTCATTCGTCGTGTGGTTGTACATCGAAATCTCTTCCCATATTCGGTAAACCATGAAGCTGACAGTGTATTTATGCCACGGAACAATGCCGCTAATGACCACATTCCCGGATTCCCGTTCATAATTCCACTGTTCTCTCGGTACCTCTTCCCCCGTCGACCGGTCATAGACCTGCCAATACTTGAACGCTTCCCGGGAATCGTTCACCTTAAATTGTTCAGCGAAGAAATCCTCCATCAGATAGATGGACAGGTAATCCTGCACGGCCACCTTAGGGTTCGTTATGAGAAAACATTGCTGCAGCTTATCCGTATTGCGGGATGCCCACTCATTATGATCCCGGATGATACAGATCGTCGAATAAATGCCGTATCCTGCGTTGATAATCTCATCCGACAATTTCGTCCCGTCACTGTCACGAATGACATCAGCACCCCACCGTTCAGCGAGGTCCAGTGTCAGTGCCTCATAACCCGATTCTCCGGGCAGGGTGAAGGCTCCCGTTGTTTTTTTGGACAATTGGATCTCCTCCTATCTCAACATGTCGGACAGAAAAGCGAGTGCCAGGCCCTGACCCCAGCCCTGAATCCAATCTTTGGGGATCTTGCGGTACCCTTCCCGATCCTTCATGACAGCCGTCCCGCCAGATACGCCCAGTACACGCCCATCTTCAGTGATATTTTTCAGTACACCGTCCAATGCCTTCTGCACATACTTGGTATGCAGCGGATTGCCGTTATTGATCATGGCCGCCGCTATACCGCAAGACGCTGATACTTCTTCATAGGACTCCTCATCGTCCAGCACAGTTCTCCACAAGCCATTGTCCGTCTGAACCAGCTTCAATGCTGCCAGTTGGTCCCGAAGCGAGCACTCAACGTCCATGCATTGCGGATACAAATACCAGTCCTTCAATTGAGGTTTCACCTGTGACATTGTGTAGGCACCCCAGGCATTCGCTCTTCCCCAGTAGAATCCGGACATATGGTCCTTATTGACGTTGTTATATCCGTGATACCAGAAGCCCGTGCTTGGGTCCTGAAGGTATTTGATATGCCAGTAATACTGATTCAGGGCATCCTGAATCATGGCTTCATCCTTCAGCTTGCTGCCTACGCGCAGTAGGAAAAATGCAGCCATAAACAAGGTATCCGCCCATGCTTGTTCCGGAAAGTCATTGGCAACGGATACGGTATGCTGCAGCACGTTGTCTCCGAAGCGGAGCGCATGATTCTGGAGATAATCCACTTTGCTCAGCGCGATATCCCAATATTTCTGGTCCCCTGTCTCTTCATACAACGTAATCAGCATATGGCCCATGGCACAGGTGTTTACCGTCCAGCTCGGCAGGCCCAGCTCAATATATTCATCCGCCCACTGAACCAGCCTGTCCAGAATCTCCTTGTTGGCTGTCGTCTGGTAGGCTCTGGTTACACCGTAATAGGCTACACCGCAAGGCCAGTCCCATGTCAGATCCATGGATAATGTTTTTTGGGTGACGTTATCGATGACCTTTAAAATCTCTTCCCTGTCATATTTCACTTGAAGCATCGGTATTCCCCTCTCCTGGACACATGCCCCCAAGTGCACCCTGAGAGGTGTCCGTTCGTATTGTAAACGCTTTACTTATTCCATTCTACGCAGTAAAATGGTGTCAATCTAAGCATATTCGTAACAAAACTGCGCAATTTCAACCATTTATGAATGGGGGTATCGCATATGGTCAAAACCAGGAAGCCTGTTATTGAATATCGTCATTACAGCCTGCCCATCCATTTTCCCGTCCTGCTATTAAGCGGTGAACGCTGGAAAATATCCGATATCAAGAGCGAGCATCTTCATTTCCATAACCATCTGGAGATTGGCATCTGCTACTCCGATAGCGGCATTATGGAGATCAAGGGAGAATCCGTCCCCTTTCAGGCCGGCGATGTGACCTTCATTCCGCGATATCTTCCTCATACAACGTACAGCACGCCTGGCACAGCCAGTTTGTGGGCTTATATTTTCTTTTCGCCGGAGGACCTGTTTCAGCATTCATTAAAAGGTACATACCGTGACTTCGAGCCGAATCTGTGGGCAGTACAGGGAATGAACTGTGTGCTAAGCAAGGAGCAGCATCCCAAGGTGTACACGCTTGCCACATCGATCGTAGAGGAGTTAAGACAGCAGAATCCCTATTATCAGGAAAGTGCCTACGGCTTGATGCTGTCCCTGTATATCGAGCTCCTTCGAATTCATTCCCGGAATCGCCCCCTGTCTGAGCAGGGTACAGATCATGGCTTGAAAGGGGATCTCGTTATCTCCCCCGTGCTCGAGCACATCACCAAGAACTACATGACCCCCATGACCATCGACTTTTTGGCCGATCTGTGCCACTTGAGCACAACGCATTTCCGCAGGAAATTTTATGAGATTATGAGAACGACCCCTCTCGAATTCATCAACAGCACACGAATCGAAGAGGCCTGCAAGCAGTTAAAAAGCACCGACCATTCCATTCTGTCAATCTCCGAGCAAGTCGGTTTCCATTCCATTTCCAGCTTCAATCGCTGCTTCTCCAAACTGATGGGGCAGTCCCCCAAAGCGTGGCGCAAAGGTGCACAAACCGAAGTGCAGTCTGCCAAAGCATCCATACTGGAGTTTACGGGCTGGGTCTAGGTCTAGGCTTGAAAGGCTAGAAAATAAGCTTCCTTCCTCCTCCCTATGGAGGTCACTCCATTAGCGCAACAAAAAACGCAACCATGAATGGTTGCGTTATGTTAATGCCAATGCCTTACACAATTTCACCTGTGCTCGCACCGGTTAATGCCTTTTCAGGCGTTTTTACGGCAGGTACAGACAGCCCCAGATTCCCTCGAAGGGTAGTGCTCTCATATTCGGTACGGAATAATCCCCTCCGCTGCAATTCAGGAACCACCAGTTCGATAATATCGTTGAAGCCCTCCGGGAAATGAGGCGGCATAATATTAAAGCCATCTGCACCATCGTTCAGGAACCACTCTTCCAATTGATCCGCAATTTGTTCCGGAGTCCCGACAATCTCCCGATGACCACGTGCTCCTGCGATTCGTTCATAGATAGCACGGATCGATTGTAGATTCTCCCGTTTCGCAATTTCGCGAATGATGTTATAGCGAATTCGCGGATTGGTCTCATCTTCGATGGAGCTTGCCTCCGGAAGTGGTTCATCGACATCATACCCGGACAGATCAATATTCGTAAAAGCAGACAGATATGCTAATCCCACTTCAGGCAGGATATAGCTATTTAACTGCTGCTGCTTCAGCAGGGCTTCTGCTTCTGTTTTGGCCACCGTAATGAACACGCCAGGCATGATCTTCAGATCATCCGGCTTGCGTCCGTATTTAGCCAGTCGGCCTTTGACATCCCGATAAAAGACCTGTGCCTCTTCAAGCGTTTGCCAAGCTGTAAAAATGACTTCAGCCGTCTTCGCTGCCAGCTCTTTGCCAGATTCCGAAGACCCGGCCTGAACAATCACAGGATGCCCTTGCGGTGTTGTTGGGGAATCAAGAGCACCCTGCACCTTAAACCATGCCCCCTCATGGTTAACCGGATGTACCTTCTCTACATCCAGATATCGGCCATTTTCCTTGTCGATGATAAGCGCCTCATCCTCGATGGACAACCATAGCTGCTTGACAACGTCCACGAATTCCTCAGCACGTTCATAACGGAGTGCATGCTGCAGATGCTTTTCTTTACCGAACAGAAGAGCTTCTCCCTCGTTGGCGGATGTGACGACATTCCAGGCAGCCCGTCCCTTGGACAGATGATCAATCGCTGCGAATTTGCGCGCGACATGGTATGGATCGTTATAGGTCGTGGTCAGCGTGGCCGTTAACCCTATATTTTTCGTTACAGCCGCGAGGGCCGAAATGATGATAACCGGGTCCAGCTTCAATGAGGAGTGTGCATTACCGGAAAGCCGCTGACCCAGGACATCCGCAAAAAATATCATATCGAACTTACCTCGCTCAGCAGTCTGTGCGATCTCCGTTAAATAATCCAGATCGAATGCACGGCCTGCACCTGAAGAAGGATGACGCCAGCTTGCTACATGATGTCCCGGCAGATTAATGAAAGCTCCCAGTTTCATTTGTTTTCTAGTCATACGAACCACTCCCTTATCTGATTTTGTTTAAACATTATTGAGCAAATGGATTATATTCGTTGGTATATAAATCTTCCGGTTTCACCTGACCTTCTTTTAGCTCACCATTCGCTACAAGCCAGTCGATCCAAGTTCCGTATTCCGATGGAGTAATGACGCCTCCCTTTTCCGATATGCCTGTACTCTTCCAGTATTTAAGGTTTTCCGTCGTTTCCTTGCGTTCCCGCTGATTAACAATATCCTCGAACCGCGAGATGACTTCCTCCCTAGGTGTGGTCTGAGCCCAGTCAATGGCTTTGGCAACCCCGTCTACAAATTGCTTCACCGTATTCGGATTCTCCCGGATGTAATCCTCACTGAAGAAATAGTCGCCTGCCGTAAACTCTTTACCAAACACATCGATATCCCTGAAAATTTCGGTAATTCCTCCTGTTGCCAGAGCCCTGTCCCGACCGATTCCGCTTAACATCACCACGTCGATCTGTTGATTCCGCAGCACCTGTTCCGCACTTGAACTTGGGACGGTCACCAATGTGACCTGTTCGATTTCTTTTTCCGTCAGGTTGCCTTGTCGTAAATAGTCTTTGAGGACAAATTCCAAATGGGCTCCGAGAATATTGACACCTACCTTTTTCCCGATAAAATCTTTGGCCGATTGGATTGGCGTCCCCTCAAGGGTGTAGGCGCCGATGTACGTATGTTCATCACTGCCGTATGAACCGACGACCGATTTTATTTTTACGTTTTGGGAATAGGATTTGATAATGGCTCCGTTAAAAGCTGATCCAAAGTCGATTTGTTTCGTCGCCGTTAATTGGATGCTTTCTGGTCCCCCAACGCTGTCACCTATGGATTCCAGTTTCAAGTCCCCCAAGTAGCCCAAATCTGCAGCCAGCTCCGGAAAAGAAACACTTCCAGGTGAAGACTGATATTGCAGAACTTGATCTTCTTCTCCGCTCTTCGCGGAGGTCTTGGGATCTGAGCAGCCTGATAGGACACCACTGACCAAGCCTGCAAGTACAAGAATGCCTAATGTTCGTTTCATCTCGCTTCTCCTCCTCCAAACGATGTCTTGTTCATTACTTATAACTCATTAATTCAATTGATTTAGTGAGGATTAATGATAAAAAAATATTGAAGGAATACCAGAACAGAACTATTCATTCACTTGCTGTTTCCATTTGGAAAACCTACGTTCAAGCATGCTGAGGCCTTGATTAATTAACAACCCCAGTAAGGCGATGGTTAATATTCCGGCATACATCTGAGGAATCTGGAAGTTATATTGGGAATACGTAATCAGATAACCCAAGCCTTCTTTGGCCCCTACCATTTCGGCAGCTATAAGTACCAGGATCGCCCCTGTCCCTGCCATACGAATACCGGTAAAAATCGTGGGAACCGATGCCGGCAGTATAACCTTGAGGAATAATCTGAAGGACTTAATATTCATCGATCTTGCTGCCTTGATCAGCAAGGGATCAACGCTGCCGACAGCAGCAATCGTATTCAGAAGAATGGGCCATGTGCAGGCAAAGAGCACAATCGCAATCTTGGAGGTTTCACCGATACCCAGCAGCAGCATGAATACCGGAAGCAGCGCTAATGCAGCCGTATTTCGAAACAATTCCAGCATGGGATTCAACAGCTGTCTGGCTAATGGATACCAGCCAATCAGTAATCCTAACGGGATTGCAATAAGTAAGGCTAAGGCGAATCCACTGAATGAACGAATGATGCTTGCCAGAAAGTGAGTGAAAAGCTCACCTGAGATGATCAAACTCCATAATGCCCGGATGACCTCGGAAAAGGCAGGGAAAAATGCTGCATCTACCAAGCCTGTCCTTGGTGCGACCTCCCACAGTAAGACCAAGGCAATTAACACAATCGACTGTTTGAACAACTTCAGCACACCAGAAAAGGCAGCAGGACTTCGTTTACCAAGCCGTAGGGTTGAATGAGCAGTCTTTACAGATTCGATGGGAATACACTCCTTTGATCAATTAGATATAAGCACCGCGGTATTCAGGTTCATGCAGCAGACTCCATACTTCATGGCGAGCTTTCACGAAGTCGGGATGGGAGCGAATATCCGCATCTTCCAATCGTGATTGAAGCGGAATATCCACAATTTGTCTCACCATACCGGGTCCTGGCGTCAATACCACTACTCGTTCTCCAAGATAAACCGCCTCATCGATACCATGCGTAATAAAAATGATGGTCTTCTGGGTCTTCTGCCAAATACGCAAAAGTTCACTTTGCAGGGATTCACGCGTCTGGGCATCCAATGCAGCAAAGGGCTCATCCATCAATAAGACATCCGGATTAAAGGCAAGGCTTCTGGCAATCGCTATACGCTGCTTCATTCCCCCGGATAGCTCATGCGGATAACGGTCTCCGAAGTGAGTAAGCCCCACCAGCGACAGAAAATGCTCCACCTGCTCCTTACGCTCCTGCTTCGGAATACCCTTGGCTTCCAATCCAAATTCAATATTGCCACGTGCCGTCTTCCACGGAAACAAAGCGTATTGCTGAAAGACTATACCCCGGTCAAGCCCTGGGCCAGTAATGGGTTGGCCATCAATTAAAATGCGGCCCTGTGTCGGTGACGATAGTCCACTGATCATATCAAGCAAGGTTGATTTTCCGCAGCCACTCGGACCCACGATGGTGATAAACTCGCCTTTTCTTACCGAAAAGTCCAGATCTTTTACAGCTGTAAAGGCCTGAGTCGCTTCCTTTTGCTTGGGATCGCGGACCGTGAACGTTTTGGTGACACTTTCAAATCTGATTTTTTCAGCAGCAGCCATTGACTTCACCTCTCTAATTTATTTTGGGGTATCTAAGCAAAAAAGGCTCAGCTGACAACGACTAGCGCTGCCCTCTGAGCCTCTGGATAAACCAGTCAGCTTCCATTCAATGATTAAAATGTGAACATTCACAATTTACATTAATCTGATGTGTTTACTATATTTTAGACCTGTTGGATTGTCAACAACTACTTGAAAATAATGTATATTCGTCATGTGAAATCCAGATGAAAATACGTGCATTGTTTTCCTTTAACACCTTACATATTTGCGTTTGAAACCAATCCGATTTTTATCTACGGCATTTTGAATATTATCGGAAGCATTCAGGAATTTGCTCTTGGGCTTGTCCTTCTGAACCTCAACGGGACCGATCGCCTTCGCCGTTTCGACAGCCTTATCATGCAGCGGAACGTAGGATACGGCCACGGTATATACGAAGTTGCTCATCGAATATTGGGTGCGCTCGGGAGATTGATGGATCTTGGCCTGCACGTTCTCCAGCATCCCGCTCACCTTATCCTCGGAGAACTCAGCGTCCGGACGATTGCCCAGCAGCCAGCAATAACAGCTCCAGCCTGCCGACATCTTCAGTTCTTCGCCGCTAGCAATCCACCGATCTGCGACTTGCTGTGCAATATCTGTCTCGGATAGTGTAACGGCAACGATGAAATCGGAGATCATGTAAAAATATGCGTCCTCAATCCAACGGTCGAAATCCGCTTCCGTCATTGCTTTTGGATCAGCAATAACGCCCGCAAAATACATCGCATCGTAATTCCCGGTTGCGTACAGCTGCTCGGCCAACGCCTGATCCTTTTTGATTTTGCGAGCGATCGGCTTCATCGCTCCTGTAGCCACGCCGAAGAGCGGCTCATGTGCACCATTCGACATATATATCTTTTTCGTGCGCTCCTTGCCAAGTGCCTCAAGCTCCTGCATCACTTCTTCCAAATTCATTACGCAGCGCTCCTTCATATTGATCTTAAAAATAAACAAAGCAGTCACATTCCGTTTCTGAGCATGCAACTGCTTGTAAATCAGAACTTGTATTCTCTTCTTTTCACCATTTTATTCTACACTTTTTAACGATTCAATCATATTGATCTTGGTAACTTTTAATCGTAGCAGCAAGTTGCACAGAATGGTCAGCACAAACGCTAGAAGAACCGCAATCAACATGACGATAAGATTTAACTGACCTGGAATCTGTTGGTGGGTACTCGACAATGCCTGTACGACTAAGGTATAAAAATGAACTCCCATAGGCAGAGCTACAACGACCGCAAAGGCAGTTAGTATAACGTTCTCAACAAAGATGAGTCTGTTTATTTTGTTTTTGGGATAGCCCAATACCTTAAGCGTCGCAAGTTCACGTTTACGTTCGTATATATTTATGGACGATATCGTGTATACAGCTCCAAAAGAGAGCACAACAGCACTAATGACAAACATGATGAACATAAAGCGGTTTTGTTTCAAAATATACTGGGCCGATTCCTTCAGATTCGTCTTGTCTGTAATGGAATCCACACGCTTATCCTGTTCAAAAAAGCTGCGAATGTCGGAAAGATCGGCATCGTTATTCGCTTCAATTAAAAGCGAGGTCGGACTATAGTCAATGTTAAAGCTTTTCAAATAGGCTGGCGTGATATAAAAGGAAGGATTGTTGAACTGAGAGGAAATTTGTATAACCTTCATATCAACGGATTGATTGTGAAGCCCTGGTTTGGTGAACTTGATTTGAATGGTATCTCCCTCTGCAATGTTGTAATGTTCGGCATAAGATTGGGGCACAAGCACGCCATTGTGCTGCAACGATAGTTCATTCCCGTTCTCATCATGGAAACGAATGAGATGGTTTTCTTTTTCTGTTACAATCAACGTTGCGTTTTCTTTATCCTTCCCTTTTATGAATTCAACGGGAAAGGCAGACAACAAAAAACGTTGTTTGATGCCGGAAGGCAGCTGTAATGCTCCCAACGATGAATCTGTCTTATAATCCACTTTAAAGTCATAGGTGTATACCTCTTCGACTTGATCGGCTATTTTTTGCAAGGCAGATTGCGTCCCCAATGCAGTAATCAACAATACGGTGCTTGCAATGATGCCTATGGAGCTTGCCAGCGCTTTTCTTTTATTTAAAAACAGGTTTCTCAAAATGAGCTTATGGTTGTAGGAAGTCCGGTTCCAGATCCCCGGAAATCGTTCGATAAACAGCTTCTTCATCTTTTGAGGTGGTTTGGGACGCATTGCGTCGGCTGCACGTTCCTTCAGTACGCTTCTCCCGCTAAAGTAAACGGACAGGAGTCCAAAAAAACAGGAAAAAATAATAGGTGGTATGACCGAAAATAATGAAAGCGAAAAAGAGATGCCAGGCAATGAATATGACGTTGAACTGGACGCAGTCACCAAAGGAATAAATACGTAAGCTGCAATGATACATCCCATGATCGACCCAACAATACTTATTAGCACAGGGTATCCCATGTAATGAAGCATGATGTTTCTGTCCTTGATCCCCAGAGCTTTCATAATCCCAATTTGATGTCGATGCGAATCAATCGTCCTGGACATCGTAAGAAACAGGATGGTGGCAGAGATCAAAAAGAGCACCAAGGGAATCACCCTGCTCATCATGCTGTTGTTATAAATGGTTTGATGAATTTGAGTGTAACCAAATGACCGCTCTTTGCTTCGTTGATCTAAATAAGAAAGACCCTTGGATTGCCTTTCGATGACTAGGCCCAGCTGATCCACATCATAGCCTTCGGTGGCATCAATGAGTAGTTCATTATAGACCACGCTGCCTGTCCTCGATACTTCGGTGATCGCCTCTTCGGCAACATAAGCAAATCCGTAGGTTTTATGGTCTTG
The DNA here is from genome assembly GCF_002276415.1 of Paenibacillus sp. 7523-1. NCBI lineage: Bacteria > Bacillati > Bacillota > Bacilli > Caryophanales > Paenibacillaceae > Paenibacillus > Paenibacillus sp. 7523-1. The sequence continues at coordinate 87,480 of NZ_NPBR01000019.1, read as the reverse complement.
TGTCGCATTCTTTTTCACATATTCAACATTTTCGACCAAACCGCTGATCTTAAACGCAAGCTCTCTTTCATTCGCAATCATACGGATCGTATCACCGACCTGATAATGATGCTCTTGGGCGTAATGGGAATCCATGATGATCTCATTTTTATTGGACGGCATGTGTCCCTCGATAATCGTAGATGTATTGATGTGGTTGTCTGCGGGAATGGAATGGATTTTCAGTGAGGTTGTGCCACCTTGAACATGTTGCGTTGCATCCGTCGTGTACCGTGCTTCGATTCTATTAATGCCTTCCACTTCACTTAAACGAGCAGCATCTGCACTGGAAATATGATCGTAATAAACATTCAAGTCACTTAAATTGTGCTCTGTATAATAAGTTTGTACATAAGCACGCTGCTCCTTGCTATAACTATTCAGTCCTGCATAGAAAAAAGCCCCTACTGCGATTACCAATGCCAAGGCTGTAAATTGAACAAAAGATTGTTTAACGTCCCTGAGCAGCTTCACTGCTAATTTCGTCATCACCATCACCATTCAATGCTTTCAACGTTTTGTTTATTATCATTTATCATTACACTATCGACTTTCCCACTTTTGACTCTGATTATTTTGTCGGCCATAGGAGCAATCGCCGTATTATGAGTGACCAGAACAACGCATTTTTTCATTTGCCTGTTCACATCTTGAAGAAGCTTGAGGACGGATTTGCCTGTAACATAATCCAATGCGCCAGTTGGCTCGTCGCAGAGCAGGAGTAGAGGATTTTTCGCAACAGCTCTGGCGATCGCAACTCGTTGTTGTTCACCTCCAGAGAGCTGGGAAGGAAAGTTTTTCATGCGATGCTTCAATCCGACTTGATGTAAAATATCTGCGGCATTCAGCTGATTCTTACCTACTTCTGTGGCAAACTCAACATTTTCCAATGCGTTCAAGTTCGGGATCAGGTTATAAAACTGAAATACAAAGCCAACTTTTTCTCCACGATAGGTCGTCAACTTTTTTTCATCCCATGTGGCAATGTCCTGATCCCCAACGGTCACTTGTCCGGAAGTCGCCGTATCCATACCGCCAAGTATATTCAGAATCGTACTTTTACCGGCACCGCTTGCACCCAAAATAACGACGAACTCTCCTTCCGATATGGAAAATTCCGCGTCGTCCAAAGCTCTGATCGGAACTTCCCCAATCTGATATTCTTTCGTTACCTTCCTGAACTCAATGAACGTTTTCACGCTTACATCTCCTCGCAAAGAATTTTCTATTGGCCTTGATGCGCTATTCTCCATGTTACACCTTACCGTACAGGAAACACCCGACAAGCGATGTATTCCAGCATCAGCCTCAAGAAGGATTTCGCTCCGCTACTTGCTAAGTAAAATCCCATTCATGCCTGAGGAAACACGAGGTTCAAGCAAAATAACCCTTCCGAAAATACGAAAGGGCTCTTACTTATATGTTCTCTACTTCTGTGCTTACAATTCCTGATTCAGAGAACGTTTCCTCGAAACCAATAAACCAATGGACCGCCATCCTATTATGGGATAGCGGTCTGTTCCATTTTCTAACTATCTTCCAAAACATCGTTGAAGAGCTGTCCGCCTCCATCAACATCAATGATTTTAAGACGACTTGTGTTTTTGATAAAAATGGTCTTATATTTCTCCTCACCACCTTGGTTCGTGAGTATGAGAATCCGTTCATTTTCATTATCGGTTACCGTTCGAAAGGTATAATCCTGGGAATCAACTTCTCGAATAATCGTGTCATATTCGGGAAGCGAAGACCACTCGCTCTGGCTTGTACTTTCTTCGGTTGGTTCGTTATTTGGCTGCGCCGTTTCGGCCTGTGCGGATGGTTCGTTGCTGCCCGAGGGGTTTCCGGCATCCGTCTGGTTCGATTGGCAAGCCGTCAACATCGTTGCGGCCGCAATCAGGATCATAAGCAGTCTGTTCATCGTTAGTCATCTCCTGCCTGCGTTAGTACTTTTTTTATTGGATAAGGGTCTCTGACGCCAGCATAAAGCCTTCAATCGCGACATCTTCATCCACTTCAATCATGATGCAGCGTTTCCCTTGGAAATTCACCTGCTTGACGTATCTCAAATCCTGCGGGCTAACCGAAATTGTAGCGACCTTGGTTTCGATCTTGATGGACTTGGAAGTGAACTTCGGCATAACGCTGGTTGCTTTCATCTCATAGTTTTTATTGTCCACGATCGTTTCGAATGCTCGTTCCACCTTCTCGGTGGTCACATCCTCCACGCCGCTCGCGTTCAGTACACGCTCCAGATCTTTGTAATCCAGCTTCGGAGGCTCTTCCTCCTTCGTCTCTTCGTTGATTTCAATCACCCGGTTAATCTCTTCGTACACCTGAGCAATGGTAGCTGAATCGAGCTCTTCCCCAGCCACTTCCTTGACGATATCTTCGAAGATCGCTCGCTCTTCCAGTGCCGTCACGGATCTTTCTCCATTCAATACCTGTTCGACAAAATGCGGATCCGGGAAATTCGATTTTCCTGTACAGTACAAAATCCGATTCACATCGGAATAATTGTCTGTCACGCTAGGGTACAGGAATCCTTGCTCCGGCGTGCTTAACTTGATAATCGGATCGACAATGATATTGTACTTGAACTCCCGCTCCACATAATCGAACAAGAGAGTTTTCCGCTGTTTCTCCGTGGAGTTCACACTGCATAAGATAAACGGATGGGCAAACACCTCGTTCTTCTCACTCTCTTCCGCATCATCGTTTCTCGCCTTGGTCGGCAAATAATACTGTCCCCGAACAAATGTGACCACCATGTCCCGCTCATACTTGGCATCCGCCAGCATTCGGTCCACGAGCAGCAGCATCATGTCCTGCCATTCTTCCGGATCACCCGTTACGAGTGCTTGATGAAGCAGTACCTGCGCAGGCTCTTCTGCTTCTTCCTGAAACTTCAATTCGAACAATTTTTGATCCAGTTCGCCGGTCAGCAGTTTTTTGAAATTCCCCATGTATAACTCCTGCTTCTCCCGGTCCACCAGTTCAAAGGGATGGCGCTCCCAGTGGTAGACTTCATTCGTTTCCTTCGTAATATAGACATTGAGGATATCGTAAATATTCAGTAGATCGTGATCCATCTTGAATTGCTTGCGGATGTTGGCAACTTCTTTTTTGTTCATAGCGGACTCGGCAGCTCCTTCGATATATTCTGGCTTATTTAGTATAAATTATTGAGCGTTATTTTGTTAGCGATTTGCTGCTTGCATTACTGTGCCTGCGGGTCCATTCTCCCGTGCACCTGATCCTCTATTGTGGCATATTTAGATACCCGAGTCGAGGGCATTTCCTTGAATTAAACATCTTACTTCATTGTGCTTATTTTCCTTTTCCCGAACCTGCAGCATTACGGTGATATCAAAAAAAGAAGGCTATCGACTTGAATATGGATATGGCAGTTTGCCTACATCTCTTAATCCTATCTCACCAGGAAAACTATCCTTTCAAATAAAAAGGTGATACGGAGTTTGATCCGTACCACCAGTTCATATTCATATTATTCTGTTATGCATCATTCCGCGCCAGGAAGCGTTAGATGAATGCCTTCTGGTTCTTTCTGGCACGCTTCTCATGCAGCAGATAATGCTTTCGAGCATAGAAGGCAAATCGTTTATGGTATTACAGCTTACCCGCCGCTTTCACTTTCACTAGCAGTGCGTTGCCTGGCAAATAGGCAATCGGAATGTCCTCGACGGACACAATCTGAACCGTCTCCGGGTTCGCTCCAGCTGCCGTTGCCTCGTTTACGGCGCTCTCCTTGGCATCCTGCATGACGTCGTCATATTTCCAGTCGTCCAGTGAGTAAATGCGCTCCGACTCGCCGCTAACCTCTCCCAGCGCAGCCCCGATCGCGTTCGCCGCATCATAGTTGTCTGGCCGGATGATTCGGCTCGCCCCAGCGAGTGTCTCCGGCACCAGCAGGCTGCCGCCGCCAACCAGAATGACATCGACTGGATCCGCACTCGTTTTCATCCGGTCAATGGCGTCCTCCAGGCTCTGCTGCATGACTGCATCCACTTTAAGGCATACGGCTTCGTCCACCGCATCCGCGTTGGTGCCCGGCCATACGGCCCGGCCCAGCTTCACCGCTACGTCCGTCGTTGTCAGCGTATCACCGCCGAAGATGCGGGCCCGTTTCGTCAGCTCATAGCCAACGCTGTCGGGGCCAACCGTTACGCCGCCAGCGTCATCCAACCGGACAATGGTACCGCCGCCGAGACCAATGGATAAAATGTCTGGCATCCGGAAATTCGTACGAATACCTCCGATATCCACTGCAGCCGAGGACTGGCGCGGGAAACCTTGCACAAGCACACCAATATCCGTTGTTGTACCGCCAATGTCAACGACCAGCGCATCCGTCAACCCGGACAAGTGAGCAGCACCCCGAATGGAATTCGTCGGTCCGCAGGCAATCGTCAGAATCGGATAACGGAGTGCATATTCGCTCTTCATCAACGTGCCGTCATTCTGGCAAATGTACAGCTGCGCATGGATGCCGAAGCCGTTCAGCGCTTCTTCAAAGCCGCGCACGACACCAGCAATGACTTGCAGCAGCGCCGCGTTTAGCACAGATGCATTCTCCCGCTCAAGGAGTCCGATGCTGCCAATCTCACTGGAATAGGTAACTGGCATGTCAGCACCCAGCACCTCGCGGATGATCTCGCCAACCCGCTTTTCTTGGTCGCGGTTCACCGGGGCAAAGACCCCACACACTGCTACAGCGTCAACCTCACCCTTCATCCGGTTGGCCAGTTCAGCAATCTCAGCTTCATCCAGACTTGCGATCTTGCGGCCATCATACTCATAACCGCCAGAGGCAATATAGCTATGCGGCCCAACCGCCGCGCGCAGCGATTCGTCCCAGCCAGCAAGCGGGGGAACGGCTGTCGTTGCCGGAGCACCAATACGAATCAGGCCAACCCGGCCGAGATGCTTGCGTTCCACGATGGCATTCGTGCAGTGCGTGGTGCCAAGCATCGCGTAGCGAATGTCCGCGCCATTCACACCGCTCTCCTGCAGCAGACGGCGAACAGCCTCTACAATGCCTTCGTTCACGTCAACAGTCGTATGGACCTTGACCTTGTGCACGCAGTGTAAGTTGGAATCGAGCAGGGCAGCGTCCGTATTCGTTCCACCCACATCAATACCGATACGGTAAACCTGGTTTGTGTTTGGTTCAGTCATCGTACCCTTGGTCATTGCGCCGCACCTCCTTTCAAAACCAACGTCTCAATCGGCACATAGTCGAAATCATATCCGAAGTATCGCGGCCCCGCCGTCTCGATGCCTTTTGGTGTGCGCCATTTGTCATCGCATGGCAAGCCTGCTACCGTAACCCGGGCACCATACTTCAGATTTTCTGTCGTTACCGGCATACCTGTATCTTGATCTAAAAGCGTGATCAGGTCAGGCGTAATGGCGAGTGGTTGCTCATCAACGGTAGCGAGCAGGAACTCATTTTGGAAAAACAGCCGCATCGTCTTTCCCTTGTTCTCCCCGGTTCCTTCAAATACCGCTTCGCCGCGTGTAAAACCGCCATCCATACGGCGGCGGATATCCACGGCCTTGCCATGAAACAGGGCATGTCCATTCAGCTTCGTGAGCAGTTCATGCACAGGATTCAGCTTCTCCTGCTTCGCTTCGAACAGCGTCCGCCCGATCTCGTAAGCGAGCGTTAGCGTACCCCCAATGGCGCTCTGCTTCGCCTGCGCTCCAGATACCGGATAATCGCAGATGGAAGCAGAACCACCCATCTCTACTGTCAGCGCACGCGCCATGCGCTCTTCCCATACGCCATCAATCGTATGCATCAACGCGCTATTGCCGCGCTCGTCCGCCATCGCTACCGGACTGCACGGGATGCCTTCCAGATGGAACGTAACCATCTGCGATTCGGGAAACGCACGCCCCATTGCATCGGCATCCACAATCGGAATTCCGCGCTGCGCCGCCGCAATGACCGGAACGAGTGAGTTGCCGCCACCGACCTCGATCGGCATGACAGCATCCACTTTGCGGCCAAGCTCTCTTTCCATCAGATCCAGCGGCTTGGTCAGCTGTTCTGCCGAAGGGATTTTCTCCAGCATCACTGTTGGTGCACCAATCATCGATACCGGTACGACAAGTCCTTCATCATCCAGTTCTTCAAGCTGTACGATTTGGACCGGACCATGCTTGCGAATGGCCTCCATGGCAATTAGTTTACCGACATGAGGGTCGCCCCCACCGCCTGTGCCCAGCACCGCTGCACCGATTGCAATATATTCAATAGCCTGTTCATCAAGTGTAGTTAATCTTGCTGCCTTGTTCATGCTTTCATCCCTTCTTTGCTACCCATTTGCCTATGATGGCTTGTACGATAAATGCCATCAAGAAGCTGTCCAGCGCCGGAACCTGCGTCACCTGGAACCAACCAAGCCCGTCCGGAGCCATCGTTGTCATGAATCCGAAGAATGTGGCAAGGACCCATACCACGATGGAGCGAGGAATCCAGCTCCGGTTACTGTCCAGCCCTTCAAACGAGAATCTGTTTTTGTTCACCAGCAAATACTCTGCCGTATATATACCGCCCAGCGGTGCAACAAGCATCGTGATATATGTGAGGAACGTCATGAAACGGTCATAAATGCCGAAGCAAGCGAGTGCTGTCGCAATCAAACCTGCAATGATCGTAATGACGGATTTGGGCACTCGTTTGAATACGACGGAGAAACCCAATCCTGCGGAATACAAATTGTTCGTGTTGGTTGTCCACTGTGCCAGTGTCAGCACGATAATGGCCGGAATACCGAGTCCGAGCGTCAGGAAAATACCCGTCAGATCGTCGGAATCCATCGACCGTGACAAGAAGATGGCAATGATCGTCATGAAGCTGTTGCCGACAAAGAAACCGACAAAGGCTGCCGTAATCGCATGCTTGGGTGTCTTGGCCCAACGAGCAATGTCAGGGGACAGTGCTGTCCCAAGGATAAAGATTCCGATGACCAGCGAGATCGCCGTTCCCATCGGCACTGCCTCACCCTCGAACGGTGACCAGACCGTGCTTCCGCCTTCGCCGTTCAGCGCCAAGACCAGCGCGAAAATAATAAAAACGACGAGCAGCGGTACCGACCAAACACTTAATTTCTCAATGGCCCGATAGCCCCAGATCGCCGTAGACATCATGAGCAGTCCGCCAATCATCGACAGTACCCAGAGTGACCAGTGCCAACCCCACAACTCGCTTAACGCCGTCTGGAAGTTGGAAGCGAAGAAGCCGACCTGTACGCCGAACCAGCCCAGCGATGAAATTCCGAGAATGACGGAGACAATGAGTGCTCCTTTGTTCCCGAACAGAAACCGGCTAATCATGGCCGTGGACAAGCCTGTTTTGGCCCCAACATAGGCGCACAACGCCCCAATAATACCCAAAATGACCGAACCAACGATGACTGCAGTAAGTGAATCACCAATGCTCATGCCTGCGCCGAGCTGCGCTCCCAGAAACATGGCAGATAGATCAATTCCGATCGCAATCCAGACAAATGCCATCGAAAGCCATGATTTTCGTAAATGCTGAGGAACGGGTTCCCGTTCGTAATCTTCTATTTTCGTATCGTTGCTCATGTTCCACCCTCTGCTTTCTGTACAATCTTGTTGATTGCCTAAGCTGCGACGGATCTCCAGAACATCTCAAAGGCATGTTTCAGTTTCCGTTCGAACAGCTCCGGCGATTTATAGTAGTAATATTGCATGCCCAGCCCGTCCATCAAGGTGAGGAACGAATCCACCAGCGTCTCCATCGGAACGGCAGCCAAATCGCCGCGATCCAGACCTTCCTGCATGATCTCGCCAATAATGCTGCTCAGCAATGTATCGAAACGCCCGAATGCCTCCTGCATTCTTTCCAATAGGAAATCCGGCGGGAAAATCAAATACCGGAAGGCAAACACGGCAAGCTCTGTTTTGTTTCGGTGAAAATCGTATTGGCGAAGCAGCAGCGCATGCAGTTTTTTCTCCGTATTCATCCCTTTGCTGGTTTCCGCCATCGCTTGGATATATTCGTTGTAGGCGCTCATCGATTCTTCAAAGACCGTCATGAACAGATCTTCCTTGCTCTCAAAAAAGGCGTAGATTGCCGGTGTTTTGACTCCGACCTCCTTCGCAATTTCTGATAATGCCGTCCCATCGTAGCCCTTCTGCCCAAATAATCTCAGCGCGGCTTCCTTCAGCTTCGTTCTGGTGGTCATGGTCATCCCCTTTTCTCCATTCTAATTAACGTTAATTAAGTAGATTATACAATTATCTGCATAAAAATCAATGCAATTAATTGCTATGTCAGCTTTTTATTTCAATGTTATACGGCCAAAATTCAAGTGGGACAATATCCTCACAGATTTGGGCTGGAATGAATTAGTAGATTGCAGAAGAATGCATAAGAGTTCCATATGGATCTAACCTGATAAAATGTACAGCAAAAAGAGGTACCCTGACTCAGGAATACCTCTTATTAGAATTTTAAACCCACTTCATTCAAACAGCCGTTGATGCTTATGAAAAAATTCGTAAAAGAATCGTACATTGTCCAGTTCATACCACTCTGCCGTCTGCAGCATGCTGGCATCAAGATTGTAGATCTTCGCATGAAGCGTGCCCAGAACAAAGGGAGAATGCGTGGCAATAATGAATTGACTATCGAAGTAACGCGCCAGATCGTTCATCTGTTCAGCCAGCTTGATTTGATTCGCGGGAGACAGCGACGTTTCCGGTTCATCCAATAAATACAGCTGCCTAGGAAGCAAATGCTCCTCAAAAAACTGCATCGAGCTTTCCCCATTCGAATACTTCTCCTGCGAGAAGCGAATGATATCCATCTTTTTCTCAAATGCATACGACTGTTCCAGCTCTTCTACCTCTGCCTTGCTCTTTCCCTGTACGAATTGCTCATGAAGCAGTCCTTCGCGAAGCACGCTTTCCTGCTGGATTTTCTTGATTTCATATAGCAGATCCTCTGACTTGATGTACCGGCTCCCCTCGGGCAGCTTATATACGGGACGCTCCTGTTCATCCTGCCCGAGTTGATAGCTGCTTCCCTCGATAAACCGCTGAACATAGATGCTGTGTCCATAAGTGGACATTCGCTCAGCGCCCGCCATTCCCAATTTGTTCGCGATCAGATTCAGCAAGGTAGATTTGCCGGAGCCATTACTACCGTAGAGTACCGTGATTCGGTCAAACAGCAGCACCTCCCCCGCCATGTGCCTAAACACATGATCCGGGTAGATATTCGGGTTGCTGGAAATGGCAGAAGAGAGTTTGAAGTTACTTATATGCAGCACTGTCTCGCTCCCCTCCTGGAAAATGATTAGCCTCAATTTATTTTAATTTATGATATTCATTATTAATAATCTATCCATATAACCATCCGTCCCGGACCACTTTTCTATTCAAGCACCGTCCAGATATCCAATGCTGTCATACGAATGGCCTCATGCTCATGATTCCGGTATGCTCTCAAACGTTCGGCACAAGCCTGATTCCACCGTAATGCGGTTCCCGCAATCTTCAACAGAGAAAGCCCAAGATACTGGGCAGCAATTCGCTGCTGGCCTCTCAGTTGGTCCACCAGATCCAGAATCGCCTCCGGTTTCCAATACGCCTCACTGGCATTAGCTGCACGATTAATCTGCCTGTAGGCCACATCCAATAGATACGAATGCTTGTCCACCATTTGAATCACAGGATCCAATTGCAGGGCGGCCTGATTCACCTCGTTCCATTCCACAAATGCCAAATGTAACTTGATCACGGCTGGTTTCAGGGTTTCTTGGGATTGAAGAGCAGCAATCATGCCTGTATATAAAGGAACGAGTCCCCGCTTCGCTTGTGGGGGCAATGAGATTAGCTTGTCTATCAACGCGACCAGTCGCTGCCGTTCCGGGAGGTCTCTCTCCGAAGCAGCATTCCATTCGGCTCTTGTCTCCGTGCCCGCCAATTGTGTGCTTACGCCAATGACCTGATCATTCACCTTTCCTTCACGACAAGCCGCAATGAGCGTATCCATCGCTGCCTTCCACCTGGCATTGTCCTCCAGATCCAGAATCGTTTTGCTCGCCGAAGCTGCCACCTTCTCTTCACTTCCATCCACCCACAGGTTCATCGCCCGGAAAGCCTCTCTCGCCACAACGGGATCGGCATGTCCGGCGATCTCGATAATCAATTGCAAATACCTTGGCCGGGCTTCTACGGGAATGCCGCCAGCATACTGGTTAAGCAGGCTTCTTGCGATGTCACGCTGCGGGGAAGCAGCCATGGCACTCAGCATGGCCCAGCTGCGTTCGTCATCCAACCATTGTCTGGCCGCATGGCCTATGGCGATCATCACGTCCTTGTGCACATTCGGTTTCTCGTATTCACGGATGAGAAGCCCCATGCTCTCCTCGCTTTTATAAGCTCCAAGCAGCCGGATGGCCTCTTTTCTGACCGTGATCTTTAATTTCTCCCGATGGAGCAGTTCGGACAGCGTGGACGCCAACGTCACCGGACTGACCCTGCGCATGCATCTTGGAATCGAGTACATGGCAACCCGGGCCCGGTCTCCATCCAAATTATTTAGCAATACAGGCAGTGCCTTCTCGGGCTCTTCCCATAACGAGTACGCATACAGAGCCGCCTCCACAACATGCACTTCCTCGTCATGCAGTAAAACTTCAAGTTGATCAGAGCAATAATCGGGCAAGCTGGCCAAGCTGCGCATCGCGGATGCACGTTCATGGAAGCTTCGTTTGGCATCGAGCGCCACCCGTTCCAGCAGGGAAGCAAATGCCTTTTGCTGGCGCGGCAGCCACCGATGAAACCCGTTATGCGCAGGCACAACATAAATTGTTTTTCCCGATAAATGCTTGCCTTTGATGATTTCCCCCGAGATAAACGGGTCCAGCCACTCCTGACGCTTCAGATGCAGATGCAGGAATACGTCATGGAATGAGATGAAGGATGGGTCTCTGTCCAGCAATTCTCTAACCCTTGCATCCCGGGTTTTATAGGGTGCCAGCCAGTAATGGACTGCCTGTGGAGACACCGTTTTGGCCTGCAGCAGTTCTTCCAGCAGAAGCTGGAGCTTCGGCAACCGCTCTACGGCTTTTCCGAACAAGTCTGCCATGCGCAGAATCACGCTCGTGTTTTCGCGCTTGTTCGCTTCTACAGCAAATGCATAGACCTCATCGAATAACGCTTCCAGTGCAGAACTCGGTATGCTATCCCACTCCATCGAGTACAATGCAAACTGTCCGTCACGCATCGTCAATCTTCCGAACGTTCTCAGAGCAAACTTGAACAGGTCGCCTTTCGGCTCTAGTGCATGTTCACGCAGTATGGCAAAAGCCAGTCTCTCCACTGCGGACCTTGTCCCATAAGACGTGTCTCTGGCTTCAATCACGCTATCAACCAGTACCGTCAGATCGTCAATATGCTCTTCCTTGAACATGGGAGCCGGACAGTTGGAGAGCTGAGCCATGACCATAAAGCGTACCGGATCCTGATCGTTCTTGATTCGGGTCAGGAAACGAAGCGTCTCATCCATACCACGCCGGGAAAGTGCTGTGCTTCGAACGAGGTGGGCATAGGCTGCTGCACGCTCATCGCTATTAGACACCTGAACGGCTTGTTCCAGCTTCTCCCGTGCATGATCAATGACACGGCGTGCCGTCGTTTCGAGCATGGCGTCCCGATCATCACGAATGTCACGCAGTTCCAGCATACGGGCAGCTTCCTTGTCACGCAGCTGGTGTGGCAGTACATCCAGCAGCAGCGTAGGGAAAATGCGCGTCTTCCGTTCATCTTCTGGATAAACTTCATCAAAGAGCGCTTCGCGATGTGACGGCGCAAGGGTATCCAGTACCCTGGCCAGATGCACAGGCTGATCTGCGAGTAATGAACCCAGTGTGGTCCACTGGGCTGTGGTGAACCATTTTCTTTTTTTCAAAACACCTGCCGGTACGCCATGATTCAGAAGATATTCCCTTGTCTCCTCACGTGTCAGCAGTTCGAATACATCCTCTGCGCTGGCCTGAATCAGAATTCCCAGCTGCTGCTTGAGTACAGGATGAATCGTATCGGTCGGCCCAAGCGTAAGCGCACATTCCAGCACGATCGCCGGTCTTGAAAAACTCAATATTTCAATCGCGGAGGAGAGCGTCCACCATACATGGGTCTTCTCCCGGTGCGTTGCATGCTGCAAAGCATTCTTAAAATACGCTGCGACCAGATCAGGGTGGTACTTCGTTAAGAGCCGCCAATTCTGTAATGCATATCCCAGCTCTGGCAGCCTACTGCGTACCGTCTCTTCGCTGCACACAGCCAGTAGCAAGGCCGCTTCTTGTGCTCCCCAGCGGTTAAGCACGATCGGCAGCAGCCGCTCTGCCCAATCCTGACGATGTGTATTCAAGATGCTCCTCAGCAATTGACGGCGGCAGTGGTATGACATTAGAGCAATTTCAGTTTCGATCGAAAAGTCCGGGGCAGTCACCACTTCTGGCAATAGTCCAGCCGCCCGGCCCCTAACTCCTGCCTTGTGATGCTGCAGTGCCAGTATAACCGCACGAGCATCATTCACTACACCCGCACCCGTCAAGGCCAGATGTGCCTCATAGGCGGTGCCACTTTCGAGCAAGGATACAAGCAGTGCGGAATAATTCGCATCTCCTATATGATCGCGTCCTAGAAGTGCCATCCGCTTCATTCTGTCCGAATACCCCAGCGAGTCCAGCGCTGTAAGCAATTGTTCTCTATTTATCAGATCATGGTTATCTGTCATCATTTTCTCTCCCCTCATGCTTCTAATAAACGCTAATGAACACTTATAAGCGATCAAACCATCTCCACAACCATACTTCACAGGGTATTCCTGGAATAATATAACTTCTTGATCCGCATGGACTTCTCCTTTTTAATCCCACATTTCAGATGAAGTTAATGCACAGCAATTGTCTGTCTCGGAATGATCAATGATTGATAAAAGCTAAGCTAGATACAAGCCATATTCAGGTCCTTTTTCGGGGCTTCTGCGTTTGATCAGGAAAAATGATGCACACAAAAAAGAGATGACTCACGAGGCAATTTTGGCCCCTTGAGTCATCTCTTCAAGCTCAGATGATGCGTATTTGAATTTTAGAGACTACGATGAAGTATCGTTAATTCCCCCGTGGTTCTTAGTTATTCCAGTACTGCTTCGCAATGCGTTGACCTTGGTCGATCTTCGCCCATTGCTGAGCTTCGCTCAGCTCGTTACCACCATCGCAGGAAGCAAAGCCGCATTGATGGGAGAGCAGCAGACGATCCTTATCAATGATTTTGGATGCTTCGTCAAGCAGACGGATGACGCGTGCTTCATCATCGAGTGTACTTGTTTTGGAAGACAGCAGTCCGAGAACAATTTCCGTTTCCGGTCTGTCCTTGAACACTTCCAGCGCTTCGATTGAACCTGCACGATCATCATCCCACTCCAGGAAGAAACGGTCATATTTCAACTGTTTCAGGAACAGGTTGGCGATCTTCGCATAAGATCCACCACCCATGTTGCGGGAATCGTAGTTACCGCGGCAGTTATGTGTCCACATTTTCAAGCCCAGGCTATGACCGAAGTCAATTACGTTATTGTTAATATCAATAAATTCAGCAGCGAGACCCTTTACTTCCTCTTGATCAATGTGCTCGCCGGTAAACGGAGAGTTCGGGTTGTCGTCTGCAAACAGCTCCCAGAGGCAGTCATCGAATTGCAGAATTTTGCCGCCAGCCGCAGCGAATTCCGCTACGAATTCTTTATATGCCTTCTCAAGACCCGCTTTGAGCTCCTGTTTGTTCTGATATACAGCATCCGTACCGCCGATGTTATCCGACCAGGACAGCTCACCGAAGATATGGGAAGGTGACGGTACGCAAAGTTTTGTTTGCTGATCGCCTGCCGTATCCTGCAGCTGTTTGAACAGTTGAATGAAGTGGTGGTTCTTCCCGCTCAGTTCACCCTTAATGCGCAATCCGATATCTTTGCGAGTTTCATATTTGGATGTTCCATCCACATCCCGGAAAAAGTAACCGTGGTCCGCGATATAACGTTCAACTCCGTCAAAGCCCCAGACAAAGTCCAGATGCCACATCGACTTGGAAAACTCGCCATCTGTAACAACCGACAGGTTATGCTCGATTTCCTTTTGCACAACCTCTTTCACGGCTGCAGTCTCACACTCGGCATATCCCTCAAAATTTTCATAGAATGGATATTGGATATCATCACGATGCTCAATTTGCGTTTTATATGTCAGCAGCTCTTCGGGCCGCAACAAACTTCCTACGATCTGGAACTTATCAGTCATGTAAATAACCCCCTCGTTGTATAGGGCTATCATAGCACGCGGAAAGGAGTTAGAAGAATAACCAAAAGAAGATAACTAGTTATAGTTAAAAGCTATAGCAAAACCAATTATCTTTTGCTACTTGTTTACTTTGATTGCCTATCGAGAGAAATGAAGATTATGGTATAATCGGATAGTAATAGAAAGGCTGATATGGGCGGTCGGCTAATCTCCCGGAAGGGAGGTGATGCCTTGTGACAGTGTTTGAAGCGATTATGCTGATGCTTACCTTCGGTTCGCTGATTGTAGCGCTGCTGTCCAATAAACACAAGTAGACCGCCCCCGAGCAAAGGTTGCGGTCTACTTGACGTATATCCTCTTGTTAAGCCCACCGCCCTTAAAAGCGGCTATTGCTCCGAGAGTCGTGTTGTCGCACGGCTCTCTTTGCATTATAAGCTGTTCATGCCCTTATTATAACATGACAAATGAGGAATTCAATTCAAGGCTTAACAAGCGTAGAATAAAAACGATAACCATTTAAATCTCAACTAATTCACAACGTCCTACGCCGAATTTCATAAAAATACTGCACGGCTGGGTGCTTTAACTTGATCTTCTCGGACATGTTCAAAATCCGCTTTTTGCCAACGCGTCTGTCTACCAAAGCCAGAATGTTCAGCAAAATATCCTGACTCTCCAGACTTTCCTCTATCGGTCTTGATAAAAACGTAGTCGCTGCAACCGTAAAATTGGATTTGCTTAGTGATGACTGTGCTGACATAAGCTCTTTGGCCAGAACAGAGATTTTTCTGCTTCTTGCAATGACGTGCAGGCGATCCTCCGGAATTCCCTTGCTCTCTTTTCGAATCGCTTCAATCTCTTCGTTATTTACAGGAATATCAATATTCGGATCGTTCTTGATCTCCTGCTCCGTTTGGTACCACCGAATCGGGGTTGTTGTGTCACTCATATTGAGTATGTTCTTCTTATCTACGGCAAGGTAACAGTTTCCTGGTCGATCAGATGAATAGCGATAGCTGGTTGACCGGTATTCTACTCTTCCTACTAACGCTGGACAGAGGAAACTCTCTAGATTTTGCTTCAATTTACTCCAGGACATTGATTTCTCCCTTGTTCAATATTCATAACCAACTTTTAGGTGGCTTCTCTACAATCCATCATACAATAACCTGTGCTTAACCTCTATGATGTGGTCTTCAAAAGAAAAAACACAGCCAAGCCGGCCATGTTTTCCCGAAGGTAAGTCTGTTGTTACGCCAACCTACTGCATCTTAATTTCCTTGTACCTCAACCTCATCATGATTCTTGCTTCCAAACTCATCTAGCAGCGTGCGCACTTCCTTTGTGGATTTGGCGTTCATCAAGCTGTTTCTGAGTTCACTTGCCCCGCGGAATCCACGTACATAGATTTTGAAGAAGCGTGCAAGTGGGCTGAACGAACGCGGCACCTGTGCGGAATATTGATCATAGAGATCCAGATGAAGTCGCAGCAGACCAAGCAATTCTTCACTAGTGTGTTCCTTCGGCTCTTTCTCAAAAGCGAACGGGTTCTGGAAGATACCACGCCCAATCATAATGCCATCCACGCCATATTGCTCAGCGAGCTTCAACCCGGTCTGACGATCAGGAATATCTCCATTAATGGTCAGCAGCGTATTGGGTGCTACCTCATCACGAAGCTTTTTAATTTCCGGAATCAGTTCCCAGTGAGCATCTACCTTGCTCATTTCTTCTCTTGTGCGCAGATGAATCGAGAGATTCACAATGTCTTGTTTCAAAATATGGGTCAACCAGTCGCGCCACTCATCTACTTCAGTGAAACCAAGTCTTGTTTTTACACTTACCGGCAGTCCCCCGGCTTTTGCAGCCTGGATAATTTCTGCAGCCGTTTCGGGACGACAGATCAGCCCGCTGCCCTTCCCATTCTCCGCCACATTGGCTACAGGACAACCCATGTTGATGTCGATGCCTTTAAAGCCTTCTTTTGCCATACCGATACTCATTTCCCGGAAGAATTCCGGCTTATCTCCCCAGATATGAGCTACCATGGGCTGTTCATCCTCTGTAAACGTCAAACGCCCACGTACACTTTTATTCCCCTCCGGGTGACAGTAACTCTCCGTATTCGCAAACTCCGTAAAAAACACATCCGGTCTGGCCGCTGCACTCACAACATGGCGAAACACAACATCTGTTACATCTTCCATCGGTGCCAATATAAAAAATGGTCGTGGCAATTCACGCCAAAAATTGTCTTTCATCTTAAAAACTCCTCTATATATACCGGGACCAACATGGCCCCGAGAATGTAAATATCTGATCATTCCCTAGTTCATCCATTTAGTACGAATGTTACTGCTTCTTCTTCAATTACACCATCTTCACTTATACCATGTTACCGCAACGTAGTTCAAACAGCATTATCTGTTAATGCCGCGTCCAAACGAATAACTTTTAACCTGAACAGACGCAATGTTTTTCATGGATTCGCATAAAAAAGAGGGGCGATGCCCCTCTTGGCTATTTACCCAATGTAACTTGGATCTGGTTTCCCCTTCTCCACTTGTCCTTTCTCTAATTTTATCACGTCTCAAGCTGATTTACAGCACGAGATTATTCGTCATGTCTTTGAAGCCTAAATCACCTGCCCACTTTGTCTTCCCAGCATAGAAATCAAACCGGCACCTTCGTTCTAATGATTCTCGCTATCCGCTCTTGCCGAACCGAACGAGCTCCTCTACAATTAAAGCTCGGCAGGCTTTTGTACCTGCAAATCGTGACATGAAGGTGGCCTGAATCAAACATGGAAATTTCATTGGATATGATCAAAGACAAAGTCGAATGCCTGCAGGCTTATGACTTCAAAGAACTGGAACGTACGATTGAAGACCGAATCGGAATCAACAAAGCGCTTATGCTGCGAGTGAAGCAGGTTCAGCATCAAGTGACGTTCGACCCGCTTCGCAACAAGATGTTATATAGTGCCGTTGTGCATTTTGCCGTTGTTTGATGGAGTATAGGTAATTTGATGGAAACAGCAAAAACCGGATTGATCTATGCTCAATCCGGTTTTTGCTTTGTTTCATGATCATACTTTTTTCAAACTTGTGCTTTATATTTTTTACACCGACTCTTACATAAGAATTCCCAAGATTTTTAACTGCTCATTAATCTTAAGCAAACAAGCGGCTGCCTGATCGGCAACCGCTGTATCTGACATGCTTATTAAATGTCGTAGTTATTCGAAGGACTGTGATCGATAATGGATTGCACGACTCGTTTAACCACAGATTTCGCGGCATCCTGGGTGGAAATTCCGCCGATCTCATCCGCGTTAACTTCGATGAATCCTTTGCCCCCAATGATCTCTCTGGCTGTCTCAAGTTCGCCCGCACTGATAGACTCATGGGATACCAGTGAGATCAGACCGGCGTCGTTCAACACCTTTGCCATCTCCGCCGTACCGCGGAGCGTTTCTCCACTGACGCTCTCAAGCAGCATCGTATGGTAACCGGATGACACTAGTCGCTTCTCCACTTCCTTGGCGAGAGCTACCGTATCCGAGCCAGCAAACCAGACCGTGAGCGGAGATTGTCCTTTCTGCTGGGCGCGCACCTCTCTCGTGATCCCCGTATCCAGCGTGGCAAATCGGCTGTCTCCCTTCAGCGCCTGATCGATGACTCCGCAAGCGGACGTCATGTTGGTGACACGATCAATGAGGATGAAACCTCCGATGCTCTTATTGTGTTCAAAGGAATCGAAAACGATCTGATCCGACAGCGTGAATTCACACTTGGCCAATTCGTTCTTAACAATTTGATCCGCCGGAACAGTATGTCCCGTGTTAATGTCAATTTTATGGGTAATCGCCGTTACAGTGCCTGGAAGAGTCTTCGTTCCGACCTTAACCCAATAATGCTTGCCCGGAGTCAGGACGGAATCGTCCATCCACAGGATCGTAGAAGAGAAGCTGTCAGCTTCTTGGACTTGATTGTCCGTCGTGAGCACGCAGCCCCGCGAGACATCAACTTCACGGTCCAGTTGTATCGTAACCGGTTGGCCAGCATAAGCCGAATCCTGAACTTGGTCCGTCACCAAAATCCGCTTAACCTTTGCTTTCTCCCGACTTGGCAGAGTCATGAGTTCGTCTCCGACCGAAATCTTCCCAGCCTCGATCTGGCCCTGGAACCCACGGAACGTATGGTCCGGTCTGCTTACACGCTGAACCGGCATCATGAAAGGCTTCGTATCATCGGTAGTATGAACATCTATATTTTCCAAATACGGCAATAAAGCTAACCCTTCGTACCAAGGAGCATTCGGCGACTGGGTTGTGATGTTGTCCCCTTCCGTAGCGGACACGGGAATGACCTGAATGCTCTTGATTTGGAATTCGGCCGTCGTTTGGATGAACTCTTCCTTAATCGCCTCGAATGTCCCTTGATCGAAGCCAACCAGATCCATCTTGTTCACAGCCAATACGAGATGTTTGATCCCCATCAGGGCGCAGATCCGGGCATGGCGTTTGGTCTGGGTAATGATGCCTTTGGTAGCGTCCACCAGAATGATGGCTAGATCGGCAAAAGAAGCACCTACAGCCATGTTGCGCGTATACTCTTCGTGTCCCGGTGTGTCCGCCACGATGAAGGAACGATGAGACGTCGTAAAATAACGATATGCCACATCAATGGTAATCCCTTGTTCGCGTTCGGCCAGCAAACCATCGAGGAGCAACGAGTAGTCGATCTTGCCGCCTCGGCTTCCCAATCGACTATCGAGCTCAAGCGCGCGTTCTTGATCGGCGAACAGCAGCTTGGCTTCATAGAGCATATGTCCGATCAGCGTGGACTTGCCATCATCCACACTTCCGCAGGTAATGAATTTTAGTAGACTCTTCATGTTAGAAATAGCCCTCCCGTTTGCGTCGTTCCATGCTTCCCGCTGCTTCTTGATCGATAACCCGACTGGTCCGTTCGGAGGATAACGCACCCAATGTCTCCTCAATGATCTCATCCAGCGTAACGGCATCGGACTCGACTCCGCCCGTTAGCGGGTAACAACCCAACGTGCGGAAGCGAATCTTCTTCATTTCTATCTTCTCGCCAGGCTCAAGCTTCATCCGCTCGTCATCCACCATGATGATATGCCCGTCACGATTAACGATCGGTCTTACGTCCGCGGAGTACAGCGGAACGATATCGATGTTCTCCCGACGAATGTATTGCCAGATATCCTTCTCAGTCCAGTTGGACAGCGGAAAGACTCGAATGCTCTCTCCCTTGTTGATTCGCGTGTTGAATAGCTTCCACATCTCCGGACGTTGGTTCTTCGGGTCCCACGAGTGGTTCTTGTTCCGGAACGAGAAAATCCGCTCCTTCGCACGCGACTTCTCCTCATCACGTCTTCCGCCACCGAACGCAACCGTGAATCCGTATTTGTCCAATCCCTGTTTCAGGGCTGTGGTTTTCATAATGTCGGTATATGCGGAACCATGGTCGAAGGGGTTAATTCCTTGTTGAATAGCCTCTTCATTAGAGTGAACGATCATCTCGATACCAAATTCCTTCGCCTTTCGGTCGCGGAACTCGATCATTTCCTTAAACTTCCAGGTTGTATCGATATGCATGAATGGGAACGGCGGCTTCTCCGGGTAGAAAGCCTTTAGGGCCAAGTGCAGCATGACCGAGCTGTCCTTGCCGATGGAATATAACATGACCGGTTTCTCGCACTCCGCTGCTACTTCTCTGATAATGTATATCGCTTCAGCCTCAAGTTGATCCAGATGTGTTAGTTCTTGCATGGCAAGGCGGCCTCCTTTTAATCCTCACTAAAACCATCGTATTTATAAACTTATCCTATCAGATTCCATCTTTATTGCAAAGTGGAAAAAAGTAAAATTTATGATGTCTATGTGCTGGATCGACAATATTCAGCATAGAGTAGCGGCTCCCTCCTATCATACAATCGCCTAAACGAATGATTTTTTCTGAGCTGCACATGGAAACGGTTGGTTAACGATCTATATTACAATCATGATCGAGAGGGCCATGGGATTTGAAAAAAGCTGCCGTCTGTAAAGTACAGACAGCAGCTTCTATGAGTGGCCTCGTTATATCAAAATGTCCTTTTCAATCACTTACATGTTCCAGATCCGGGACAGAATCACCGCTGCTTCAGCGCGTGTCAATGATTCAGTTGGTGCGATTTTGCCACCTTTTCCGTTAACGATTCCGCTTTCTACGAGGGAAGTTACACTATCCACCGCGTAAGCGGAAATGCTTGCAGTATCGGAATAAGGAGCCAGATTCCCGCTGCCGGCAGATGCCTTACCAGCTGCTTTTAGAGCTTTCACTGTAAGAACCATCATGTCTTGACGGGAAATGCTGCTGCCTGGTTTGAACGTGTTGTCTTCAAATCCAGAGGCGATCCCCAGCTCCTTGGCAATGGCCACGGCCTGTGCATAATAAGCAGTAGGCTGTACATCGCTGAAGGCTGCCGTATTCGTGCTTGGTCCCTTCAATTCAAGGGCTCTCACCAGTAGGGTGATAAAGTCAGCTCTCGTGATGGAAGCTGCAGGAGCGAAGCTCTCATCCGAAATGCCTTTAATAATATCGCGTGCTGCCATTGCTTCAATGGCTTCTTTTGCCCACAGGACATGCTGTACATCGGCAAAAGACTTGGTTACGTAGGCTACGGCATACGTGCTGAATTCCGTTGTCTTGAACACAACCGATCCGGTTTTAGCATCGTATCGTCCGTTCGGTACAACTGCTGCCTTTCCTTGACTGTCAATATTCAGGATCACCAGTTGATGTTCATTGGCAAGTTCTTGGCCAGCAGGTGTGTACGGTACAGATACCGTTACAGGCGCCGCTGGATTATTCCAGGCCAGCACGCGGTCCCCAGCTTTGATGCTAAGGTCGATCAACGGACGGCTGCCCACTTTGGCGCGGACTTCTGCGTTCAAGCGATCTGCCAAGACTTTGCTAATCTGAATAGAGACTTGGTCCGCTTGTTCCGTAATATTAGACAGCATGTTGGACGGAATTTGAAGTGCTACATGGTCTGTCTTAAGTACAAACTCAACATTATTATTGCTCTGCAGATTTGAAGTTGGCAGCTGCACCACATAGGATTGGGCATTCGCCTGTTTCGGTACTTCGATGGTAACCTGTTTCTTGCCATTTGCACCTGGGGAAGCCTGTTCAATCGCTTTATTCAGGCTGTCGCTTGAAATGGTTGCTGTGGCTGTTCCATTTTCGACTTTAACTACTGGCACAATTGCCGAGTCGCTGCCTGGAAGCTGTGGTTGCGGCTGCGGAGTAGTCCCGGAATTTGATCCACCACTGCTTCCACCATTGTTCCCCCCGCTGTTGTTGCCTCCACCGTTGTTTCCGCCACCGTCGTTTCCTCCTGAAGAAGGTTTGCCCGTGAGCGTCAACTCACCGAATACAGACGTATCCTGGTAACCTTGACCGGATGCATCATTCCATGCGTTTACGCTGATTCTGTTTCCGTCTTTGGCATCATTAATCTGCGCATCGAAGCCGATCTTGGCATTATTCGCAGGCTTCACCTTTTTGAATGGAATTTTCATCTCGACCGTGTAGTTGGTACCGGAAACAGAGACTTTGGATTCGAAACCTGCTGCGATTTCCGCAGGATTAAAGGTAGCAAGGTTCTCGAAGTTCACTCTGTACTGTCCATCATCATCCTGGAAGCTGGACGTTTTGCCGTTATTTTCATCGACAAATACCTCGACGGAATCCTGCTCCCATACATTTGGATTGGTCTTGTTCAGTTGATCGTCTCTGACTTGAACGAGCACATAGAGATTGTCGTCATCCCACAGTACTCTTGACGTTCCTGTCGCGCCGGACCACGCCATTTGCTTCGTATCCAGTTTCAATTCAGGAGCTTTGCTCCATATGCTGTCTACAGAACCATCAATGGATGGTGTCCCATAGAGGGCAGTTGATTTCTTGTAATCAAGCTCTTCGGGTGGATGTTCTGCCAGGTACTTCTCCGGATCAACGACCCCGTAGAACGCCTCTTTGGCTTGAAAATCCTTGTCGAACAAGGTTGGATTCTGCTCGGCTCTCCAGCTCGTGCTGTCATTCAATCCCCAGAAAGTCACACGCGGAATATGCTCGCTGTTCTTCTTATAGAGATCCATCAATGAGGCATACAAATAAGCCTGCTGCATCGCTTCTTTTTCAGTGATTGCAGAGTTGGTACCTGCCATAATGTCCAATTCGGTGACACTAACTTCTACACCCAAGGAAATAAAACGTTCGAGTGACATCTTCACATTGTCCAATCTCGTGCCCAAATTATAGTGGGCTTGCATGCCGATGCCATCAATCAGTTTCTCACCAGGGTGATCTGCGGCGTAATTCTCATTGATCTCTTTCACCATGCTGTAGATCGCTGTAGATTTATTCTGGTTGTCATCGTTGTAATCATTGTAGTAAAGCTTGATATCCCAGCCATTCTCGTCAATGACTTCTTTGGCTGCAAGGAATGCCTGCTCAAGATAGTCAGGGCCGATAGCCTGTAACCAGCCGGAATTACGCAAAGCATTCTTCCAGTCTTGCGGATTAGCCGGGTTATCGTTCATGGCTTCGTTGACAACGTCCCAGGAAATGACCTGGTCACCAAAATGTTCAACGACCGTTTTAACATGTGTTCTCAGGTTCGTCAGAGCTTCTTCACGGCTCAAAGGTTCGCCGTTTTCTGCCGTATGCAGCCATGTAGGAGACTGTGCATGCCATACAAGCACGTGACCGTGCAGATCAAGGCCTGCATCCTGTACTCTTTGGACAAGGGCATCTTCTGCCGTGAAATCAAATTGTCGGTCCGTGTTGTATGCATAATCCGGCTTCATATCATTCTCAAACGTGACGACATTGTGATGCTTCGTCAGCAGCTTGAGCCGGGTCTCGTCAAAGGTCGCCGGATTAACAATGTTACCGATCAGGAAATGATCCTTGTAAACCTCCTTCAGATCAGGAAGGTTTTCTTGAATCGGAGGTGCTGCAGTTACAGGACCCACATATTTCAGAGCAAAATCATCCAGAAAGAAGGTACGGTTCCCACCATCGTCATTTGCCGTTTCAATATACGCATTGAGTACGCTTGGAGTCGTCGTGAGTGTATACTTCCCTGTTAGGTGTACCCACTCTTGATCTGTAACGGTTGCATTTTGTGAAACGTTCGCATAGCCACTCTCCGCGTATTGAACACTAATACGAAGTGTTGTAGACGCTTCGCCTGGTGCCATTTTCACCCAAGCAGACAGCTCATATTCGTGATTCTTCGCCATTTTGCCTGTAGCATCAACCAACGCTGCATCATATTGTGCCGTAGTCGTTACACGCAAGCTTTGCTTGCCGTTAGGTGTATGATTATCGTCTTGGGAGAGGTCTACTGTTTCACGGCCGTTGCGTGCTTTGAATCCATCCAGACCGCTCTCAAAGTCTGCAGTGATTCCTGTTTTATCCACAATCTCTGGTGCGGTTTCACCAGGGGTCACATCGGTGATGATGACTTCATCAATGTAAATATCGGATTTTAACGTATTGTTTGATGGTTCAACATAGATGATGACCTCATTCGTTTTAGATGGCACTTCGTAGCCTTTAGTTTCAAATAAAGTCCAATCGGAAGCGGTTACAATTTTATTCCCTATAATCCAAGGATACTTCTGATCATCCGCTAGGATTTCAGAATCGATCTTGGAAGCCAGATGGAACTGGCCTTCACCAGAACCGAGTCTAACCTTGAGGGAGATATCGTACTTACGGTCGGATTTCATCTTGCCTGTAAGTACGAGGGCAGGAACGGCTTTCTCATCGGCCCGATTGAAGAACTTCAGAGACTTCATACCTTCGGAAGCTACGTCGTCAACGACCGCAGTATCACCGTTCGACCCCCAACCCAGCTTGCCCCAACCACCAGTACTGCCGTCCTCAAAACTTTGGTTAAGGACTACCGTGGGTTCGACAGGTGCTGCTGCCTGGGTAATCGTGATATCTCCAATATAGAATGAGACACCCTTACCTGCTTCATCAGACTTGATTCGCAGAGCTGTCTTGTCCACACTGTTAACGGAGAGATCAGCGCTTAGCGTAATGCCTTGGCCGGCTATAAAGTCAGCAGAGCTAATTCCAGTGTATGCCTCAGATCCATCAACGCCCTTATTGCTTACAATTTCCAGAACGGCTTTCCCGTCTGCAGGTGGGTTAGCATCAGTATCGACATAAACGGAAGCGGTTACAGAATACTCTTGGCCATCGGTCAAACCAAGATCGGTGAATGCAATATCCACGCCATCATAGTTATTGGATCGGTTACTGACTTTTAGCGCTGCTCCATCATCATTGCCCTCAAACGACTTGCCTGTGACAGCTTCCAGCTGGGCACCGCCGGATTGAGTTGCTTTGCCCTTACCATTCTGGAATGTCTCCTGATAGACAATCTGTGAATTCGATGCTGCTGGATCTGCTGCACTTACTGCCTGAGCCGTCAAGCCGCCCGGAAGAATCAGAGCCACTGCGAGTAACCCGGAAACGACCTGCTTAAATGATTTCCTCATTCGAAGCCTTCCCCCCATACCAAATTTTTTTATAAACCATGTAAAGCGCTTACATAATTTATTGTAACCAGCCTCCTTTCTCACCAGATAATACCACTTCATGGAAGAGAATTCTTACTCCAAATTAAAGGTGAATCCTAGATTATTTCAGGACTATATCAAGTCTGATAAGGGTATGGTCATGCTCTTTTTTCCGCTGATCAGGCCACGCAGATAGACTCGAGAAGCTATAAAAGCTGAAACGGTGATTCATTACTCGTCACGAAATTGTTTATGTTCAATATCATGGATAATTCTCTATCAAATACATAAAATCCACAGTCAATCGTTTCCGTGAATTCGATGCTTGATATATCAAGTTATTTACTAGATAATACCAATAATATACAGACAGTCACTTTTGAGCATTAGGGGGGGAACATAGAATGCAAGAATTTATATTTAAGAAGGATTATAAAAACAATGAAGTCCTTCGAAAGAGTTTCTTCGAACTTGCTGCTAACACTTTTGATATAAAATTTGAAAATTGGTACCAACAAGGGTTTTGGGGAGAAGGATACATACCTTTTTCATTTGTAGATGGAGACCAGGTTATTGCCAACGCTTCTGTTAACATCCTTGAACTCATCATTCACGGGGAGAAGAAAAAAGCAATTCAAATCGGCACGGTGATGACACATCCCGATTATCGAGGGAGAGGACTTTCCACTCGTTTAATGAACAAGATTTTAGAGGAATACAACAACAAGTACGATCTCATGTACCTTTTTGCCAATGAATCAGTGCTTGATTTTTACCCCAAGTTTGGGTTTAAACCGGTGGAAGAACATCTTTTTTCAATGGATTATAAGGCAAAAAAGTCACCCGAGCCTGCGAACCTTCGGAAACTCGATGTTACTAACGCGGAGGATTTACGCCTTATTCTTAAACTTGCATCCGAAAGGCTACCTGTTTCGCAACATTTCGGAACCGCCCAGACTCAAGGCATACTCATGTTTTATTGCCTGAATGTGTTCAGTAACGATATTTATTACTTGGAAAATAAAAATGTCATCGTGGTTTATCAGAAGGAAGACAATCATATTGACCTCTTCGATGTTATTGGTTTAAACGAATTCCATATGATCGATATTTTACATCAGATTGCAGATGAGGATACGGAGACAATAACATTCCATTTCACACCAGGTGCAACAGAACATCTCGTTCTGAAAAGTACCCTCACCAATGATGGCTTATTTGTAAGAACCCCTGGTGATCTTCTCTACCCTGTGCAAGTTAAACATCCGATTACTTCAATCGCTTAATGACTTATGTAATCATGCCCATAACCAGGCGCATTTTAAAAAGATCAAAGAGGAGCAGGGTTTCCCTGCTCCTTCGCTATGCGAAACTTCTTTCTCTCATCAAACGTAAATTCACAAGGTATAATGCAATTAGCTGCCCGTTCAGCATGATCTTATGACCATCATAATGAAGGAGGGGACATTCGTGGCTTTTATCCCGTTAAACTGTCCCAATTGCAACGGAAGAATTGAATACAAAGAGGGTGAGATTTTAAAGTGTCCCTATTGTGAAACAGAGCTTTTATTGAAGCAAAATCCTGTCTATCACGTAGACCAGACCATTAATCATTACCACGGAACGCCCCCAAAAACAGCACCGACGCTGAACGTCTCTGTAAGGCTGCTGCTGATATTGATGCTGCTCCTGACCGGGGCCATCGGCACTTATTTTTATTACAGCGTCAGCTCCACTCATCCCCAAGCAGAAGCCAATCTGCCTGTGCGGAAGATGCCTGAAAGCGAGGTTCTGCTCTCCTTTTTGCGGGATATCTTCGATAAAGGGTCTGCCCTGCCGACAGAGGAGGAATTGGCTCGCATTCGCTATTTAACCGTAGAGCATTCGGAGAATGATCAGTGGAAGTTTACATATAGCCTCTCCGACCCCTTCAGCGATGAACAGGCTGAGAAGATTACTTATGTTACGCAGGACAAGAAACTGAATAGCCAGCAGATTGATCAGCGAGATTTTGAAGCTTTTAAGGGACTAACGGCATTGGACCTGACGAATACCTACGAAATTTCCCAGTCGAACCAAACCACGTTTGCTCATATGTCCGGATTAAAAAGCTATGGAGGTGCTTTTAACGAATCTTTCAGCACGTTTTCGGACTTCTTTGGTGACAAGTCCAAAGTTACGGAGCTTTCCACTCAGGTTCGCAGCAATCAGGAATTGGCCCTACTGCTGGAATTCCCTAATCTGAACTCGTTATCCATTACCTATGTGGATGAATCGGTAACGGATCTTTCTTTGTTGAACAAACTGCCGCTCAAGTCCCTGTCGCTCACCTATATCAATGAACTGGGATGGTTGTCGTCCATGACCGGGCTGACTTCCCTGTCCATTAATTACAGTGAAGCCACAGACCTGCAGCCGCTGTACGCCTTAACTCAGCTTCAGGAGCTCCGGCTTTCTTATTTAACCAACGTAAAATCCATCGACTTTGTGCAAAATATGCCTGCTCTACAAACGTTAGATATTGAAAATGTAAACTTCTCCAGTCTGGAGCATCTGACCGGCAAGGCTTCCATCACGAAATTACGTCTGGCTTCTCTAAGTCAACTTAGTTCAGTAAAGCCCATCAATAGCCTATCCTCTTTGCGGGAATTAACGTTGTCCGGCTACTACGAGAATGCAGAAGTCCTGACACTGCCTAAAGTAGAGCGAGTGGAAATTCCGAGCTCCTTTCTCCCCGGGCTGAAGGCGCCTGACGCAACCAGCCTGACGCTCCGTGGCGGAAGTGGAGAGTTGAATTTGGCGGCGCTGGGGAAATTTCCGAAACTTAAGCAACTCTCTCTCTCGGAGGTCAGTGAAGTAACCGGACTTGGCGCACTGGACGGCTTGTCCAGCTTAGAGGCCCTAAGCATTTACGACTCGTCACTATATAAGGAGAGCGATGCTTTATTTCGTTTGAAGCAGGTCAAATCTCTGATGTGCTCCGAGTGTAGGCTGAACTTTGAACAAACGGCCGCCCCAGAGAACAGCGTGCTTGAACATTTGACCTTAGAGCAGCCGTATTTCAGCATAAACAACACCTCTGTTAATGAAATTGACCGCATGATGCCTTACTTTGCCAAACTGTCCGCTCTGCGTTCCTTCACTCTGCAAGACAGCAATTTGGCTTCTCTCGAATTTATGAGTAACTGGCAGGCCATAGAAGAGCTTCATCTCGAGAACAATGCCATTTCCAATATCGAGACCCTAAGCCAGCTGCCTAATCTGCAAAAGGTATATCTGTCCGGTAATTCCGTACAAAACAAATCTGTGCTTGGTACGGGTGTGCACGTATATTAATTACCGCCTCACTCCAGAATTACTCACAAATTAATGAATGGTATTAAAACAAAGACAAGAAGGGGTTCGAGAATCATATATGAATTCTCGAACCCCTTCTTTTTATGTTTAGCCTTTAACCAACATCGCCACCGACTCCACATGCACCGTATGCGGGAACATGTCCACAGGCGTTACCTCAACCGTCCTATAACCGCCATCCTCCAGTACACGCAGGTCGCGTGCTAAAGTGCTTGGGTTACAGCTCACGTACACCACGCGCTCCGGCTTCATCTCCAGAATCGTATCCAGCAAACGTGGGTCGCAGCCCTTGCGCGGCGGATCGACAACGATGACGTCTGCTTCGATGCCTTGCTCTTTCCAGCGCGGGATGACGTCTTCGGAGGCACCAACTTCGAACTTCACGTTCTTCATCTCGTTCAGCATCGCATTGCTGCGAGCGTCTTCGATGGCTTCAGGCACGATCTCCACCCCGTACACCTGATCCGCATGCTGCGCGAGGAAGAGAGAGATCGTACCGATGCCGCAGTAGGCATCAATGACCGTCTCTTTGCCGCTCAGCCCAGCGTACTCCACCGTCTTCCCGTACAGCACTTCCGTCTGCACCGGATTCACCTGATAGAATGAACGCGGAGATATGGCAAACTGCACATCTCCGATATAATCGTAGATCACATCACGGCCCCACAGGACGCGGGTTTCATCTCCGAAGATGACGTTGGTCTGTTTCTTGTTCACGTTCTGACAGATGCTCGCCACATGCGGGATCGCTTCACGAATACTGCCAATCCATTCATCCTTATGCGGAATATCCCGGCCATTGGTGACCAGGACGAGCATCATCTCACCTGTGCGGAACGCCTTCTTCACGACCACATGACGCAGCAAGCCGCGGCCTGTCTCTTCGTTGTATGCGCTGATTCCCAGATGACTGCCGATCTCCTTCACCTTGGCTACCACTTCGTCGTTGTGCTCATGCTGAATAAGGCAGGTCTCCATATCAATGATCCGATGGCTTCCTTTGGCATAAAATCCACCCACCAAGCCGCCTTCGGTCACGCCGATTGGCACCTGTGCCTTGTTCCGATAACGCCACGGCTCGTCCATACCCATGGTAGGCAGCACACGAATACCTTGCGCAGCAGCTTCTTCGTTCATGACACCTTCCAGCCGAAGACGAATACGATTGCTGCCGTTCCCTTGTTCTTCGGAAATAGCTGGTTCAGCTGCCTGATCCACATTCTCTTCAGCCAGTCTATTCTGGTTCTCTTTATCACCCTGAGCGTCTGCATCCTCCACCATCACGTTCAACTTCCCGATCCGCTGCAAATTATCCACTACCAGCTGGCGCTTCCACGCAAGCTGTCCGGCATAGCTCATATGCTGGATCTGGCACCCGCCGCACTGATCGTAGATCGGGCAGGGCGCGGACACGCGATCCGGGCTCGCCTTCACGATCTCCAGCAATTTGGCGTAGCCGTACTGCTTCTTGGTCTTCATCACACGCACGCGCACGGTTTCACCCGGAAGTGCACCCTGCACGAACAACGTGTACCCGTTCGCACGGCCTACACCCTCACCGTCATGGTTCATGCCAATGATGTCGATGACGGTCTCTTCGTTTTTGCTGACCGGAAGTCCTTCGATTGGCGCGGATTCACGTCCACTTCCCTTCGGACGAACGGCAGAAAGAGATGCGCCTTGTGGCCGCACCTCTTTCCCTTGCTGACGTGATGATGGACGAGATGATTTACCTGGCTGACGGGATGCCATCGCATTCCCTTGCTCCTGAGAGGCAGCCGAATTCCGGCGGTTTTTTCCACGACCGCTGCGGTTCGTATTAGACAACGTACATTCACTTCTTTCTTCTTATATATCACCCCACGCATGGGGAGTTCATTCCACTTCATCTTTTCAATTTCACCCTGAGATTATACGTGATCCCCACGCAGACGGCAACTGGAAAAACGCACTGCCACCGCGCCACCACCTATTCTCTTAACGATACAGCAGCAGGTGATGCTGGAGGTTCTGGAACGTCGCAGGCAATGTGCCGCCAAGCTCCCCATCCAGGTTCAGCTGTACGTATCCCGGCGATGTCACTTCCATATAATCCGTCTGGAAATGAAGCACTTTCTTATCGTTCAGATGTTCCCCGCGCAGCGCGAGTGTAACGAGGCGGATCATGTCGGCCAGATTACATTTGCGCACACCGATGACATCGAACATCCCGTCGTCTATCGTCGCCCCTGGTGCAAGCTTCTCGAAGCCCCCGACAGAATTCGTGTTGGCGATCAGGAACAGCATGAATTCGTCATGAATTTCTTCCTGGCCTGCCGCGCGGATAATCAGCTCCTGCGGTGACAGGCTTGCCATCTTCTCGATGCCCTTCATATAATAGGCGAGCTGTCCGATCATCGTTTTCAGACGGCTTGGCACCTCGTATGTCAGTTCCGTCAACGAGCCACCGCCTGCGATATTAATGAAGTATTTATCATTTGCCTTCCCTAGATCGAGCGGACGAGTCTGCTGATTAATGACCAGATCCACATAATCCTCCCACTGTCTCGGGATCCCTAGCGCACGCGCAAAATCATTCGTTGTTCCCAAAGGGAATACACCCAGCGGCGGACGATTCTCCCGCTCGGCCATGCCGTTGATGACTTCGTACAGCGTACCATCGCCGCCAGCGGCAATAATCATGTCATACCCACGTTCAATCGCGAGCTCTGCTTCCCGGGTTGCATCTCCCTCACCCGTTGTTGCATGTACTGAAGCTTCAATTCCGCCTTGATCCAAACGCTGCAAAACATCAGCCAGACGTTTCTTCATTTCTTCCCGGCCTGAGGTCGGATTATATATTAAGCGAGCCTTTTTCATCTCATACGCCACCTATTCCACATTATCCATGAGTCTGAACGACCCCATTTTCTTTCTTCTTGCGAGCGTCCACAACCGGGGAACATTTTACATGATCACCCACGTCCGTTAATCCTGCCCGAATCTTCATCCATATCTATATCTATGCATAAGGAATTCCATCTGATTCCAAAGCCTTTATATTCTATCATATCATCAAATGTGAAGATGTCCTAGCCTGTAACGGATTTAAGCCTTCCCGCAAGCATATACCATCTTATTTTACACAGCCAACGATTTTCTCTTCAACTGTATTTAACCCATTTCATAGACACCCATTCTGCCCGTCTGACAAGAATTTAACCTTTATCTCCTTCAAAAAGCACAAAGAAACGGCTCCGAATCACGAAGCCGCATCCACGTTACCTTATATTTTACATTCATCATCGGTTTAGAAGCCGATTCGTCTGCCAGCTCGAAGCTGTTTGTACCAGAAATACACGGTGCAGCCCACACAATAACCGAGCAACGCAGCACTTGCGGCAAGCAGAAGCATTCCGGAGAACAGATAACCGGCTACCTGCCAGCTCAAGGAGAAGGAGATGAGAGCAAGAGACAGGAACACGATGGCCAAAATATTATTGAAGCGCTGCAGCTCCACCGCCTGGGTTTCCGTACCTTTTCCCTTAAGCACAGCCTTCCCGATCTGGACAAACAGATTCAGCTTCCCGCCAGAGGCGAGCCCGACCACCTGAATGATCCATAACGCACCCAAGATCAGCGGTTGATTGAACCCAAACGATAGAAGTACAAACAGCACGATCCCGACCTGATTCGCTTTGACATAACGCATAGGCACTTCCCGCATCCTCATATCTCCTTATTCCCATTTTATTAGTTGGTTTTATTGTAATCGGGATTGAAGTTTTGAGCAACAGAAAGATGATTTGAACATGTGCATATCTTATTACAGGATGGTATAATCCCTTCGGAGTGCATCCCAATGGGGTGTAGGAACTTTCGTTACGCTTTTCCAATCGGTAAAAGCCCGGTCTAATGCCTCGATTTCACCAAAAGAACCTGCAACCAGCTTATGCACCGGAAGCATGCTGTAGATCTTCAGCAAAAGGTACAGCAGCCGCTTATGCTTGCGGATCAGCTTCGCCTGTGCTCGCGGAATCATGGCGATGCCCATTGCCTCCAGTACAGCAATTCCCTCATCCAAGGCACCGATCATGTGCAGGAGCTGCTCTCGGTTTCCCTCCAGCTTCTTCAACTCTCGCTCTTTATTGAAACTTACTGCATTCAACATCAGAATCGGGATGAGGTGACTCTTCAGCCAAGCGTCAATATCCTCACTCACATCCAGCTTATACTTTGCTCGCGCAAAGGCCTGATTCAGCAGAGGCTGAAAAGAAATCTTACCGTCCAGTGCGCCAATCACCATTAGCCCCTTTCCTCCGCCTATGGACATCATTCGATCTTGGTGACGCTTCCCGCCGCTAACGTGAAAACCAAACGCAACTTGCTTATCCACTGGGCTGTTGTCTTCGAGATAGGTCTGCATGCTTCGTGCATCTGCATTGTTTCCTACAATCACGATGTTGGTGCTCCGGTTATTCGCGAGAATAGGTAACACTGATGGAAAATCATTATATTTCATGACCACAAAAATGAGATCGTAAACATCTTCTGCCTTTAATTCTCTTGTTACCCGAACCGGATCAACCGTCGTTCTAAACTGAAATACATGCCGAATGACCACGCCATCCCTCTCCAATTCCTTAGCCCGTTTCCCTCTCGCCAGAATGGTAACATCATTTCCTCCACGTACCAGAACGTGGGCCAGCTGACTGCCTAACACACCCGCACCATAGACCAATACTTTCATTCGATTCTCCTCAGTTTCGTAATTTATGAATAATCGTTGCTTTATGAACAGTTGTTGATAAAATAAGAGTATCAAAGCCGCTTTCGGGCTTCAATCGCTAAAAAACCCGCTTTCGTTGAATAATCAACGAAATACTCCTTTTTGTTGAAAAGCGTAAGCTATTTATAGAGAGATATGCAGAAAACGAAGAAACATGTAGAGGAGGCGCCATGGATAGACGCGTACTTAAAACCAGAAAGGCCATCATGGAGGCTTTTGTCGGATTGCTGGATGAGAATGATTTCGAGCAAATGACGATCAATGATATCGCAGATCGCGCCAATGTTAACCGGGGAACGATCTATCTGCATTATACAGACAAGTATGATCTGCTGGACCGCTGTATCGAGACGTACCTGCAGCAATTGGTGGACAGCTGCATGATCGATCATTATCCAACGCCAATGACGGCAAAGGACGCGCTGCTGCGAACCTTCCTTTATCTCGAGGAACATGCATCCATCTATACCACCCTCCTTACGAAAAAAGGAATTCCCGCCTTCCGGAGCAAACTCATGACGATTATGATTCAGGGCGTCGAGGAACAGATGGATGCGTGCGGCGTTCAGGGAGGCATGAGCAAAGAGATCACTATACAGTTTCTGGCTTCTGCTGCCGTGGGTCTGCTGGAATGGTGGATTATGAATGCCATGCCTTATTCTGCAGAGGATATGGTCGACCAATTAATTGCGTTATTGGAGCTCCATCTGAGCCTGCCTGCACTCGTGGTTCAAGGATAAGCTCCACCTCAAGCAACACCAGCAATAAGAAAACCACGTCCGGCGGACGTGGTTTCCTTGTCTATAATTTTAAAGTGCTCGTCCCCTTCTTAAGAAAGGGCCTTACCCTCATTACATTTGTCCAGTAAAAGTTGAATTTGACGCTCGAGCCAGTTCCCAAGGAGCGGATGCGGCAGCAGCGTCTCACCGCTGTAAGCATAGTCCAGTTCCTTCAGCCTGCCTGGAATGACGTTCATGGTAAAATAACCAGCACTCAAAAACAGCGGCGCCACAATAACGCGGGTTCCCTGCTCCTGGCTCCAGTATTTTGCCTTGTCATATACACTCTCCGGATTGAGGAGTGCGTAATCCGTATGGGCAACGCCACTGACATCCTGTACCCGCTGCGCGAGTGAGGATATGCCTGTCTCCCAACGCTGACGGAATCCATCGTGAATGCTCCCGTGCCCAACCAGTAGAATCGTCTCCTGCTTCGGCTCTCGGGACAGCGATTTCACCTTATCCCACACCATCACGGCAATATCCGGGTCGTTATCCACAGGATAACCGAAGTGTACCCTTGCAGTTACCTGAAAGGGTTCCAGATCCGTTTCCCGTTCCGGTGCTTCCTTCGCGCCGATCGCATATTCAATCTCATCCACATGAGTGCTGCCAGACGAAACGAATAGCGGTACGACCAATATATCGGTTACGCTCTGTGCTTCCAGTCGGTTGATACCGTCCTGGATCAGGCGTCCTTCCACAAGTTCAAGAAATGAAGCTTCAATAGGCAGATCGTCAGGCAGATTAAGCCGGGAGACCGCGTCATCGACGGATTCTACCCAGGTCTGCTCCTGAGAACCGTGACTAATGATCAGTACACCCGGTTTCTTCATCTTAGCGACCCAGACGTTCTAATGTCATTTTATAGCCATCATTGCCGTAGTTCAGGCAGCGCTTCACACGGGAGATCGTAGCTGTACTAGCTCCTGTCTCTGCTTCAATCTGATTATACGTGTTGCCTTTGCCAAGCATGCGAGCTACTTCCAGCCGCTGGGACATGGATTGAATCTCGTTTACCGTGCAGAGGTCATCAAAAAACACGTAGCACTCCTCAATATCTTTCAGAGTGAGAATGGCCTCAAATAGTTGTTCAATACTTTTATCATTTAGCTTTTTCAGCTGCATTTCATCATCATCCCCTAGCGGTTACTGTGTACCTTCATTGTACTCACACTGAGTTGGTATTTCAAGCGTTAACGATTTCACGCACTACAGAATAAAAATACATGTTACCGCTTACATTAGGCACTATTGTCCTCCACACGTGGACACCAACCGTAATTCCTGCGATATATCCCATTTTTCACCTGTATATTCCCGATTACTTATGTAGGGATTTAACCCTTATAATTGTTACAATTTTGTGTACAAACTTCCCTTTTCGATGATTATGATCCTCCCTTGTCCCCTGCGCCCAATTCCGCAAATATCCCGTTTTCCGTGACACCCGCCTACGCCGTCTCTCCGCGAATGACATACAGTATAGCAAAAGGGAGTTCCATCAAGGTCTGTTCACGCCTATTGGACCTGACAGTTGAAGGAACGCATTTCCGAAATCCAATATAGAAGGAACGTGATCGTTCATGCCACAGCATTATTATCATCGCCAGCCCACACCACGGCAGCGTCCGTCTTCCTATTCACAGCGACAGGCGCATATTTCTGCCTATGCTCCGCCCGGTGCGGTACAGCGTTCATTGAATGAAACCCCAGTTCAGCCGATGTACCCCGGAGTAGAACCCTACTATCCAAGCTACGGTGAAGTAGAGGCATCTGCACTTGTACCTTACGGGCAAGGGGCACCTGGCGGAAACTTTCTGGGGGGCGGCGCTCCGGTTGCTCCAGTTCCAGTAGAGACGCCTGCAGCTTCAGGAAGTTCCGGGTTCTCGCTGGCTAATCTCGGTGAGTTGAAAGGAATGATCGACCGCTTTGGCGGAATCGACGGTATCATGAGTGGAATTGGTAAGATGCAGAAGGTCGTTGGCGGCATTCAGCAAATGGCCCCCATGATGAAGCTTGTTATGGGCATCCTGCCTTTTGGAAAAGGGAAAAACAAGAGCAGTCCCGCCGAGGCCGACTATGAGGAATATACGCCGCCCCGGTCTCGCCCGCGCAAACGCCGCAAGAAGTCTAATACGACTACGCCACGTCGCCGCAGTAGTAATACCACTCGTCGCAAAACAACTTCCACCAAGCGCCGTCCCTCAAGCAGCAAACGTTAACCATTTCCTCAGGCACCTCTCCTTGAATAAGGAAGGTGCCTTCACCTTTTTTACGAGCATGCCCACTTATTGCCTTAGCTGAACACTCCTATCCGATATAAAGTATCTCAAACAAAAAAATTCAGGAACCTATGTTCCTATTTCTGTGAATTAAGGTATACTGAGTAGTAGATAAAGGAGGCGGACCATGGAACTGTTTAAGGATAAATATACGCCCGCATTAATTGATCGGACCGGCGAACTGCTGCTTCAATTTTACCCTGCCCTGGACAAGGCACACTTTCGTGATCTCGTATTTGCCGAAGGCTGGGAACAGGCAGAATTCAAGGCACGTATTCGGCGCATTACACTGGCGCTGACCGAAGTACTTCCCTCTTCCTATGAGGAGGCGCTGCATGTCCTCGAACAGGTGGCACCGCAGCTGCGAGGGGTCGAGTTTTTATTTGTCCCTGATTTTATCGAGGTAAACGGACTTTCGCCTGAACATTATGAATTGTCCATGAAGTACCTGACGGTCTTCACACCTTATTCCAGCTCGGAGTTTGCGGTGCGCCCGTTTATTGAACGATATCCGATTGAGACGATGAAACGAATGATGGAATGGACAAGCAGTGAGAATGAGCATATTCGCAGACTTGCCAGCGAAGGCAGTCGCCCTCGTCTGCCATGGGGTTCCAAGCTGCGCAGTTTGATTGCAGATCCAACGCCAGCCCTTCCCATTCTCCATGCCTTGAAGCAGGACGAGTCCCTCTATGTACGGAAAAGCGTAGCAAACCATCTGAATGATATTTCAAAAGATCATCCTGATCTGGTTCTGGATCTCGCCTCCACCTGGTTCGGTCAGCATCCACATACCGACTGGATTGTCCGCCACGCAAGCCGCTCGCTGCTCAAAAAGGGGCATCCCAAAGCACTTGCCCTCTTTGGCTATAATGAACAGGACGCGGTACACATTGAGCAGCTTCAGCTTGCACGGGATACAATTGCCGTTGGTGAAGAGTTGGAATTCTCGTTCGATGTGGTCAATGAGAGTGGGCAGCCTCAGATGCTGCGGATTGAATATGAGATTGGATATATGAAGGCGAGTGGCAAGCAGGCTCCCAAACGTTTCAAATGCTCGGATAAAACATATCCTGCGGGGAGAAATAAGGTCGCTACGAAGCAATCGTTCAAGGTGATCACCACCAGACGTTACTATGCCGGGCTTCATACTTTGACAATCGTGGTCAATGGACAACCCACTGCTTCGGCAACTTTTGTGCTTGAATAACAACCCGATTACGTCAATGAGTTATTCACAGCCCACAACACCGGATAAAAAGATATTCACATGTGGATATCCTTGATATTCCCCTTAACCGAATGCATGTCTGGTCACAGACGCGCTTCGGTTATTTATTTTTCCCCTCATTTCCCCTATGTACGTCTCCAAAATCATCTGTTGACTTGGAGCATACTCCAAGTTGTACCATTCGGAGATCATCACCCACATGCTTCACCATTATTAGTGAAAAGAGGAATAAACGATGCAAATGAAAAAGACCGCCCTCATTACGGGAGCAAACAAAGGAATCGGATTCGAAACGGCACGGCAGTTGGGAACTATGGGTTATGCTGTTCTCCTCGGAGCGAGAGATATGCGCAAAGGCGAGGAAGCCGCACAGAGATTACTCAACGAGGGCATCGAAGCCTATGGAATCGAGCTTGATGTTACCAGTCAAAAAACCATTGATACAGCGGTCAATCACATTGAACAAACGTATGGCTCGCTTGACATTCTGATCAATAACGCAGGGATCTCTGTGGGTGGAGCTACCCCACCAAGCTTAATCGCTGTGGATGATATACGAGAAACCTATAACACGAACTTCTTCGGCATGATATCCGTAACCCAGGCCATGTTACCCTTAGTGCAGCGGTCTCCTGCAGGACGAATCGTTAACCTGACAAGTGGTCTGGGCTCACTCGCCTATAATAGTGATCCCGAGCATGAACATGCACAATTCAATCTGCTCGCTTACAACAGCAGCAAAGCAGCCGTTAACATGTTTACCGTTACTCTTGCCAAGGAATTCAGAGATACGTCTCTTAAGATTAACTCTGTCGACCCGGGTTTTACAGCAACCGATCTAAACGGTTTCACAGGAACCAATACCGTGCAGCAAGCAGCTGCTACGATTGTGCAACTGGCTGTTCTCGGAAGCGATGGCCCAACAGGAGGATTCTATGGGAATAATGGAGAAATACCTTGGTAAATTCAATACTGAGGAGTTGCATGACATGCATGACATACCCGACATCGTTACATCGATTCGCGAAGCTGCCCTGCATACGGGTCTAACGGAAGATACAATACGCTATTATGAAAAGGTAGGTCTGCTCCCCTATGCAGAACGCAAAACAAACGGCCATCGGCAATACAGTAAAGACCAGATTCTCGGCATTATTTTTTTGACCAGACTCAAATCCACAGGGATGACCATCGAACAGATGAAGCATTACCGCGAGCTGTCTGAGCAAGGTGCCGATACCCTTGCAACCAGGTATGCGATCCTGGAGGAACACCAGCGTAAGATTCAACAAGACATATCTAATTTGAAAGAAACATCAGAGATTATAGCCTATAAGCTTCAGCATTACCAGGAGCTTTCAGAACATCCTGATCTTGAAGATACGAACTGCG
This sequence comes from Paenibacillus sp. 7523-1, assembly GCF_002276415.1. Taxonomy (NCBI): domain Bacteria; kingdom Bacillati; phylum Bacillota; class Bacilli; order Caryophanales; family Paenibacillaceae; genus Paenibacillus; species Paenibacillus sp. 7523-1. Next base: position 48,648 of record NZ_NPBR01000019.1, on the reverse strand, counting down.
ACACCGGTGCCTAAATCGCTCCCAATAATCACTCCATTTATGAAGACACAAGCGATGATCCCTTTTGCGCTGCTACAACAGACAAAAGAAGATCATCGCTTGTTCACATTTTATTTACTTATCCATATTAGATTTTCTATAATAAATCCTTTATTTGAACCATCCGCGCTTCACAAACCAGGCCACCATGCTCCCACCGAGCACAAACATCAGCAGCAGCACGGCACCATACCCGAACTTCCACTGGAGCTCCGGCATATAGGCGAAGTTCATGCCATAAATTCCGGCGATCAGCGTCAGCGGCATGAATACCGTTGTAATAACGGTGAGTGTCTTCATGATCTGATTCATCCGGTTGGAGTTCAGGGAAATATAACTGTCCCGCAGGTCTGAGGTCATTTCCCGGTCCGCCTCGATCATGTCCGTCAGCTTCAGCAGATGGTCATAGATATCCGTAAAATACGCGGTATGTTCCCCCGTCCGCTGCACATGCTGCGAGTTGATGACCCTGTAGAGCAGATCTCTCATGGGTACCACGGTTCGTCTTAACTTCAGCAGCCGGCTGCGGAGGTCAAACACCTGATTCATCAGGTCCTCTACCGACTCCTGACTGCCCCGGTTTTCCAGTTCTGCAAGCTCATCCTCAATCGCAAACAGCGACGGGAAATAATGATCGACAAGCTTGTCCATCACAGTATACGCTGCAGCCACCGGTCCACGCGCCCAGATGGTCCGTTCATGTGCATGATGCAGTATGCGTTCCCATGCTTCGTCCACTTCTTCCAGTACACCATGATGAAAGGAAACAAGGAAGTTCGATCCCAGAAACAAATCCACTTCTTCCGCTTCCAGAGTAGTTGGATTAAGCGCATGTAACACAAGAAACTGCAAATTATCGTAGTAATCCAGCTTCGGGCGCTGCAGCACATGCAGACAATCCTCGATCGCCAAGGGGTGAAAATGAAAATATGTATCCAGCAATCGGCTTTCTTCCTCCGAAGGCTGGTTAAAATCTGCCCAGACCCAGGCATAATCCTGGAGGTCCAGCTGTGTCAGGGGTATGTTAATGGAGACCTGATGATCTCGTGTGATGGCGAGTGTACGAATCATAAATTAGACCACGTCCTTGTCCTATATCCTTTACGCTATTGTATAACTTAATCCTCGAACCGTCTCCTGCCATCGCATAACCCCTTATTATCCACAAAATCACTTGCTGCAAGGACAACAAAAAAAGCCAACCCTGTTGGCTTCTCTCATTCCCTATCCACAGTTCCCTGTATCCACAGGATAATCTAACGTTTGGTTTATCATTCCACGGATGGCTATCCACATATCCAGCCTGTCCACACGTTCATGCACAGGCTTCTCTATCTTATGATTATAAAATTGTCCACATATCCCGATATTCACACAGTTATGAACAGTTGTGTCCGTCGGTCCTTAGTCGGCTTTTTCTTAGAAAATAATCCAGTACAGCAAGCCTGCCAGTACAGCCGTAATCGGAATGGTTATGAACCACGTAATAATGATACGTCCGGCCAAGCCCCATTTGACAGCAGAGAAACGCTTCGCTGAACCTACACCCAGAATAGCGGATGTAATGGCGTGCGTTGTACTTACTGGAAGATGCAGCAATGTTGCCGTGAATATAACGGAAGCCGCAGACAAATCGGCAGCAAAACCGTTGATCGGTTCAATTTTGAAGATTTTGGTTCCCATCGTTTTGATGATTTTCCAACCACCGATGGAAGTACCCAGTGCCATCGCCGTTGCCGCAGAGATTTTAACCCACAGCGGAACATCAAGATGATCCTGTACACCTGCTGCTACGAGTGCAAAAGTAATAATCCCCATGGCTTTCTGAGCATCATTTGTACCATGCGTGAACGCCTGTAGTGCCGCCGTGAAAATCTGTACCGTCCGGAAACCCTTGTTCACGGTGTGAGGACTGCGTTTAGCGAAAATATATTTGAGAATGGTCATGACCACATAACCTATGGCAAATGCAATCAGCGGGGATAGCAAAAGTCCCTCGACAATCTCAATGAATCCGCCCCATTTCACTTTATCGGAACCTGCACCGACGAATACTGCCCCGGCAAGTGCTCCAATCAATGCATGTGAGGAAGAAGAAGGAATACCAAACCACCAGGTCACGAGGTTCCAGATAATTGCGGCAATCAAGGTGACTATGACGACCTCGATCCCGTTATCCAGCTTCGTGGGGTCTGTAACGCTTCCTCCGATCGTCTTCGCCACTCCTGTAAACATCATTGCACCGACAAAGTTCATCACCGCAGCCATGATAATGGCACGTCTTGGAGTCAGCGCCCGTGTGGAGACCGAAGTTGCAATGGCATTCGCTGTATCATGAAAACCATTAATGAAGTCAAACGCCAATGCCAGGAAGACGACTATACCTAATACCCAAATCGTTGTTTCCATTATTCTCTGGCTCCTTAAGAATTACGCATAATGATGGATTCCAGCATGTTGGCTACGTCTTCACAAGCATCCGTTGTCGTCTCAAGACGCTCGTAAATCTCCTTGCGCTTGATCAACTCAATCGGATCAGACACGGTAGCGAAGAGATGCTTGATACACATGCGCAATACTTCGTCTCCCTGGTTTTCCAGATCATTCAGACGAATCGTATATTCGCGGATCGCCAGCAATTTTTTCTGGGACAGCAAATGGATCGCTTTTTGAATTTCGTAAGCCGATTGGCGCAAAATCTCAGCGAACTGCACGATGAATTCATCCGGATCAGTCAATTGGTACATATAGAATCGGGAAGCCGTTGCTTCAAGCCCGTCCAATACGTCATCTAGAGTTGTTGTCAATTCCATGATGTCATCACGCTCGATCGGCGTAATAAATGTTTTGTTGAGTTCCATAATGATCGTATGCACATAGTCATCACACTTGGACTCGTATTTTTTCATTTCATTAGTAAACAGAGTTACATCCTGAAGGTTGGAAACATGCTCAGAGAAATAGTCAGCTGCTTGTACGACAGTATCCGCCATATTCTCTAATGTTTCGAAAAATATATCCTTCTTCTTAAACTTCATCGTTCTATCCCCTTTACGAGAAATTGCTGATAACCTTGAAACATGAAATGACAACCTTTGATATCTTATCATATTTGTTTCATGGTTTGTACAAAAGGTGCGATCCTTTTTTATATTCTTATCACATTAATCTGAAATGAATCTTAATTAATTGGAATCGATGGAAAAATGATACTGAAATTTTACACTGCGTTTACATTTCATATACCGACAGGATTCGACTTTTGTTTTTGATCAGCATATTCAATGAAGCAAGCGAAGGAAATTGATCTTAATAAGATCTTAATTTTGAACTTGATTTTGGACTTCAATATGGCTGGCAAAGTCGGGTTGGTTTGGAACAATACTGATAAAGGTTTGGCCTGGAACCAGAGCTGCCTCTGTCCCATTTTGCACAAAACGAATAATATCACCCGGTTTCTTCACCCACTGACCCCGAACCATCTTCCCTTTTTGGAAAAGCATTGCTTCTCCGCCCTGATCCACATTGACGGACAAACGGCCAACGCTGTCGAGCACCTTGTGATCTGCACCCGCTACAATAATATTCGCTGCTCCAATCTGCTTTCCATTATCCTGATCCTGATCGGGCTTGCCATTCACCAGTCTCATATATCGTCCGCTAACTTCATCATAATCATACGTCACCCGGTAACTATCCAATAAATAATGAATATCGAATTGAGCTGCAGGTTCTCCTGCTGAAGTGGAGCCTTCCTCATTATAGATGTAGACGGGAGACTCGGTATCGTGGCTATACCCCTTGATATCCGCTCCCTCTCTAAGCTTGTCCGCTGAAGTATACAGATTGTGAGGTGCCTTACGGTCCGAAGATCGCCAGAAGTAAGGCCCGCTGTTCGAAATTTCATCCATGTGCTGCTTCTGCTGCTTTTGCAAAATGGAATAAGCGTCCGGACTGCCGCCCGCATGTACAAGTACACCATCGTAACTCTCGCCCAGCTCAATCAGATACGGACGAATGCTGCGTACAGGTCCTACAGTCTCTGCACCGCCCTGACTCTGGAAGATCGCAATGAACCGGGTAATTCCGCCCTCTGCGAGCACCTCAATAATGATATCTGCCGAGCTCAGACCGGACTGGGGCCGGGCTGCAGGTGCATTGTTAATCATGACTGCGAGCGGTCTCTGCGTAACAGCCTCCTCAACCGGCAAGCCAGTCAGCGGGGCGGTGAACAGCGGAGCTTCCGGTTCTTGTGTCTCTTGCTGCTCTTCTACAGGCGCAGGCACTGCTTCCGGCTCCGGCGGCTGCGTTGCCTCCTTACTTTGACAAGCTACCAGGCTTATGGCGAAAATCAGCAATGATGCAGCAGAGGCTGCCTTATTCCATTTTAATGACTTCAATCGTTGTACCTCCTGTACAATGGCCTAGGTCTAAGGTGTGATGATTTCTGGATGTGGATAACCATTTCACGTTTTTCTTTCCATTTAATCACACGCGCCACCATTTGTCTTCGATATAAAGGCGATTTTCTACCCCGGAGTCAAGGAATTGAAACGATGAATCGGAATTCATTTATGTCTTAAATGTGAACTCATCAAAGCTTACTTAAAATTTGAACTAGATTGTGATTTTTATCACAAACAAAATGACTTTTGAACTATACAATAAAGACATCAAAGGTGATCACTTAGAAAAACCAAAACAAACAACACACACTAGATTCCATGAAGGAGTGGTTTATATGTTCAGCTTCAACCAATGGCTTAGAGAAAACAAAGTGGCAATGTGGATTTTGACAGTACTTCGGGTGTATATCGGTTATGACTGGATGACTCACGGATGGAGCAAACTGACAGGCGGCTTCGAGGCTGGAGGCTTTCTTGCCGGGGCAGTAGAAAAAGCAACAGGTGATCACCCCGCAGTTCAGGCTTGGTGGGCAACGTTCCTTGAGAAATTCGCAGTACCGAATGCCGGATTGTTCGACTTCCTTATCCCTCTCGGCGAATTCTTGGTAGGTCTTGGTCTCATCCTTGGCTGCTTCACAACACTGGCTGCACTGATGGCCCTCGTGATGAACTTCGCGTTCCTCTTCTCGGGTACAGTGAGCACGAATGCACAACTGGTTCTGATGCAAATCTTCCTCGTCGTTGCTGGTGCCAATGCTGGTAAAATCGGTCTGGATCATTGGGTACTGCCTTACCTTCGCGGATTGTTCAGCCGTAACAAAGGGAATCATCCCAAAGGTACACCAACGATAAATACAGCTCAAAAAACAGCGTAACGTTCAGAATACCATATCAGCCCTGCTCCCCATCCCCCGGGGAACAGGGCTTTTTCATGCCTGACTTGCCCCTGCACAGAATCACGTATTATGATGAACACATAGATTATGACCAAAGGAGTACTTCTAATGCCCACTCAACGCCGTCTTGAGACTGAAGCCGACTTCCAGGAAGCCATGGATATGAAGTACAAAGTCCGGGTTTTTCAGGATAACCACCAGATTGATTCCGGTGGTATCATTATCCGTTTTGACAGCAAAATGATTGTTGTCCAGTCCAGTGTCAGTGAACTTGCCTATCATTCCCGCACCGACTGTGAGTTCTTCGAAATTCGAAAATAGATATAGGCTTGCACCAAAAAAGGTTCCTCTGCCCAGAATATTACTGGGTAAAGGAACCTTTTGTTTTTATTATTCATAAGTGGTTCATGTCTGAATGTCATCGTATAGTTAGTACCTTACTGTACAGGTATCCCTCTTGTCTGCTCCAAGTTACACGTCGTCACCGAATTGCCAGCAGTTTAAACTAAGTGTTCCATACGGATAAGACTGGAACAAGCGCTTCGCTTTTCGGGACATGTCTGCTGTGCCCATGGCATAGAACAGGGGAGCCAAATGCTCCGTTCCATAAGAAGGTACCGCAGTCCGGGCATTCGGAGCTTTTTTGTCATATTGAAACAGCTCTCTCGTGTTCCACTTCTCCAGCCGCTCTTCCATCCAATCATCGAACTCTACCGCCCAATCCTCGGGTGCATCTTCGTCACTACCGAGTAGTCGCAGATTATGAACGGTACCGCCACTGCCTATGATCAGTACATTGTCATGACGCAGCTGTTCAAGCATCCGGCCAATATCGTACTGCTCCTGCGGTGAACGCAGGGAATCTACAGACACGACAACGACAGGGATATTCGCCTGCGGATACATATGCAGCAGCGGCACCCAGACTCCGTGGTCCAGACCTCTGCCTCGAACAGGCTGATGCGGTAGATTACTGCGGGTAAAGAGGGCACAAATCTCACTCGCGAGTTCAGATTGTCCTGGCGCCGGATAATCGATTGTATACATATTAGAGGGAAATCCGTAGAAATCATGCAACGTCTGATGTGTATCGTCCATCGTCACGGATGGCTCGGGACAATCCCAATGCGCCGTAAATACGACAATGGCTTTTGGAGCCGGCAGCCTGTTTCCAAGCTGGTTCAGAAATTGAGTGTAGTCATTGCTCTCTACCGCCATAGCGGGAGAACCATGCGCAATGAAAAATGCGGGTAATGTCATTGCTGCCAACCTCCAGACACGGATAGAATGGTCATGCTTCTATACTACTCCTCTATTCTACCGCTTAGAAGACGCTTTTCCAAGCTGACATCCCGAAACGGCCCAATCACGCAATCCGGTGGTTCTCCGCTCTATGGTTGAGTTACAACTACCAGCCCACCTCCATCCAAGCCGTTAGATCATCCAGTGCTGCCAATCCTGTTCGATCTTCTGACGTTCACCGAGCCATTCTCGGGTACGCGAGATCAGCTGTTCCCGCTCTTTGCCGGAAGAGAAGGTATGATCCCCCTGAAAAATAATCTCTTTGTCGCAGCGCCCTTCCTGACGCATCCAGAATACCTTCTGATACAGGAAAGCATAGTCTACAGGAATGATATCATCCGACGTTCCGTGCACGACCAGAACATCGCCGTTAAACTTAACGGCTTCCTGGAACGGTTGATGCTCAGCCAGAGACTCGAAGAAAGCCGGCGTGAACTTGTAGGCAAGATAATCAGCCGAGCCCTGCTTCACGCCCAGATCGTACACCTCACGTCCCGTAATCTTCACGATGTCATTGAACGGATATCCCACGGCAGACCACATCACCAGATTCTTGACTCGTTTATCACGAATGGCTGTGAGAAGAGCAACTGCTCCGCCCAGACTGTGACCGATTAATGTTACACGGGTCGGGTCTACATCACTGCAGTTCACCGCGTAATCCAGGACTGAACGGGTCTGTGCGATCATGGAATCTAGCCCTTCAGCTCCATATTCACCACTGCTCTCCCCGCAGCCGATGTAATCGAAGCGCAGCACCAGGTATCCATCCTCAGCCAGTTCACGTGCGGTCTTCACGAACAGGCGGTCCACGCCAATCCGACTGCCAACAAAACCATGACAAATGACCGCCAAAGGCACACGCTGCTGGTGGTTCCCCTCCTTGATATCCTTAACCACAGGATAATGAATCGTGGCTGTTAGTTCTTCCTGTCCATGACGGATACTGATCTGACGCTCCATGCTAATTTCCCCTTTCCATTCTTGCCGTTACTCGTTCATTCATTTGATTGTATATAAATCCGATAAGTTTAATGTGTATTAAGATGTTATTAGTATAATATCATCCTGCGAACCTCAAGTCAACGTGAGGAAACCCCTGTTGAAGGGACTATTTTTCATTTGGAAAAAGAACGTTATGAAATCTTTAGATATCGCGTGTATCTTCAATGTATCGGCAAAAACATGCCCTGAGTGAATGAAAAGAAATTGAATTCCTCCATGCATTCTTGTTTTTACGACCATGGAAATTTTAGGTACAATATATACTCAACTATTTAAAGGAAACGGAGACGGCAGTAAGGAGTAACAGCCTTGAACACAACTGCCAGGAAATCAACATGAACGAGACGATTTTAATTGTAGATGACGAAAAGGATATTGTGGCGCTGATTCATCAGACGCTCACGCAGGAAGGATATAACGTGTCCACGGCATCAAGCGGCACCGAGGCCTTACAGCTTCTCGGTAATCCGCCGGATCTGATTCTGCTGGACATTATGATGCCCGGCATGAGCGGGTTCGAGCTCTGCCGGCTGATTCGGGATGAGGTGAGCTGCCCCATCCTCTTTCTCAGTGCGAGGCAGGCCGAAATGGACCGGATTCAAGGGTTATCCATCGGTGGCGATGATTATATGACGAAACCGTTCAGTCTTGGGGAATTAAAGGCAAGAGTGGCTGCCCACTTGCGCCGTTCCCGCCGCGATGGCGTTCAGCCGCGCGGGAATGAGCCTGCGTTTTACAGATACGGATCTTTGCAAATGGACCTGAAGGGGCGCACGGTGATGATTATGCAGCATGCCATCCCGCTCACGCTTAAGGAGTATGATCTGGTGGAACTGCTGGCCACGCATCCAGGGCAGGTTTTCTCCAAGGAACAGCTGTATGACCGCATCTGGGGTCTCGAAGCAACGGGGGATACAACCACAATCACGGAACATGTCAAAAAAATAAGGGCCAAGCTGGCAGCAGCTGACCCGGATCATGCGTATATCTCGACGGTATGGGGTGTCGGGTACAAATGGGAGCCCGTACGATGATTAAGGAACGCTGGCCGATCAAAAAACAACTCGTCTGGGCATTTGCACTCGTGATGGGGATTAGCATCGTATTGACACTTCTGACCTGGGCAGCGGGGATAACGTTCCTCTTCTCCAGCCAATGGCTGCAGCCTGCCAACTATTATGAATCTCAAATCCCCGATATTCAGCACACTGTGCAGGATCAGGCGAAGCAGCAGATCAAGTGGACCGACACCACCAATCAGGCCAAGCTGGAAAAGCTGCTCCCTCCGGAAGGCATCACCTATCAGATTGTGGATACCCGTGGAAGCAGAAGATACGGAACGATTCAGGAGCAGATCGTGGAGAATGAAGTGGATCTGCTGAGCAGGCTGAACAGCAAAACAATCACAGATAGTACACTTGGGTTAGGCGGATTGGTTACACTCATCTCGCCTCTAAGCGGAGATCACGGAATGTATTCAGGAGCTCTGGTGCTCCAGTACCGATTGGAAACCAGCCCTTCTCCATCCATATCGCCCGTCTGGACAAATACGTTTCTCGTACTTATGCTGGCTTCTCCCTTCGTATACATCGCGGCAGCGACCTGGTTTGTGGCTGGAAGAGTGGGTCGCAACGTGAACCGGCCGATCCAGGACCTCATTCTGGCTTCCAAACGCATCAAGGAGCAGGATCTGGACTTTATTTTGGATAACCACGCGTCGAATGAGCTCGGACTTCTCTCCGCCTCCTTCGAGGAAATGCGCAAGGAACTGAAAAGCGCCCTAACCCGGGAATGGAAGCTTCAGCAGGAACGGAGTGAGCTGATGGGTGCGATCAGCCATGATTTCCGCACGCCGATGACGGTGATTCAGGGGCATGTGGAACTGCTTAAGGATTCACCCGCACATGTTGTACATACTGCCGAAAGCATGAGCAACCATCTGGACGTCATTGACCATAATGTGAAGCGAATTAATCGGCTCATTCAGGATATGACGGTAGCCGCAGGTACCGATTTTGATTATTTTCCGCTTCGCCGAGAACCAGTGGATCCTTCCTCCTTCTGGGAGATGAAGCGGCGGGAGATTGGTTTCCTGTGTTCCAGTCAACGTGTGCATTTGAAATTCAAACTCGTGGATCGAAGGCCGGACAGTTCTTCGTCCCTTCAGCTGGATGTACAACGGGTGGGGCAGGTGCTGGATAACTTGGTGGTTAACAGCTTACGTTATGTACCCCCGCGAGGGGAGATCAGACTACATGTGGATATACAGGATGTTCATATCATGCAGGTCACTGTCTGCGATACAGGCCCCGGTTTTACCGAAGCGGATCTGCCGCATTTGTTTGACCAATTCTATCACGGCTACCAAGGGCAAACCGGACTGGGCCTGTTCACCGCCAAACGAATTATAGAGAAGCACGGTGGAACCATACGCGCCAGTAACCTGCCTGAAGGTGGTGCCTGTATCTCTTTTACACTCGATACGGCAGGGTAATCATGGAGTCCATGTACTATTCATAGCTCCGGCGAAACATCTCATGGGTCTCTACTTGACCTTCCCAGCGATGCTCACGGGCAAACTCGGAACTTTCCCAGAAGCTGCCCGTCTTGTCGGGCCCCTCGCCAAGCTCAACTGCAAATTCGGTATCCTCTGCCGCTCCCTGACCCATGGGAACCACTTCATCCTTCACACCACGGGAGTTGCTGTTCAGCAGCAGCTTCCGTGTTAATTCGTTGTTATTATGATTGGCTTGATTCATGTCTGCACACTCCCATTACTGTTTTTTTCGTTTGAAATGCTACTATTGTGTTGGAATCGGTCAACCTTTATTCATCCTTCACACAATCGTTGGATATGGGCTCAGTCTATGTATATTCCACAGGGAAAATGGGGAAATTAACCGACAATATGTTCATGCAAATGGACCTCGGATTCCTTCCGCCGAAAGGGTTGAATTCATGGAATTTCTAATCGATTGGATACGTGCACACGGCAAGCTGGTGTTGTTATGCACCTGTGTCATTCTGGCTTGCGTGTACTTGTGGATACATCACACTCAGCTTTTTTATAAGGAATGACTTTGCGAAACGAGAGCCCTTCCCGTATACTAAAATACCGTCAGGGTCTTCAGGAAACTGGGGATCTGTAACGTGTTCAGACAGGGGGAGCAATCATTGGGGATTTCCTATAAGAAGCTTAAAGAAATACAAAACCGGCAAATGACCGAAATGAGCCGGATGACGCCCGAAAATGTAAAATTGTTCGACCAGATTAGCGGCATTGCCCGCCGTACCGACGCGGATGAAAGAACTCAGGAAGAATGGATTTTGGCTGAAGGAAAAGCCATTGTACAAGCCCAGCGGGATGGACAATCCGCACGGGAACGATATGGAGCGGACCTGGAACAGGATATCCACGCACGCCTGGACGCAAATGCAGGAGCACCCCGTTCTTCGTCTGTATCTGTGGGTAGAGACTCATCCAAAAAAGCGAAAGCCGATAAACCAGCTAAGCCAGCTGTAGCATCTAAGGACGATGAAGATGTGAACGGAGAAGCTTCCGGTCCAGTCAAACGTACACCCAAGTGGTATGTGATGATTGCTTGGGCAGCCATTTCCTTTGTCATGCTCATTCAGGGCGCAGCCGGGCTATTTATCGGTTGGAGCGGTGGAGATACGGAACCATTCAGCCATATCAGTCTGTTTTCGATTATCATTTCAGCCGTTGGCGGGATTGCCCTGGTTGAGATGCTTCGCCGCCTGGCGGAACGGCCAGATGATCAAGGCAAGGATATGACGTCCAAGCCCCAGGTTAACCTGAAAGGCATTGCGATCTATATCGTCATTGTTGTGCTTGTCCTGTTCGTCGGTTATCCGCTGCGGGACAGTCTTCCGATATTTTACTTAGCCCCGTGGGTGAGTCTCGTGATTGGTATCGTGGGGCTAGCTCTACTGAGGCCGCTCTTCGGGCAGAAAAAGAAATAAACCAAAAAGGGGCCATGATGGCCCCTTTCTTCATTACTCATCTTTTTTTCACACCTATCCTCGAAAGTTACCTTTCAAAGCGTTGGCGTCACATCGGGTTCGCCTTTTTCAGCACTGAACTGGTTCCGCTGTCTAATCCCCTTGCCAGGCGTCTCACCGAATTCCCGTTTGAACATGCGGATAAAATAGTTAACCTCCATGCCAACCATCTCTGCCGCCTCTCTCACACTTGCACGTGGATGCTTGTCCAGCCATTCGGATGCTTTTTGCAATCTCAAACGCTGCATATATTGATGTCCGGTCACGCCCTGGCGTTGATGAAACAAACGATTGAGGTGCTGCACGGAGTATCCCACGGCTTCGGCCACATGCTTTAATAACAGATCATCCTGGTAGTGGGCATGCATCAATGCAACCGCACGGGTAAATGCCTCACTTCCCGGATCGGACTCGCGCTGTTCAGACGCCACAGAAATACGACTCGTTTCAGATAAATCCGCTCTCTCCTGCGTCGATACGGACCTGGCGATGTCCAAAATGAACTGATAGACGATAAGTGACGTATCCCAGATACCAGACTTCCCATCGTCCAACCCATGCCAGAGGTCCGCCATTCGCGACCAGAACTGTTCAAAGTCGGTTAGGGCTCTCGGTCCCTCATGCATTAACCCGGCTGATTGGAGCACCGATCCGGCTGAACTGCCACCAATACCGATATATCCAAGTTCCCCGTTTGTTCTGGAATGCGGGTAAAATTCATGGGCTACTCCTGGTTCGCCTACCCACAATTGGCCTGCTCCTACAGGCCATGACCCCTTACCCGGAATCTTGAGTTCGCCTGCGGCGCTACGAGACAGGAAGAGCTGATGCACCGGGAACCCTTCCGGCCTGAGCTGCACTTTCTGCTCGTGTGTTCCAATACAATACAGATACAGAGGCAGCCGGGAATCCGGCAGCCCGGTCAAGCGAAATGCAAGCATCCCATCATTCCTTTCCGGATCATGCGCTTCTTCCCTCCATTATCCCCCTGCTGACCCGGCCCCTGCAACGGCCTGGAGAACCCTTTTGACGACAAGAATTGAGCTAATAACAAGGAAGCTCCCTTCCAATTAAGTTTGGTAAGGGAGCCCTCTCATTACAATGATTCAGTTCATAAACGAAGTTAGTTTGTCGCTGAATTGCTGGTGCCCTGAGCAGAATCAGCCGAACCGGCATTGGGGTCAGTCGTTGGAACTGCCGGATCTGGAGTGGGTACCACCGGGGTAGCCTGAGCTGCATCAAGTCTAGCTGCACCGGACGGAGCAGAGAGAACACTTGTGTACAACGTCAGATCACTGGATACAGAAAGGATATACACTTTGTAATCAGCTCCTAGTTCGATCGCCTTTCCACTTGAATCGAGCGTATCTTTGGATAAGGAAATTTCTCCTGGAGTAACTACTTTAAAATTATTATTTGAATTAGCAGAAGGCAAATCCAGATTATCTTGAGCTTTTACTACAAATAAACGGTATTGGCCTATCCCTTTATCGTCGGATGGTTTAGTGAAAGTAACCTTCAGGCCTGCATCCGTTGCTGTACTGGCATTCTCAACTTTCGTTATGTTTGCTGTCTGAACAGCAACAGGCTCTGCTGGTTTGGCCAGGATACTGAATTCGTTGGACGCACCGGATAGATTGGAAGCACGCGTACCACTATCGGATACGGACAAAACAAAGACTCTGTACTTTTGACCCACGGCAAGAGCATTACCATTAATATCAACGTGACCATTATTGAGCTGAATCGGATTACCAGCATCATTCTTGGAAATTTGAACATACGATCTGATGCCGAGAGCCGAATTCAGGTCAAATCCAGTTACTTGACCAGATGGAACGATTAATACTCTATAATTCGCAATACCATTTTCTGTTGTTGGTTTACTGAAATTCACGGTGACATCTGACGCGTTTCCTGCTTGCCCTTGATTTTTCACCGTTACATTCACATTATTCACTGCGCCTACAGCCGTATTGGAGGAAAGTGTAACTACATTGGAGGCCGAGGACAATGCATTAGCAAGAGAAGAGTTACCGTTCACCGCCATGACATACACCCTGTAACTAACGTCATTACGAATGAGCTCCCCATCCACTGTTTTCGAATTACTGTTGAAGTTCACCGTCTGATTGCTTCCATTCTTGCTGACATACGTATAATTCGCACTGCCTACTGCATTTGCAGCCGACAGATTGAAGCTGGTATTCGTGGATTTCACAACAAACACCCGGTAGTGGTTCACATTGGTCTCATCCGCCGACTTGGTGAACGTTACGCGCAGATCGCGTCCGTCCTGATTATCGCCGATATCGCTTGCCGCTACGTTACTCGGAGCTGTTATCGCTGCATTTGGACTCAATGTAATCTGTGACGAGTACGAAGACAATGCGTTCTGACTGGAGTTGCCGCTTGTGCTTACCGACAGGACGAACACACGATAAGTCACGTTATTGGAAACTCTGTATCCATTCGTATCTACCATGCTGCTTGGTAGCGTAACTGACAGGTTGCCACCCGTTTTGTTCACTTGGTAGTAGTTGTTTGAAGCGTTAGCCGCGCTCAGTGTGAAGCTTCCTGCGTTACCGGAACGAACTACGTACACCCGGTAAGCCGAAACTCTAGACTCATCCGATGCTCTGTTGAAAGATACCCGCAGATCCCGTCCGTCACCATAGTCACTCACATCAGAGACTGCCAGGTTATTAACAGCTCCTGCATTTCCATTCGTCGCCAATCTCAATAACGTGGATGAAGAGGACAAGGCATTGGTATAGTTGTTTTGCTGATTGCCCACAGCCATGACGTAAATCCGATAATCCTGCAGATTCGTTACGTTATACCCACTTGTATCTTTCATTGATGAAGGTAACGTTGTGGTGATATTGCTGCCTGTTTTGTTCACGGTATAGTACAGGCTGGAAGACAGATTGCTTGCTGTCGCCAGATTGAAGCTGCTGGCCACGGAGTTGCGTACAACGAAGATGCGGTAGCTCGCTACCTTGGATTCGTCGGAAGAACGATTGAAGCTCACCAGAATGTCACGGCCATCTCCATAGTCCGAATTATCCTTGACTTGCGTAATAACTGGTGCCGTTGCCTTATTCACGCTAAGTGTCAGTGAAGAGGATACGGAAGACAGCTTGTGGTCTGCAGCTGCCGCATTGGAGCTGACCGACATGACGTATACGACATAGGCGGTGCCGCTGCGAATTAATTCCCCGGATGTATCACGCGTGGAAGAGGTAAGCTGACTTTTGACCGCTGTGTTGTTTCCTTTATAGATAATCGTTGAATTCGAGCTGGATACTTTATTCGCCGCAGTCAGATTGAATGATGAAGCATCCTTCGCTTTGACGACAAATGCACGATAATACGTAATATTCGACGTGCTGCTTGGCTGATTGAAGTTAATCTCCATGTCACGGCCATCCCCGTAGTCACTGATATCGGCAATGCGAAGACTGGTGACAGGCTGAACTGTTGTTTTCACATTGTTTAATTTCAAAGACTGAGCAGACCATGCAAGTACATTTTTGTAACTATTGCTGCTGTTGCCCATAGTCAGGACATACAAACGATAGGTTTCACTCGTATTCAGCGGATCTCCGTTAACGTCACGTGTCTGCGCATTCAGGGTCAATTTCGGGTTGCTGCCATTTGGAGACACCGAAGTATAGTTGCCAGATGGCACCACCGAAGCCGCTGATTCGTTGAAGCTGTTCACATCACGGGTTTTCACCAGCATAATGCGGTATTCGGATACAGCCTTTTCGGATGTAGGGCGCGTGAAGCTGACCGTCAGATCTCGACCATCTCCATTACTTCCAGAAACGGATCCGTAGATGTTCCATGCCGCAGCTTTCGTGTCATCGACAGGAGGCGTGGACGTTGTTTTGATATCCACCCGCTGATTGCGGGAGTTCCAGAATACTTTCTCTCCAAACGCTTCACTCACAAAGCGAATGGGAACCATCGTGTTACCCTTGATCGTACTTGCAGGCACGTCCAGCGAGACCGCTTCCCCGTTAATGTAAGCTGTCTTGGACCCCAGTGTCAGTGAAACCTCCTGATCTCCGCGAGTCGCTGTAATGGTTTTGGTTTTGTTCGTATATCCCACTTTAGCATCCAGTCCTTCAAAAATGGACCGCAGCGGAACCAATACCCGTCCGGCTTTCATGACAGGCGCTTGTGCAGAAGACAGCTCGGCATCATTGATGTAGATACTGATTCTTGCTGCTGCATCAATTACTGTTGCTGGCAAGGCTGACATCAGCATGGCTGATACGGCCAGTGCGGACATGACCTTTTTAACTTGACGTCCTCCGGCTTTTTTCATATTGAATATCCCCATTCTCTTTTTAGATGAATTGAATTGTATTAGAGCGGATTTCACTTGATTTTATTCCTATAATTTCCTGTGCACATCTAAGACGTCTGAACCTGATCAAAAGTTTCCAATCGCTCAAAAAATATTTTCGCAGAAAAGTTCTTCCACCATCTACCTGCCAAAGGTTAAAAATAACAGAACATTTTGTCATTATTCCGAAACAACATCCGCAGAAAATTGGGTTAATGTATAAAGAATCAATCCGTTTGATTTTCAAAATTCACGGGAGGTTTACAACAATGACATCATTGTACTCATCTGCCAGACGCCAAGGGCTCCGTATGTTCATGACTGTCACAGCCGTTGCTGTCTTGATGCAGACCGGTGCCGCGGGGATCACGGGAATGGCTGCAGCAGCCCCCTCCGATTCCCAAGCGAAAGTAACCACCAGTAGTTCGACCGCCATCTATAACACATTTCAATCCACACTCCAAAAAAAGAACGGCTTATCCGCCGCTGACACCTATCTGGAATCCAATATCGATAAAGTAACCACCCATCATGCGACCCTAATGGTGCTGCAGTTGGAGAATGCCCGCATCAAGGGATTAACAGCCATGACGGACCGCATGTTGGTTCCCAATGTTCAGGATAAGATGATCAAAGCATACAAGTGGAACGACAGTTTCACCCAGCTGATGGAGCGCACCAAAGACTCTGAACTCCGCGCATTGCTGAAGGAAGCCCGGGACAGCGGCTACCGCCTTGTGATGTTGGAAGGCTCCCTCTATCCGATCATGAATTATATGGCTTTTCAAAAATATAATTCACATGTTAAACCGGACATCAAACAGTACATCAACATCATGGCGGTCGAGACAGGCAACCTGGCTGCTGAGGATGGCGCACTCATCATTGGCTATCAGGAAATTCTGAATCGGGCATTGAATCAGGAACGTTTCTTGCAGGATTATCCGAAGTCTAATCGGGTCAAACAGGTACGAAATTTGCTGAACAATTATACGCTGTATACCTTTTATGGCCTGAACAATACACCATTGTTTGATTACGAAACCAACACCATGGTGGTCAATGCCCAAAAAGGGTACAAGGCTGTGCTGCAACGGAATTCATCCGAGGATAGTGACTTGCTGGCTAAACTGGGTGCCTTCATGGACGTCGTAACCGATGCCAAATACCAAAAGACTTCCGCTGTGGAAAAGTGGCTGGATCAAAAAGTTCCAACAGGCAGCTACACCGGCTTCTAAAACCATTCATCCCATTAAGGATGCATCCGCTGCAAAAATACAAAACCGCCACAGGATACGCTCCCATGGCGGTTTTTCAGTGCGATCAGCCCTGCTGAATCGGCTTGATCATATGGTTATATTCATGTCCTGCAATGACAATGACATCATCCTTCGTATAGCCCTGCCGTTCATACAGCATCAAGGCACGACCATTGTCGCGTTCGACAATAAGAGCCACCCGGTCATGCCCGAGCTCCCTTCCCTGCTGCTCAAAAGCAGCCATCAGAGCCCGGCCGATCCCCTGTCCCTGATAGGATTCGCTTACCGACAAAGTATCCAGATAATATTCACCGGGACGAGTTTCTTTGATTATTGCATACTTCTCGTCCTGACTGCGTCCAGGCCGATCCAGAATCGGCTGGTCCAGACGATCCGCTTCACTACCGTCGTAGGCTACGAGAATACCGGCAATGTCCTGGCCATGTTCCATCACCGTTACATGGCGATAGCTGATCCGGTTGTCCTCCTGCATATAAAACTGCTTCAGAATCTGCATCGCCTGCTCGTGATTGGACTCACCCGCCAGTGCATAAGCAATGTCTCCTATCGCCTGATAGAGCAGCGGAATGACTTGAGCTGCATCCTCCCTGCAAGCTGGCCGCAGCTGAAGATGGGGTTCACTGCTGCCCGGTTGCTTCATCTGATTACTCATCAGATTAACATGTTAAAGAGATTCAGATTTTTGTTCAACTCGGTATAGGCAATGCCTTTGCGATTCATGCGTTCAATCAGAGGCTGATAATCTTCCTTGTACATGAGCTCAATGCCTACCAAGGCAGGGCCGTTCTCTTTATCATGCTTCTTCGTATATTCAAACCGGGTGATATCGTCATTCGGTCCGAGCACTTCCTCCAGGAATTCACGCAATGCACCGGCGCGCTGCGGGAAATTCACCATGAAGTAATATTTCAGACCTTCATAGATTAGGGAACGTTCCTTAATCTCCTGCATCCGGTCGATGTCGTTGTTACCGCCACTAATTACGCAGACTACAGTCTTGCCCACAATTTGCTCACGGTATTGCTCCAGTGCAGCAACAGCCAGCGAACCGGCAGGTTCAACCACGATTGCATTTTCATTATACAGCTCCAGAATGGTCGTACAAGCCTTGCCCTCCGGCACCTTCACGATGTCATCCAGCGTGCTGCTGCAAATGTTGTAGGTCAGGTCTCCTACCCGCTTCACTGCAGCGCCATCCACGAATTTATCGATATCATCAAGCGTGACAACCTGTTTGCGGAACATGGCCTCACTCATGGAAGCAGCGCCGAGAGGTTCCACACCAATAATGCGCGTTTCCGGGCTTACCGTCTTCATGTAAGTTCCGACGCCAGCAGCGAGACCACCGCCGCCAATCGTAACAAAAACATAATCTGCATCCTCATCAAGGCTTTCCATGATCTCCATCGCAACCGTACCATTACCCGCAATAATTTTGGGTTGGTCAAACGGATGAATGAACGTCATACCCTGTTCGTCACATGCACGCATGGCTTCTGCATACGCATCATCATACGTATCCCCGATCAGCACAACTTCTACATTGCTGCCGCCAAAGCGTCGTACCTGTTTGACCTTTTGATTCGGTGTCGTGCTCGGCATGAAGATTTTGCCGTGTATTCCGAGGGCGTTACAGGAAAAGGCAACACCCTGTGCATGGTTCCCTGCGCTTGCGCAGACAATGCCCTTCTCCAGTTCAGCCGGAGTCAGACTGCGGATCATATTGTAGGCACCCCGAATTTTGAAAGAGCGCACCACTTGCAGATCTTCCCGCTTGAGATACACATTGCAATTATATTTGGTCGACAATACAGCATCCCGCTGCAAAGGCGTTCTTACAATAACTTCACGCAGCACATGATGTGCGCGTACGATATCTTCCATGCCAACACCGGCATGGCCGGAATTTTTATTTTCCGTTGATTCTTGTTCCACTGGTTTCATCTCTTCTCCACACTCCGCTTTGTCTTGGTTGGCAATGCAAGCATTGCTTTTTCTGTTATTGTATCACTTTTGACCTAAGCTTGCGCCAAGGCCTCAACGATTTGCCATCCGCAAAATTTCATCAATAATAATCTGCGGGTCGGTAAAAGTGACCATATGGCCCGATTGACCTGCTTCGATCCAATGTCCGTTCGCGAGCCCTTGGGCTGTCTTGCGGTGAGCCGACACAATGGCAGGTCTAATTTTATGCTCTCCCTGTCCTGCCTTAGTGCCAGAAATAATCCGGACTTCCAGATTCCCCAGCACAGGAGGAGCATCCCGCATTGAGGCCAAATCATCCAGAAACGCCACCGATTCAGCAGCCATCGTACGTGCCGCTTGTACAGTGAAGTCTTCCTCCTGGTGATCTCGTGCAACATCGTCCGGTTGAACCTGGCCCGGCTTGCTGCCCATCTTCCGATACAGTCCTGTACGTGCCATCAAAGGAAGCAGGAAACGGTTCAAGCCAAAACTGATTTTGGCCATGGAGGAAAAATACAGCTCACAGTTCTCGTCGGATGGATCGACCAGAATCAGTCCTCTAATGCGAGACAGATCCGCAGCTGCCGCAGCTCTGACGACCGGCCCTCCCCAGCTGTGTCCCACCAGAATGAAAGGGCCTGGCCCAAGTGCCGTCAGCAGATCGCCCAGATCCTCGGTAAGCCTGCGGAGAGTCCGCTGCTCCGTGTCGGCCTCACTCCGTCCCAGACCAGAACGGTCATAGACCACAGTCTGTGTCTGTTCAGCCACTTGAGGCGCCACGAGTCCCCACGCCGATCTGGAAAAGCCCATGCCTGATTCAAAAACCACGATGGGGTGACCGGCTCCTTTGGACATATAATGAAGCTTGCGGCCATCTCGTGTGTGGATAAATGCACTTGAACCATACGAATGATTGGAATGAATAGCGTTCATAGTCCCCTCCCTGCCCTGTTTACGAACGTTGTCATTTCTAGTCCTATCGCTCTAAATGAAAATGATTATCAATTACTTAAGTATAGGATAATTCCTCCTGTAAAAGCAAACCAAAAACCCGATCCATTCAAGGATCGGGTTCATATTAAACTGGCGAATAACAATTGTATTAACTACCTATTGCAATTGATTCACGGCTTTCTTACACCTGGGCTTTAAACCATGCTGCCGCAGCCAATGCCTCGGTACGGGTTAATTGATGCCCCTGACGCTCCCAGTGGGTTTTCACATCTGCGCCTGCCCCACTAAGAAGTGAAGCCAGTTCTTCCGTTTCCCGTTTCGGTACAATCGGATCGTTCTCTCCTGCACCGATGAAGACAGGTAATCCTTTCAGATTCGGCAGTTCGAGTCCGCGCAGAGGTACCATCGGATGATGCAAAATCGCGCCTTTGAATACATTAGCCTGGTGGAACATCAGACTTGCCGCAATATTGGCACCATTGGAGTAACCGAGTGCGTAAACATTGTTACGATCGAATCCGTACTCCGCAGCTGCTGCATCCACAAATGCACCCAGCTCCGCTGTCCGTGCAATCAGATCCTCTTCGTCAAACACCCCTTCGGCCAAGCGGCGGAAGAAACGGGGCATCCCGTTCTCCGACACGTTACCGCGTACACCCAGCATGCCTGCTCCTGGCGCAATCAATTCGCCAAGACCTACCAGATCATTCTCGGTTCCACCTGTCCCGTGAAGCAGCAGCAGTGTTGGGGAATCTGGCTGAGCACCTGCTTTATAAATATGTTTCATCGTATTGGTTGTGGTCATGATTTGGACTCTCCTTTCCATTCACGTACTTCGATTGGTGGAAGCAATTTTTCAATCTGTTCACGCTGTGGTTCATACCACTCAGGCAGCATCAGTTTCTCTCCCATGCTCTCCTGAGGTTCATCACGTGCGAATCCTGGAGGATCGGTAGCAAGTTCGAACAATATGCCGCCCGGTTCCCGGAAATATACGGCATTGAAGTACTGACGATCAATCACAGGGGTTGGATGGTAGCCTGCTTTCTCCAGATCGCGCTGCATTTGCTCATGTTCTGTATAGTCTTTTGCGCGCCATGCAATGTGGTGCACCGTACCTGCTCCGCCAATCCCCCGCTGGAATCCGGTAGACTGAACATCGATGATTTGCCCGATGTCACCGGTCGCACGGAGGCGAATCAATCCATTTTCCTCCCCTACCTGTTCCAGGCCGAGCATGGAAACCAGCACGTCGGTGGTTTTCTCAGGAACTTGGCTGAACAGAACTGCGCCGCCAAAACCCTTGATCGCATGCTCAGGAGTTACCCCGTTGAATGTCCATTTACTTGGCTGGCCCTCTTCACGTTCAACCAGTTCAAGCAGCAGGCCGCCTTTGTCGAAGAAGCGAATATATTGCTCACCGAATCTGGTTTTATTTTCAAACGGAATATCGAAGGAAGCGAGACGTTCTTTCCAGAATGGCAGACTTCCTACCGGAATCGCATATACAGTTACCCCAGTCTGTCCGGAACCAATGACACCTCTCATGGCATTTTGGTGTGGGAAGAAGGTGATGATTGTACCTGGCGCCCCATCCTCATTTCCGTAATACAGATGGTACACATCCGGTGCATCGAAGTTAATTGTTTTTTTCACCAGTCTCAGGGCCAATACCCCTGCGTAAAAATCAACATTTTTCTGTGCGTCATCTACAAAAGCTGTTACGTGATGGATTCCTGAAGTTCTGAACATAATCTCCACTCCCTTGGTTTTAATTTTATCATGGTTGAATTTAGCGGTTTGTTATTCATTGTTGTTTGTTCGTTGTTGTTTTTGTATTTATCTTTAATTTAAGATTCTTTAAATTTATATTAATCCATCGCTGGTTGAATTGCAAGCTTTTTGTTTTAAAATTAAGATTGTTTCATCGTTGATGTTGTTAACTCCTGATTAGCAGAAAAGGGCAACACAAAAACAGGTCTCCGAATGAATCGGAAACCTGTCTTTCTTCAGTCTACTTTAAGTCAATTTCAATCGTTTGGGCGGATTCACCAGATCCTTATGCTCGTATTCATCCTTAATATCCCCAACGATTTCCTCCAGAATGTCCTCCATCGTAACCAAACCAATGGCCGCACCCTTTTCATTATTCACAACGGCCATATGCACACGACTCTGCTGCATTTGGATCAGAACGTCCTTGATCGGAGACTTCTCCGAAAATCCAGGCATATCATGAATGTAGGCATCCATGCTGAACGTTCTTCCTGCAGCCACACTTGTCAGCATTTCTTTTGTATTAATAAAGCCGATAAAGCGAGCCGCATCCCCGTTCGCAATGACCGGATATCTCGTATACTCGTGCCGATTCAGCACTTCAATAACCTGATCCAGCGGCATTTCCTTATTCAGCGTAACGATTTTTTCTTTGCGAATCATAATCTCCTGCAGCAGACGCTCATCAAACGCAAAAATGTTTTTCAGATAGTCCAGCTCGGTCTGATTGATCTCCCCGCTCTCGTAACTCTGGGCTACAATCAGCTTCAGCTCCTCTTCGGAGTGAACGGTATCGTGTCCGGCTGGCTTGATGCCAAAAATTCCGAGCAGCACCCGTGCAGCACCATTAAGCGCATAGATGAACGGATTCATGATCTTACCGAACCAGTACAGCGGTGGTGCAAGTAAAAGCGTCATTCTCTCTGCAAATTGGATCGCCAGCGTTTTGGGTGCGAGCTCACCAATAACCACATGCAGGAACGTAATGATCGCCAAGGCAATCCCGTAGGATAATACCGTCGACACGGCTGCCGGCACTTCAAGTCGCTCGAACAGCGGATGAAGCATTTTTTCAACCGTCGGTTCACCCAAAGCCCCCAAGACGAGAGCCGTAATTGTGATTCCCAGTTGACATGCCGACAGATAATAGTCCAGATTGTGTGCGACTTTCTTGGCCATGACCGCTTTTTTGTTGCCTTCCGAAATCAGCTGATCAATTCGTGACATCCGTACTTTCAGAATGGCGAATTCAGCGCCGACGAAGAAGGCGGTAAGCCCTATAAATACGGCTACCAAAAATAAATTCAATGCTATTATTCCGTCCAATGATTTCCCTCGAGTGAGGGATTCACCTCCAAGTTGAACATTTTAATGGTTATAAATTTATGATGAATCTTACATTGGTCCACTCCGATGCCAGAACAACCTTCCGATCGCTGTTATCCCCAGATTTTTTTCATTCCCTATTATAGGGGGAAATCCGGTGATAAAGGCGAAGCCTATGCTTCCGATGTAGCTTTCTTTCAGAAAGCTTTTAGCTGCGCTTCTCCAGAATCGATTCCGTCCCCTTTACTACTACGTAGCCAGATTAATTACTCAAACGGATTTAGTTCGCCAGATCGCTTGTGGCTTCCTCCACTGGGGCTGCGTTCACGCGCTCAAGCAGGACCTGCTTGATCTGATAATTTTCGGTATCCACTACGGTCCAGACATAATCACCATGGGCAACCGTATCACCATTTTCCACCCGCACACCCTTCTGGAACTGAATCCAGCCGGCGACGGTGTCCATCTCCTCATTCCCTTCGAAAATCAATCCGAACTGCCGCTCCACTTCGTCCAGAAGCACTCGGCCGTTAATCAGATATTGATTCTCCCCGGTCTCCTGAATGTCAGCCACTTCATCGGCATCGAATTCGTCACGGATCTCACCAACAAGCTCCTCCAGAATATCCTCCATCGTCAGAATACCCGAGGTACCGCCGTATTCATCCACTACCACGGCCATATGCACGCGTTCCTGCTGCATTTTAATCATGGCATCCTGGATACGTGTAATCTCTGAAACAAATGGAATCTCACGGACAAAGTCGGCAAGTTGGTATTGCTTCTGGGCAACCATATCCGGCAGAATCTTTTTGACATTGACCATGCCGACAATGCGGTCCTTATCCCCTTCCTCAATGACTGGATAACGGGAATAGTTATGCTCATCAAGCACGGGGATGATATCGTCGTAAGTCATCTCCTGGTCCAATGTGACAAGTTCCGTCCGCGGAACCATGATGTCTTTCGCGACCCGTTCATCAAACACAAACACATTTTCCAAGTAAGACAACTTGGTTTGATTCGTCTCGTCACCTTCATAACTCTGGTTCATGATGATTTTAATCTCATCCTCGGAATAGGCCTGATCATGTCCTGCAGGCTTCACACCGAACATCCGCAGAAGGACGCGGGATGCCCCATTGAGTGCCCAGATGAAAGGGTACATAATCTTTCCGAACCAGTATAACGATGGCGAGAGCATCAGCGTCAATTTTTCCGAAAATTGAATCGCCATGGTTTTGGGTGCCATCTCACCGACAACCACGTGAAGGAACGTCACAAGGATAAAGGCAATCGCATAGGAGGCAACCGACGAAATGGCCGGTGAAATATTCAGGTACTCAAATACCGGATATAACAGCCTTTCGACAGTCGGCTTCCCTAATGCACCAAGTCCTAGAGCCGTTACCGTAATACCAAGCTGACAGGCAGACAGATAGTAATCCAGATCGGAAACGACCTTCT
The DNA here is from genome assembly GCF_002276415.1 of Paenibacillus sp. 7523-1. Lineage (NCBI taxonomy): Bacteria > Bacillati > Bacillota > Bacilli > Caryophanales > Paenibacillaceae > Paenibacillus > Paenibacillus sp. 7523-1. The sequence continues at coordinate 23,849 of NZ_NPBR01000019.1, read as the reverse complement.
TGGCGAGTACAGCCTTTTTGTTACCTTCGGCAACCAGTTGATCCACTCTTGATGTACGAATCTTAACAACCGCAAATTCGGATGCCACAAAAAAAGCGGTCAAAGCAATCAAGAGAACGAGTAATGCTAAATTCAAGATGGTAATTATGTCCAATGATTTCCCCGATTCTCAGGGATTCACCTCCAGAAATAGTTACAGCAGCGCTCGTTAACCCCGTTAACGGCTGCACAGCTGATTGTAGTTAAATTGGGCGTATGCATATATAAAATCAAATTCAATAATGACCAGATTGCTATATGCTGCACACAGACCTTGTAAGTTGCAAAACAGGAATCCAGGATGAAGTCAATCACTTTAAGAAACCACTTCACTGTAATCAGGGCTAACCCCCATGCTGTCAGATTGTTTCTCCGATCTACTCCACCTTAATTCTCCATTTGGACAGTTTACAATATCGCCTTCCCAATAGATATCCACCTCCCCTCTTGTTCATTCCTGTTTCAGAAAAGTATAACATGATCCGAATCAAACCATCCAGTTGTACGTCATGGTTTGGGTTATCTTGCACGTATATTCATGAATATTTTGTTCACAAATGGCTTAATTCATGTAATAAGTTACTTATATGCCTAACAAAGCTATGTATAGAATAGACCGATTTTATAACACTACTACCCTAGGCTTTATCCAGCTGAAACATATTTTAATCAAATAATCCAACGCAAAAAAGGCCCACTCGATTAATGCCATGCTTCTAATCTGAAGGCATTCGTCGGGCGGAACCCATATTACCTAATAACTATTTACACTAAAGCTTTGGCAGCAATGTCAGATCGCTGATGCTTGCCTTCGAAGCGGATACGTTCCGCCTCTGCATAAGCCTTGTTTCTAGCTTCGGCAATATCAGCGCCTAAACCCACAACCCCAAGAATACGTCCACCATTCGTGACCCATTCTCCGGATTCGCTGCGTGCCGTTCCTGCGTGGAAGACGACAGCATCACTGACCTGATCCAGACCTTCGATGGCTACGCCTTTTGCATACGGCCCCGGATATCCTCCTGATGCCAGGACCACGCATACAGCAGACTCTTCGCTCCACTCAATCTCCATGTCTGCCAGTTTGCCATGCACGGTGGCCCAGAAAATGTCGAGCAAATCCGTTTTGAGGCGTGGCAGTACAACCTGCGTCTCGGGGTCACCAAAACGAGCATTAAATTCAATTGTTTTCGGTTTGCCGTCCGGTGAGATCATGAGTCCGGCAAACAATACACCGCGGAATGGACGTCCTTCGGATACCATGGCTTTGGCCGTTGGCTTGATAATTGTTTCAACAGCCTCTTCAATAATTGAATTCGGAATATGTGGCAGTGGTGAGTATGTACCCATCCCACCCGTGTTAGGCCCCTTGTCATCGTCATAGACTGGCTTGTGATCCTGTGCAGCGGCCATCGGACGAACGGTCTCGCCGTCGACAAATGCCAGAATCGACATCTCCTGCCCTGCCAGAAACTCTTCAATAATTACTTTGGCTCCTGCTTCCCCGAAAACCTTCTCCACCATAATACTGCGTAGTGCCTGATCAGCTTCCTCGCGGGAATAAGCAACTGTTACACCTTTACCGGCTGCCAGGCCATCGGCCTTGATGACAACGGGAATTGCCTGTGCATCAAGATAAGCCTGAGCCTGCTCATAATTGTCGAATTTCTCATAGGCTGCTGTTGGGATATTGTACTTGTGCAGCAGATCCTTCATAAATGTTTTGCTTCCTTCGATCTCGGCTGCATTGCGACGCGGTCCAAAGACCGGAATGCCTGTGGAATCAAATGCATCTACAATCCCGTCTGCGAGCGGATCATCCGGACCAATGACCACCAGATCCACCTTGAGTTCCACGGCAAGAGCCTTTAATTTATCGAATTCATTCACTGCCACCGGGTGACATTCGGCAAGCTGTGCAATGCCTGCATTTCCTGGCGCACAGTGAATCTTGCCCGCCTTCGGACTTTTCGCCAATGCCCAGATAATCGCATGCTCCCGGCCGCCGCCGCCTACTACCAGAATATCCATTCGTTCCGTTCCCCCTCATGAATTCCAGAATTCGCTCATTAATCATTTAATGCGCTGAAAATGAGGATGAACAAGCCTATTCGCTTGTTCATCGACGTGTGAAGCTTTGAGTTTGACTCTTAGTGTTTGAAATGGCGAACGCCTGTGAAGACCATGGCAATACCATACTCATTCGCTACTTTAATGGACTCTTCATCCTTAATGGAACCGCCTGGTTGAATAACAGCTGTAATTCCAGCCTTAGCTGCCAGTTCCAACGTATCGCCCATCGGGAAGAATGCATCCGATGCGAGAATAGCACCCTTTGCTTGCTCGCCAGCTTGTTCAATGGCAATTTTGGCTGCACCAACGCGGTTCATTTGTCCAGCGCCCACACCTACGGTCATGTCATTCGCTGCAAGCACGATCGCATTGGACTTCACGTGCTTAACGACTTTCCAGCCAAAGAGGAGCTGTTTCAATTCTTCTTCGGAAGGTGCACGATCTGTAACGACTTTCAGTTCACTCGCTTCGATGGAATGCACATCGCTCTGTTGTACGATCATGCCGCCGTCAATAGAGGTCACCGCGAATTGGCCCGCCCGGTCACGAGCTGCATTCAACTCACCCGTTTTGAGCAAACGAATGTTTTTCTTCTTCGTCAGGATATCCAGTGCCTCTTGCGTGAAATCAGGAGCCAGCACGATTTCCAGGAAAATCTCGCTCAGTTTGGCAGCTGTGTCGCTGTCGATTATGCGGTTTGCTGCCACAATGCCACCGAAGATGGATGTTGGATCTGCAGCATATGCTTTGCTGTAGGCTTCATAGATGCTTTCACCAATCCCCACGCCGCAAGGGTTCATGTGCTTAACCGCCACAACAGCAGGTTCTACAAATTCCTTAACGATCTGCAACGCTGCGTTTGCATCGTTGATGTTATTGTATGACAGCTCTTTGCCGTGCAGTTGCTCGGCTGTTGTCAACGTATCTTGAGCAGCAAGCGGTTTACGATAGAATGCCGCTTGTTGATGCGGATTTTCGCCGTAGCGCAAATCCTGGATTTTTTCGTAAGTCACCGTCAAACGCTCTGGCAGTGGATCACCATTCAGGTTGGAGAGATAATCAGAGATAACTGCATCGTAAGCCGCCGTATGACGGAAAACTTTTGCCGCAAGCCGTTTGCGTGTTTCCAGCGTGGTATCCCCACTGCTGCGAACTTCTTCCAGAACTTTGCCATAGTCTGCCGTGTCGACAACAACACTAACAAAAGCATGGTTCTTGGCTGCTGAGCGAAGCATGGTAGGACCACCGATATCGATGTTCTCAATCGCATCTTCATAGGTTACATCCGGCTTCGCAATGGTGTCCTGGAATGGGTACAGGTTTACGACTACCAGGTCGATATAATCCAGTCCGTTCTCTTCCATCTGGCGTTTATGATCTTCACTGTCACGTACAGCCAGCAAACCACCATGAACAGCTGGATGCAGCGTTTTGACACGTCCGTCCATAATTTCCGGGAATCCAGTTACGTCCGAGATCCCGATCACAGGTACGCCTTCCTTCGACAACAGGCTGCTTGTACCTCCTGTCGAAATAATCTCCACTCCCATTTGCGACAGCTCGCGGCAAAAGTCCACGATGCCTGTTTTATCCCACACACTGACCAAAGCTCTTTTGATACTCACAATATGCTCCTCCTTTAATGTCCCATGGCCCCGCGTTTCATGACGAAACACAGGCGATTTATTTCCCGAGAAATATCACAAAATGCGTACCAATTTTCGACTCTACCCTATAAGTTAGACGAATGATTTTACACTGGACCACTACGAGGTCAGAACAAACTTCTGCCCTCTCCGTTAAGGTGTAAACGTAGTCCAACTTATATCAATCCGCTTTCCGAACCGTAACCTGACGGCCCTCCAGCCGAACCAATCCTTGAGCAAACCAGGAAACGACCTCCGGATACAGCTGCTGTTCTGCCGCATGGATGGAACGGCTGATCGATTCTGCGGTATCCTCAGGCAGAATCGGCACGGGATGCTGGGCTATGATAGGCCCGGTATCCATGCCACCATCCACAAAGTGTACGGTTACCCCGGTAATTTTTACACCGTACTCCAATGCCTGCCCGATTGCATCCTTACCTGCAAATGCGGGAAGCAAAGACGGATGGATGTTAATCAGCCGTCCGGCATACCGATCCACAACGACTGAAGTCAGCAATCTCATGTATCCGGCAAGAACAACCAAATCAATGTTTTTGGATTCAAGCACTTCCACGATCTCAGCCTCGTAGGCCTCGCGGGATTCGTAATTTTTTGGAGTGAACAGATGGCAGTCGATACCTGCATCCTTGGCCCGCTGCACAACGCGTGCAGCAGGTTTGTCGCACACCAGCAAGTCTACGGATGCATTCAACCCTCCGTTTTTCGCTGCATCCACCAATGCCTGAAAGTTCGACCCTTCACCAGAGGCAAATACGGCAATCCGGTAGTCCGCCATTAAACATCCGCTCCCGTGAAGGTTACTCGCGCATCTCCTTCAGTCACACGTCCAATGATGTACGCTTCTTCTCCAGAAGCTTTCAGCTGTTCCAGAGCTTCGTTTGCGTCTGCTTCGTTCACAACAAGCACAAGTCCGATTCCCATGTTAAACGTAGTGAACATATCCCGGTTCGAGACCGACCCTTTTTGCTGCAGCAAGTTGAAGATAGGCAGGATCGGCCATGAGCCGTAATCGATATCTACATTGACGCTGCTAGGCAGCATCCGTGGGATATTCTCGATAAATCCGCCCCCCGTAATGTGTGCCATGCCTTTGACGTTGACCTTTTCCAGCAGGGACAGAAGTGGTTTTACATAGATTTTTGTCGGTTCCAGCAGTGCATCACCTAGCTTGCCGCCCAGTTCAGATACTTCCTCATGTAGATCCAACCCGGCTTCCTCCAGCAAAAGTCTGCGGACCAGTGAGAATCCATTGCTGTGTACACCACTTGAAGCCAGTCCAATTACCGTGTCACCTGGAGAGATGGTCGTGCCGTTGATGATTTTAGCTTTATCCACGATTCCCACGGTAAATCCGGCAATATCGTATTCCCCTTCGCTGTACATGCCCGGCATTTCTGCCGTTTCTCCGCCAATCAGCGCACATCCGGACTGGTGACATCCTTCAGCGATTCCGGCAACGATGGCTTCGATCTTCTCAGGGATGACTTTGTCACATGCCAGGTAATCGAGGAAAAAGAGCGGCTCCGCACCCTGCACAACAATGTCATTCACACACATGGCCACAGCGTCGATTCCAATGGTATCGTGACGGTCCATGGCAAACGCGATTTTCAGCTTGGTTCCTACACCGTCAGTGCCGGAAACGAGCACCGGCTCATCATATTTGTCTTTGTTCAAACCGAACAGGGCTCCGAATCCGCCCAGATCTGTCATCACTTCCGGACGGAAGGTACGCTTCACGTGTTTTTTCATCCGTTCAACCGCTTCATTACCTGCCGCGATATCGACGCCGGCCTTTTTATATGCTTCTGACACTACCATCGCACCCTTCGTATCTTGTATAAATTGAACTAAAGATATTTACAACACCGTAACACTCCAATGACAGAATAACCTTCCAATCGCTGTTATCCCCAGAGTTTTGATTCCCTTTTTTCAAAGGGAAAATCCGGTGATAAAGGCGAAGCCTATGCTTCCGATGTAGCTTTCTTTCAGAAAGCTTTTAGCTTCGCTTCTTCAGGTTTTTTCTGTCCTCTCCGTTTTGTGTAAATGGGTAGTACAATTTATTGATTTTTGCTCATATCTAAAAGATGATTCTGTACCAATTCAAATCCAGCTACACCCATTGTAACGTACTGACTATACTCTTCTGGTGGAACCATTCGAATGAATTCGTCACCGTTGTATACCCCTCCGGCACACTGGAATACTTGCAGTTCCTTCTTTGCAGGTGTCAGCGGGATGTTACCAACAATGCTCCATGTGCCATCTTTCAGCAGCTTGGGTGACGTGAAGATCACGCTGCTCTTACGTTTACCATAAGAATAGACAAGGAATTTGCCGTCTTCCAAACTTACAGTTTCGTCACGCTGAATGCTCATCACGCCGAACGAAAATGCCTTTTTGAACCGGTCTCTCAGTGCACATATCACCTGACACACGGCAAACCGTCCATCATGCATCGGAATCAGAAAAATATCGCCCTCATTATAGCTTTTCCTACCCATAAGCCTGTCTCCTAACAGCTGCAGCCGAATTTCTCTTCGCCACCGAAGTCAAGGTTAGTTGGATAATCATTATCGAAGCAAGCGAGGCAGAGCCCGCCTTTGTAATCATCCTGATTATCTCCCTGAATGGATGCAATCAGTCCATCGGGACTGAGGAACGCCAGAGAGTCTGCGTTGATCTCACGGCAGATCTCTTCTACTGACAAGGATGAAGCAATAAGTTCACGGCTGTCAGGCGTATCAATTCCATAGAAACATGGGTTTTTGAACGGAGGTGAGGTTATGCGTACATGCACCTCAGTTGCTCCGGCATCACGCAGCATGTTCACAATCCGTCTCGAAGTCGTCCCCCGGACGATGGAATCATCAATCATGACAACGCGCTTGCCTTCTACGACGCGGCGCACCGCACTCAGCTTCATCTTCACGCCCTGTTCACGCAATTCCTGACTAGGCTGGATAAACGTACGTCCGGTGTATTTGTTCTTGATCATGCCCATTTCATACGGAATCCCGGTTTGCTCAGCGTATCCTATTGCCGCGGAAATACTGGAGTCCGGTACACCTGTTACCAGGTCGGCATCCACAAAAGATTCAATCGCCATGCGTCCACCCATCCGCTTCCGGGCAGCATGCTGGTTGGCTCCGTTCATGTCACTATCCGGACGGGCAAAATAAATATATTCCATTGCACACAGTGCCTTGCGGTGTTTGTGATGATCGAAGCGATCCTCGTGCAGACCTTCTGCGTCAAGCACCAGCAGTTCACCAGGTTCAATATCGCGAATCAATTCTGCGCCGATCGTTTCGAGTGCACACGTCTCAGATGCGAACAGATATGCATCTCCGAGCTTGCCCATCGTCAGCGGACGCAACCCGTGCGGATCGGAAGCCACCAGCAGCTTGTCGTTGGTCATGATCAGAAATGCATAACCACCCACAATCCGCTGGAATGCATCTTTTGCTGCTTCCACTAAACCCTTCGATGAACGTGCAATCAAATGCGCAATAACTTCCGTATCGCTAGTTGTTTGGAAGATCGACCCGCTCTGTTCCAGCTCACGGCGAATCGTTGGTGCATTCACGATATTCCCGTTCGTGGCAACAGCCAGATCCCCGTCACGATACTTGAAAACCAGGGGTTGTGCGTTGGTCAGTTTACTGTCGCCGCTCGTGGAATACCGAACGTGACCGATGGAAATATCACCAGACAAGGTCTGCATCAGGTCTTTGGTGAAGACTTCCTTCACCAGACCCATACCACGATGGTAGTTAAACTGGGTACCATCACTCACACACATGCCTGCACTTTCTTCGCCCCGATGTTGAAGCGCATGAAGTCCATAATAGGAGAGCGAAGCAGCATCAGGGTGTCTGAACACCCCGAATACGCCACATTCTTCCTTCAATTTATCGAGTCCTTCCTTACCGGACCCTTCGTTATAATAATCGCCTGTCCACCACTGTCCTGTCGTCAGTTCATGAGACATGGAATCGCATCCTCCCAGACCTGAGCCAAACCTCCTACGGGTTCGTTCACGGCTGATGTTCCGTTCAATTCGATCGTCAAGTTGCTTCCTTCCACACGTCCAATAACAGCTACGGGTACACCGCGCTCACGTACAAATGCTTCAAGTTTGCCTGCTTGCTCCGGCGTAGCGGACAGCAGAATGCGGGATTGGCTCTCACTGAAGAGTGCATGATCTGCACGCAGTGCAGTCTCCACATTCACCTGTGCACCCACGTTGCCGCTGATGCAGGATTCAGCCAAAGCTACAGCCAATCCTCCCTCAGACAAGTCATGTGCCGAGCGAACAAGTCCGGATTGGATGGCTTCCAGCACGGTGCTGAGCAGCGCCTTCTCCGTGTTCAGATCAAGTTGCGGCGGACGGCCTTCCGTTTTGCCATGAACCGCATATTGCAGTTCGCTGCCGCCAAGCTCCGCTTTGGTCTCTCCGAGGAGGATGATCACATCGCCTTCGGATTTGAATCCCTGTGTGGTGATATGATCCGTATCATGAACGAGACCTACCATACCGACTACTGGCGTTGGATAGATTGAGCCTTTGGCGTTTTCGTTATAAAGACTCACGTTACCACCAATAACCGGCGTGTCGAGCACGCGGCAAGCTTCCGCCATACCGTCTACGGCTTTTTCCATCTGCCAGAAAATGTCCGGCTTCTCCGGGTTACCGAAGTTGAGGTTGTCCGTAATCGCCAGTGGCTCCGCACCGGAACATACAATGTTACGAGCAGCTTCACTAACTGCAATGCGGCCACCCACTTCAGGATCCAGATATACATAACGTCCGTTACAGTCCGTTGTCATCGCCAGACCTTTGCGTGTTCCGCGAATCGTTACCACGGCAGCATCCGAACCCGGACGAACAGCTGTACTTGTACGAACCATATAGTCGTATTGATCGTAAACCCACTTCTTGCTTGCTACCGTTGGCGAAGCCAATACCTGTTTCAACGCACCGCCGAGATCCGACACTTCATCGTAACGTAGCGTGTCGATTGAAGCGCTTTGCTCGTAGTAAGCCGGTACAGAGGATGGCTTGTTGTACACCGGACACTCGTCGACCAATGCCGTCACTGGCATGTCCCCAACCACTTCGCCGTGGTGATACAGCTTCAGACGTCCATCATCGGTAACTTTACCGACTTTCGCACAGATTACGCCCCAACGCTCAAAGATCTCCATCGCTTGGGCTTCATCCTTCGGCTCAACCACGAACAGCATCCGTTCCTGAGACTCGGACAGCATCATCTCATAAGGTGTCATGCCTTCTTCGCGCTGTGGTACCTGATCGAGATACAGTTCCAGACCGTTACCGGCTTTACTTGCCATCTCCGCACTGGAGCAAGTCAGGCCAGCTGCACCCATATCCTGAATACCAAGTACGATACCCGTGTCGATCAGCTCAAGGCAGGACTCCATGACGAGTTTTTCCATGAATGGGTCGCCGACTTGAACCGCTGTCTTCTTGGATTCGGATTCTTCTGTCAGTTCTACCGATGCAAACGTTGCACCGTGAATTCCATCGCGGCCCGTTGGAGGACCAACATAGTACACCGGGTTTCCTACGCCTTTGGCTACACCGCGCTGAATTTTGTCATGATCGATCAAGCCTACGCACATGGCATTAACGAGTGGATTGCCTTCATAACTTTCGTCGAACATGACTTCACCGGCTACCGTTGGAATCCCGATACAGTTACCATATCCGGCAATACCGGATACGACATGTTCAAACAGGTATTTCACGCGATCGCTCTCCAATTTCCCGAAACGAAGCGAGTTCAGCAGAGCTACCGGTCTTGCACCCATGGAGAAAATATCACGGATGATACCGCCCACGCCTGTTGCTGCCCCTTGATAAGGCTCTACAGCGGAAGGGTGGTTATGGCTTTCAATTTTGAAAACAACAGCCTGGTTGTCGCCAATGTCAACGATCCCGGCACCTTCACCTGGTCCCATCAGGACACGTGGTCCACTAGTTGGGAAACGGCGCAGCAGCGGCTTGGAGTTTTTGTATGCACAGTGCTCGGACCACATAACGCTAAATACACCGATTTCCGTGTAGTTCGGCTTGCGTCCCATGAATTCACAGATCAGCTCATACTCGCTGTCCGACACGCCCATTTGTGCGTAAAGTTTATGTTCTGCGACCTGTTCTGCCGTCGGTTCCTTAGCGGATAGCTGCTGCGTCATGTCGATCCCTCCATGCTTTCAAAATAGATGTAAACATACGTTTGCCGTCTTCTGAGCCCAGCAGTGAATCCACCGCACGCTCCGGATGCGGCATCATGCCGACCACGTTTCCACCCTCATTACAGATTCCTGCGATATCGCCCAGGGAACCGTTCGGGTTGCTGCCGTACGTAAATACGATCTGGTTGTTCGCTTGCAAACTCGCGAGCGTCTCTTCATCGCAGTAATAGTTGCCTTCACCGTGAGCAATCGGAATGATAATCTCTTCCCCAGGTGCATAGTCACGTGTAAATGGTGTATCTGTATTCGTTACTTTCAAGACCGTATCGTGGCAACGGAATTTCAGTGACATATTGCGAATTAACGCGCCTGGAAGCAATCCGGCTTCAGTCAGAATCTGGAATCCGTTGCAGATCCCCAGAATATATTTACCTTGTTCAGCAGCTTTGGCTACCTCATTCATTACAGGTGCGAAGCGAGAAATCGCCCCACAACGCAAGTAGTCTCCATAGGAGAAACCACCCGGAACCAGGATACAGTCATATGCCGAAAGATCCGTTGCCGTGTGCCATACATAATCAACCTCTTGCCCAATGGCATCTTCCACTGCCTTGTAACAGTCAATGTCGCAGTTGGAGCCAGGAAACACAAGAACTGCAAATTTCATGGGATTAACCCTCCAATTCGTAGCGGTAATCTTCAACAACGGTGTTGGCCAGCAGCTTCTCGCACATCACAGTCAAACGTTTTTCCGCTTCTGCGCGATCAGTTGTATCCAGGTTCAGTTCCATGACTTTACCGATCCGTACACTTTCCACTTCATTGAATCCCATCGAGTGCAGGGCACCTTGAACGGCTACTCCTTGCGGGTCGAGAACGCTTTGCTTAATAGTGACATAGACGGTTGCTTTGATCATGATCCTATGTTCCTCCTCAGTAATGAACGGGATAAATGCTTTATGCTGTTAAAAAAGGGCTTTGGGAGCTTGCTCCGGGGCGGATTGTTCTTCCGGTCGCTGTTGTCCCCGGGTTTTTCTGAATTGTTTTGGCCCGCTCTGCGGTCAAAACCCGGGGACAAAGGCGAGCACTTCGTTCCTTCACGAACAACTCCGCCCCTCCGCTTGTCCATGCGGCGTTTTTTGAAAGGCCTAATTCTGTTACGTTACACGGTGTGTAATGGTATAGTCTGACCATTACGTTTAAATAATAAATGGTCTATAAAATACTTTAGTAATCAAAGAATTTAATTCTCGTAATTTTTCAGGCTTCCTACCTGTGGGAAGCCTCCGCACTTAATTTCCTTATCCCCAGTTTGATACTGGCGGAGGGAAAGATTGAGCTGGAGAAGCGGAGCGTTCGCCTTTGCAACCGGAATGTTTCCTTTTGAAAAAAGATTCCAATCAATACATTCCGGGGGCAACAGCGATCGAAAGCCAAACTTTCCCGCAGCTCACCTCAAACTTTCCATTTATTGTTTCGTTAAACGGTTATAGATGTCGACGTATCTTGCCGTTGTTGCCTCCACCACCGCTTGTGGCAGCGGGTCAGGCTTACTGTTTTTGTCCCAATCGGTTCCTGCCAGATAGGTGCGCACCGGCTCCTTGTCCATGCTGTCGATCTCGATGTCTAGTGCGTAGTTCTCTTTCGCCCAGAACCGTGATGCATCCGGGGTGAAGATTTCGTCGATCAGGATGACCTTGCCATCGACGACACCGAACTCGAATTTGCAATCTGCGAGAATAATACCACGCTGATCACAATAATCCCGGGCGAACTCGTACAGTCGCAGGCTTTTTTCCTGAAGCTCGCTAGCCAGCTCATCGCCAACCAGTTCTTTCATGCGGTCCATCGGAATGTCTTCATCATGACCCACATCATTTTTGGCAGCCGGGGTGAAAATAGGGTTTTCGAGCTTGGCGTTTTTGCGAAGCCCTTCCGGCAGTTTGATACCGTTCACCTCTCCGCTATTCTCATATTGTCTCCATCCGCCGCCAGTAATGTATCCGCGTACGACGCATTCGATATCGATGCGTTCCGCTTTGCGTGTCACCATAATGCGATCTTTCAGAAGCTCCGGGTCCACAATGAGATCACCGAGCCGGTTGACGTCCGTATGAACCACGTGGTTGTCCATCATGTCACTCGTCAGTTCAAACCAGAAGCTGCTGAGTTTATTCAGCACATTACCCTTCTCGGGCACCGCTGGGTCCAGCACGTAGTCAAAAGCTGAAATCCGGTCCGTTACCACGATCAGAAAATGTTCCCCCAGATCGTACAATTCACGTACTTTTCCTTTATATAACAGAGGTGCTTTAACGAGATCTGCCGCTGTGGACAGTGCCATGGAGGCTCACCTTCTTTCAGGAGATATAAGGCTACAGACAGAACCGCGATGGAGCACACTCCACTCCGATAACAGAACAATCTTTCGATCACTGTTATCCCCGGATTTTTTTGATCCACTTTTCCCAAAGTGTAAATCCGGGGATAAAGGCGAGCGCTTCGCTTCTACAGATTTGCTCTGTCCTCTCCGTTCCTTGCTGGTCCATCATTCTGCTCTCTAGCCTTATTGGAGTATATTAGTTGGTCAAACCAAGTTTCTTGAAGATTGTATCGACATGTTTCAAGTGCCAGGACGGGTTGAATGCATCTTCGATTTCTTCATCGCTCAGCACCTCGGTGATTTCCGGTGTCGCTTTCACGATATCCTTGAAGTGGCGCTGTTCTTCCCATGCCTGCATGGCACGTGGTTGAACGGTATCATATGCCTGTTCACGGCTGAAGCCTTTGTCGATCAGCTTCGTCAGTACACGTCCTGAGAATGGTACACCGAAGGTACGCTCCATGTTGCGTTTCATGTTCTCAGGGAACACCGTCAGGTTTTTCACGATGTTACCGAAACGGTTCAGCATGTAGTTCAGCAGCATCGTTGCATCTGGCAGGATGACACGCTCTACGGAAGAGTGTGAGATATCACGTTCATGCCATAGTGTTACGTTCTCGTATGCCGACACCATATGTCCGCGGATGACGCGGGACAGACCCGAGATATTTTCGCTACCAATCGGATTACGTTTGTGCGGCATGGCGGAAGATCCTTTTTGACCTTTGGCAAACGCTTCTTCCACTTCACGGAATTCACTCTTTTGTAGTGCACGAACTTCTGTAGCAAACTTGTCCAGTGATGTTGCGATCAATGCCAGGGTAGCCATGTATTCTGCATGACGGTCACGCTGCAAGGTTTGTGTCGAAATTGGCGCAGGCTTCGTGCCCAGCTTCTCGCAGACAAACTCTTCAACAAACGGATCGATGTTCGCGTAAGTTCCTACCGCACCGGAGATTTTTCCGTACTGCACGTTGTCTGCCGCATGGCGGAAACGCTCCAGATTACGTTTCATCTCTTCATGCCACAGGGCCATTTTCAAACCAAAGGTTGTTGGCTCGGCATGCACCCCGTGTGTGCGACCCATCATTGGCGTATGCTGATAAGCGAGGGCCTTCTCACGCAAGATCTCGATAAAGTTCACGATGTCGCGTTCCAGAATTTCATTGGCCTGGCGCAGTACGTACCCCAGAGCCGTATCTACCACATCCGTGGATGTCAGTCCGTAGTGCACCCATTTGCGTTCTGCACCCAGACTCTCGGATACCGTGCGTGTAAAAGCAATAACGTCGTGGCGCGTTTCCTGTTCGATTTCATAGATGCGATCAATATCAAAAGAAGCGTTTTGACGAAGCAATGCTGCTTCTTCCTTAGGAATAACTCCGAGTTCCGCCCAAGCTTCACATGCACAGATTTCAACTTCCAGCCAGGACTTGAATTTGTTTTCCTCCGTCCAGATGGCTCTCATTTCGGGTCTGCTATAACGTTCGATCATGAATTTGTATTCCTCCAGATATTAGTTTGTTCAATCCATTGTAATCCTTCTTCAACATCCTGACAGAGCAGATTGACATGCCCCATTTTCCGTCCCGTTTTCGCTTCGGTTTTGCCATATATGTGAAGCTTGGGAATAACACCGAGTTCCATTGCTTCTGCATCAGGTTGACCCGTTCTGGCGATAATTCCTTCCAGATGTTCTCCAAGCACATTGACCATAACAACCGGACTTAACAGTGTTGTGTCTCCTAATGGCAGCCCGCAGATGGCACGAATATGCTGCTCGAACTGTGACGTCGCACAGGCTTCCATCGTGTAATGACCGGAATTATGAGGTCTTGGAGCCAGTTCGTTCACATACAATCTTCCGTCTGCCGCAACAAAGAGTTCCACCGCCAGCAATCCAACAGCCTGCATGGATTCGGCCACAGCCGCTGCAAGTTTCTGGGCTTCGATCTGTATGTCCGTAGCCACTCTGGCCGGTACGATCGAGGCATGCAGAATGTTGTTCACATGAATGTTCTCCGCTGGCGGGAATGTCTTGATCTCTCCACTCGTGCTTCGGGCAACGACGACGGAGATTTCGCAGTCAAATTTGATAAATTGCTCCAGCACCAGTTCCGCTCCGGTCGCTGCAAGCTCTTCGTAAGCCGGTATAGCCTGGCTCACTTCGCGAATGACTCGCTGGCCTTTACCATCGTATCCTCCGGTTACCGTCTTCAAAACACAAGGTACACCAAGCTCGCTTACTGCTGCTTGCATCGTATCCTTACTTGTAATCTCCCTATAAGGCGCTACTCTTACTCCAGCAGCTTCGATCGCTCGTTTTTCACGCAACCGATGCTGAGTTGTATACAATAACGCACTTCCTTGCGGCACATAGGATTCACGTTCCAGCAAGCCCGCTACACCTGCATCCACATTTTCAAACTCATACGTGATCACATCACACTGACGGGCCAGTTCAAGCGCTGCAGCTTCATCGTCATATCCGGCCTCAATCTGGCGGGCAACCTGTCCGCAAGGCGAATCTGGTGCCGGATCAAGCGTAACAAAGCGGTATCCCATCGCTGTCCCGGCGAGCGTCAACATTCGTCCAAGCTGTCCGCCCCCGAGAACTCCAATGGTTGTTTTGCCTGGGAGCAGCACACGTTCAGCCATACCGGAAAGATTCAGTTCAGTTTTACTCATAGCTCATCACTGCTTTCGAGTACTTCACGTTTGATCCGCTCTCTGCGGGCTTCGCAGCGATTACGGACATCCTCATCGAATGCACCGATCATCTGTGCCGCAAGCAGCCCTGCATTGGTAGCACCCGCCTTGCCAATCGCTACCGTTGCGACAGGAATGCCGCCCGGCATCTGAACAATGGATAGTAGGGAATCGAGACCATTCAGTGCCTTGGACTGCACAGGTACGCCGATTACCGGCAGCATCGTTTTGGAAGCAACCATGCCTGGGAGATGTGCTGCTCCGCCTGCACCTGCAATGATAACCTTGAATCCGCGCTCAGTAGCCTGCTCGGCATATTCAAACATCAGATCCGGTGTACGATGCGCGGATACAACCTTTTTCTCATACCCGATCTCCAGTTCATCCAGCACCTCACACGCATGCTTCATCGTTTCCCAATCCGACTTGCTGCCCATAATTACAGCGACCTGCACTGACATGAATACATCCAACTCCCGTCTGAGCTTATTTTGATAACAACCACTCTAGCCATACGTGTTCCCTTTTGAAACAAAAAAATCCGCTACCCGCGAAAACATCACATTTTCTCCGGACACCGGACTCCAAGAAATACGTATCCCTCATTTGGGCATGCCAAAAGGGGGCTTGCTGTCCGCATCCATATTCATGCGACTCTCAGCCGTATCTCCTCGTAGTCCGGAAATTTACGGTCTCCGGGTAGAGACTTCCGGGCCTTATCCCCGGCGTTATACGAGCAAATATCTATTCAATCCAAGCGACTCATTTCGGTCAACCTTGGTACATCTTTCGTTCCTACTCGACCTTATTCTCACCTGATCGACACATCTAACATTCTAACAATCCCCTACAGCTAATGTCAACTTAAAGACGAACATTTAACATATTGACAAATATAATGTTCGTGATTAAGGCGTTTCTTTTGAACTTCATATCCATTTCATCCCATAAAAGAAAGCCGACTTCTCTTCAATGAAATGAAGACAGCCGGCTCACCGCGTATTGTAATTCACAATCTATTGCATTATTTAACGATCAATACAGGAACTTGAGCATGCTGCACCACATTGTGGCTTACACTGCCCAAGACAAATTCACGAATGCCACCAAGTCCACGACTTCCGATGACGATAACATCCGATCCATTTTCCTTAGCATAATCAAGCAGCACTTCAGCTGCGGCTCCTTGAATCAGGTCTACGTTGGCTGTAACGCCTGCAGCTTTGATCCGTTCTTTTGCTTCATCGGTTGTTTGCACAGCCAGGTTGTAGTAATCGTTATTCAGAGATGGCGGCAGCGGTGCGAGTCCTTCTCCAATAAATACGCGCGGGAAATCAAAGGCATGAATGACATCAATGACTGAATCCGGAGACACCTTAGCCAGCTCAATGGCACGATCCAGTGCCTTGTTTGAAGCTTTTGATCCATCATAAGCTACTAAAATTTTGGAGAATAACATGTAAATCCCGTCCCTTCCGTATATGTAGAAACTCCGAAGCTGGAAGCTTCGGTCTGACATAAAACTAAATCCAGCACCATGTAACCCTATAAACGTTCTTCATGCAGTATGAACCATTAGCCTGGTTTTGCAGTGTCGCCACCTCTAAGTTCTATTTCAGAAAATAACCATAGATTACGGCATTCAGAAATAGCAGAAGTGGAATCCCGATGGTAAAGCTCGGATGTTTGGTTTTGTGCCTTTTCCGGTACATTGCAATCCAGACTCCAAGCGCGCCTCCGATAAACGCCAGCAGGAATAACGTCCGTTCGGGTGTACGATCACGACGTCGCTGCGCCCGTTTTTTGTCATCTGACATCACCAGATAACCTACCACGTTAATAAATAAAAACCACAATATGAGTCCGGTTTGCATATAATTCTAGCGGTCCCCCTATCCCGGGACATCTCCCTGTTCCTCCATTATAGTCCTCTGCAGGGACATGATCAACGAGAGAAGGGAGCCGCATAGATTGCTTATTGGAATCATCCGTTCCGGGTAGAACCTAGGACTCCTGTTTCGGAATACCGTTCAGGCTGGGAACTCTTTTGCCGGCCTTGGTTGGACGTGCTCCGATGCTTTCTTCCCGGATACTGTCCTTATTCTGCTGATTATGAATTTTCTCTGGTTTGTTGTGTGGCATCTGTGTCACCTCCTTGGCTTACGTTGCCTGAAAAGGAGGGATCTTATACGACACCATGCGAAGCGGTTTATTGAGCATGACCTCGCCGGTATCCATTCAACTTGGTCCAAACTCTTTCAGGGGCACTAGTCCCCTTTTTTCTCCATCGCTGCTTTCAACAAGTCTCCGAGATTGGATCCGATGGATTCCTGCTTGGCATACTGTTTGACCAGCTTTTGCTGTTCGCGTTTGTTGACATGCTGTTTATCTTTATCCAGCGCTTCCGTGATTCCGCAAGGCAGACACTGCACATAGAGGCCCGCTTTGCCTTCTTTCATTTCCATCTTCTTGTGACACTGCGGACAACGACGGTTGGATAACCGCTTCTCTGCAGAGCGACGATAGCCACAATCCTCCGTGGGACATACGAGAAACTTGCCGCGTTTCCCTTTCTTCTCAAGCAGACGCGCATTGCAATCCGGGCAGTGGCTGCTCGACACGTTATGCGGTTTATACTCTGCCTTGCTTCCTTTTACAGTGGACACCAGTTCTTTAGCCATCGAACGTATGCCTTCTAGGAAAGGACCTGGTTTCCCTTGTCCACGAGCAATCCGTTCTAGTTCAGCCTCCCAACGTGCCGTCAGTTCAGGTGTGCGCAGCTGCGGAGCAGCCAGCTCAATCAATTGCTTCCCTTTGCCTGTAGGATGCATGCTGTTGCCTTGGCGGTCGATGGTATCCGAGCTGACCAATTTCTCGATAATATCTGCACGCGTAGCCGGGGTACCGAGTCCGTGCTTCTCCATTTGTGCGAGCAATGCAGCCTCCGTGTACCGTTTAGGTGGCATGGTTCTTCCACTTTTAATATGACAACGCTGAACGGTAACCGACTGACCTTGCTGTACGTCTGGCAAAAGAGTGTGGCCATTGTCTGCTTGCTCATCTGTGCGCTCATCATCTTCGTCACTGTAGTCTCCGCCGTATACTTCACGCCAGCCACTGTCTTTTACCGTTGTACCTTTAACATGGAAGGAATCTTCACCCACTTGCACAGTAATCGCTACTGAATCGTATCTGGCAGCTGGATAGAACAAACTGATAAACCGGCGTACGATCAAATCATACAGTTTGCGTTCCTCTGGACTCAGCTGATTCAGCAGCACGGTCTGTTCTGTTGGGATGATGGCATGGTGATCCGTTACCTTACTGTCATCCACAATTCGTTTGGTGATATTCAGATTTTTCCGCAGCAAGGGACGCGCTAATGATGCATACGGTCCAACTGCTACACTATCCAGTCTTTCTTTCAGCGTATCTGTCATGTCCGATGTCAGGTAACGGCTATCCGTACGCGGATATGTAACCAGCTTATGCTGCTCATATAGACGCTGCAGGACGTTGGAAGTCTGCTTGGCTGAAAAACCATACTTGCGGTTGGCATCACGCTGCAGCTCCGTCAAGTCATAGGCCAGAGGATGCGGCTCGACTTTTTCACTCTTTTTGACCTGAGCAATGGTTCCCTTACGTCCATCCACTCGTTTCTTCAATGCCTGGGTATCTTGAGTATCAAAGATGCGTGAATCTCCGCCTGAGGCCCGCCACACGGCTTGAAAACCTCCAAAATCTGCAGTTAATGTCTCATACTCCTGTGACCGAAAACCATTGATTTCATTTTCCCTGTCCATGATCATGCCCAGGGTTGGCGTCTGTACCCGTCCTGCAGACAACTGTGCATTAAATCGAACGGTCAGCGCTCGTGTCACATTAAGCCCAATCATCCAGTCCGCTTCTGCCCGGCACCGTGCCGATTCATAGAGACGGTCAAACTGACTCCCTGGCTTCAGCGAAGCAAATCCTTCTTTGATTGCCTTATCCGTCTGAGAAGAAATCCACAATCGTTTGAAGGGCTTCTTCCACTGCGCCATTTGCATGATCCAACGGGCAAGCAGTTCTCCCTCCCGGGCGGCATCCGTCGCGATGACCAGTTCACCAACATCTTGGCGTTTCATAAGCTGTTGTACGGCCTTGTATTGATGATTCGTCTCTCTTAGCACCTTGAGTTTCGCCCGCTCCGGCAGAATCGGCAGATCTTCAAGATTCCAGGTGGCGTACTTCTTGTCGTAATCTTCTGGTTCCGCAAGTCCCACTAAATGCCCAAGTGCCCACGTTACGATATATTTAGGACCTTCCAAATAACTCTTATGTTTATCACGCGCTCCCATAACTCTGGCAATTTCCCGTGCCACAGATGGTTTCTCAGCGAGTACCAATGTTTTCACTTCGTATCTCTTCCTTTCTTCATACACCTTGTAACCCAAGTTCCTATCCTTTCATTATATCATTTCAGACCAATCGTTTCTTGGCATATCCCAGGGGAACTATTAACCTGATAAATTACTGCTCCAGATTACATGTAAGATAATATAACACATTTGTGAACACTTAAATTTCTTTTAGGAATGAAAATAAGAGCATCTGAAAGAAATAATCACCTTTATACAACTTGTATACGTTTTTTTGGATAAATATGAGCGTTGTAAGAATACCTGACATGTTATTAGAATGTGACAAAAGCATATACAGCCGTTTCATCACACACATCATTGCGACAGAAGGGAGCGTGGATGCATGACTTATCATGGATCTGTATTGAAAAAAAGTGGAGCTCTGTTACTGACAGGAGCAGTAATGGTTACAACTTGGGGAGGAGCTTCCGTACCGCTGGCATCAGCCGGAGCAGCAACCCCATCAAGCAAAACAACGGTCGCAGCAACAGCTGTAGGGAAGGCACCTGCCACGTCTGCCGCATTTATTGAAGCCATGGAAGAAGCAGCGACACTTGCAGGTGTGCCTTTTTCAATGGACGAGCTCTCAGGCAAAACCGTTCAGCGTAAGGATGCTGCTCTAGCTCTTCAAACCTGGTTGAAGCTGGAGTCCACCACAGAGTCGTTCAAAGACGTACCGGACCGATCCAGCTATGCAGGTGCCATCGGTGCTTTGAATGCTGCAGGGTTGATGAAAGGATATACTGATTCCCTCTTTCTCCCTAACGCTGTCCTGACGGAATATGATGTCGCCATATTGAAAGATCGCATTTATAACTACATAAAACCATTTGTTCTGGAGGAAGCAACGATTACGGAACTCCAGGCTGCAATGACGCAAGGAAAGCTTACATCCAAGGAATTGGTTCAAATGTATCTGGATCGGATTGAGAAATACGATGATCAGGGAGTTAGCATTAATTCCATACTAACCTTAAACCCGGAAGCACTTGAACTTGCCCAGGCTTTGGACGAAGAACGTGCAGCCAAAGGTGCACGCGGACCACTGCACGGTATTCCGGTTCTTGTGAAGGACAACTTTGATACGAATGATATGCCTACCACTGCCGGCTGTATCTGTCTGAAGGACTCCGTGCCTGCTCAAGACGCTGAGCAAGTGAAGAAGCTCAAAGAAGCTGGTGCCATTATCCTCGGTAAAACAAATCTGCATGAATTTGCATTTGGCATTACTACATCCAGTTCATTGGGTGGACAAACCCTGAACCCTTACGCACTGGATCACTATCCTGGCGGTTCCAGCGGCGGAACAGGGGCAGCGATTGCCTCCAACTTTGCTGCAGCAGGCATGGGTACCGATACTGGTGGATCGATCCGTATTCCATCCAGCTTCAACAGCCTTGTCGGAATTCGTCCAACGATTGGACTATCCAGCCGTGAAGGGATTATCCCGCTTGCTCTGACTCAGGATGTAGGCGGCCCTATGGCTCGTACAGTTAGCGATGCTGCGATCATGCTGGACGCTACAGCCGGTTATGACAAAGATGATGTGGCTACAGCCTATGCTGTAGGGAAAATCCCATCCAGCTATACCGATTTCCTTGATGTGAACGGTTTGAAAGGTGCACGAATTGGTGTGGCCACAGAGCTCATCCCAAGCACCAAAGCAGAAGAAAAAGCCGTTGCCGTTGTGATCAACAATGCCGTGGAAGAATTGAAATCTCTGGGTGCAACTGCTGTTCCCATCAGTATTCCGAACCTGGACGAAATCAACAAATACCCGAGCTTGAGCGGATATGAATTCAAATTCCAGCTCAACGACTATCTGGAGTCACTTGGTGAAGATGCTCCATACCACAGTCTGTCGGACATCATCGCTTCAGGTGAATTTGATAAAACACAGGAACAATCCATGAAGGCACGCGATGCACGGGAAACGCTGGAGACAACTGAGTACAAAGACATCGTATTGAAACGTACTCAAATCACGCGCGAAGCTATTCTAAAAGTGATGGCTGATAATAACCTGGATGCCATCGTTTATCCTACATCCACCCAGGCTGCTGCCGTGATCGGCGAAGGCCAAAACTCCGGCGGGAATAACCGACTAAGCCCATTCTCCGGGTTCCCGGCTATCACCGTACCTGCTGGCTTCACTACAGAGGGTCTACCCGTAGGTATTGAATTCCTGGGCCGCGCCTTTGATGAAGGAACATTGATTAAACTCGCATATAGTTATGAGCAGGGAACCCACCACCGCCAAGCTCCTAAACTTACGCCATAACTCCTTTATTGAATTAGAAAGAGCTTAATAAACAAAAAGTACACTTCGCCTCCACATCGGAGGAAAGTGTACTTTTTTTATGATCCTAGTAAGACACACTGTCTTTCCCGCTTAATCTCAACTTTCTACGTTAATTCGTTGAACCAGCGTCTGGTACACTCCATTCCAACACAAGGCCCGCATAAGTTAAGCCACCACCGAAACCGAATAAGGCGAGGCGCTGACCCTGCTTCACTTTCCCTTCATCGACGGCCAGCTGAATGGCCAGAGGTATGGATGCAGCTGATGTGTTTCCACGGTACTCCATGCTGGTTAGCGTGCGTTCCAACGGTACAGGACCACGCTCGCAGACAGCTTCAATCATTCTCATATTTGCGCTGTGCGGTACGAACCAGTCGATTTGCTCCTTCTGCAAGCCTGAGCTAGCGATAAGTTTCGGCAATTGCTCCGGTATCAGCCGTACAGCCCATTTGTATACTTCTCTGCCGTTTTGCACAAGACGTCCGTCACCTTGAAGAGGTACCCCATTCATCTCGGAGGAAAGCCCACTGCTATAAACATGTAACCCACCATCACCCTGAGTTCCGGAAAGTGCTGCCAGAGTACTGCCCTGGCCTTCGGTTCGTTCCAACAGAAACGCTCCGGCTCCATCCCCAAACAAAATACATGTCGTACGATCAGTGTAATCTGTAATTTTGGATAATGTCTCTGCCCCGATCACGAGCACTTTGCGATACATGCCACTTGTAATCATGCTATCGGCCAGCTGTAATCCATAGACAAAGCCTGCGCATGCTGCGCTCAAATCCAGCGCTCCCGTCTGAGCAATGTTCAAACGGGCCTGTACTCTAGAAGCTGTACTGGGAAATGCATACTCCGGCGTACTTGTTGCTACGAGGATCATATCCACATCATGAACGTCAACCTCATAACGCTGAATCATGTCTTCCACAGCCTTAACTGCCAAATCAGAAACGAACTGATCCTCTGCGGCAATCCTCCGCTCTCTCATGCCTGTTCGTTGTACGATCCATTCATCGTTCGTTTCGACCATTTTCTCCAAATCCGCGTTATTTAGAATACGCTCCGGCACATAGGTTCCGAATGCAGTAATGCTGGCTTTTGATTGCATCATAGTGTCAGTCACCTCGTTTTGTTTTTTATTATTATAGCACTAAGTCTTAGTACTTGGTACTAATTTATGATAAAATTTTTATTGTTTTCTCTGTTGATACACAAAAGCACCCCCTCTGGTCCATTCTCCTCACACTTGGTATGTAGATCCAATGAAGAAGAATAACCATACTCGGCTTAGTATGAAGAATGCCTTAATAATAGCCGTTATCTGTAGACTCTTCGTAAGGAAAGATGGAAAATAGATAAATCAATTCATATTACTGATAGACATTTGACAAGATGGGGGATTACAGAATGGAAAGAGAAATAAACATCCTTGCAATTTCAGGAAGTCTACGGAAACAATCCACAAACACTATGCTAATGCACGCCATGATGGCGCTTGCCCCTACTACTTTAAAATTTCAGGTATATGATCAACTGAATGATCTTCCACACTTCAATCCTGATCTTGATGTAGATGATGGTCCTGCTTCCGTTCAATACTTCAGATCCCAATTAAAGCAAGCAGACGGTGTCCTGATCTGTACACCTGAGTATGGAAATGGTATTCCCGGTGTCTTAAAAAATGCTTTAGATTGGATTGTATCCTCCGGAGAATGGGTGAATAAGCCTACAGTGGTCATCGCAGCATCCCCCAGCCCTTTGGGCGGTAATCAAGCACATACATCCATATTGCTGACTTTAAACATGATCAATGCCCTCGTCCTGGATGATGCCTCACATACAATTCCTCATATTACGATGAAAATCAACAAACAAGGTACGATCATTGATCCTGATACTAAAAAGGCACTGCAAGATTCACTTTTTCGCTTAGCAGAAGCGTGCCCCAACTGAAAGAATGAGCTGACAAGTTTTACAAAAACAAAAACAGCCCGATAATGATCTATCGGGCTGTTAAAATATAATTGGTTGTATTTATAAAC
>NZ_NPBR01000018.1:0-44290 GCF_002276415.1 Paenibacillus sp. 7523-1 | reverse complement strand
TTAACCCAAGACAGGTCGACGGGAAGTCTTTCCTGGAAACCACCACTCGCCTCTTCTTGACTGAACGATCTAATATCGTTAGCATAGAGGAGGAGAAAGGGGGTTATCCATTTGGCTAGAAGCAAAGAATTCGACACGAATCTCGTGCTGCATAAGGCGATGGAGGTGTTCGGGCATTATGGCTATGAAGGCACCTCCATGCACCTTCTACTCGATGGGTTAGGTATTGCACGTCAAAGCTTGTACGATACGTATGGTACGAAACGGGATCTGTTTTTGAAAGCAACGAAACATTACGTGGACGAAAAGTCCTCGGCAGTGGTCGCATATTTGGCAGAAACGACACCCGTGAAGCAAGCGATTAGGGATATATTTAACGTCATTGGAGACACATTAAGAGATGAGCAGCGCCGCAAGGAGTGCTTTATTCTCTATAGTGCGATTGATCAGGTGCCGCATGATCCAGAGATTGCTGAACTTTTCGAACAGGACAAAATTCGATTGGAAGAGGCTTTGTACGATGCGTTGATACGCGGTCAGCAGCAGGGGGAGTTCAGTCCGAAGCAGGATATGCGTGCAATGGCAAGATACTTGTACCATTCACGATATGGGCTCACCCAAGTCGCAAAATTAACGGACGATCCGCTCGTGATTGAGCAGATTACAACCATTACACTTTCGGTATTGGAACAAGGATGAAGCGTCATACGGTGCTTCATTCCTTTTTTCTCAAAATAGATCGAATGGTCAAAAATTAATATGGGTTGCAGACTGTTGTCTGCAAGTGAAAGGAATTAAGAAGATGAATTCAACGCGATTTAAAGGTTTAGCCTTATTCATACTAGCCATTTCACAGCTGGTTTTGGCACTGGATTACACGATTATATTTGTAGCCATGCCGTCCTTAGGTAATGATCTTGGCTTCTCAGCCAATCACCTCCAGTGGGTGGTTAGTGCATATTCACTCGCATTCGGTGGTTTCTTACTCATCGGAGGAAGACTGTCGGACCTGATGGGCAGAAGACGCATGTTTATGATTGCCATCGGACTTTTTGGATTAGGATCGCTGCTTGGCGGACTGGCAGAGTCCCAACTGATGTTGATCGTAGCCAGAGCCCTGCAAGGTTTGGGTGGAGCATTACTTTCGCCGGCAACGTTATCGCTGATCATGTCTAATTTTGAGGAAGGACCTGAACGAAACCGTGCCATGGGCATCTGGGCCGCGATGGGCGGAGTGGGGATGTCGCTCGGTTTGCTGCTTGGAGGGGTCCTGACAAGTTATATTGGATGGGAAGCGACCTTCCTGGTGAATGTGCCGATCGCACTTCTCGTCGTCATTCTAGCACCGTTCGTACTGAAAGAAAGCAAAGTGTCCGCAGCCACTAAACACTATGATGCAGCCGGAACGATATCCGTGACTGCGGGTTTGTTACTTGTTGTCTATTATCTAATTCAAGCACCGGTTGAAGGCTGGGGCAGTGTTACCACACTTCCAGCTGCCTTGATTGGCGTGCTGATGTTACTGGCTTTTGTCTTGATCGAGAAACGTACAAAAGAACCGCTCATTTCCTTCCGGATGTTCCGGAATCGTAATCTGACGGGAGCTGCACTTATCGCATTTCTTTTCTCGGCTTCATTTGGTTCATTGTATTATTTCATGACCTTGTATACCCAAGGTGTGCTTGAATTTTCAGCCATTCAATCGGGATTTAGCTTCTTGCCTTTGACGCTTAGTGCATTTGTTGGAGCTAAGCTGATTAACGGGATGTTAAGCAAGGTGGGTGTAGCGGGTACCATTGCAACAGGGATGGGACTAGGCGTGATTGGATTCCTGATGCTGACGGGGCTATCGGAAACCGGATCGGCATGGGGAATCATCCCAGGTACAGTCGTCATTGGTATTGGTCAGGCTTTAGTGTTCACAACCATGTTTGTCGCAGGCAGTGCAGGCATTGAACCGAAAGAGCAGGGCGTTGCTTCGGCGTTAATCTCAACCGGCCAGCAAATTGGTGGAGCGATCGGACTTGCGGTCATTATGGCTATTATTTCAGCGAGTCTAGGAACAGGGGCAACATTGGAACACATGCTTCCAGCGGATTTAAATCATGCAATCCACACGGCGTTCTTTATCGCCGCTGCCACGACCTTACTAGGCATCGTAGTTGCCTTCCTAGCTTTGAAACAAGCTAAACCGTCGGCCGACAATCAAGTGAAAGTAGCTCACTAATGAACAACACTTCAAGCTATATGGATATTGAAAAAAGCAAAAGACCGAGAATTGTTTCTCGGGGTCTTTTGCTTTTTTATTTGTAAGTAAGTACTGACATGGACTAGAGTTCATTAAGCTATCGGGAAACGATAGCACAATAATAAGAAGAAGCAGCTGATCCATTGAACTGCACCCCAATTTGGACACATCTAACAATTGGAGGTGCATTTTTTTGCCAAATTTTAATTATAAAGTTGAAGATAGAGGCAGTTTAAAAGTGTTTGAAAAAATCTATACAGCGTACTCCTTCTGCATTTGGATCAAGGCTGGCACTACCAGATGAAGGAGTAACGACATGCTTTTAAGGGACAAGCGAATTACCCAGAGCATGTCACGCAAAGGGAATTTGTTATGATAACGCTAACGCAGTAATGGAGAACTCCTCCTGCATTATGAAATCAGAGTCTTTATATTTTTAGAATTAGAAAGTGTAGATCAATCCAAAACAAGGATTAGCATGATACATCAATTATATCAAGTCAAAATTAAAAGGCATGAGCCCGGTACAATACCGAGCTCATGCCCAACGAGTCGCGTAAATATAGTTGACTAACTTTTAAGGGGCACTTCAAATATGATTGGCTGCTTTTTTTATACAACAATTATTCAATGAAATTATACGTGACAGCCTCAGTTTGGTTGTGTAAAAGTTCCACTTTTTCTATAGATGATAGCAGAGGCAACACCCACGACTGCTAATACACATAAGCCCCAATAAATATTTGTATATGCTGTGGCCAAGGTGAATTGCTGCTGTTTTTCTAAAGCAATGGCTACGATGGCAACCCCAAAGGCTCCACTGAAAAACTGAAGAAGTTGATATAGACCCATTCCTGAACCTATATACTTCCTATCCAGTACACGTGAGATCTCGTTGGATAAACAGCTGGAGAGCGCTGTAAATGCCAGACTAAGAATCATATAGGTAAGCATTGCTCCTATCCAAGAGTGTCCAATCAATAAAGCGAAGAGGATCGTAGAAATTAACAACAATATAGGGCCATACTTCAAAAAGGTACGATTTCCGTAACGGTCAATTACACGACCCACTTGGCGTGAAGCGAGGATAGCAAGTAACGAACCAGGAAAAATGATTAATCCCGCATTTCCGGGTGTAAAGTGGAAATTCTGAGTTAAAATCTGAGGCAAGAGAAACAAAGTAGCAAAATTACATATATAACCCGTCATTCCTAGTAAAACGAGTATTAAAAATGGACGGTTTGCAAATAGCGACGGAAGTACAAATGGCTCCGGGGTTTTACGAATTCGCATAACAAAGAGTATTAATGCAACGAGTCCGGCAATAAGCATAATCCACTTCTGATTAGTCGTGAACAGAAGTAATGAAGTCGTACCTAAAGCGAGCAATATCCCGCCGATCAGGTCAAAGGATCCGGCCTGTGGTAACTCTTTCGGAAGCAAAGTAAGAAATAATGGAAGCAGCAGCAAGACGAATGAAGTCAGAATAAACAACCAGTGCCATCCCAAATTTTCGACAATTACTCCACCGACGACTGGTCCCGCACCAAGTCCTAGTGATACAGCGGACATATTGATGGCCATAGCGGCACCACGGCGTTCTATAGGTATATATCGCGTATAAAGCACCATAGACAGGGAAATAATACCGCCCGCACCTGCTGCCTGCACAATCCGACATAGAAGCAATACAACAAAGCTATCACTAAAGAATCCGATTAAGCTAGCCAGTCCTAAAGCGACGACTCCAATATTCAGCAGCCGTCTGAGTGGTATGAAATCAGATAAACGACTGAATGTGATCGAAGAAACAGCAAACATTATGGAATATCCGGACACAATCCAGGAAGCTGTGGACGAGGAAATATTGAAATCCGAGATGATATTAGGCAGCGCCAAATTAAACATGGATGTATTCATAAGTGCCAATACAATAGCAATACATATGGCAACAATGGTAAAGCCTTCTCGGGCTAAAAGTGGTTGCTCGGATTGAACTACCGAGGAATTTTTTTCTGAACTCATATGATCTCTCCTTCTGATTGTGTTAAATATGTATACATATTGTTTTATTGTTCGTAAAATAGCGAACAATTGAAGTATATAACGCAGTATTGTAAAATACAACATGAATTTGTTTTTGGAGTTAAGATCAAAAGGTAAGCACACATCAGTCATTTAGTAAATTAGGTATGAAATATAATGGGGGAAATTTATGAAATCACTACATCATCCTGATCGTAAAGACTTCATGCTACCAGCAGTGCTGCATGCACTCAGTGATCCAATTCGTCTTCACATGGTGGCACAAATGTATAGGAGTGGAGAGCAGGCTTGTAAGAATTTTGACGTTCCCATTGCGAATTCTACAAGGTCACAACACATCCGGACACTTCGGGAATCTGGAATTATTTATACTCGTTTTGAAGGAACCAAACGCTTGTTGTCACTTCGAACAGAAGACCTCAATGAACGATTCCCTGGCTTAATAGATTCCATACTAAATGTTTACGAAAGTGATAAAAATTAAATGGAGTTAATCGAGATAAGCAAAGAGTTGAGAGCGTAGAAACTGGATGCTATTGAGAGTCGCTATAAGCGGCTTTCTTTATTTTGTTTGTACAACTCACACTAAAAGGGATTGTACCTATTTCAGGTTTTGCATCTACCTTTCGATTATTTTGTTTTATTCATCAGGATAATAGCATGATCGTTGAATGTGCTTAAGAGGATTCTTCTTGGAAGTGTTGAAAAATTCATATATCTATTGAAGGGGTCTATTTATCGTGAATATCACTTTTGAATCTGTTAAACAGGAAGTTGAGGAGCTCGTATATTTCCTCACATGAGGTAGTTGGCCTTATCATGTAGTTAACCAGGAGTGGTCTCGATTAATTATTCAAATGCATAATAGAGGTAAATTAAACTAACGGGAAACGATAGCTCAATAAATTCATGTGAAGTCAATCGTAGTAGTGGTTGGCTTCTTTGACTTTAATGATTTCATTTAAAACAATAGTTATAACTTCCTAACTCAAATTGTTCATTATGAAGGAGTTACTACCCGCAATCGGTCATTCATAAAGGACCTGAAACGGGCAATTTATACACTAATTCTAAGCGAAATAGGAATGTGTGTTTGTAGATGGATGCATTGGAAGCATAAGTTTGCCATGAGTTTTTGGAAGAATAAGCTTGCCAAATGGCAAACTTATGGGTTAAGTCTCAAGGTTGAGACTTAACCCATAAAAGGATCAGATATTTACCCATAAGTATGTCAGAAAATGCATAGAAACTTGGTGTTTTCGTGATTTTTAAATGAATATGGAAGCATAAGTTTGCCTTGAGTCAAAATTGGAAGTATAAAGTTGCCGTGAGTCCCCATTAGGACGACTTTAAATTAAACTAACGGGCAGGTTAGTTTAATGAAAGAAATAAAGACAGCTACTGAACACATTTTTATTATAATTGTCGAAATATTGTGTTAACTTATTTTTGGGTAATTAATAATAAAAAAATGCCCTTAGAAAAACTAAGGGCTTTTACTTTTGTTACCAATAGTGTAGGTATATGTTGCAGAAGAATCGTTATCAGAATCTTCTAAAAGAACTTTCCACGATGTGTTGGCTCCCTGGGCCCAAGATCCTGGCCTCTGGCCTTTCTTATCAAAATTATCCTTCCAAACTTGTTGGGTTACATACTTACCATTAACAAGTTTTTGCCATGTTACAGTAAAATTATGTCCCGGCTCCCCATAAAAATCATAATAAACAGAGCTCCAACTTGTCTCTATAACGGAAGAAATATTATCAGTAACGGGAATCTTACTGTTTGTTTTGTCAACAAGTTGGACTGATTTTGCAGTTGCATTCGGTACTTTGGTAGCGGTTGGTTCAGCATTGGCTGTCGAACTAGTAAGCAAAATTAAAATAACAATTGAAGCATTGAATATCTTTTTCATAAGCACAAGCACCATTCCTCTCCTAATAATTAGGTACTACTATTCTAGTAATAGGATTGTCCTAAACCCTCCTTTGTATACCTCTTTTTTACTTAGGAGCATAGAAGAGTACTATGATTTGTTTATATTAAAGTAACGAAAAAGAATCACTAAAATTTTCAAATCATTAAACTAACGGGCAGGTTAGTTTAGAAATAGTCCAAGAATAGTTTGCCACCACAGTTGTTTTTCTTAAGCTATTGGGTAGAACTCTTTCAATATGTGTTAATATAAATCAAAATATCAAAGGGTTGAACATGCTGAAGCATTGCATACAAAATTTCTCATTTTGTACTTGAGTTTCCAGACAAAATGAAGCATTCCTAAACAAGAAGGTATTCAACGGTTCTTTTACACTGTAGGAGAAAGGAGATGCGGATCTTGGAAATACTTAAGTTGCTTCGTCAATCCATTGATTATGTGGAACAACATTTGCACTTGCCGATTGAGATTGAGGACATTGCTAGGTCAGCAATGAGTTCAAAATATCATTTTCAGCGCATGTTTCATGCAGTAACCGGTGTGACTGTAACTCAGTACGTGAGGAATAGGCGGCTTACGCTTGCGGCGCAGGAGTTAGCGGGAACGGATTGTAAAGTCATTGATGTCGCGCTTAAGTACGGTTACGACAGTCCGGCGGCTTTTACGAAAGCTTTTCAACGGATGCATGGTGTTACACCTCTTGCGGCTAAGAAATTGAATGTAAAACTTAAAGCATTTCCTCGAATCTCCTTTCAAATTCAGATTAAAGGGGAAACCGAGATGAATTATCGAATCGTGGAGGAAATGGAATCAACAGTTTTTGGTAAGACGGTTACTATACGTATGGATGCCTACAAAGAGATACCCGTGTTTGTGGAGGGAATTTGGAAGAATGGTATTCATGATCAGATTAACGATTTGGCAGGAAGACCAGCGGGATCACTGCTGTACGGTTATCATTTTGATTTTGATGAGGATGGTACAAAACGCTATCTGATGGGAGCAGAACTACCGAATGGAAAACAGATTCCGGATGAATTTACTGTCCTTCATGTTCCTGGTCAAACGTATGCAGTATTCGACAGTAGGGAGACGGTTCGGGACGATGTTGAAATCGGACTGGGTATTCTGAACATCTGGAAACGTATCTATTCCGAGTGGTTTCCCTCAACGAATTTTGAACAAGTAGAAGGACCATGTATAGAGAAATACTACTGGATTGATGATACGCATCAAGATTCAATCTGTGAGGTATGGATTCCGGTTAGTAAGAAGTAGAGATGGTTTCACTGCAGTTTTGGTCACCATTAGGTGGCCATTTCTTCATGGACTAAAGGACTTTGATGAACGATATTGGTAAACTAATTATTACTCAACTCCAATCATCCTTCATTAAGCTAACGGGAAACGATAGCGTAATAAAACTAAGAAAGCAGCTGGATCAAATTGATCAGCTGCTTTTATTCAATTAACGGGCAAGCTATTTTAATTTCTAGGAGCTTTCGTACAGATAAACAAGTACAAGCAGTAAAGAAATTAAGATCAACTATTAGAGTCTAAAAAGCATCATATACTTATTTTTGTCTTTTGGTCTTTTCATAAAAGGAATCATGGGGGTTATAACAGAAGTTTTATAATGTATAATCCAAGAGCATAGGTTTCCAGGACGCATTCATACTTTGAAAGAGGAACGCTTCCATTTAATATCTAATGTAGTGTAAAAGCGAATTCAAAAATGTTATTTAAGGTGGACTAATCATGATTGGCAGATACTTCAAAGGTTCTGGGAGTTCTTTATTTATTGGAATAATAATTTTCCTTCTAACAATCCATATTTATAGCGAGCACATTGAAAATCAACTTTTGTTTGTAGCCTTGTACAACTATATCTGTTGTATACTTGGTATCGCTCTATTCGCAACTCTAGTTAAATTTAAATTAGAATTGAAATATATACTTTGTTCAATCCTGTATATACTTTTGGGGCTGTTAACATCTATAGCTTACTGGCCATTATTTTTTATATTTGCTGCAAGTTCTTTAGTGTTTTATCTAGTTCAATTAGTAGGGAACAAAAAACTGTTTTGGGTACTATCCCTTTCTGGGCCGTTGCTCTTAGTTATAATTTTATTTATTTACTAAAAAAAGTAGATCGTTACGTTAACGATTGGTAATTGTGATCATGGTAGCAGTGAAATAAGAGGTCATGTTTACAGTACCTCAACACTGGAAACCGGAGAAGACTTAACGAGGATTATAATCTTTAATCGTTAAGCTAACGGGAAACGATAGCGCAATAAAACAAAGAAAGCAGCTGATCAATATGATCGGCTGCTTTTGTTCAACTACCGGGCAGGTTAGCGTTACAACATAAGCCCCATTCCGAGAGTACCCTATGAGAAGGGATTTCGTAATTATAGGTATTGCTATCGTACGGACTGTGTATTTCGGCGTTAATATGAAAGGAAAGGGAGATTTTATTGTTGATTATAAAAATGAATTTGCCTCCAATGAGAAAGTAGAATCTAATCAAATTTTTTAAACGATTGAAAAAGTATCACATGCAACAACGGTAGACGGATTCAGGCTTCTGTTTTCAACAGTCAAAAGAATATTCATTAAGCTTTTTAAGAACTCCAAGTATGTTAGTTCATCTAAGTTAAAGATTAAAGAAAAATCAGAAATCCTACAACCTCCCAGTAATCTACTGCGTTATATCAATAGGCCTAAAAAATAAAATATGCATAGCGAACACTCAGGAACATTGAAAAGGAGGTTTCAATCCATGAACGGAAAGAAATTAGTATCGCTTTTACTTGCTGGAGTTGTTGCTGGCTCTATTTTAGTCACCTCGACTACCACCGCGGAAAGAGTAGTTGCCCAAACTCCGATGGAGGCAGCGACTGAGTACTTTGATGCTTACATTGCTAGGGATGCAGAGGGAATGATGTTCTATTCAAAAGATACAAACTATTTGGATGAGAAAAGTCGTGAGGAAGGATATGTAAAAGATTTTAAAACTAATCCTACTACTGGGTATGAAATTGTGGAAAGCAAACAAATCAACAGTAATGAAGTTCAATTTTATGTAGTTCAAAAGTATGCTGGACAAAGCTATGAACAGTCACCACCACTCCCATTTAAAGTTTTCAAAAGCGAGAGTGGTTGGAAGGTTTTAGTAGAGCCTTTGGGAATCAACACATTGACAGGTGAAGTTACTAAAGGTACACCCATTCACGCTCTGCAGTATATGGATAATTAGTTACACTTTCTAAGCCACGTTCTATTCACGTATTCAGGATGGAACATATCCGAATACTTCTCGCTTTTGTGGATACCTACAAAAGCGTTTTTTACATTTGTAAATGACCTATTTCTTGATTTTAAGGGTAGCAGTGGCTTGAGAAGGATACGACTTTTTAATTGATCCTTCCAAACTTAACTCGACATTATCACCTATTGCTATTGTATCATACACATCTAAATTTTTGACTGTTATCCAAGTTGCATCAGGTTTGTTTTGTTCGAGGATTTGTGATACTGAGATATTGCCAGTCTCAGGTATATGCCTAACTATCAACATTTTATGATCTTCTTTTGCAATGACATAACCATTTGAACGATCCCATTTCTCAGGGGTGGTTGATTCGTTCCCAGAGCAACCAACAATAAGTAAGAAAAGACATGGTACTACTACAAGTACACTCCACTTTTTCACTAAAATCCCCTCCTAAACAAACTCTATTGTACCTTCCTTACTAATTGACGAGCTCCTACTCTTAAATGTTGCTTAATTCAATACATCGGTAATTTGCTATGTTAGTACAATATGCTTTTGTAGCGTCTGCCCTTACAGTATGAGGAGGGGTAATGCCAGATTTCGTGATTGATATTGATACTGACCATATTTACTTAAAACTAAGAAAGCAGCTGATCCATGTGATTGGCTGCTTTTTGTTCAACTAACGGGCAGATTAGTATAAAAGATTATCTTAACGTTCAGGATTACCTGTAATAAGTACATCTTTGTGCTATATAATTAATTTTTAGAATTGACTTGAATTCTCCAAGGAAACTTAATTGTGCACAAATTGTTGCGATATGAAAATGTAGTGAAACTATACTTCTGTTAAGAGGAGGGATCAGATGGATTGGCTGATGAGGATGAATCGAGCATTGGATTACATTGAATTGAATCTAACTGGAAAGATCGAATTGAAGGAAGTTGCTAAATGTGCTTGTTGTTCTTCACATCAGTTCCAGAGAATGTTCTCATTCATTACAGATGTGTCTCTTGCGGAATATATAAGGAGAAGAAGGCTTACTCTCGCTGCAATTGAATTGCAGAATAGTGATCTGAGAGTAGTTGATATTGCGATAAAGTATGGTTATGAATCTCCAGTTTCATTCGCAAGGGCTTTTCAATTATTACATGGTGTTAATCCAGCAATGGCCCGAGAAGAAGGGACCTCCCTCAAAGCCTTTCCTCGGCTTTCCTTCCTTATTTCAATTAAAGGGGAAAAGGCTATGAACTATCGTATTGAGACAAAAGAATCCTTTCAAGTGTTCGGTATTGAAAAAGTATTTCAACTAAACGGAGCAGATACTCCAGCAGAGTTTTGGAAGCAATGCCATGCTAACGGCGAGGTTGAAAGGCTGGCGGACAATGCTGGAGACCTACCAACCTTTTTAAATCAGAACTATCATAAAATACATGCTGTTTGTAGCTACAAAAAAACAGATGAGGATCATTTTCCTTATATGCTGTCCGCATTCAAAGGGGATTCAAGTAAAACTGAGGGTTACACGAGTATAACCATACCAGCTCAAACCTGGGCGATTTTTTCCTCTGATCCGTTCACATGGGATAAATTTGATGAAACAATTGAGACATTATATAAACGGTTCTTCTCCGAATGGCTTCCTACTGCTGGATATGAACAGGTCGATGGGTTGGAATTTGAAATTACAGGAGCTAAAGACGGGCTTAATTTTGTTGAGCTATGGTTTGCGGTAAGAAAAATACATGAGTTGTGATTGTTTCAGAAAGCTTCCTCTTTGAATATACTTAAAACAGATAGAGCAGTTTGCAATTGGCAACTGCTCTATTCCTCGTTAAACTAACGGGAAACGTTAGTTCATAACAACAAGAAAGCAGCTGATCATTGTGATTGGCTGCTTTTATTCAACTATTTACATTAATCTTCAATACAACTTTTCTATCCAAATTGCGTACTAATTGAAGCAACTATGGGCTAGTTTATACAGGGGTTGGAGAGGAATGGTCAGAATGAAGAAATACCTTGCTGGATTAATAATTATCTTTGTCTTGGGTCTGGGCTTACCAGGACAGGCTTACATGGAGGCGTCTAACCAACAGCCTTTGGCTTTTGAGGATCTCAATCTAGAACAAGCGCTTAAGTCATTATTGAATAAAAACGACGATGAATCCCTAACCAAAGAGGATCTAGAGTCACTGACCGACGTTCCTTTAGCGGGTAAAGGAATTAAGAGTTTGCAGGGTTTGGAGTATGCGGTCAATATGACGAGGCTCTCTTTAAGCAGAAATCAAATTGCTGATATTTCACCTCTATCCGATGCTGTAAATTTGACAACATTGGATTTGAGTGACAATCAAATTGAGGATATTAAGCCCCTTGGGAAGTTAACGAAGTTGACAGATTTATCTCTAGCTAGCAACCAAATCAATGATCTTTCACCGCTAGCGGGACTAGTTAATCTGAATACGTTGTCCATAAGTTCTAACAAGATCACAGATCTAAAGCCGCTAGCAGGATTGGTTAATCTTTGGAGACTCGATGCTGCGAATAATAACATCAAAGATCTTGCCCCGTTATCTAAATTAACTAACTTACTTTCTCTGGATTTATCATCTAACCAGGTTTATGATTTGGAGCCGTTGAGAAATCTTCAAATGTTGGCTTACCTCTATTTGAAAAACAATCGAGTCTGGGATTTAGAGCCGCTCCAACAACGTGGTTTTTTACCGTATTATGATACGGGTGCATTCATTGAACCACTTGCGCTGCAAAATAACTATTTAGATTTAACCAAGGGATCGAAAACAACTAAATTATTTGTGAAAATGGCAGGAAATGAGTTGCCTGGCGGTCAGCGTAAGACACAGCGCTTGGTGATTGGCAGTACGACAGCTTATGTGGGAGACAGTGCTTATCGAATTACCGCAGCGCCATTTATTCAGACGGGACGTACCTATGTGCCGATCCGTTTCATCTCCGAGAAGCTTGGGGCAGCCGTGAATTGGAACCAGAATACCAAAGAGGTAACGATTCAGAAGGATGGTAAGACGATTCGTTGGGTTGTAGGGAACAGGCAGGTAAAAGTAAACCAGCAAACGGTGATGCAAGATGCTCCTTTACTTCTGAAGAACGGCAGTGCGTTCGTTCCTGTTCGTTTTGTGGCGGAGCAGTTAAATACTTCCATTGAATATATGGGAAGCAAGCATATGGTCGTAATTTTCAAAAATTAATCAGCATAATGAAATTACAGAATAATCTCTGAAGATGAGGACGCAATGACCATGCTTCGAAACAAGATAAAATATGTAGACCGTCATTAAACTAACGGGAAACGATAGCGCTATAAAACAAAGAAAGCAGCTGATCAATATGATCGGCTGCTTTTGTTTAACTAACGGACAGAATAGCATAATCTCGCGAATAATATATACATAAACTGACTCTACCTATGCTTCGTTTGCGGAGACGTTTTAAGCAGTACAGTAGTTTCGAATACAAACGTTCCTGCCCTTGCGTTTAGCAATCGATTAGTTACTCGAAGTTCTCAATCACGATTTTACCTGTCATACGTCCTTCTTCCAGTATGGCATGGGCTTTACGCAAATTGGCTGCATTGATGGGAGAGAGGATCTGGGCAACCGTAGTTCGTAAGCGTCCATCATCGATCATACGGGAAACTTCGTTTAACAGGTTGTGCTGTTCAATCATATCCGAAGTCTGGAATAATGGTCTGGTGAACATTAGCTCCCAGGCAAAAGTGACGCTTTTGTTTTTCAGTAAGGTCAGATCGAGCAGTTCATCCGTCTCCACAATGGAGCAGATTTTCCCTTGGGGAGCAATGGCTTCAGCCATATTGACCCAATGCTTCTCCGTACTGTTCAAGCAGAAAATATAATCAACATATTCTAAACCTAGTGTTTTGAGCTGAGGGAGAAATGCTTCGTAATGATTGATAATGTGGTCAGCTCCCATATTTTTAGCCCACTCAGCAGATTCCGGACGTGAAGCTGTGCCGATGACAGTCAAACCAGCATGTTTGGCCAGTTGTGTCGCAATAGAACCTACACCACCCGCTGCCCCGATGATTAAAATGGTCTTACCTTCGTTGCGCTCGGTGGCAGCAGACACACCCAAACGATCAAATAGTCCTTCCCAAGCGGTGATAGCGGTTAACGGCAGAGCGGCTGCATGCGCAAATTCCAGTGTTGCTGGTTTAGAACCGACGATTCTCTCATCAACGAGATGAAACTCGCTATTCCCACCAGGACGGTCAATGCTGCCGGCATAATACACTTCATCGCCGGGTTTGAACAGTGAAGATTCCGGTCCGGCTTGTTCAACGACACCTGCAACATCCCAACCGAGAACCTTTGGCGTGTTTTCGGTCCGATTTTTGGGAGCGCGCACTTTAACGTCAACGGGATTAACAGAAATGGCCTTGACTCGGATTAGCAAGTCTCTCCCAGTAGGTTTAGGTACATCCATCATAACGTCCAGCAAGCTCTCAGGTTGATTAATGGGTAAATATTTCAACAAGCCGATGGCTTTCATTTGTCGGTTTGACATTGTCGTTTCCTCCTTGAATGTACATCACTTATTGCTTTCTGGTTGTAATATAACGTATATTAACTATCGTGAATAGTACGCACAATAGTGTGATGTAGTATCAATTTGTATACTGTTAAAAGAGGAGGATAAATACATGCGTGACCGCAAATCGGGATATGGCCATTGCCCGAATGAAGAAGGTTGTCCCGTCGAGTATACGTTGGATGTCATTGGCGGCAAGTGGAAGGGTGTACTTTTGTATCATATGATTGAAGGCCCTGTACGATTTAACGAGTTTCGCAGAATATGTCCGACCATTACGCAGAGAATGCTGACGCTACAGCTTCGAGAGCTTGAAGAAGACGGAATTGTGCACCGTGAGGTGTACCCGCAAGTTCCTCCCAAAGTGGAATACTCGCTATCGGAATTCGGACGCACATTAGTGCCGATCATTATGGAAATGAAAATCTGGGGAGAAAAACACAAAAACTTATCAAGTGCTGCTTCTAGAGAGACAGAAGACGTGGTTGATTCCATGGTGGATTTGATTTAGTTCATTAAACTAACGGGTAACGATAGCTTAATGATACCAAGAAAGCAGCTGATCCATGTGATCTGCTGCTTTTGTTTAACTAACGGACAAGTTAATTTAACAAGAACATGTTGTTTAATCCTTGTTCATAACCTTTTCAAATCGGAAGAAGTCCTCATCCCCCAATAGGGGATTGTTATTTTCGTGTTGGTCGTGATGCATGTGTGGTTCGGGGTGATACTTATTGTAGAACTCTACAATTTGGAATCCACATTTATTCACATAGAAATGGATATTTCGTTTTTCGAAATAGGGTGTTCCGGTTTCCCAACGTACAGTTTCCGGATACTTTGCTTCAATGGCTTTCCAAGCAGAAAGACCAATCCCTTGGCTGTGATGTTCCGGAGATACGTAGAACAAATCTAGGTCGTTATAGTTTGTTTCACTGTTAATACGCAGTACGGCCCCACCGACCTTCTGATCCTCTTGAAGAATATGATATACGACTGCTCCAGGAGCATCAAAAGACTGCTGAACATCGTGATCCGATGGGATCGGCCCGTGATCAGCATCTCCAAATGCTTCAGTTACGCCAATAGCAAAGGCTTCCTGCAATTTTTTTCTGAATTCTGGCAGATCCGATTTCTTGGCCAGTTCCAAAGTAACGTTTGATTCAAGGTTTGTTTTCACAATGATTTACTCCTTCATTTGCTGAAATTCCGATTGTAGTCGTTCCGTAAAACATTCCAACTGTTCAACGAGACCCTTTCCCAAAAGCGGCTCCATCGCTTTTTCCTCGGCGGCAAAGATTGGCGTCAAGATACTTGCTGCAAAAGCTTTTCCGCTGTCCGTTAAAACAATTTCTTTTTCTTTGTTCCCTTGAGAAACAAGTTGAATGTAACCCAAATGTATACATTCCTTCACTATCGTGTTTAATGTTGTACGCGGGATAAGCCATTCTTCGCAAATTCGTTTCTGGGAGTGAGACATTCCATCAGAAATCGCATAAAACAATACGAATGTGTTGTCTTTAACTTTGAGTGACCGCAGTGCCCGGTAATAAAGTTCATCAATTCGGTTTACTGCAATCATCAATCGGCGTATTTCATTACGACCTTCGTTATTCATAACAAGCCTCCTTGGATATAATCCGAATTCGGAATGAAAGTAATAAGTATTTTATTCCGAATTCGGATTAATGTCAATGAACGAGGATGTTAGAGAATAAGGTGAAAATGAATGTTTTGAAGTACTCGGCCTATATAGAAGGTTCCTTATAAGATATAAAGAATAAAAAGATATTCAACCAAATCCATCTAAGTGTGGTGGCTTTGAAAAAAATAATAAAAAGGGGGAGACAAAGTGACTCAGGAAGAAGTATTGAAAGGTGGAAATGTGAATCACATTATACGAAAGGAGAATATGGTTCTCCGTCCCACGGGTTATTGGAGTCCGAGTGTTCATGAGCTGCTCAAACATTTAGAGAAGCAAGGATTTGAGGGAGCACCAAGATTACTCGGAATCGACGATTCTGACCGTGAAATATTATCATTCATTCCAGGGGAAGTTCCAGGAAATGAGTATCCTGAACTTGAACCCTATATGTGGTCTGATGAAACGCTTGTGGGTTTAGCATGTCTCTTACGCCGTTTTCATGATGCGACTGAAGGATCAACTCTCTTGGCTAATGGCGAGTGGCAGCTTAGTTATGTCGACGATCGTGAGCACGAAGTGATATGCCATAATGACGCTGCGTTGTACAACGTTGTCTTTCAAAGTGAGAACCCTGTAGCGCTGATTGATTTTGACATGGCTGGCCCCGGTCCCCGCATGTGGGACATTGCGTATACCCTTTATACATCGGTTCCACTTGCCAGTTTCCAGCCTAACCATACCTCGGAAAAAACGGTAGTATACCAATCGAATTTGCACTCTAGAGAGCGAAGTCGGCGGATCCATTTGTTTTTTGAATCATATGGAATTCCCGTCCCTAATGAACTGTGTCAGTGGATTATTCAACGATTGACAACGATGTGTGATACGTTGAGGAATGGTGCTGCGGAAGGGAATTTGGCCTTTCAAAAAATGGTGGATGAAGGACACTTGGCTCACTATGAGAGCGAAATTCGATTTGTTGCAGATCATTTCAATGATTGGATTGAAAATTAGGTATTCTGCTAACGGGAAACTTTAGATTAATATAAATAGAGAGGCAGTTGGTCATTAGGATCGACTGTTTTTTTATTGAGAAAGTTTTTTTCTTCTACTGAACCTTTTCCCGCACGGGAGCGAATTAAGATTTGTATCACGTTCAGGAGGGGCCCCCATGAATGACAAAGAGTTAATTCAATGGCTTGAAAAAGCAATACTTGGCGATGAGTCAGCTTTCCAGCTGGTCTATCAGGAGACTCACCAAGATGTCTATCGGACCGTTGCTTTTCTGGTCTACAACAAACAGGACATTGAGGAAATTGTGAATGAAGTATACATGCACATGTGGCGGTCATATCAGAAATACGACGCTAACCGACCGTTCCGGTTTTGGTTGCACGGGATCACTGTCCATCTTGTACAGGATTGGAAAAGAAAGACCTGGAGACGAATTCGCCTTTTTGAACGAAATCGCCAGATGACTTGTGAACAACAGTTCGACTGGACGGATAAAGTAGTCTTGCAGTCCGAAACGCAGCATGAGCTCTTTAGCCTTGTCCGCCAGTTATCGTACAAACTACGTGTGGTCGTCATCCTGCGCTATTTTCACGATTATACCTTGGAAGACATTGCGGACATGTTGCAGATCCCCGTCGGCACAGTTAAATCCAGGCATCATCTAGCACGGAAAGAACTTCGGAAACGATATGAAATGACGGGAGGAGACGCATATGTCCATTGACAAGGAGTTGAGTGAGGAGCTTCGACAGGTGGCGGATTCGATGCATTGCCCACCCGAGTTGTATGGACGTGTACGACAGTCCTATCAACACTATGTAAATGAGAAGAGAGGTAGATCTCCAATGAAAAAACGCATACTCGCCGGTATTGCTGCAGTAGCAATCCTCATTCCGTCAGCCGCATTTGCTGCTTCCTATTTGGCCGATGATATTTTTGGTTCTTCTTCGACTATTGAACAGAAAGGGGGTACACAAGAAGACTATCAAGAGATTGAAGGGATGCTTCAGGCAGCAAAAGGCAAGCTTACGGAAGATGAGTTTAAAGAATATATGGAACTGACAAAGCAGTTGATGGTATTAAAACTGAAGATCACTGATGAAAATGGGGTCAGTCATGAGGAGCAATTGACCCCAAAAGAGCAGCGGCAATTTGAGCAACTAGCCTCCAAGCTGTCCCCGTATTTCGAGAAAATTAACGAAACGGTCCAGCCTTAATAATGAAAACAGGGACCCGTCTTGCATTTAGCATTCAACTAACGTAAAAACGAGAGCTCATAAAACCAAGGAAGCAGCTGATCAATATGATCGGCTGCTTTTGTTTTGTTTCTCAAATGGACAGTAAAGTGTAAGTATTATATTTTAATTATGATGCTTGTCATTCACATTCATATAATCTGTTCTTAAACGTAAAGTGAAAACTACACAAGAGAGGGTTAGGACAGATGCAATAAAATATGCACCGAATAATTCAATTTGATTTACAATAATACCAGACAAAGTACTTCCTAACAACATTCCCCCCATCAAAAGTGGTAGTACGATTCCATTCGTTCTTCCGATGTATTCTTCCTTAATCTCTTTAATCATCATCGCACTAAAAACGACCTGGAAAAAAGCTGTTGCCACCCCTGACAGTACCCTTACTATAGCGGTTAATGTCGGCCAAGTTGATAATACCTCGATCAATGTTATCATTGACCAAATGATCATTGTAACTGTTAATACCGCACGCCTGTACCTTATTATTTTTGATGAAATTGCCGCAGCTAAGATACCTCCAAAGAGCATTCCTACTCCTTCTGAAGCCGCAAACCATTGAACACTTTCCTTAGGTAATCCTAATCTCTCCATTGTTACAAAGACGTCGAGAGGTTGTGTTATACCCATTGCAATTCCACTTACCGCAAACATGATAGCAATGAGTTTTAGATTTACATGGCCAAGAACATACTTAAACCCACTTTTTATATCACTTATTGCAGTGTTCTTTTCTTGACTTTTCTCCCTATTCGACGAAGGTAACAATAATTGAATTGCTGCAGCTAAAGCAAAGATAATGAATAGAGCAATAACAGCAGATCTAATCCCCAACTGAGTGTATACAAATGTTCCGAAGACTGGACCAAATATGGTGAACAAAGCCAATAAACTTTGGTTTATTCCAACAGCCGTTCCAACGTCTTCAGAAGGAATATGTCTCTTTAGAAGGACGGACGAAGAAGGCTGGGAAAATTGACTCACGATAGCTGAAATGACTGTTGCGGCGAACACTGCTTGCCATATACCCAGAGATATTAATAGTAAAATTAATAACATAGATAAAGCACTTAAAGAATCACCAAATATCACCGTTCTTTTTGGTTCCCATCTGTCAGCAAAGGTACCACC
The DNA here is from genome assembly GCF_002276415.1 of Paenibacillus sp. 7523-1. NCBI lineage: Bacteria > Bacillati > Bacillota > Bacilli > Caryophanales > Paenibacillaceae > Paenibacillus > Paenibacillus sp. 7523-1. The sequence continues at coordinate 25,140 of NZ_NPBR01000018.1, read as the reverse complement.
TATTAATGAGAAAATGAAAATTGGTAAATACTCTAAAGCTGTAAGCAAAGAAACAGCTGTCGGATTGTTATTGGACTGATCCATTATATAAAAGAGCAAGGACATGTTACGGATCCAGATACCTGCTTGCTGTAATAAATCAGCGATCAACACAATCTTAAAAACTCTATTCCTTAAAAGTGAAATCACAAAATCCCCGCTCCTTATAATCGATTTCTCAATTTGTCTATTATTTGATCATTTTTCTTTTTCTTATTCTTTAGATGATATATATCGCTCAAAGTACGATTTGGAGGACAATTAAATAGGACAGGTCAATTTTGTGATTCAACATCCCTTCCAAAATAATCGGATATTTGTCCGATTAGGTGCAAAAAAAAGTTTTGTTTCTCTAACAGTATAACTTTATTCGGACGATCGGTCAAATAATTATGTAAATCCTGATAATCAAGCTCCTTGCCAAACAAGATCGGATACCGCATTCATCTTTTTTGTGCAGTATCTATTGAAGAATTCGAAGATAAGTCCCCAAACATTAAGTAGCTCGCTTCATTTGGCCTTCTTAGTAAATAGGGAAAAAGACAAAGAATCAGGATCTTGCTCTCAGGGGAGACAAGATCCTGATTCTTTGTCGTTCAGCAAAGGGGACAAGACGAATGTAGATCAATACTTCATGTAACAGCTTGAGAGTATTTTGGGGAGGCTTCAATAACATTTTTTATTCTTTCAGCCCAGGTAAGATTAAATCAATGGCTAGCTTGTATAAATTTTTCTGTTCCTGACTTGAATGGTAGCCAAACAATTCTGCATTTGCTAATGATGTGATTAAATTGTATAAAAGTACCGATACATCATCAATGTGCAAGTCTCCCTTGAATTCCCCATGATTTATACCTTCCTCTAAAATCCGGCTAACAATCTGAAATTCGGGTTCATACAGTTTAAGCACAGCGTCATAATTGTTTTTATTTGTTGAAACGAAATATTCTTGAATGGTATTCATAATCGGCTTTTGCAGCATAATACTATTTAAGTTCGCCCAAATATATAACTTTTTCTCAGCGGAACGCTCAGTCTTCGATGTAATGTCCCAATTTCGAATAAATTCGTTAGATACTTGTTGAATACAGTAAAGATACAGTTCTTCTTTATTTTTAAAATGGTAATAAATTGTCCCTTTACTTAAGTTTGTTTCATTTTTTATATCGGCCATAGATGTAACACTATAGCCTTTTTGTTCAAATATTTTCGTTGCTACATCCACAATGAATTGTTTCGTATCCTCACTATTCACGCCTGTTGGTCTGCTCATAATTCCTCCAGTGTTTTTATTCTATTGTAGCTTAAAAGAATCAACTATGCGACATATTAATTGACTGATCGTCCGAATAAATTTATAATGATTGCATAGGATGAAACAGATCCTTATTTTTTTAGTGCTATTCGGACGATAATTCGAATAAATATTTCTGAAAGGGGTGGTTTTGAAATGACTAAGAAAATAATTATTATTGGTGGGGGAATAGCTGGATTAGCGATGGCGCTATTCTTGAAAAGGGCCAATATCGAGAGTGTAGTTTATGAACAAGCGACGAAGTATGGTAATGCAGGTGGAAACTTTGTAATTCATCCAAGTGGGGTTCAAGTTTTGGAGGAATTAGGATTAGGCGAAGTATTAAAGGCAAATAGTCATCAGATGACTGACATTAAAGTAATGGATAAAGGAGGTAACTCTATATTTGGAGACATGGAAATGGATGGGGAAAGGGAGGGAATGCCTCATTTAATCAACATTGCCCGTTTCCATTTAATTGATATCCTTTATCAGAAATCTATTGAACAAGGAATAGAAATTAATTTTGGAAAAAGACTAAAATCATTCACTGAGGGTGATGATCATATTCAGGTTTTCTTTGAGGATGGAACAGAAGCTAAAGGTACATTACTAGTTGGAGCGGACGGAGTACGTTCTAAAACAAGGTCCATTTTATTCCCGTTCCCTAACTATCCACTAAAGTATGCTGGCAAATGGGGAGTGTACGGCTTAGTTGGCCTTGACAAGCTTAACGATCATAGAGAGTTTTTTGATTCCGAAACTTCGCTAATTTATTTTCACGAAAATTTCAATTTATTTATATCCAAACACCATCCGACAGATAATGAAATTTCATGGTCAATGATTGTTAACGAGGAAAAAAAGGTTTCTAAGAAACACTTTGAAGAAAAGCCAATAGAAGCCTTTAGATCAGACTTGGCCAATCAGTTCTCAGACTGGGAAGCTCCAATTAAACAATTAATTGAAAACACGGATAACTTCATACCTAAGCAGTTGTTTAAAATTGATCTAATGAATCATTACTCATACGGCAGAGTTGTACTAATTGGCGATGCACTTCATACGGCAGATCCGAATGCAGGAATGGGTACTACCCTAGGATTAGAAGACGCACTTTATTTGTCTAAGTTGCTTAGAGATCATGATTATGATGACGCATTTCATTATTATGAAACCGATCGTAAGGATAGAGCGGCAAAAGTATTTAATAGTGCTTCAATATTAGATAATCTCACTTTGGAGAATACTGAAGATTTTGCGTTCTTTGGAGAAGGACTAAGTGTCAGTTGGGATAAAAGGGAGTAATATGTTGGATTTTTTTTGCAATAAATCGGACAATCGTCCAAATATATTGATGTTATAGCTTAATCAAGAATCTAACAGTCGAGCGTATGCTCGGCTGCAAGATTCCTTGAAAGTAACAGTATAATTCATCGTTTGGTTTAATAGCGAGTCTGAGCTTCATATTGATTTATAACGAACGTTCAGTATATAGAGGCGTGACCTTTATGCACTGACATTATGATCTAAGTTTGGTTATTTGAGTGGAGAGATGATAAATGAATCTTTTATTTAGAAACAAGGGAGCCTTAGCTTTACTCATGGTTAATATTTTTCTTGCTATGGCTGCTTATGGGTTAGTTGTTCCTGTAATGCCAACTCTAATGCGGAACCTTGGGCTAACGGGGGCAAGTGTTGGGTATCTAACGGCGGCTTATGCAGTCACACAATTATTATTTTCACCATGGGGCGGAAGACTTGGTGACACCATTGGCAGAAAAAAAATAATCGTAATTGGATTAGCCCTGCTGGCTGTTTCGGAAGCTATTTTTGGGTTTTCCTCTTCCGTATATATGCTATTTCTGTCCAGACTGCTTGGCGGTGTAGGAGTTGCCTTCATTTTTCCAGGGGTTATGGCATTTACAGCAGATATAACCACCGAGAATGAACGTGCAAAAGGGATTGGATATATATCGGCAGCGATGTCGACGGGTTTCATTATCGGTCCGGCTTAGGCGGTTTTTTAGCAGAGTACGGCGTTAGAGTTCCTTTTTATGTTGCTGCAGCTGTGGTCGGATTTGTGGCTCTCCTGTCGGTGATCGTCTTACCGGAATCAATGAAAAAAGCTGATCTTATTGAAAATCGGTTGCCCTTGGAGAGAGAAGGGCTCATCCGCCAAATATGGCAGAGTCGAAAGGCATCATACTTTGTAACATTAGTCGTATTACTTGTACTTGGGTTTGGTCTTTCGAACTTTGAAACTGTTTTTGGACTGTATTTGGATGCCAAGCATCAATTCGGTCCCAATGATATCGCATTTGTTCTGACAATCGGCGCTATTGTGGGTGTTGTCATTCAAATTGGTTTGTTAGATTTACTTGTAAAAAAATTGGGTGAGATGAAGGTCATGTATCTAAGCCTTGCACTTGGTGGGGCCTCGATATTCGTCATATTATTCGTTCATTCCTATTGGGCAATTACCATTGTTACTATCTTTATCTTTGCTTCTTTTGATTTGATTAGACCTGCAGCCAGCAGCCTATTGTCAAAAGCTGCAGGAGAAAGACAAGGATATGTGGCGGGATTGAATTCAACATTCACCAGTCTAGGAACAATTATTGGCTCAGTGGCAGCTGGAATTTTATACGATGTATCATTGTCGCTGCCTTATATAGCTGCAGGTGCTACATTTCTCATCTGCCTAGTTGGGTTGAAACTTCGACAAAGAATAAAGCAATCCGCGTAAATTGTCTGCAGTTCATCCATTTGACGGAGGTTAGTAAAATGTAATACGAATTTTTGGAGGAAATTTCATATGAACAAAAAGCATTTACAGAGCGAACAAACAAAAAGGGAAATTCTGTTAGCCGCTGGACAATTGTTTAGAGAAAAAGGTTACTCAGCAACTTCAATTGAAGATATAGTAGCCATTACGGGAAAAAGTAAAGGCAATATTTATTACCATTTTGGAAGCAAAGAGGCTTTATTCCTTTACTTGCTCGAAGATTGGGAAACGGAATGGAGAAGCTCCTGGTTGGAGAAGGAACCGCTTCTTTCAACGTTTTCAGAAAAAATTGATGGGTTATTTCAGACGATGGCAAATGATATGTATCATCCACTAACCAATGTGATGGATGAATTTTTAAGCAAGGAATGGAACAATACAAAGATCCAAGCGAGTGTGACTCACTATGTTGAAGGCCATATCGCCTTTATTCGTGACATACTTGAAATCGCTATGTTAGATGGTGAAATAGCTATTGACGATAGTAAATCATTAGCTACTATCTTAGAGGCCATGATACAGGGCCTAGCTCTTATGGCTTCTCGTATGAATGGCAATGAAATGAAAGTTCTTTATCGTAAAGCGGCACAGGTGTTTCTACAAGGCGTGTTAAATCCAAAACCTTATTTATCATGGTATTACAATCAAACAAAATAATTATGCTGTTTAAGGTGGGCAAACAATGTATAAAGAACGATCGGTATCTGTTACCAAAAGAAGAAAGAATCTCATCAAATGGATACCATCAATTCTTACACTTGGGAACCTGAGCTGTGGTATCTTCGCAATCTTGATGTTGTCGTGGGATAGTGAAGCTGCGGTACTACTAATCATCATAGGGATGATATTTGATTTACTGGATGGATTTGCTGCTCGTAAGCTGCATGCAGAAAGTCTGTTTGGACAAGAGCTTGACTCGTTGTGTGATATGGTGACGTTTGGTGTTGCTCCAGCATTACTAATCTACGTAGAAAAACTTTATCATCTCAACATGATAGGTGTGTTACTTGTAGCTTTATTTATCATATGTGGTGCAATTCGTTTAGCACGCTTTAATACACAGGCAGATCAGATGAGTGACTTCCTCGGGGTCCCTATTACGATTGCTGGAGGATTCTTGGCTATTTTTAGTCTTATGGCCTCGCAATTAAAAATGAGTCTTACCGTAATTGTTATCATTTTACTAAGTATTCTTATGGTTAGTCGAGTTCGTTTTCCAAGTTTGAAGAAGTGGTTGAAATGATGAGAATTTAGAAAGAAGGAACACTTTATGGAATGGGTTACAGAGGTAATTGGACAGTATGGTTATGGGGCTATCTATATACTCCTGGCAATAGGGATTGTCGGTCTTCCGATCCCAGACGAAATCATGATGGTGACCATAGGTTATCTTTCTTCAATACATGTATTAAGCTATCCACTCTCTGTGCTGTTTGGCTTTTTAGGGACAGTCACCGGAATGACGGTGAGTTATTGGATTGGTCGAAGATTTGGGAAACCGCTCTTACTCCGGTTTGGAAAATACCTGTTTCTTACACCGAATAAGTTGGAGAAAGTGGAAAGGTTATTCGAAAGGTATGCGCAGTGGACGATTATTTTTGGATACTACATCCCCGGCGTACGCCATTTAACATGCTATGTCTCAGGAATCAGCGGGATTAATTTCAGGAAGTATTTCATTATTTCAAGCATCGGTGCTTTGATATGGTGTCTTATCTTTGTAACAATCGGATACGGAGTTGGGGGAGTAATATAAATTGAGGAATACCTTTGGCCATTACTGACTATTTTCCAAGCTTTCTGTTATCAATCATGTATTAAATCCACCATTTGTTATGGAATTGATCAACAAGGACAAGCTGTCTAGACACACTCTTTTTTTACGAAAGTATGGACAAGTCATAATCTATGGCATCAATCTCAATTATAAGTATAAGGACGGTTAACATGGATTTTATTAAAAGGTTCTTCTCGGATATAAACACTCGACGATTCATAGTTTTAGTATTGATTGGATTACTGCTGTACTTCATTAAAGGAATGCTTAATGTAGTGCTTCTCACATTCTTGATAGCCTTTATTATGAATAGCATTCAAATACAGCTTCATAAAAGAATCAGTAAGTTTGTGACAGTTAATAGTAAAGTAATAGTTATTTTACTGTATCTCATACTTATTGCTCTTATTATTGCTTCGCTCGTGAATTATCTCCCTAAAATCTATGAACAAATGATGCAATTAACTACTTTCTTGACAAACCTAAGCCCTGATGACCTACCACAGAACAAAATTACCCTCTATTTGTTTGATACCATCAATAGTTTAAATTATCAAAGTTACCTGAAGAATGGCATTGACTACGTTTTGAAGATAAGCAACTGGGGTTCAAGCTTTGTTTTATCAATCATATTAAGTTTTATCTTTATACTTGAAAAAAATCGCATTGTCACTTTTACTTCTAAGTTGGAAAGCAGTAAACTAGCTTGGTTTTATATTGAAGTCAAGTCCCTTGGGAAAAAGTTTGTATCTTCTTTTGGGAAAGTAATTGAAGCGCAATTCCCGTTGTCGGCTTTGTGATATCGCTTGTTCCACTGTGCATAATAGGTTACACGATCGGTGGAATAGACATGGTTTTCTATGTACTAGTTATGATTTCAGTATTGCATTTTGTTGAAGGGTACTTTTTAAACCCCAAACTAATGGCCTCGAAAATGGACCTGCCCATGTTTTATACTCTCGTGGTGCTACTGTTCTCAGAACATTATATCGGCGTATGGGGATTAATTGTAGGAATCCCTATATTTATTTTCTTCTTAGATATTTTAGAGGTTAATCGGAAAACTGAAACCTAGAATTCATCCTGCGAATAGAGGTGATAAATCATGATGTCCAACATATCAACAATAGAAACAACGAATAACTCAAAACGCGCTGTTTCATTAGATCTTGCTCGAGGCGCTATGCTTCTCCTCATTGCTCTTGCTCATGCTCCGCTGTATTTGTACAACAGTAAACCTGGTATTATGTTTAAGGTTGAAGCTGTTACTTGGTTTGATCACGTAGTGAATGTTCTGGGTTTACTCGCGATTGATAACCGTGCCAGAGCTATGTTTGCTGTATTATTTGGGTATGGTCTAATTTTAATTTATAACAGTCAAATCAAAAAGGGAAAAAGGGAAGAAGATGCCGTAAAGACCATTCGACGACGTTCTTGGTACTTAATTGGTTTTGGAATGGCGCTAACCATCTTTATTGGGGGCCAAGATATATTAATGGCCTACGGGATAGCGGGACTTATTTTAAGTAGGTTAGTAAGGCGGGAGAACAAAACCATAATCCGTAATTTCGTATTAATTACATTGCTTTATGTCTTGATAATTCCTATTCTATGGGGAGCTATAGGCGGGAATGGATTTCAACCGGGTTTTTCAGCAAATGACACCTATCTTGATGTAGCAATTTCTAATTTAATTGTATTCCCTATTTATCCGTTGTTAATTCATGTTATGTTTCCTATCTTGCCTTCTGTTTTGCTTGGAATGTGGATGGCTAGGTATCAATTATTGACCAGACCTACACAGCATTTCAAAAAACTTCTCTATATTTCTATTATAGGCTTAGCAGTCTCATTGGTAGGAGCATTGCCTGTATCTCTAATTGGTGACATATGGAATCCGGAAACGCATACAGTAGGCTTTTTAAGCGGATTGCATATTCTAACTGGAATCGCCGGAGGTGCAGCTTATGCAGCGATTTTCGGTATCATAGGTGCCAAAATGGCTAAGGTAGGAATAATCACAAGGTCTCTTATGGCTGTAGGGAAGCGTTCGCTGACATTCTTTGTTTGGAATGAAGCGTTGCTAGTTTTATATCTATCACCAGTCGCATTTGATTTAGGGGGACGCGTGAGTAATGGTGTGGCAGCTCTGATTGCAGTAGGTATTTGGATCAGCGCTGTTTTATTGGCTACAATCTTAGAAATAAACAAAATAAATGGACCGTTAGAACGACTCTTACAACGATTAGTTCACAAGAATAGTTAACTTTTAGGACAATATCTGCAATAACTGTGGTTTAAGGGTTTTTTTGTGTTCCTCTTGTCTAAAATCAGGCAAAAGAGATTAATTCCAACACTATGGGTTGTCGCGAATTTTATCGAGGCCTAATTACGCTAACGTATAAACGTTAGCTCAACAAAACTGAGAAAAGCAGCTGATCAACAAAATCAGCTGCTTTTATTCAATCAATGGGCAGGTTAAAGTAAAATGAGGGAAACATGTAGTTTTGAAGAATAAAGAACCAACATCATTTTTTAATCTGGAGGTGCCCGTTTGATTAACTGTCCTTATTGCAATATTATTGATGACCTCAGTCATGAGGTAATCATTAGCAATGAAAAATGCATATATACTTTGCTCAATGAACAAGAAATAAAAGGTGCTGGCATAATTGTACCGAAAATACATAGAGAAACTGTATTTGATTTAACACAGGATGAATGGGATGCGACATATCAGTTACTTCAAGAGGTTAAGCTGTATTTGGATAAAAATTATAAACCAGAAGGCTACAATGTTGGATGGAACTGTGGTCATGTGGGTGGACAACACGTTTTTCACTCTCATTTACATGTGATTCCTCGTTATGCTGATGAAGCAATGGCAGGGAAAGGGATTCGGTACTTTCTTAAGAGCCAACATAGGGTTGATTAAGCTAACGGGCAGTTTAGTTTAATGGTTTAATCCTTTCTTCAGAAGGAATTCATCATGGTGATGAGAAATAATTATATAAGTAAATATCATCAGAGAGAGGGATATCGATATGAAGTGTGTTAGTGAATCTATGCTTTGTGAAAATTTACCGATGCAAGGTTTCGAGACTTGCTCCATGCAAAGTCTATATGACATTAACGCGGTTGTTTGCATGGAGCTTATTATTCGTAACGTATAACAAGGAATTAACGGCAAGAAACCGTTCCTCATGTAGGCTTTGCAACTTACCATCGATATTAGATGAAGGGGCGAAGCTAATGAAATATGTTTCAGCAAGTGAAGTTTTACCAGAAGATTTACTTCGTGAAATACAAAATTATATACAAGGCAAGACTTTATATATCCCCGCACCCAAAGGATGTAGAAAAAAGTGGGGACATGATTCAGGGCAACGTGAATTTCTTTTGAACCGAAATGCAGAAATTCGGAAGCTTTTCAGGCAGGGTATGAATGTGGATCAACTCGCGAGTTCCTACTGTCTATCCCATGACAGCATTAAGAGGATTGTTTATAAAACGCAGGCATAACAAAAGGCTCATGTTGGATAAAACCAACACGGGCCTTTTGTTATGTAAAAAATGATTATATAAATACTCTGCCTATAAAGGATGCGATATTCACCTTATACTGATGCTAGGAAAGAATTATGGTATTAGTGATATCGTTGATTGAGAGTATCGGAATCGGAGGAGTTGCAAAATGGATTGCGTTAATCATGAAGTAAATAAGTTGAATGTTACCGCCAGACTATGCGGTATGGAGGAGAAGTTCATTATCAATAATATTTATCCTCTTTATCTGCATGATTTGTCTGAAGTATGGGAACGTAAGACCATGGGGTGTTTGAGAATGATGATACCCGAACTTTGATTGAACAGAATCGCGTGTTTGATATTTGGTGGGAACACCCGAACATATTATTCCCTTATCTTATCACAGTGGATGATATACCTGCGGGGCTTGCTTTTGTGGCTACTTCCCCTTTCATACCATGTCCTCACTATATCGATTATTACATGAATGAGTTCTTCCTATTACGTAATTATCGAGGAAAGGGTGTTGGAGAAGAAGCGGTGCGACAGATTATTGGAAAGATGCCAGGGCAATGGGAAGTGCAAACAAATCCCACCGAACGAAACGAACGTGCGAAACGTTTCTGGCGTAGAACACTTAACACATGTATCAACGGGAAATACTCCGAAGAACTTGGTCATCATCCTGATGTTGGAGAAATGCTAGTCTTTCGCTTCAGCACGAGTTCTGAAAAAGTGAGTAATTAGAGAGGTTGTTCCTTATTCATAGGTTTTGTAATAAACAAGGTTATCCGATATTCGTTGAACTACATAGCACGGAGCAACTTGCCAGTTAGCAGCTGCTCCCTTTTATTATGCAAACCGGCAGTATTGTTTAGCTATAATGAATATTTCTATTGCGATATCACAATATGTTGCGTAAAATTTCGAGAAAATCCATACCCAATTAAAGGAGAAGTGCAATGAAAGTTGACGTACAATTAACGGACGAAAATAATGCATATTTGATTAAAAACCTGCTACCGTTGTACCTATATGACCTATCCGGCCATTATGACAGACTTCCAAATGCACATGGGATCTATGAGGAGAATGACGACTGCAGAACATTAAGTGAGCAGTATGAGGTTCAAAATATTTGGTGGGAGAAGCCGCCTGGCATCCTATTTCCCTATTTAATTTCGGCAAATGGGATACCAGCGGGGTTTATTCGAGTAGCGACCCCTCCGTACTGTAATAAAGGAATTGATTATTTTGTAAATGATTTCTTTTTAATCCAATCGTTAAGAGGTCAAGGGATTGCTGAACTGGCGGCAACTATGGTGTTTCAACAATTCAGAGGGAATTGGGAGCTGTTTACTAACCCTTCAGCCAAAAACGTTGTTGGACAAAGGTTTTGGAGAAAAACGGTTTCTAAATATACGAATGGCAATTACATGGAGGAATTCGGGGAAACCTTCGATGGACATAAACTTATTTTCCGCTTTAATAATCTTGCATGAGTTGGATGTATTGTTGGTGCTTGGGCTGGGGCTTATCAATTTACCTGATAAGGCTCTTTTGTACTACACAAGCTCGTTGTTGGACGATTACAGCAACAAAGCCATGGAATTGTTTGCGAAGTTCGTGAATAAGATGTTATCAGAAATTGGGGCGAGAATATTAAAGACAGGGAAGGTGAAGTCTTGAAACCTTTTTTCCACTTTGATACAGACGAAACAAGACAAAGTTTGCTCTCACGAGCAAGAAATGTTGCTCTATGGGCAATTCGACAGTATGAAATTGAATGGAATTGTATTCGTTTTATTCAATTGTCAGGTACCATTACATACAAAATAGAGACCAATACAACGGGTAATTATTTACTTCGCATTCATTCAGAATGAGTAAACAAAGAAGAGATCATTTCTGAACTTATTTTTCTTAATGAATTAAGGAAAATAGGTGACTTAGTACCTGAAGGGATTATGAGTCGCAATGGCTCTTATGTTTTGGAATGTGAAACAGAGGATGGGTATCGGAAACCTTGTGTCACGATAATGAAATGGGTCGAGGGAGAGCGTTGGAGTGGAGAGTTCACAGATAGTCATGTGTTCAGCATTGGCGTTATGATGGGGAAAATGCATGAAACTTCAGCAAGTTTAGATGCATCACATAATTTTGTTCGACCTCATTGGGGGATTTCTAGTTTCAGGGAAGAAATAACCAAATTAGAGCGTTATTATCCACGATTTCTATCGGGCGGATCATGGATGCTATATCAAAAAGCCATAGATAAGATCATTGATCAATTGGCCAGCATGCAACGAGATGTTCGAAATTACGGTCTAATTCATGCGGACTTGCATTCCGGAAACGTTGTATTCAACAACGGACTCCCATACCCAATTGATTTTGGAAGATGCGGGTTTGGATACTATTTGTATGATATGGCAGCTGCATTGTTGGAGCTTTATCCTAAACATCGATGGTTACTTATTCAAGGATATGAGAGCGTAGTCAAACTTGGCAAGGATTACATTCGCGACCTAGAATGTTTTTTCATCATGTTTATGATTGAAAACTATTGTCATCACTCGTCTGATACTAGAGAAATACCTAGTTTAATCGAGGAACAAAAATATGCTCTGGCCTATATTACAGAATACATAAATGACAGGTCATTCTTATTCAAAGTGATAGAACCGATAGAACCTGAAAAAATATAGTTTTTTAGCGAACTTGAATAGGGCTGGTGGTTAGAAACAACGACTGCCGTTTTCTTAACTAATGGGCAGATTACTTACAATATATGCTAGTATATATTGAGTACATTTCAAATAAAAGAGAGACGAGGAGAATCGATGGTGAAACAACTGATCGTCGGAGACGCCGTGCATGAGCTGACCACTACGCGCCGCATCCTGGAGCGCTTACCTGAAGAGCATATGACATGGAAACCACACGTGAAATCGATGACGTTGGGCGGACTGGCCACGCACCTGATCAACCTGCTGAACTGGCAAATGGCGATTTTTCTTTACCCTGAATTTAATCTTTCGACCGTTCCGCTTCGGCGGGAACCCTTGGAAACACGCGAAGACGTGTTGGAGGAATTCGACGCGAACGTCTTCAAGCTTAAAAAGCTGTTAGCCGAATGCGATGAGAATATGCTCGGCGAGGAATGGACCTTGCGGAATGGTGACCATATCATCCTGCGCCAACCGCGGGCGATCGCGCTTCGCACCTTCGGATTTAGCCACATGATTCACCACCGGGCGCAGCTCGGAGTTTATTTGCGGCTTCTCGACATTCCATTACCAGGCCTCTACGGTCCCACGGCCGATGAGGAAGGCAAATGAACTAAGACGCACCGACGTTAAGCTAACGGGAAACTTTAGTGTAATACAATTAAGAAGCAGCTGATCCATGAGATCGGCTGCTTTTGTTCAACTAACGGGCAAGATATTGGGTCGGTCCTTACTGCAAATCGCCATTAGTGCCAAACGGAAAAGCACGGTTAGAAGGAGGACTGGTTTAGTCTTATTGTGTTGTGTGGTCAACTGATTAAGAATGTTTATTATATTTCCCGAACAACCACCCTGTAATTCCGAAGAACGCGATTGCAATGATTACAAACTTTTGCTCAGCTAGATTGAAGTTGAAATATGAGGTTAGCGAATTTTGAAACAATCGTTTCCCGATTACTATTAAATAACTAACGACCCATCCCAGTATCATCCCAAGCAATAGATTTCTTAGCTTATATTCATCATATTTAAGCTTTGTTAAGTAATACCCTACAACCATGAATACCAAAGGAATCCACATGACGTATTTAGCCATGTGAATAGAATAAATATAGATACCGAAAAACAACCAAATCCCGATTCCTCCAAAGATTGCGATACCCCGAATATTCAATTTGTGATACTTCCAAATAAATATTGGGAAGAGTGAGAGTGAGACAATAGGAAAAGCTATAACTCCGTAAATAATATAGACAAGTTCTGACAGAGGATCATCTTGCCATGAGCCGGTTGCTTCAAAGATTGCTTCTAGCCCTAGTACATTAAATGATGCCAAAATTATTGAAAAAGCAAAGGTAACGCTTCCGACTAAAGAATAGATCATTTTCATAGATGTGTCTCCTTGAAGATAAATTACTATAAAGTTATTTCATCTAACCAGAAATATTAGGGTCTGTCAATATATGTTTCGATTAGAATATTTATCTGTTTCATTAAACTAACGGGCTACACTAGATTCTAAAGTCCAAGTGATAATTCATTTAAATACTCAACTATCCAACCTAGATCCTGGTCACCAATATACCTCGAATAGGACTTATAAGTTTATTAGATTTGCGATGAATATCACTCTATAAAAGTTAATAAGTAAAATATTCTTGATCTTTTGGTGGCTTGGGAAAAAATGGACTGCAGTAACTTTTATCAGTTATAAGCGTAATTACCATTAGACACCAGTAGAAGAGGGGATAGAAACGAAATGCATAAAGTTTTATCAGGAGTAGTATTAGTTTTGATATTCTTTTTCGTCTTACCAGAACAGGCATCAATGGAGCAGGCATCCCTGGAAGTTAGTTTTCAGGACGAGCAGTTGGAGCAAGCCATAAAGCAGATTTTAAAAAAGGATGAAAATGCGGCCATTATGCAGAAAGATATGCAATCATTAACCTTGGTTGATCTTTCAAATCGAGGAATTAAAAGCATTCAAGGCTTGCAATATGCTTCCAATGTGAAATATCTTGACTTGTCCAATAATAAAATTGAAGATATTATGCCGCTCAAGCCATTGACTAAGATTCGCGAACTTGATATTGCGGACAATCAGGTCGCTTCAATTCAGGATTTGTCCACCATGACGGATTTGGAAATGTTGATCGTAAACCGGAACCAAATTTCCTCGATTGATGTGATCAAGCAGCTTGGGCGTCTGCATACATTCGAAGCGAACGATAATCAAATCTCGGATATTACGGCATTATCGTCGGCCACAGAATTAACATGGTTACAATTGAACAGGAACCAGATCGCGAAAATTCAGCCCTTGAGCAGATTAACCAAGCTAAAGAATTTGGAACTAGCGAGCAATCGATTCTCGGACCTGAGTCCACTTAAGCCGCTATCCAAAAGTTTAACGAGTCTTAACATCGGAAGCAATCGAATTTCGGATCTCCGTGCGCTTGAAGGGATGACGCAAATGAGGGCTCTTTCCGCGGAAAACAATCAGATCAAGAATCTAGATCCACTGAAAAAAATGTCTAACCTGTCATCCTTGAACCTAAACTCAAATTTAGTTTACAATCTTGAGCCATTGAAATCCCTAAGCGAACTTCATAATTTATACCTAGAAGATAACCGTGTATGGAATTTGGATCCCATTCGGAATCATACGTTCAATCCTGCTCAATATGACACGGGTGCGATAAGGTACTCGTTGCAATTGAGCGGTAACTATTTGGATTTAAGAAGCACGACCAAAACGTATCAACTTCTCAATAAGCTCGGTGGAGATGGGTCTTCCCAACTGAAAGCCCAGCGATTAGTGATCGGGAGTAGAACTGCTTACGTAGGGGAAAGATCCTTTGCACTCAGCGTAGCACCGTTTATCGAATCAAGTCGAACCTATGTCCCGATTCGATTTGTATCAGAACGATTGGGTTCGAAGGTAGCATGGAACCAAAGCAAAAAAGAGGTAACGATCAGCAAAGGTAACACGACAATCCGTATGAAAGTGAATACGAAGACAGCAAATGTGAACGGAAAAGCAGTTTCATTGGATGCGCCATTACTTTTGAAGAAGAATAGTTCGTTTGTGCCCGTACGCATGGTATCCGAGTTGCTGGGGTCCCCCGTAGAATACATGGTGAGTCCGAAAACTGTAATTATATTTGAGCAAAAATAGCTTCATTACGTACTACCTGATCCCTCCGGCATATTTTGCCGGAGGGTTATATTTTAGAACTTTATTTGGGTGAAAGTGTGAAGGGCTCTGGTATCGCTCTCATTACAGGAAGATCCGTTCTTGCAGATCCCCTTCGATTCTATGGCAGACGAGGAGCGCTGTCATGATTCTAACGTCTGGCAAACTTGTTAAACATAAAGACAGTTGAGTTAGGTTTGCGGCCATAGGGTTGAAGGTCTTTCTTTCTTTAGTGTGGTTTGGTTACTTAGGATATATGATAGATCCATATGGGCTAAGGATGAGAATATAATGGAATCACGGGAGGAATCATCTATGAAAAAAACAATAAGCACACTAGCTCTTACTTTAGTGTGCACCTTATTAATCGGTAATCCAACGATAAGCTTCGCCAATACTTTTTCGAATACGGTTGACAATGGAAAAATTGAAAATGGACGAATGCTAATTCCATTACGTACTGTTTCAGAGAAATTGGATGCGGAAGTATTTTGGAACCAGGGGGAAAAAAGCATTTCGATTACTCGTGGCAAACGAGAGCTATTGTTGCATATTAATTCTCGCGCTGCTTTATTAAATAACGCTGCTCTCAACCTTAATGTGCCAGCGAAAATTTATAGTGAAACAACTTATATACCAGCACGTGTTTTTGCTGAAGCCCTTGGCGGAACAGCGCTGTGGTCTCAACAAGAACGAAAAGCAACCATTACAATCGGTCAGCAACAGGTTTATATCCATACAGAGCCGCTCAAGCCGTGGAGAATGAGTCAGGAAAGAATAAATGTACTTAATGAAAAAATAAATGAGGCCACCGATCTCTCAAGCTATTCACAGATCAGAACACATTTCAGACCCTATTTCACGGACTCATTTATAAACAAGATTATTCACAGTGAAGGCATTAAAAATAACGCTACACTAACAAAGAAGGAGAATATTACCTACAGCAGTACTACAGAAGCGAGAATGCACCAATCAGCTTACTTTGAAAGCGGTCCTATCAACCTCGAACTCGTTGATCGTTTTGTATTCTATAAATTTGTTGATAACCAATGGAAGGTAGACGATGTGAACGTGGGTAGACAAATTATTGTGCCATAGTACGAACAAGAGCAGGATTTTGACCAAATGAGTTTATATGTCGTTGATGCTAACTTAACATGAGGTTTTAAAACAGCAGATCCATGTGGATCTGCTGTTTTTGTTCAACTAACGGGCAGGTTAGTTTAATGAAATAAGCTTTTTAGAGTGACTTTTTGAGCAAATTTGATCTAAGTTGATAGTTGGGTATTTGAGTCGAGACTTTTATTGATTTGAGACGTTTAAAATGTATGAGTCAGTCTCGCCATCTATTCTAGAAATTTCAATTACAATATGATCGTAAATTGTTGTATTTGAGAATTGCCATTTTAATCTCCATCCATCAGTACCATCATCATCGATACCTAATAAGGTTCTAAATTTCCAACTAGAAGTTCCCATTGGAACAAGCAAAAATCACTTTTTTTATTTCATTCCTTGTAATTAATTGTACGTTCAATGATCCGACTTTTGTTGGGAGTTTGATCCAATTGTGATCCATATTGTAATTGGTTTTGATCTCATAATCGCTTGTACGATCTACAAAATAAGTCCCCATAATATTTATAGTAAATAGAACTATTAAGAACATTTTACTCATGTCTAACACCTCATTTTAGTTATTTCCTCATGTTACACTTAATATGTAGGGGCAATTAAATATAAAAATATAAAAATAAGCATCGTTAAGCTAACGGGAAACGTTAGCTTATTATAAAAGAGGAGAATACATGCAAAAGAACCCTGTCCAATGTCAATTCGTTGTGGCGCTGGATTCAAGTCCGAAAGTGGAGTACTCCATCACGGAATACGGCATGAGCCTTTCTCCGATTTTGGAAACCTTGCATCAATGGGGGATGTCCCATATGGAGAGGAAGCAGTTCAAAAAAGCGGAAAATGAAGATACAAAACCAGAATAGGGATCATCAAGAATCAAGGAAGGAACTTGTACCTGTGCACGTTCAATAATGGAGCCCTGTCAGCATTGGAGAAGTATGTTTTAATAACGCTGAATAGAAAATAGCCAATCATTTAAATGGTTGGCTATTTCTTCGTATATCATATTGACTGACGGGAAACTTTAGTTAACGATCTTAATAATACTTTGCCCTTTGCGGCCCATAATATATCTTCCTTGCAAATATCTCTGAACTTTTCATAGAGTTAAGTTAGTAACATTCCAGCTCTCAATCTTCAATTTTAGAAAACGGAGATTTGATTTTGAAGAATTCCTTATATGTCATTGGTTTTCGGCCAATCAGACGTTCAAGATCCCCAGACGTCTCCGAGAATTCTCCAGTGTTGACTCCACGCACCCAACCTAATAAGAAATCCGTCATAAGAACAGGCATGCCATTCGCTACCATAGTGTCTATATATTCTTTTTCGCTAATTGCCTCATAAGGGATAGTTATCTGACTAATCTCCGAGAGGGCTTCAGCGATGTCTGCAAAAGAGCTTCCCTCGCTGCCACTTAAAGTATATGACTTATTTTCGTGTCCGTTTTGAGTGAGAACGGCTACGTTCGCTGCCGCCAAATCGTCCAGAGATGCAGCGGCTACTTTACCGGAACCCGCTGGTACTCGTACGCCGACTTTAAGCGCATCTCCGAAATACGAGTGCATGACTTCAAGATATGGTGGATTGTGCAGTAGGGTATAGGCTAATCCGGATGCTTTAAGCGTTTGTTCAGCAAATAAGTCTGACATCGATACTTCGGGAATAATAAGATTTGAATTTTCTCTTCGTATGATCGACGTGAAAACCACTTGTTTGACACCAGCCTGTTTTGCAGCTGCAATGACATTGAAATGTTGCGTATTGCGGTCGGTAAATGCTTGCGCGGAAATAAGCATAACTTTTTCAACACCATTAAAGGCTCGCAGAAGTGAGTCATAATCAAAATAGTCTCCCTGGTGAGCTTCTATACCTTCTTTAACAAACTTTTTCATTTTTTCCGATTCGGGATTACGTACCAATACAGCGACCTGATTGGACGGAACCTTTTTAAGAAGAAGCTCTAGTGTTCTGCTGCCGAGATTACCTGTTGCTCCAGTAATAAGTATTTTACCCATATGAATAACCCCTTTGTACTTTTATTAATGCTTTAATCTTATAACTAGAAACCAATCACAACTTTCCGAATTGTTCACCAGTTTTATGACCATATGCTTGACTGAAAGCCCTTGTTTCACAATCTTATTCTCCAATAAAGGTAAATGAGGTATGATATTATGTTATTGTAACAATTATAGTTACATTATAATCAAAAAAAAGGTTACTAACTTACTATGCAAGTGATAATACTAACCTTTAAAAAAATTACTGTCTAACATTCGTCAGTGTACTTCCCCATTCACCGACTGGTTCAAGCCAGCTTACGATTCTATCATCAATAAGGTTGGTAAGTGCACCTTCATACTCAGCACGATAAGGTTTAGGAAGTTCGTGTTGAACCCAACTTTCTCTAGTTCCCTGCCAGATCTCATAGATGACAAGATCATCAGAATGATCCAGATCATCGGAGACGATCGCATTGACAAAGGCAGGTTCACTTTTGAAGTTGCTAATCATTGCAAATAGACTTTCACGAAAAGCTTCTTTCTTACCAGGCTTAATTTTAAAGCGTATATTGAGTATGATTTGCTTGTTGTTTGTTGACATCACTACACACTCCTTTTATTAACTCTTTAATTTTCTTCATGGCCACAAGTCTCATTATGTACGATGTATCACTTTTAAAATAGTACGTACTTTTTGGTGATATAGTAACCAAGAAGTGATAATTGTGATGAAGTAAAGAATAAATTGATTTTTAAATTACTCATTCTACATTTAATCTCCGATATTCATTCTTGTTCAATGACTTCTCTGCATAATCCTGACCCCAATCACAAAGTGCTCGCAAAGTGGGTTCAAGAGACATACCCATTTCGGATACTGCATATTCCACTTTTGGTGGTACCTGATTGAACATTGTTCTTATAATCAAATGATTACTCTCCAACTCCCGCAAAGACTGTATTAACATTTTCTGAGAGATTGATGGGATGAGCCTTTTCAATTCACCGGTCCGTTTAGGACCTTTTATTAAGTAATACAGAATAAGAGGTCTCCACTTTCCGCCAATGACATCTAAGGTTATTTCCAGATCACAATAAAAAGTTTTCAATTGAGAAGCACCATCCCTCATTTAATTTTCAATTATTATATTACATGTGTTGATTCAATCAACCTACCTTGTCGTATATTCTGTCTGTTTTATCATGTCAATCAAACTAAAATACATAGTTAAATTTGCTTTCGAGACAATTGAAATAACGGGCAGTTTAGTTGAATTGTAGTCTACGTATCAGCTCACTTGGAAGTAACGTAAAAAAAACAAGGGACAGACTGCCTTTCGGCAGCTGCCCCCTGTCTCTTTACCTTTTGCTAATTTCAAATCTAACGGTGGCTTTTCGGTGCTCCTTGTGCTCCGTTCGAAACAGTTTCCCATGTCTCCCAAGTGGCTAAACGATCAGCATAGACTCCGCGCACCAAAGGCAAGACCCCAGCGCCGACAGCAAAGCGCAGAGGTGGCTCCTCGGCGTCTATGATTCGAAGAATCGCATCGGCCGTCGCATTCGGATCGCCTCGTTCTTCTGTCGATAAACGAAGGGACACCCTATTTCGAAGTTCAGCGTAGACTTCCAATCCCTGTGATGTCTTCATGGAAAGGGGGCTTCCAAAGTCAGTTGCAAAGGCGCCCGGCTCGAGCAACGTGACCTTAATGCCGAAGCTTTTAACCTCCTGAGCGAGGCTATCGTGCAATGCTTCGAATGCCCATTTGGACGCGCAATAGAAGCCGATGAGCGGAGCTGCAACAATCCCCATGGCACTTGAGACGCCGAGAATATGCCCGCTGCCCTGTAGTCGAAGCAGAGGCAGGGCAGCTTGGATCACACGAAGCGTACCAAAGTAATTGGTGTCAAATAGTTCGCGGACGTCGGATTCGTCAGCCTCTTCAGTCGTGCCAACCAGGGTGTAACCGGCGTTGTTTAGGACGACGTCCAGCCTACCAAATGCGCATGAGCCTGCTGAACGACCTGCTCGACCTGCTGGGAATCCGTTACATCGAGCGCTAGGGGGAGAACAGCGTCTCCAAAACGTTCCTTAAGTTCGACGATGTTTTCGGGTGTTCGAGCAGTCGCGGCGACCTTATCCCCGCGAGAGAGTGCAGCCTCCGCCCAAATGCGCCCTAATCCGCGAGAGGCTCCTGTAATGAACCAGACTTTGTTTTCCATAGTATTATCCTCCAATACAGTTCTTGTGTGTAGTATTTTTAAAGCTTCTGTTTTCTCTTTCGTTCTTCTATAATGTTACGGTTTAGCAGGTTGATACGGAATTTCAAATAAGTTAGCATGGTATTTTCAGCGTGACTCAAAACGGGATTGTCTTGGTTGTGAGTGTTGCGATAATACATGAAGATAAGCTGCTTATGATCAAGGAAGACAAAGCAACGGTTAGGAATACGTGGAACTTCCCGTCAGGGAGAATCGAATATCATGAAGATATTCTAGAGGCGGCACGTCGAGAAGCAAAGGAGGAAACTGGGTACGATGTTAAACTTACAGCCACTACAGGCATTTACAATTTCATGAGTAGTACAAATCATCAGGTTATTTTATTTCATTTTATTGGTGAAATCATCGGTGGTTCTCTTCAATTAGATAAAGCGGAGATCATTGATTCGAAATGGATAGCACCTGCGGATTTGTTGATCCCAGATTTTCTGGAGCTCCGCGATAAAGGGGTCATAAAGCGGATCACCCAAAATTTGATCTCTCAAAAGGAATACTCGTTATCCGTATTCAACAGCTCTCTGGAGAACATGGTTTAAACTAACAAGAGAATTTATATAGGGGTGGAATTATGCCTAAAATAGACAACATGCTAGCCATTCTATGGATGCTTCGATCAGGTGAAAAAATTACAGCAAAACAAATTTCAGAAAAGTTAGAGATGAATATAAGGACTGTGTATCGTTATATCGATACCATTTCAACAAGTGGCGTACCTATCATTTCAGAACCAGGACATAATGGTGGATACACTTTAATGAACCATTTTGTTGAGGCTCCTCTTTTTTTTGATTTTGAGGAGCAAACTTCACTATTTCATGCTGCAGTTTTTGCAGAAGAAGCCGGATATTATGGAGGTGAAGCATTAAATAGGGCCATTTCAAAACTAAGTAAATACTCCAATCAAGAGCAGGAAACCAAGATAAACCAACATTTAACTAGTCTTGAAGTCATAAGTCGATTAAGTTCACCCTCTAGGCAGCCTTTTTTGAAGAAGTTGGAGCAGGCCGTAGCAGACGGATACTCAGTAAAAATTCTCCACCATAAAAGTGGCGGAAAGCAAATACATGATAGATTGGTTGATCCGTACAGACTTATCTATTGGAATAATAAGTGGTATGTGATTGGATTTTGTCATCTTAGGAGTGATATCCGTAGTTTTAGAGTAGATCGAATTGAAGATCTAATGCTAACCGAAAATAAGTTTGACCAGCCAGAACATTTTTCAGCACGTGCCTTTTTTATGAAAAACTTTCTTCCAACTATAGAAGATAAGGAAGAGATTATTTCTTTGGTTATTCATGGGGATACAAGTGTATTAGCTGATATTTGCCAACATTGGTTTCTAGGACATTATTTACAAGAGCGAACTACAAATCAAGCCGTATTTCATTTTGAGAAAGATATGATAGATACATATGTACCTTATTTCCTTTTATCATACGGTAAATCAATTCGAATTGTTAAGCCAATAAGTCTTAAGAAAAGAATGATTGAAGTTTTGTCGGAGTTAATACATTTTCATCAAAATTGATGACTTCCCTGACGCTAGTTGTCAGTGAAGTCATGTTACAGTTGGCTATATCAATTGGGATTGGAGTGTTAATGGATGCAAGCCAAAAACGTTTTTCTATATGTATTTAATACGATGTCGGACTGGGAATATGGATATTTAGTTGCTGAACTAAACTCGGGGAGATATTTCAAAAAAGATGTAGGACCAATAAACGTAATTACAGTAGGAGCTAATAAAGAAATGATTACTACGATGGGAGGACTGAGTATAAAACCAGAGATTTCCGTTGATGAATGTACTCTTGAGAGTGAAGATCTTTTAATTTTGCCAGGAGGGACGACCTGGGATGAAGAAATTCATCAGCCTATCTTGGAAAGAATTGGCCAAGCTTTAAAGCTTGGCACTATTGTTGCTGCCATTTGTGGTGCAACGGAGGCCCTTGCGAATAGGGGATACTTAGATACCAGAAAGCATACAACTAATAATTTGGAATACACTAAAATGGTATGTCCTCATTATAAAGGAGAAAAGTTCTATGAGATGGGATCTGCGGTATCTGATACGAATGTAGTTACTGCATCAGGAATAGCTCCGCTGGAATTTGCGGTGGAAGTACTGAAAAAATTAGATGTATTTGCACCAGATACATTACATTCATGGTACAACCTAAATAAGACTCATAAACCTGAATACTTCTTCCAGTTAATGAGTTCAATAAATAGTTGAGCTGAAAAATCACTTGCTTATCATAGCATGTAACCAACAAGCTGCGAATTTGATACGCCAAGCCCTGTTTGACCTAAAAACGGCCGGTTTCCTGGATGCTAAGGATACCGGCCTCTTATTACTTTTTATCCACTCGATATTAACGGGTACATCCTCGCTAGTTAGTGGGATTATTACTTTGATGGCGTTTCAGTTTTGTGCTCAATCACTTGTAATACTTTGGGTTCAACAGCTTTTAACATTTGTTCATTTGAACGATTGATTTTTGGAACATCGCCATTTTTTTCGCCTTGTATCTGTCCGTCAATCTGCGTTTTTGCAATGACGTCAATCACTTGTTGTTTTGAGACATTTCTGGATGCTGCAATCTCCACAACAGATTTACCCTTTGCTAGTTCTTGTTTTAATTCTTCTGGGCTGATTTCAAGTAAAGCAAACAGTTTTTCATCATTTAGATAGGCATCGGCAAAATAATCTGGTTTACCATTTGAAGAGAAGAAACCTTCTACCTTGCTTGAAGGTGTAGTCTCAACTCCGATCAGAGAGACACTAATGGAATTGCCCTGAACAAATACCTGGTAGAACGGTGTTGTTGATCCCTTTGTGCTGTAATTCAATATAAATGTTTTTTGATTCGGGTTCTCCATTTGCTCCATAGATAACTCGTACTGTTCGATGTTACCATACAATTTATCAATGAGAGAATCTACCTTCGATATGATTTCCTGATCGGTTAGAGCAGTGAGCGGCTTCTCCTTAGGCTCCCAATTCTCTTGAATCACGTGTTCAATCGCACCGGTAATGCCGTTTGTATGAAGTGTAATCTTTTTTCCTGTTCCTCCCTTTTCCTGCAGGATGATGCTTGTTTGAACACCTTGAACGTTGCTTGCATCGATGATCTCAAACGCCTTTGTTTCGGGAAATGCGCTGTACAGCTTTTCAAGTGCTGCTCTGCCAGCCTCATTCTCCTTGACTTGCTCAGCAGTCAATGGTGTTCTGGTAAGCATATCAATCAAGGTAGGTGCCGCAAATGCTGCACTTGGAATCAAAATAGCAACAGCAACAATTCCACCAATCAATCGTTTTTTCATGGGTCTTCCGCTCCTTTTTCGTTGCAAATATTGAGAATAGGATTGTTCTATTCGATTGGAAATGGCCGGTGGGCACCCCACCGTTTCAGCTTCTTTGTGCAGATGTTCACGGATTTTGCGTTCAATAGTCATTGATCTTTTCCATCCTTTCTGGGGGGAGATTCCAAATGTTTTTTCGAAGCGCCTGCAGGCCAGCATGATATCTCGACTTGACTGTTCCCAATGGAATATCGAGCAAAGTCGCGGTTTCCTCGAGCGTATAGTCATGAAAAAAGCGGAGGATAATCACCGTTCGCTGTTTGTCGGTCAGTTTCTTAATGGCCTGCGATATCATGTCGTTCGTCCCACCCGTCAACACCGCAGGTTGATCCCAATGAGGTTCTTCCCGAGAGAAGGAACAGATGCGTTCAAAAATTCGGAATCTCCGCCAGCTCTTGACCCGAAATCTCTGCACTTGACGGATCACCAAGCCATGCAACCAGAAGTGAAAAGGTCTACTCGTATCGTAGTTGGCCAGTGAGGTCCACATTTGCATATAAATCTCATTCATGACATCTTCCCGATCCTGCTGATGATCCACCAGAAAGGTAACGGTCCGATAGACGTCCTGATAAGTGGCATCATACATCGTATGAAACGCCTGTTCATCACCATCTTTCATTTTTGTGAGTAATTGATACATATATTCACTTTCCATTCAGAGGGCCCTCCTGAGTAAGCAGCTTACACACTATATTGTCTCTCTTTCGGAAAAAGGTTCGGTTCTCTTTTTATTTTTTTGTAAACTCATCTGTAATTAGTGTGAGGTTTATGGCATGATCTTTGTGATTAAGAAAAATTCATTTTTTTTGGCTAAAAAGAATCTGCGAGAGCTGACATCATCCTACCTTGATTGAGGAGGTAGTGAAGAGATGCAATAACGAGTGGAAATACGCTCATGTGACTTAAGTGATTTAACAATAAAAAAATAAGGTCGTTAATATATAACGGCCTTATTTGTGCTGTATGTGATTTATTAAGATTCATCGGCTTCATC
>NZ_NPBR01000017.1:0-393882 GCF_002276415.1 Paenibacillus sp. 7523-1 | reverse complement strand
TGGAGATATATCTGTAATTTGATTTCCGTCTAAAGCCAATAGATTTATTTTTGTCAGCTTGGAAATTGGTTTTATATTTTTGATTTTATGGCCGGGTAGGACTAATTCCACTACGTTAACTGCATACTCAAGTCCTTGCAGACTTGAAATCTTACTTTTTGCATCCATTGAATACAAGGATTTTAATTTTTTTAAATGGCTTGCTTTCAGTTCTTTTTTACCCGATAACTTCAAATCTGCTCGAATGACTTGTGCCAAAACGGGATCCTTAACGACTGAAGCTGCCAAAATGGTTGTGGTCGGTATTACTAAAATCATCAAACACAAAACAATTAAACTTTTTACGAATTGATTAGGCATAGTAAACTCCTTAAAATTAGTATCTGGATTCATTCTCTGATTTCGGTGATCTCAACTATGTATGATTCATGGCGCTCTCCTTATATGATTTAATAATTAAAATATATCATGATCTGGAACATATTACCTAGTTATAATATCATAATAGTAGCTAGAACCCATTGTAAAAGCATAAGGGAGTTTGCAGATATTTTTTGTAAGATGTTTCAATTTGAGTGGCTGCCGGTTGAACTAACAAGCAGTTGAGCGTGGTAACTTGTTTCCATATATCTCATATTTCCATTCTCCAACTCCATGATATGGTAATAGAGGTATTCCCCATAAAAAAGCAAGGGAGTGCAGGCACATGGCTGAAGAACCGTTTATCTTTCTAGCAGGTATTCTATGTTTTTTCGCTCCAATCTACTTCAGAAGATCAATGATGTCTATTCAAATGATTGCAGGAGTTATTCTATTCTTCTGTATTCTGATTTTTCACGAGGATTATCAAGTAAAACTGATTTATCTACTAGCCTTTGTTTGGGTATTTGGCTCAATTAGTGCATTAAGTGTATCCGCAGAGAAGTTGGCAAAGTAGTTATTCAATTCATTGCCCACGCTTTGGGAGTATGCCATTTGGTAAACTTCTGAGTGAAACCCTCTATATATGGCTCTTCATCCTGTAACTTCATATCCTTATGCAATTAGACTGTTGGTTCCTCACCAACAGTCTTTTTTTGTTGTCACCTATTCTCACTTATTAATTTGATAAACTCCATAATTCCAGACCAATTCTTCTGAACATCTTTATAAATGAAAATATATGGATTCTGAAGTTAACTTTATTGACACGTGTTTTTGTTATTGTGCTACAATTGCTAAAAATAGTAACACGAATATGAACTAGAACGAATCTGGGTGGGGAGAATTGCCGCACCTTCTAGAGGAGAGCAAGTGGTCAATTTCAAAAGGGGGAAAAGGGAAGCATGCACGGAATTTCATGGAAAAAACGTTCAAGTCAGGCAGGGCTTAGTCTTTTACTATTGTGTGCAGTTGGACTCGCAGGATGTACGCAAGGTGCCTCATCGATTCAAGAGAGCCAGGCACTTGCAGCTTCTCACCCGAGGGATGAGCTGGTTCTTGCGGTGGGGACAGAGCCGGAAGGCGGGTTTGATCCGACAACAGGCTGGGGGCAGTACGGTTCGCCACTTTTCCAGAGTACTCTGCTGAAAAGAGATGCCAAGCTGCATCTGGTCAATGACCTGGCAACAGATCATTCCGTTAGTGAAGACGGGCTCACATGGACCATTTTGCTGCGGGATGACGTGAAGTTCTCGGACGGTGAACCGCTGACGGCGGAAGATGTGAAGTTCACATTTGAAACAGCGGCCAGCAGCGGATCGGTGATTGATTTGACAAATATGGCCGGAGTGCAGGCTCCCGATTCAACAACGGTCGTGTTTACATTGAAGTCTCCGCAGTCCACGTTTATCAGTATCCTGACTACACTTGGAATTGTGCCTGAACATGCCTATGGCTCCGATTATGCTGAGCATCCTGTTAGCTCCGGTCCGTACAAGCTGGTGCAGTGGGATAAGGGGCAACAGGCCATTGTGGAAGCAAACGAGCAATACTACGGTCAAACGTCTACATTCCGCAAACTGACATTTCTCTATCTGGACGAGGATGCAGCCTTTGCGGCAGCCCAAGCGGGTTCAGTCGACATCGCAGCCATTCCCGCCGCATTCAGCAAGCAGAAGGTGGGCGGCATGACGCTGGAATCGGTCAAAACCGTGGATAACCGGGGAATCATGTTCCCAATGCAGCCTGCGGGCGGTACTTCCGCTGATGGTTTCCCTGCGGGGAACGATGTGACGTCCGACCTTGCTATCCGCCAAGCGGTGAACGTAGCCATTGACCGTAATGCATTGGTTGAAGGCGTGCTGGAGGGCCATGGTCGTCCTGCATACTCAGTCAGTGATGATCTGCCATGGGGCAATCCGGACGCTGTATTCGCAGATGCGGATGTTCAAGAAGCGCAGCGGATACTGACGGCTGGCGGCTGGACAGATACAGACGGTGATGGCGTGGTGGAGAAAAACGGTATGGACGCCGAGTTCAACCTGCTCTATTTTGCAGGAGATCTGACCAGACAATCCATTGCCCTTGCTGCAGCGGATATGGCCGCCCAGGCTGGCATTAAAATCAATGTGGAAGGCAAGAGCCGTGAAGAGACGAAAAAGCAGGCTTACGCCAATGCCGTGTTGTTCGGATGGGGAAGTCATGACCCGCTGGAAACCTACAATCTGTACAGCAGCACGCACAAGGGGGAGGGATACTACAATGTGGGGCTGTATTCCAACCCGGCGGTGGATAGCTGGATGCAGCAGGCTCTCCAAGCTACGAGTGAAGAGGAAGCCCTTCCGTTCTGGCAGAAGGCAGAGTGGGACGGGACGACGGGATTCAGTTATCAGGGCGACGCCCCTTGGGCATGGCTGGTCAATATTGATCACCTGTATCTAGTCAAGGATGGCCTGAACATTGGTGAACAACAGATTCACCCGCATGGACATGGCTGGCCGGTGACATCCAATCTGGAGGAATGGTCCTGGGATGGTAGCTCGAAGTAGGCAATGTAGTGCGAGTTTTGACCGAAATTGAGGAGAGATGGTATGACAGGCATTCTTGAATGGGGAAGGTTTGTTGGGGTGAAGCTGCTGCGACTCCTTTCGCTGCTGGCAGGAGTCAGCGTGGTGGCCTTTATATTGATGCAGTTCTCGCCTGTGGACCCGATCGAGGCCTACATCGGGGGAGACATGATCAGAGTGAGCGCTGAGCAGCGAAGTCTTATTGAAGAGCGGTGGGGATTGAATGACCCGCCTGCCCAGCGTTTATTCACCTGGGGACAGGCATTGCTCCAGGGTGATCTGGGAACGTCGATGATCTACAGACAGCCGGTTGCGGATATTATTCAGGAACGATTCCTGAATTCTGTTGCGCTTATGGCGGTGGCATGGGTTTTATCCGGTCTGATTGGATTCAGCTTGGGTGTAGTCGCAGCGATGAAACGGGAATCCGTGCTGGATCGCATGATCAGTTGGTATTGCTATACGCTGGCTTCCACTCCGGTATTCTGGATGGCCTTGCTGCTGCTTATGGTGTTCGGCGTGTGGCTGGGCTGGCTTCCGGTTGGCCTGGGTGTTCCCGCAGGGCTGGCGGCCGATCAGGTCACATGGATAGATCGAGCTATTCATATGGTTCTTCCTGCATTAACCCTGAGTCTGACTGGTGTCGCAGCCATTGCTCTGCATACCCGCCAGAAGCTGCTTGATGTGCTGGATTCGGACTATATACTCTTCGCCAGAGCTAGGGGCGAACGAGGCGTGCAGCTGTTTCGCAGGCATGGGTTCAGACATGTCGTGCTGCCCGCGTTAACGCTGCAGTTTGCTTCATTCAGTGAATTGTTTGGAGGAGCTGTTCTTGCAGAACAGGTATTTTCTTATCCGGGCCTGGGACAGGCCACCGTTCAGGCTGGACTGCGAGGGGATGTGCCGCTGCTGCTCGGACTTGTACTGTGCAGTACGATCTTTGTTTTTACCGGCAATCTGCTGGCAGACATTCTCTATCGGTTCATTGATCCGCGGATGAAGGAGGAACTGTTAACATGAAGCAGGAAATGGAGCAGTCCTCCAGACCCATTCGTGCTGTGCCGCGGCTGCGGACAGGGGGATCTGATGAAGAGGAGAAGCAGAATCACGGTAAACCGTGGAGGCGTCAAGCTGGATTGTCTCCAGGAGTGTCTGGCTTCGAGAAGCAGCCGCGCTATGCCAACCCGCGCAAACGAGCCATGATCTGGGGGAGTTTGGCGCTCGGCTGGATTGTTATCGTATGGCTGGCAGGTTTCGTGCTCCCCGCAGAATCCACGCTAACTTCGTTGAAAGACCGGAATTTGGCCCCGATATGGGCACATCCCTTCGGCACGGACTGGTTGGGACGGGACATGTTCATGCGTACGCTGAAGGGATTGACGACCAGCATTCAGGTTGGTTTGCTTGCCGCGTGCGGAGGAGGGATCGTGGCGCTAGTGCTGGGATTGATCGCTGCTTCAGGCAAGCTTGCCGACAGGGTGGTTTCATGGCTAATCGATCTGTTCCTGAGTGTACCTCATCTGGTGTCGCTCGTGATGCTGGCCTTTGTCTTCGGTGGGGGTCTGCCTGGTGTGGCGACTGCCATCGCCCTGACTCACTGGCCGAATCTGGCCCGGATTGTTCGTGCGGAGATGATTCAGCTGAAATCGGCAGATTATATTCATATTTCCCGCAGGTTGGGCCAATCCCGGTTTCGGATTGCTGTACAGCACATGCTTCCTCACTTGGTTCCACAGTTGTTCGTGGGTACATTGCTGATCTTTCCTCATGCCATTCTGCATGAAGCTGCAATCACGTTTCTGGGGCTCGGGCTGTCGCCGCAGCAGCCGGCCATTGGGATTATTTTGTCAGAATCGATGAGATATCTGTCCGCAGGCATGTGGTGGCTTGCCTTTTTCCCGGGGCTGGCGCTGTTATTGGTCGTTCGTGCCTTTGATGTGCTCGGGAACAGTTTGAAAGTGTTGACAAGTACAGGTAGTTCAAGGGAGGGAGGATAACCATGGCTCTTCTTGAAGTAAAAGGGGTCTCCGTTTCATTCAGACGAGCTCGTGGCTGGTTTGCACATGAGGAGAGCGAGGTCATTCAGGATCTGGATCTGACCGTGAACGAAGGTGAGATTGTAGCTGTCGTAGGTTCAAGCGGATCGGGCAAAAGCGTGCTGGCACAAGCAATCATGGGCATCCTTCCTGCCAGTGCTAGACTTGAGGGACAGATCAGTTATGCTGAAGAGCCGCTGACGAGAGAGCGGCAGCTTCGTCTGCGCGGTGATGAACTGGTGTTCATCCCCCAATCCGTTACTCACCTGGACCCGCTGCTCAAGGTAGGTAAGCAGGTCCAGCCAGTTCACCGGAAGCCGGGTGAGCGCTGGGTATCCTCCAGGTTACAGATGCATAAGGCAGAGAGGGAACTTACGGATCGTTATCAATTGCCCAAGGGAACCAGCAAGAAGTATCCATATGAACTCTCCGGTGGCATGGCTCGGCGGGTACTCATGGCAACGGCGACTTCTGGTGAGCCCAAGCTGATTATTGCCGATGAGCCGACACCGGGAATCCATCCCGAGGTGCTGGCAGACACGCTGAAGCAATTCCGGGAAATGGCTGACCGGGGGGTAGGCATCCTGTGGATTACCCATGACATTGCTTCGGCACTGACCGCAGCAGATCGTATCGCTGTATTCTATGCCGGTTCCTGTGTGGAGATCGCGCAGGTCATGGATTTTACGGACACAGGAGATGGATTGAGACATCCTTATACACGTGCACTGTGGAATGCTTTGCCGCAAAATGGTTTCCAGCCCATCCCGGGCTCTCAGCCGCTGGCGAATCAGCGGAGGGGAAGCGGTTGTCCGTTTGCACCCCGCTGTACTGCTGCGACCCCTGCGTGTACAGATCAATATCCTGAATTGAGGAAGCTGCGAGGCGGAGAAGTGAGGTGCATTCATGCCACTTGAAGCACGGAATGCCGGCTATGGATACGACAAGAACCATTGGATTTTCCGGGAGTTGAACCTGAAGCTGGAGCAGGGAGAAGTTGTGGGATTGTGGGGACCCAGTGGATCTGGCAAAACGAGCCTGGGACGCATCCTGGCAGGGTATGCAGAACCTATGGCAGGAGAAGTGCTGATGGACGGGAAGCCGCTTCCCCGAGCTGGAGTCTGTCCGGTTCAACTTGTATTTCAGCACCCGGAAAAAGCAGTCAACCCACGCTGGCGAATGCGACGTGTGTTAGATGAAGCCGAGATGGCGGAGCATCCCATTCTGAATGCTCTGGGTATTCAGCCTGAATGGCTGGATCGCAGACCGGATGAATTGTCTGGTGGAGAGCTGCAGCGCTTCTGCGTGGCCCGCGCACTGGGCAAGGAAACGCGTTACCTGATTGCGGATGAGATGACAACGATGCTGGATGCCATCACGCAAGCCCAGATCTGGCATACCGTAATGACAACAGCGCGACAGCGTAATTTGGGGCTGCTTGTGATCAGTCATGACCTGGACCTGCTGAATAGACTCAGTGACCGAATCATTCCCATGCCTGTAACCTAGCTGTAATGATAAGTAAAGCCATCTTCCTTCGACTTGATCGAGGAAGATGGCTTATTTTATAGACACTAGTTTTGTTTGTTCAATTGATTGACCATCGAGGATAATCTGCGCATGGCTTCTTCAACGGTGGACCGTGGACAGGCGACGTTCATCCGCATGTATCCCGTGCCTTCCGATCCGAAGGCGGTGCCGTCGTTAAAGGCAAGGCCTGCTTCGTTCAGGAGCAGCCGAACAAGTTCTTCCTGGGGAACACCCAGCTTGCTGAAGTCCATCCAGAGCAGATAGGTCGCTTCTGGCAAATCAATGCCAACATCAGGCATGTGCTTCGCGGCATACTCCTGAACGTATTCCATGTTTCCCCGAATATAGGCAAGGCAGTCGTCCAGCCATTGTTCGGCTCCATTGTAGGCAGCCTCTGCAGCAATGGCGCCCAGTGTGCTGATGCTGGCGAGGCCCAACGTTTTGACGCCCTGGGCAAAGGATGCACGCAAGGAGGCGTTCGGAATGATGATATTGGAGGTGCATAGGCCAGGAATATTGAATGTTTTGCTTGGTGCCGTGCAGATGATGCTCAGGTCAGCGATGGCTTCAGAGACCTCGGACAGCGGAGTATGCGTGCCGCGTTGGTGCACAAGATCGGCATGGATTTCATCCGACACCACAAGTACATTATATTGCACGCACAGGGCAGCAAGGCCTTCAAGCTCCTCACGAGACCATACACGTCCAACAGGATTATGAGGGCTGCAGAGGATGAGCATCTTTACCCGGCCTGTCTGCATGCAGGATTCCAGATGATCCAGATCCATGGAATAGCGGCCGTCTTCGAAACGGAGAGGATTGGCCATCAATTCTCTGTCCTGGCCACGTACCACTTCGTAGAAGGGGGCGTAGACCGGAGTTTGAATCACAACAGCATCACCCGGTGCCGTAAAACGTTGAACGGCAATGCTTAGGGCTGGAACGATTCCAGGTGTAAACACAACCCAATCATCGTTGATTTTCCAGTTGTGGCGTCGTTCCATCCATCCTCTTAGTGCTTCGTGATATGCATCCGTACGCATGGTGTAACCGAAAATGCCATGTTCCATCCTTGCCTGCAATGCCTCGATAACGGATGGTGGTGCGGCAAAATCCATATCAGCCACCCACATAGGGAGCACATCCGCCACGCCAAAGATTTCCTCAAGTGCGTCCCATTTTTCCGAACCGGTAGAGAGACGATTAATCGGCTCATCAAATGTGTAATTTTTCATCATTAGGTTCCCCCTTCTAATCCGTTCATTCGACCACAATCGACAGATAATTATCTAATAAATTCGTTATTTTCGCAACTTTTTGACCTGCTTCTAAACTCCCTACGGTATGGTCCAAATTCCTTGGGTTTATTCACCTGAGCATGTACTTCAATGCGGACCTATGTAGTCTGTCTTTTGATCTCTTTCAACTCTTACCGTTGTACAAAGCTGCTGTTTGGCTAAAAGGCTTAGTTCACACACAAACGAAAAAACCATCGCAGCGCCATCTTCCCGATGACTTCCTTCCTGCGATGGTTGTATCTCTACTCGGCTTGTCCCATGGAAAATTAATTATAAGTGCTCGTTGAACCATCCGGCAATGTGCTCAAGACGTCTCACTCTCAGATGCGGGTGACCGCCTCTGGAAAGTTCATGATTAGCCCCAGGGAAACGAACGAGGCGGGTCGTCTGTCTGCGGCGCTTCAGGGCAATATACAATTGCTCAGCTTGTTCAATCGGACAACGAAGGTCCTGTTCACCATGCAGAATCAGCAGGGGCGTTTTTACATTCCCTACATAAGCCAGAGGGGAGTGCTTCCATAACAGTTCCGTATCCTCCCACGCATTGCCGCCAATCTGATCTTCGGTGAAAAAATATCCGATGTCGCTGACACCGTAAAAAGAGAGCCAGTTGGAGATGGACCGCTGCGTGACGGCTGCCTTGAACCGGTTTGTATGTCCAACAATCCAGTTGGTCATGAAGCCCCCATAGCTGCCTCCGGTAACGCCCAAGCGGGTTTCATCAATGAACTCATAGGTGGATAAGGCATAATCAACGGTCTCCATAAGGTCGCGGTAATCGCCACCGCCGTAGTCACCACGACAGGCATTCACAAATTGTTGTCCATAACCCAATCCACCACGCGGATTGGTATATACCACGGCGTAGCCCTGCGCAGCAAGCATCTGGAATTCATGCATAAAGGTAAAGCCATACATCATGTGAGGACCGCCATGAATCTCAAGAATGGTTGGGATTTTGACGCCGTTTACCATGCCGATTGGTTTCATGATCCATCCCTGCAGCCCTAGCCCATCCGAGGTATCAAACCAGAATGTTTCCGGTACACTGAGCCGGATCTCTCCTTCCAGCTGGGGATTGCTGCGAGTCAGCTGGATGGACTCGGCTCCGTGATCATCCGGATTGGGGTACCAAAAGAGATCTCCCGGGTTTAGCGTGTCGGCAGCGGCGGCAACAATGTCACCATTCTCCAGTTCTGCAAACTGATAAAACTCTTTCTCCGCAGGCAATACATACTCCGCTTGACTGCCATCCAGCGCAACACGTGCGATTCGGACGCTGCCATGAACGGTAGCCAGACAGAGAATGGAAGAGCCATCACGAGTGAATAATGGCCCCGTTGTCGTTAGGTGGGCACGCATATCTCCAACGAGACTATGATTCATCTGTACGTCCCAGTCACGGGTCAGGCACAGAGGTTGACCACCCGAGATCGGGAGCGTGTAGAGCTTCACGAGAGTGGCATTTCCGTAAGAGCGATCACTGGCAAGCAGAGCAAGGGATTGTCCATCCGGTGCATAAGCCAGTCGGCTGAAGGTGAACCCTTCCGGAGTCAGCTGCTGTATGTCAGACCCATCTGGTTTTGCGCGGTACACATGATTGGTTAGTGCATAGTCGTTATGCTCCTCGCCTGCTTCCGGCAGCTGGGCAATCCAGGCAATGGACGCTCCGTCAGGTGACCATGCATAATCACCGACGTCGAAATGACCGGAGGTAACGGGAGTGGCTTCACCGCCGTCAACCGAGATGCGGAAGAGGTGAGAGCGTCTGCCATTCCATAATCCTCCGCCGTCCGATTTCATGCGAATCCGATCAACAACAAGTTCTTGCGGCAGTTTGTTGTCTGAATTGGATTCTTCTTCTGCTTCACTGTGCATATCGACAGGGGACTTCACAAGTAATGCCTGGCCATCCGGAGACCAGATGAGGGAACTTGCTCCATGCTTCAACTGGCTGACTTGTCGTGCTTCTCCGCCATCTGCGGCAATGATCCAGACTTGTGTTTTTCCCTCATGCTCCCGTAAAAAGGCAAGCTGTGACCCGTCCGGCGACCAGGAGGGCGAGTGATCCTTGTCACCGGAGGTAAATCCTCTGTCCTTCTGACTCTTCAGATGCAGAAGTCTCAGGTGAGAAGAGTAACCATCCCGGTTGTCATTCGTCTTCCGACTTACATATACCAGCTGTTCGCCTCCAGGAGACGGGGCTGGATCATTCACCCATGTAATCTGATAAAGATCTTCCGATGTGATGCCACGCAGACTGTTCATTGATTATCCTCCCACCTTGATTTCACAAATGTAATTTCCTAACCTTTCCATTTATATTAAAGGAAAGCAGGGGGGAGGACAACATGCTTCTGCACGAATAAAGATCGTTGCTCTGCTTATATCTTAACCAGGAGGAATTACTGAATATATGGCGAATCCTAATGGTTGAATTGTTATGAACGCGTTGGATCAGGGCCAAGATTGTCCTGTTTGAAGTTGGTTTGTTTTGGTTAATAACCTATGTGTTTTTTGTCTGTTAACGTTTCTAATCTGATATAGAAGATATAATCATTGCCTATTGCGTTCAATTAAAGGAGGAGCACAAGATTGTCGACATCCTATGAACAACAGCATGTGGAATATCCGAGCCGTAAACGAATGGGATGGCTTGCGGCCGGAGCTGCACTTTTTGTGGCAGCCGGATTTTTTTTGATGTTCAGCGATTCTTCCGATACAGGGGATTCTGTCATTTCCGCGGTTGTAGGCCTGGTTTCCGTCCTATTTTTTGGACTCTGTCTTGCATACAGCTTGGTGAAGATGATCAAGAAGGAACCTTCATTTATCGTCAATGAGCAAGGATTCGTGGACGCCTCTTCGTATACGTCGGGAGGCTTCATCCCATGGAAAGATGTAGAGAACATTTTCATGTATGAGTTGATGGGGCAGTCCATGATCGGAGTTAAGCTAAAGGATGAGCAAGCCTTCCTGGATCGTCTGACCGGAGTGAAGCGCAAGCTGATGACCGTGAATACACAGATGGTAGATGCTACGGTGAGTATAGCCCAGAGCAGTCTGTCGTTGCCGCTGGAACAGCTGTATATCATGATGGTGGGACGGTGGAAGCGTGCCAGTGAAGTATACAAGCCGGGCCAGCACGACTAACTATGATTTCGAAATACGTCATAAGAATAGGAGGAATGCAAAATGGCAACACATGGAGAGAAGAACCGTACAGTTCTGCTTCGTGACGGTACATCCCTGCCTGCCATAGGACAAGGTACATGGTACATGGGAGAAGACCGTTCAGCCCGTGCGCAGGAGGTAAGAGCGTTGCGTAACGGGATTGAACTTGGCATGACAGTGATTGATACCGCAGAGATGTATGCTGAGGGCGGGGCGGAAGAAGTCACCGGAGAAGCGATAGCGGACTGCCGGGATGATGTTTTTCTGGTCTCCAAGGTTTATCCGCATCATGCAGATCGCAAACAGATGGTTACAGCCTGTGAGAACAGTCTCCGGCGTCTGGGTACAGACCGATTGGATCTATATCTGCTGCATTGGCGGGGAAGCGTACCGCTGCAAGAGACGGTTCAAGCATTGGAAGAGTTGCAACAAGCGGGTAAAATCCTGCGCTGGGGCGTGTCCAATCTGGACACGGAGGATATGCAGGAGCTATGGGATATTCCGGCTGGTCAGCATTGTTCCGTGAATCAAATATTGTACCATGCGGCATCGCGCGGCATTGAAAGAGATCTCCTGCCCTGGCTCCGGGAAAGGAATGTTCCCGTAATGGCGTACTGCCCGCTCGCTCAGGGAGGCAGGCTGCGCACCGAGCTGCTGGAGCATCCGGTCATACGCAGCATTGCTGCTGAACGTGGAGTGACCACATCACAGATCGCATTGTCCTGGGTTATCCGGGATGGGGATGTGCTTGCGATTCCCAAAGCAGTACAGTTGTCTCATGTGGCAGAGAATGCCGCAGCCATGGATATGGTTTTAACAAACGAAGAAGTGGAACGGCT
This sequence comes from Paenibacillus sp. 7523-1, assembly GCF_002276415.1. Lineage (NCBI taxonomy): Bacteria > Bacillati > Bacillota > Bacilli > Caryophanales > Paenibacillaceae > Paenibacillus > Paenibacillus sp. 7523-1. The sequence goes on along the minus strand of NZ_NPBR01000017.1, from coordinate 382,021 downwards.
AAATGAAGCATTCCCGGCACCAGCAGGTAAAGTTCCTCTGGATATCGTATAAATTGGCGCAGTGCACCAGGCTAATTCAATGATTAGCTTGGTTGAAGAGAGAGAGCAGATCGTATATGATCTGCTCTTTTTTTATTTTGGCCCATAGTCATAGGACATCCTTGTGGGATTTCTGCATAAGGTTAAAAAGAAATAGGCTTTACAACAACATAGCACTAGTGTACTATGTAACTAACACACCAGTACAGAGGGGAGCGAGTGCTTTGTGGCTATGGAATTCGATAACAACTTACCTATATACCTGCAGATTATGCAGTACATCAAGAAGCAGATTGTGACAGGCACACTGAAGGCAGGTGATAAGATTCCTTCGGTCCGGGAATTGGCGGCTGAGCTGCAGATTAATCCCAACACGGTACAGCGGACATTTCAGGAATTGGAGCGGGAAGAAGTGGTCGAAACGAAACGGGGGCTGGGCAGATATGTCACAAGTGAGGAGTCGAAAATAATGACGATCAAAAAAGAAATGGCGGGAGAACTGCTGGAGCGTTTTTTGACAGGCATGCAGGAACTCGGGATTGAGGAGCAGGATATTGTTACCATTGTTGCGGACGCGGTCGCTGGAGGTCAGTTATCACAGCACAGTCATGAACAGGGGAAGGGAGGGGCAGGGCATGAGTAACGTCCTTGAATTGAATCACATTAGTAAAATGTACGGCGGCAAGCGGGCACTAAGCGATGTCACCCTTACGGTTGCGCCAGGCAGGATTGTCGGACTGCTTGGCAGCAATGGTAGCGGCAAGAGTACCCTGATGAAGCTTGCTGCCGGATTGCTGCATCCTTCAAGCGGGACCATTCAGATCACGGGTAAACCGGTTGGGCTTGAGACCAAGTCGCTCGTTTCCTTCATGCCGGATCGCCCATTGACCGAGAAATGGATGAAGGTTCGTGATGCCATTGCATACTACCGGGATTTCTATGCGGATTTTGATGAGGAAAAGGCCAGGGAAATGCTTGATTTCATGAAGCTCGCCGAGGGTGACAAGGTAAGGCATTTATCCAAAGGCATGAATGAAAGACTTCAACTAACACTGGCACTTTCCCGCAAGGCTCGTCTGTATTTGCTGGATGAACCGATCGGTGGTGTTGACCCCGTTGCCCGCGGCAAAATTCTGGATGCCATTGTAAAATTCTATGACGAACACAGCAGTCTGATAATTTCGACACATCTGGTGACCGATATAGAACGGATCTTTGATGAAGTCATTTTCATCCGTGAGGGAGAGAAAGTGATGCAGGAAGAGGTTGAGACGCTTCGTCTGAAATACGGTAAGAGCGTGGATGAGATGTTCAAGGAGGTCTATGCGGAATGATGACATTGTTGAAATATGATTTCAGAAGAAACTGGAATATTTTATTGGCAGGGCTGGTTGTATTGATCATCGTTCAGATTGGGCTGGCATTGTTCGTGTCCGAGGTAGCAGGGCTAATTATTGGTATTATTGCTTATGCGGGGGCAGGTGTAGCCATCTATGTGAGAATGATTAAGACATACTGGTCCAACATCCGTGCGTACAATCGTCGTCTCGTACCCGTAACAGGGCTGTCTCACCTATTGTCTCCGCTAATATTTGGTACACTGTGTGGGCTGGGGCTAACAGCAGTTGCCATCATTCATTACTTCCTCTATGTTGCCACGAATGCAAGAATGCACTTTCTCAGCTACATCCATCTTTCGGGTATCCATCTTTCGGATTGGTTTACTCTGCTGTTGTTTATTTGGTGGGTTGCCATCTTTATGACCATCATGATTTTTCTCTCCATATCCATTGGAGGCAGCTTTAGGTGGAAAGCAGGCCCGTGGATTAGTATCGTCTCATTCTTCGTGCTGACCAATCTAATCAGTTGGCTGGAGAATGTCATTCTTGCTGGTCGCTTCAACCCGAACGAGTTGTTCCAGTTTACTGAAGAGAGTACAGGGATCACACTTACAGCGAATGGAGTTTTGTGGTCAGATGGAAGGCTGGGGAGCATCATATTTGAGATTATTGTGGCAGTAATTATGGTTGGGGTGGCTGTATATCTGAATAATAAAAAAGTAGAGGTTTAGCAGCATACTTCGGGGCGATATGAACCACACGGGCGATCACGATCGTCCGTTTTTTTTTATGGCTAGAATGCTAAGAATTCGACAAGTTGTGAAGCCATTTCCAATTTTCATACGTAAATACATATATAGTATGAACTTTACCGGGCAGGTTTAATTTCAGCAAAAGGGGAGGATGTTATGGAACTCTATTTTAGAGATAATTTTTTCATCGCAGGATACACCGAAATTATGGACGAGAACCAGGAGCAGGCCGGACATTTGGATCTGAAAAGTCTATTCGGTTCATCACTAGATGTGTTCGGTCCAGAAGGGCTGATCTGCAGTGGTCGATTCGGGATGTTAAGCAATCGCTGGGATGTCACTTCAGTGGATGGAAGACACCTTGGGGTCCTCCGAGCCAGAATGAGCTTTTTTAGTAGGCGATACGAATACGATGCTGGACCGCGAGGAATCTATGAAGTATCTGCACCGGCATTTTCCCAGGAATATGATGTCACGGGGATGGGCGGCAGAATGGTGGCTAGCTTCAGGCGCACGAGCGGCTGGTTCAGTTCAGGAGCTTTTGTATTGAGTAACGAGTCCGAGCAGCTGGATACCTATGAGTTGATAGCCGTCGTTATGGGTGTGCATGCCATCAACAAAAGACGGAACTCCGCTGCCACATAGCGCACAGATGAACAACCCGAACCATATGGTTCGGGTTGTTGTTTTTTATGTGGACACCTTGGCCTCAGAAGTCAGGCCTGGCTCACCTTGAGCCTCGGGGGCTGCATAGCGTGCAAGCACCTTTGCTGCTGTCTCGGACATGCGATTGCGCAGCACAACGTTGTCTACAATCCGCACCCGTTTGCCAAGAAAACGCATTTTGGACAACACATAATCCATTTCACTCCGGGGGATTGTCAGCTCAATCCGGTAGGTATGTTGAGCTTCCACATACTTTACCTGTTTCTCGAAGCAGGAGAAGGCATATAGAATGCGTGACAATTCCGGATTGAACTCCGGCAGTACTTCAATCGTGATGGTTGTCTTACGTTTCTCACTCAAATAGCGGATTTGCTCGGTATAACGAGAGATGTTTTCCGGTTCAAGGTCCTCGGACTCCGCAGTGATAATGCTGCGCAGCTTGGTTGACATCAGTTTCCCGAATCGGGGGGCGTACCAGAGCACATACCACTCTTTCTTAACCATGGAATATTCAAGCTTGTACGGGAATCCGAATTGATCCTGAATGATTCTCCCATTGCGGACATGCCCCGTTAGTCGAAAAGCTTGTTGGTTCATTATGATTTTGCGCAGTGGATTGAGCAGGGGGTGGGAGACGCTGTGTTCTTCGCTTTTGGCTTTCTCGGTCAAGTACTCCTGCAGGTTCATGTCCGGCTCGTCATCCAGCATATCTTGCAGTTTATGGTAAGTGGAAGGAGTTAATGCTTCCTGGGCGGCAGTGTGATTCAGCATCAACCGGAGCCAGGCCCGTTCCTGGGAAGTCCAGGTGAACAGTCCAGTCTCATTCAATCTCGTCATGATCTGATAGTTGAACATCTTCTCGAACAGATTCATAATATTGCGCAATCTCCTTCCATTCCTTAATCATCTCCTGGCGAAGCCTGTGAGGTGCAATGACCTCGCAGCTGGAGCCAAAGCTCCGAAGCCATGGTTTAATCTCCGTTGTACCGTTAACCCGGATCTCATACAGAAAGGTATGCTCGGTTTCGGGTGTAATTGTGCCCCATTGGCCCTGCAGACGTACCCGATCCAGAATGAAGTTGCGCTGACCGCTCTCGGGATGGAAAAAACGGGCTTGAACTGTAACCGTCTTCGCCGTATCCACCAGCCAGCTGAACCGGCTGACTTCTGCCCATTGCTGTTTGAGATCATGCATATACTCTGGGCTTACCGCATCCAGTTCCTCCATCTGGGTGATGCCCTCCATTCGAAACTTCACGAACCCTCGGCGTCCCTGATATCCAATGACATACCACCGGCCATACTGGTGATCGTAAACGACTTCGAGCGGCAGGATCTGATTGGAGTGTCCGCCGGCTTCCCGTTCGAATCGAGGATTCGTATTCTGCGAGCTGTAGCTGGATGGTTTTTTGGGTGAAAAATAGACAAACTGGACTCGCTTGCATTGGCGAATGGCACTAAGCAGAGTATAGAGATGCGCCTCATCCAGAATGCGGGAATAATAATGATACTTGTATATAAAAGGTTCAGTTACTTCCTGCTCGGGATAGCTTGCGGATATTGCCTTCTTCAGGCTGTCTCTCAGCAGATACCCCTGTACCGATGGAACTTGGGTATTGGCCATGATGTCCACAAAATCATATAACTCCAGCTGTTCCTCGGCCGTTAGTTTGGTGAGGACGTCCTGCTGCAGCATATAGCGATAAGGCCTGCCTCCCGGTTCCTTCCGGATTACACCGACTTCTTCCAGATACTTCAGGTCGGTTCGGATCGTTTTTTCGTCAGGCAATGCGAGTTCCTCTGGCAGATCGGCACAGCAGGCGTCCAGCAGTTCCATTGCGGTCAGCGCGCTGCCTTGCAGCGTATGTAAAATGACGGAAAGCCGCTGAACCTCTGTTTCTTTCATCGATTTGGCCCGAAAAAGGAAAAGCAGCAGGGGTTCCGCAGATTCACCGTATTGGAAACGGACGAGGTCCGTTATCTCTTTGCTCGGCTCTGAACCGTGGCGCTGGTCCGCCACAGATTGCATGATTTCTTTTAACCTGCGCGTCGTTTTATCAAAGGTATGTACGGAGATGCCCAGTCGTTCGGCATATTGTTTGCGATTGTATGCACCGCTTGTCAGAGATAGCATGCGAAGAAACTGAATTTCTTTGTCAAAGCTTTCTTTGGCCATGAATCATCACTCCTTGGTGGCCTGGAGTCAGGCAAATATGGATTAAGCCGTATGCAGCTCCCCACTTCTCGTATCCCTTCATTGTAACAGGAAGCGTGGCTGGTTTCATTTTTAAATTACAAAGGTCGCCATACTTTCGCCATGTTCTAGTGTGGATGAGTTAGGCATAATGAGGGTACGAAGAGGTACGTGGCAAGCAGCAGAAGAGATAAAGGAGGCAGGCAGATATGACTCACGTTCATGACGAAATGAGAGAAACGATCCGGCAGCAGCTTGCACAGATTGAACAGGAGGAACAGATTCGCATGATCTATGCGTGCGAGTCGGGCAGCCGGGCTTGGGGATTTCCTTCACAGGATAGTGATTATGATGTGCGTTTTCTGTACGTGAGGCCGCTGGATTGGTACTTGTCGATTGAAGATAAACGGGATGTGATTGAACGTCCAATCAGTGATCAGCTAGATATCAACGGCTGGGATCTGCAAAAGGCGCTGAAGTTATTTCGAAAATCAAATCCACCTCTGCTGGAGTGGCTGCAATCGCCCATTCGCTACGACGAGCGTTACAGTGTGGCAGAGCACATTCGTGCATGGTCTCCGCTTACGTTCTCGCCCAAGTCCTGCATGTACCATTATCTGAATATGGCCAAAGGGAACTTCCGGGATTATCTGCAAGGCGAGCAGGTGAAGATCAAAAAGTATTTCTATGTGCTCCGTCCGCTGCTCGCCTGCGGTTGGATTGAACGTTATGACGCCATGCCGCCCTTGGACTTTGATGAGTTAGTCAAGGACATTATACCTGCGGGAACGCCGCTGTATGTCGAAATTCAAGATCTTTTGAGAAGGAAGAGAGCTGGAGAAGAACTGGATCTGGAGCCGAAGCTGCCAGCCATTCATTCCTATTTGGCAGAGAACATCGAGCATTTCGGACACGTAGCTACGGACATGAGGAATGATCAAGTTGTAGGGTACGAAGAATTGAATCGAATTTTCCGATCTGCGCTGGATGAGGCATGGGCGGATGAAGAGTAGGAGTTTAGGAAGAGGGAGGAGTAATCCATGCATTTGATATTGAAAGCAACTGGAGAAGGAGCAGGCATTGTATCGCATCTGCTCTCGAAGAATCCGAATAATGTGTATGACCGGACAGACAAGGGTGTGCGCGTAAGAATGGTATATACGACAGCTACAGAACGTGAAACCGAAGTGTTGATGCACGCCGAACCTGATCCCGTTGATCTGGTTAGAGGAACACCGGATGGTTATGATATTACGCAGTATATTAATGACCGTGAATTTGTGACCAGCAGCTTGTTCTGCTCTTACATACGCTCAGCGCTCGGGACCGCGCTTAATGGCAAACCGAAGGAAGCCTATGTGCAGTGGGTAGGGCATTCGTTCGACATGGAGCTCTCGTTCGGACCGGTAGCATCGGATCTGCCTGATCGAGCCATTGAGGAGTTGTTCTCGCCGCTTGGTTACGCTGTAACCCTGGAGAGAGACGAGCTAGCCTATACGTTTGATCTGAAAAAGAAGAGCACTGTCCGCCGCATCATTCTTCGCGGTCAAGTCACCGTGCAAAATGCACTGCGCCAGTTATTTTTGCTCATTCCCGTGCTGGATAACTATAAACATTATTTCATCGGCGAGGATGAAATCGACAAAATCAAGCGTTACGGCGAAGGTTGGCTGGACGGCCATCCGCTGAAGGAAATGATCATCAAGCGTACGCTGCGGTTCGCTGAATTGATTCGGCAGTATGAGCGTCAGGAGGGGGTTCTATCTGCGCCTGTGGAGGCGGGGAATGCCGGGGACGATAATGTGAGCGCCTATGAAAAAAATGGTGGACCTGACATTCCGTCTCTGCAGGAGGAACCGCCTGTCCGGTTAAATGAACTTCGCTATCGTGCAATTACAGATGTGGTCGCAGGTCTTCCGCTTAAGCGCCGCATTGTGGATATGGGTGCCGGTGAAGGCAAGTTATCTGCCAAACTGGCTTATATCCCAGGCGTGGAGTCCATCTTGGCTGTGGAGCCTTCGGGACAGTCACGGCTGCGGGCCATGGAACGATTCGCCAAGCTGGAAGGACGAAGCGGGATCGCGGTTATGCCAGAGCCAGTCATTGGCTCACTGTTTTATTTTGATGAGCAGTTGCAGAATCAGGACGTCATGATCCTGTGTGAGGTCATTGAGCACATTGAAGCTTACCGACTGAACGGTATCATGGATACGATCATGAACGAATACCAGCCGGGAGTACTGCTTGTGACCACGCCGAACAAGGAATACAACCAAGTATATGCAATGGAACAAGAGAGCCTCCGCCATCACGACCATCGCTTTGAATGGACCAGGGCGGAGCTGGCAGCTCAGTGTGAGATGTGGACGAAGCAGGCAGAGTACACCTTTGAAATCAGGGGAATAGGGGAGTATGTAGAAGGTTTTGGGCAGCCGACGCAGCTCGTGATTTTCAGGAAGGAAAGGAGAGATCAACATGAGGGATAACCCGGGATCTGGAGAAGAAAATGCCACAGGCAGAACGCCTCATGATCCGATGGCAGGAAGGGATACCCAAAGACGCCGCAAAATACACCTGCCTCATGCAGGCATCGTCGTGCTTGTTGGTCCATCCAATAGCGGCAAAAGCACATTGCTGGATCGTCTCGTTGCTGAAGGAGTCATCAAGCGGACAGAAGCCGTCTCGTCGGATCAGTTCCGCATGCTGGTCGGAGATGACGAATATGTCGACTGGAAAAATCGCCCACGAAGCGAAGCGGATGTGATCTATGCCGAATACCAACAGGTATCGGCCAAGGCCTTTGAAGCCATGGAAGCGATGCTGGCCACACGCTGCAGGTTGAACAAGCTGACTTGGGTTGACGCGACCCATCTGTATACGGAAGATCGTCAGCGTCTTATTCATCTCGCGAGAAAAGCCCATGTACCTGTCATTGCGATCGTACTCGATGTTCCGGAGAAGGAACTGCTGGAGCGAGATGCTCGTCGCGATTATCCACGTGGCCGTCAGCGGGTGAAGCAGCAGGTGCAGCAGTTCAAACGCACGCTGCGCTCCATCCGTGAAGATGGCTTCGATGCCAATTATGTGCTGAAGCAGCCGGATGAACTTGAATTTGTCCGCACGGCCAATCCACTGATAGTCGACATGGGCGTAGGGATTGATATCATTGGCGATATTCATGGCTGTTATGATGAAATGATCGAGTTAATCATTCGTTTGGGCTATGTGATAGAGGGAGAAAACGGGTTGTACCGTCACCCTGAGGGAAGAAAGCTGGTCTCTGTTGGGGACGTATCCAGCCGTGGACCTGCATCGCTTCCATGTTTAATGTTCTGGCAGCAGCACTGTGCCGCAGGGTTAGCTTACATGGTTGACAGCAACCATGGATGGAAAATTGCCCGTTATCTGGACGGTCGCGACGTTACCCTTAGTCATGGAGATGAGTTTGTTGAGCAGGAGCTGAACGAACTGGAACGGGAACATGGCACAGAGACAGCGCAGCGAGTACGCACAGATCTAAGGGGATTTCTGCTGAATGCCCCTTCCCATCTCGTATTCTCCCGGAACGGGGTACGTCAGGTGGTGGTGGCACACGCAGGTATTCGAGATCATTTTATCGGAAAACAATCCAAACGCATTCAGGATTACTGCCGCTATGGTGATGTGGATGGAACAGATGAGCATGGACGGCCGGTTCGGAAGGACTGGTACGTGGATCACAGTTCAGGCGAATGTATCGTCTGGGGACATGACCCTCGTCCATATCCTACGATCGTCAATGATACGGTCAATATCGATCAGGGTGTTGTATTCGGGGGGATGCTGACGGCCTGGCGCATGCCGGAACGGGAGTCCGTTAGCGTCGCGGCATTGCAGGATTATGCAGGAGATCCGGATAGCCCGCTCAAGCGCTGGGAACAGCGTCGGTTTGCACCGCCCAACCTGCGGAAATTCAAGGAAGGATTTACGGTGCAGACCGGATCCAGATTGGACGTATCCATCCAGGGCGAGGTAGCCCGGACGGCTATTGATACTTTTTCCCACTTTACGGTCCCGCTCGAGGAATTGGTCTATATTCCGCCTACGATGAGCCCACCGCCAGTGACCTCTTCGGTAGAAGGGTATCTGGAGCATCCGCGAGATGCATTCCAATATTACCGGTCGCAGGGTGTTACGCGCATGGTGGCAGAGAAGAAGCATATGGGCAGCCGTGCCATTCTCCTCCTCTTCCGCGATCAGGAAGCTGCGAAGCAGCGAGTGGGGAGAGCGATGCTGGGGAACATCGTGACCCGGACAGGACGATCTTTTTTTGACCCCACAACAGAAGAGAATGTACTGACCAGATTGCATGCAGATTTGACCGCAGACGGATATTTTGAACGTCATCAGACGGAGTTTGTATTGCTGGATGCCGAGATTGTCCCCTGGAACCTGAAGGCTCGGGAGCTGATTGCTTCGCAATATGCGCATGTGGCAGAGGCTTCGCTCATGGATCGGGGAACGGTGCTGGACAAACTGCGGGAAGCGGAAGCCGCCGGACGAGATGTGAGTGAGTGGTTGCAGGAAACCGAAGTTAAACTGGCGAATGCGACTACATTCCGTGACGTATTTCAGAACTACTGCTGGGATGTGAAGGAACTCGGGGATATCTGTATAGCTCCGTTCCATACTTTGGCTCACAGCACGGGAACGTTCTGGGATCAGACACATGAATGGCATATGGAGCAGAACCGCGAGTTTGCCCGGATGTCCAGCTTCATGATGGAGACGGAATTTCGGGTGATTACGAGTGAGGCGGATGAAGCGGAAGTTATTCGATGGTGGGATGAGATGACGGCAGCTGGACATGAGGGCATTGTTATCAAGCCAGAAACCTTCCGCACGTGGAATGGGAACAAAATGATCCAACCTGCGATTAAAGTACGAGGGCGTGCATATTTGCACATCATCTATGGGATGGATTACCTGGCACCCGAGAATTTGTCCCGGCTCAGCAAACGCAAAACATCCAAGAAGGAACGCCATGCTCTGATGGAAAGCGCTCTGGGCATGGAGGGAGTTGAGCGTTTTGTACGCAGGGAGCCAGTGGAGCGGGTTCATGAGTGTGTGCTGGCAACGTTAGCTCTGGAGTCTGAGAAGGTCGATCCACGCTTGTGATAGTCCATAAAATGGAGGAAAACACCTTGCATTAGACTGAGATGAAGGCAGGTTTGGACGAGATCCAGACCTGTTTTTTCGTTTTATTGTAAAAACTTTACATTTAAGAACATTTGAATTAGGAGTCTTAACTTCAATATAAACGAACCAAAGCCCTATATCCTTCCATGGTTATCTGGGTAATAATGTTATATATAGCAAGTAGTCATTGGAATCTCATAACGTAACGATAGGGGGTAACCTGTATGGCATCCATGATTCTGCTGGTAAAACAGACGGAGGATGATGAAAAGGTTATTTATCGATTCGGACCCAATGAGCGGAAGATGGGACTGATTGAAATGAATAAGATCAAGGAAAGTGTGAAGGAACTGGAACCTGTGCAGGTCGAAGGGGTTAATCCCAGCTTTTACTTCAATCGGGCCGCGCAGCGGCTGGTCCGATGTTTGTTCAGGGAAGGCGGCAAGTTTCCGGAACGGACGACGTTTGAATCCTAGTTTTTCTTTTTGGCTGTGCAAGTAGGGGTTACTCGCTCAGATCGCATATGTCTTAATCAAAAAAAAGTCCAAGCTCATCCGACTTGCGGAGCGCTTGGGCTTTTTTGTTGCATCAAAACGTTTTGGCAAAAGAAATGAGTGCAGTAATCGTAATAATGTTCAAGAGTGTTGAGATGAGCACCGTTTGGGCAGCAAAGTCGGGTTCGTTATCATATTCTTCGGCCAGAATGGACGCATTCACCCCGGTAGGCATTCCGGAAGCGATGATCAGTGCCTGTGCAGCGATCCCCTCCAGACCCAGAAGCAGTACGATGGAGATCCCGATGGCCGGGCCAATCAGGAGGCGCAGAAATGTGCTAATATACACATCATGACGGTACAGCCGGATCGGATATTTAACAATCTGTGCTCCGAGGGTCAGCAGTGCCACAGCAACCATACTTTGCTGCGCATACGTCAGCGGCATGGACAGAAACGTTGGCAGAGGCACCTTCCACATATGGAACAGAATCCCCAATAAGAGCGCATAGGGAACCGGCATTTTGAGAAATCCGATGATGACTGCACGGTAGTTCCCTTTTAGTTTCGCGCCCTGTATAGACAATACGCCATACGTGAAGGTCAGCAATGATTGTAGGGACATGACCAGAGCCTGAATTGAAGACGCGAGTGGGTCTCCGCGAAATACGAGCGCATTGATCGGCAGGCCGTAGTTGCCTGCGTTGTCCAGCATGACACTGTTATTAAAGGCGGCCTTCATGCCTTTGTTCAATCGAAGTGTTCGTGCGAACACGGATCCTACGATATACAGAATAATGACATATATGGCGTAGAAGAGAGTGACCGTCCCGAGCAGTTCACCCGACATATCGGAATGGTACATGCTCATAAAGACAGCTGCGGGGGTAATACAATAGAAATTGATTTTGGCGAGGGTGTACAAGTCCAGCTTGAACACCCTTTGCATCCAGGACCCGACTCCGATCAGGAGAAAGACGGGCAGGACGACTTCGAGCATGATGTCTGCTATCATTGGTTCAGCTTCCTTTTTCATGAAAATTTCAGTCCGATTTCGTAAACACTTCAACCATTATATCATTTTATACACTAGGGAGGTCATGTGAATATGATTCCAGATCATCTGGATGTTGGGTTATCGATTCTGTTTATCGGCTTCAATCCCAGCATTACATCAGGCGAAACCGGCCATCATTATGCCTACAAAGGCAATCGCTTCTGGCGCATCCTTGAACGTTCCGGCTTAACTCCTCGTTTATATCATCCGGAAGAAGATCAGGATCTGCTCAAATTGGGGTATGGATTTACCAACATAGTAGCCCGGCCTACGAGAGGCGTGGAAGATATAACACGTGAAGAATATGCGGAGGGACGTCAGATTCTTCGGCAAAAGCTCGAACAGTACCGACCGGACATCGCCTGTTTTGTCGGGAAAGGGGTATACACCCAGTACAGCAAGCGTACCAAAGTGGAGTGGGGATTTCAGGACGATCCCGTTGTCCCGGAAATTCAGGAATTCGTTGCACCTTCTTCGAGCGGACTGGTGCGCATGTCGATGGATGAGATTGTTGCTATTTACTCACAGCTTAGCGATTTTATTGCGCAGAAACGTTGAGGCTGACTATAGTGGATTCGCCCAACCGGCTTTGAACCGGACTTGAGCGAATTCTTTTTTTTGAAGAAAGTGAGAAGTTTTGGAAAGTACTTCCGTCTATATAGTACAGAACCATGCATGGAAGCTGTAGAGAAGGGGGATTACATGACTCAACATATGCAGGAGGAGGAGCTCATCGAGCGTATTATTGCAGGGGATAAACAACTGTTCGCCTTGCTCGTGGATCGATATAAAAATAAAGTCTACGGCATTCTACGCGGAATGGGCGCGAGTCATCCGGATGCGCAGGATCTTGCACAGGACACGTTTATTCGGATCTATCGCTATCTCCCGTCCCGAAGGGTAGGAAGCAGTTTTTCTTCATGGGTATATACCATCGCTGTGAATGGGATGCGGGATTTTATAAGGCAAAAGAAACCGGTGATGACGGCAGATGAACCGGTCATGGAGCCAGCCAGTGAAGAAACGCCGGAGAGGCATGTGCTTCATAAGGAGATGCAGCGCGAAATATACCGCCAGATGGAACAACTCCCAGAATCATACCGGCTTGTCCTGCTGTTGAAATATACCAATGAGCTGAGCTATGAAGAAATTTCCGATATCACTGGCATGAGTGCAGCGCAGGTCCGAAACGCGATGTACCGGGGGAAAAAGATGCTCAAGAAACAGATGGAGCGCAAAGGAGGGTTAGCCACATATGAAGCCTATTCCAAATGATGAGGACCAGTTATGGGAACAGCATGTATTCCGTGAGGAGCCTGAACCCGATTTTACGCTTCAGGTGATGAAAAAACTGGATAGTGTCTCCATGGAACGTGATGCAGAAGTGAATTTTTTCGTGAAAAAGTCTTCCAAAACCCATTGGTTGCGCCGTATGGGGGTTGCAGCAGCGGCTGTTGTAATTCTTGCAGGGGGAGTCTGGTTTGCTTGGGAGTATAAAGTAGGACCTGAACAACCTGCGGTCAACGCGGTGAATAATCCTCCGCTTCCCAATATTCCCGTACCAGAGGAGCTCAAGTACTCCTATCTGGCTGATGATTACAAACGTCTCAAGCCGCTCGGTCTTGTGGTTAATCCTAATATTCATATCGAGGATCAGGGTTACACGCTTAAAATTGAAGATGTACTTGTGGACCGTTCGCAGATTGTACTTACTGTACAGCAAAATGCACCTGATGGGAGTACGATATATTCGGTTTATCCCGCGATGGGAAGGATTCATATTACAGATGGGCAAGGAAACTCGATTGCATCCTTAGCTTCATTTGGGGATCCAATTCAGAATGGTTCAAAATATCAGAGATTTGTATACCAGCTGCAGGATGAAATCCCCGATGAGGTGGTTGTACGCGGGGAGCTGGGGTATTTGAATATAGGAAGCTATTATAATTTCGAGACACAATCGTACGAAGATAAAGATGTCACGGTGGATTGGAGTTTCCAGTTCAATATCGATATGACCAAAGCCAAATCACTGGCTGTCGAAGCTCCTATGAATAACACATATACGACACCAGAAGGTTTGAAGTTGGATATGACACAGTTGGTGCGAACACCAAACGGAACCAGGCTTGACATGAATGTGAGTCTGAGTGATCAATTGCGTGCCAAAATCGGAGAGGATTGGGAGAAACAAATGGAATTGCTGTACCATCTGGAGATACCTGAAACTAATGAGTACCGTGTATTTAACGGAAACAGGACGAATGCCCGTCAAGCCAAATTCAGGTTAAGAGATACGAGTCAGTTAAGCCTGGATGGTGGACAGATGAGATTGTCTGAGACGTGGGACCCTGCTATTGTGACAGTGAATGCGAAGAAGATTCGCTTTGTCCTGGATGGGTACACCATGCCGGTAAGGGATGAGAAGTCCTTGGAAGTGGACCTGGAGAAGATGCGTGAGGATGCTGAATTTTACACCTACGTACTACAATTTGAACAATTTGGAGATGAGATTTTATTTTCTGATTTCAATTACAAATCTTTGTTGGATTCTCATAACGCTTCGAACGGAGATACGGAAGAATACTCCCTTGTATTGGAGGGGTATGGGTCTTTCCGAAATGCATTTAATGGAGATCATTGGGTGGCAGTCGATCAGGAAGGGAAAGAGTATCCCGTTGAAGTAATTGGTTTTCCAGATCAGCCGAATACTGACGGAGAATATGTTGCGGATAATCTGAAATTGATCGTCCGCGGCTATTACAAAGGAAGCGGAACGAAATTCACCTTAAAAAGAACAGCGCTAGTTAACGGAGAATATCGCGATGTGAATTGGAAAGTAGATCTGCCATCGTTTACAAGCCTACCTTGGCAAAAATAACAAACATGAACTATTACTCAGAATGAAACATGAAAATTAGAAAGGTTGTAAGGCCCCGCATAATAACATGCGGAGCCTTTTTGCTATCCAACAAATTGTACTGATGTTAAGGGGTGGACGCATATCAAGTTAAGCCGATTCCCGCGGAATAAGGGATGTGGCGAGCATGACGGTCTCTTTCGGTGTCCCCGGACGTTCAATCCGTCTCTGCAACGCCTCAATGGCCCGCTGTCCTAGCTCTTCCTTGCACAGGTTAACTGTTGTCAAAGGTGGGGAGGATGCTGCGGCAGAGTGTACGTTATCAATGCCAATCACGAGACAGTCTTGAGGTGTGGAGATTCCGATCTCCTGCAGTTTGTTCATCCATTGCAGAGCAATATCATCATTCACACCAATCCAGGCATCGGGTCGTTCATGCTCCGGCATGTTTTTGATTTCGTCAGCGAGCTGGTTCACCCATTCTCCTTGCTCATAAGGAACATTCCATTCCCGGAATGTGGCAGCGTGACCATGGCCTGGATGAAAATGATTCAATGCCAGTTCCATGCCGATCTTGCGCTGTGCAAAGCTGGCCGCACGACCATCGTCCGTGATTAACCCGATTCTGCGGGATTGCAGGGACAGTAGATATCGCACAACGGTGATGCCTGCCTCCAGATTATCATGGCTGATCGTATCACAGCTCAGGAGCGGTTCCTGATGATCCACCAGTACGATGGGACGACCTGTCTGAGCTAGCCGATGCAGAACGGCATGAGGAAAGGCGCCCATGACAATGACACCCGCACATCGTTCCCAGTCCAGATGGGGAGCAATGGCCCGTTCCGGTGGCGTATGTTCGTCCCCGGTACCAAGTGAAGGAGATACAATCGCGTGATGCCAGCCCCGTTCATTACAGCCTGAGATCATGCCGGACAGCACCCGCTGCCAGTAGTGAGGCTCCCCGCGGTTTAGCTGATTCATGCAGATGAGCGCGAATGGCGGTTCGGATTGGTCTGCGGCAGCGGAGACACCGGTGCTTCCGGGTGTATTTTGGCGATAACCCAGAGCTCTGGCGAGTTCAAGCACACGGGCGCGGGTAGACTCGCTGACTCCTGTTTTGCCACTGAGTGCACGGGAAACGGCATATTTCGATAATCCAAGCTGGTCAGCCAGCGTCTGAATGGATACTTTGCGGGACATGTTCAAGACTCCTTCATATGTAAACAAAATATAAATTTAGAATTGAATTCGTGGCATTTATAGCAATTAGCAATTGACGATATTTACCAAGTCACAGTACACTACATTTAATAACGTTATTATATATTATGATAACAAAAATAACAATAATCAAATATGCCTAAAAGGATATGTCGGTTTTGGAGAAGAACATTCAGCCATATCCAAACACCACAACCACATTTTCATGTCAGAGGAGACTAGATCCATGGAACAGTTCAGATTACCGAAGATTCCCATGCCTCATCTGGAGTTGCCGCAGGCAGTGCAAGATATTCTGGCGGAGGCGGACAAGAAGCTGCAGCACAGACCGAGATTGCTCGCGCAGTTCCGCAACTGCTTTCCGAGTACGCTCGAGACGACGACCAAACTGCTTGATGACGGGACAACGTTTGTCATTACAGGTGATATCCCAGCCATGTGGCTGCGTGATTCCGTGGAGCAAGTCATGCATTATGTGCCACTTGCAAAGGACGATGAAGCATTACAACGGATCATCGGCGGTCTGATCAAGCGGCATATGTTCTATGCTGACATTGATGTGTATGCCAATGCATTCAACGAAACAGCCAACGGCTGGCACTGGGATGCCAATGATGAGACAGAGATGTCGCCATGGGTATGGGAACGTAAATTCGAACTGGATTCCCTCTGCTTCTCGATGAAGCTGGCCTATGCGTACTGGCGTGAGACGGAATTGACGGATATTTTCGATGAACGCTTCAAAAGAGTGATGGAGAGTATCGTCCATCTCTGGCATACGGAGCAGCACCATGCCGAGCAATCTCCATACCGGTTTATGCGCCGTAATTGTCCCGCTCATGATACGATGCGTAATGCGGGGATGGGCATGCCTGTGAACTATACCGGAATGATCTGGTCGGGTTTCCGTCCGAGCGATGATGCCTGTGATTTCCACTATAACATCCCCTCGAATATGTTCGCTGCGGTGACCCTACGCCAGATGGGGGAAATCGCCAAATGGGTATTCCGGGACGAACAATTGGTTAGCGAAATGGCACAGCTTGAAGAAGAGATTCGTCATGGAATTTCTCTCTACGGCATATACAATCATCCGGTCTATGGACGAATCTATGCCTACGAAACAGATGGATACGGAAATCATTGCCTGATGGATGATGCGGGTACGCCTGGACTGATGTCCATTCCTTATTTGGAATATGCACCCGTGGAGGATATCGTATACCAGAATACACGCAGGTTTATTCTGAGTAAGGAGAATCCGTTCTATTATGAAGGCCAAGCAGCAAAAGGGATCGGAAGCCCCCATACCCCGCCGGGATATATCTGGCATATGGCACTGTCCATGCAGGGACTGACCGCGGACAATGACGAGGAAATGCTGGAGATGATTGAACGGTTGGAAAATACGGATGCAGGAACCGGGTTCATGCATGAAGGCTTTCATGCAGATGATCCCGATACATTTACAAGACCTTGGTTTGCCTGGTCCAACAGCCTGTTCTCACAGCTCGTGTACAAAGCCATGCAAAAAGGAATTTTATAGAGGGGTATAAAATGGTTATACAGTTACACTCAAAACTAGTTTCATTCTGTAAAGATGCGGCAAAATACTAACCAAGCCAGCCCAACTCGCTCAGATTTGCGGGTTGGGCTGGCTTGGCTGTTTATGAAGCGCTCTCTACGTGTTTTGCATCAGATCAGCGATGAGCACTTTCTGTCCAGTGCGGGCACTCTCGAGGGAAGCGAGCACCATCGCCATGCTAAACTGATTGTCGCTGCAATCCGTTTCGGGCAATCTCCCGGATTCCAGCGCAGCAAACATGTCTTCGAGGCAGCCGTGATGTCCGCTTTTCTCCATGACAGGCAGCTGTCCTTCGATTCGCTCTGAAGGCTGGAAGAAGGAAGGCTTGCCGCTTGAATCCAGGTGCTCTGCTGCAACGACATCTGCATAAATGTCATCATGACCATCCCAGATGGCCGTACCTTTTTCCCCGGTTACACGCCATGATGCTTCCCACGAGGTTGGGGCGCCTTCTGCGCACCAGGACCCGCGGTAATTGAATACGGAGCCGTCGGACATTTCGAAGATACATAGCGCCATCGCATTGCCTGTGTACCAGGAGCCTGGAGGGTTGAATTCGTGACAATAGACCGATACCGGATTGGCTCCAAGAATAAGTCTGGCCTGATCAAACGTATGAATGGCCATGTCCAGCAGCAGCGGACTGTCCATCATATCCCGGAATCCGCCAAAATGGGGTCCGAGAAAGAAGTCTGCCCCAGCATAACCGACCTTACCAATGGTGCCTCCGGCAATGAGCTCCCGAAAGGCACGGATTCGAGGATCGAAGCGGCGATTCTGCATCACGGCCTGGATGCGGCCGGTTTTGCGAGCAGTCTGGACGATATCCCCGCACTCCGCGAAGGTTTCTGCGAGCGGCTTTTCGCCGAATACATGGCAGCCCTGCTGCAAGGCTGTCATGGCAATGCCATAATGACTTGCGGGAATCGTGACATCGAATACGATGTTGGCTTCTGTAGCTTGGATGGCCTCAGCGATATCCGTATATGTAGGACAGGAGAGACCATGGCGTGTAGCCAGGGCCATAGCATTTTGTTCTTGCAGATCGACAAGCCCTACGATCTCCGTGTCCGGTCTTTGCATGGCGTAATCGACCCAGGTGTTGGCCATGGCACCGCAGCCGGCGACAAGCACTCGATGTTGCTGACTCACTTGATCATCTCCTTATTCCGGATTGGGCACAAAATCTCCGCCGCGGCATTGTTTCAGATAGCGCAGAGCATGCACCTGCCCTGTCATTTCCAGTTCATCTTTGTATACCGGATCATGCCAGCCTTCGATGTCGATCGTTCCCTGGTAACCGTTTTGCCGCAGAATGGTGATGATGTCGGACCAATTGGTATCTCCGAAGCCCGGCGTACGATGCCAGACATATTCATGCGGACCATGAACCCCATATTCCTTGACGATATCCCAGGCAATGGTTGCGTCTTTGCCATGCACGTGAAAAACTTTATGCGCCCATTTGCGAAGCTGGGGTATCGGATCGATGAGGCTGGACATCTGATGGCAAGGCTCCCATTCCAGGCCGATGTTTTCTTCCGGAACAGCATTGAACATCATTTCCCAAGCCGTCGGATTATGTGCAATATTCCAGTCGCCCGTTTGCCAGGTTCCACCCATATCACAGTTTTCAAAAGCAATCCGTACTCCCCGATCCGCCGCCCGGCGTGCCAGTTCCCCAAAGACCTCCTTGTACCGCGGGATGGACTCGTCAATGGGCTGATTTGTTAGCCGTCCCGTGAACCCCGAGACAATGTCTGCACCGAACAGCTGGGCATGATCAATAACCCGTTCCCAGCTTGCCAGTGTGTCTGCGTTGTCTCCGGCCCCGGTGAGCGGGTTGCCGAAAACACTGAGTGCAGAAATTTTAATATCATGTTCGTCTACCAGCTCGCGTACGCGCTTGGCTGTTTCGGCAAGATCCAGTTCACCCGTGGTTTGCCAGAAGGTCAGATTGAATGACTCGAAACCGTGTTTCATGATCTGAGGGATCACGCGGACAGCATCCGCTCCACCCACGAGGGTACCGATGCGTAATTGATTTTTCATGGTTGTATTTCACTCCAATATTGGCTTATAGTACTTCGTGACACACTCATTATAGCCGCGCATCTGCTGCATGGCTCTATACAATCTTGTGCAATATTAGTCCGATTTTGTGAGGAGGGGGAAGAGGTCTTGCTGGATCTGAAAGCGCTTCACGAAAATACCCGGATTGACCATAAATCACATCCATTTCAGTTGTTTCAGAATCGCTGCTCAGATATGAAAGCGGAGGAGTGTATCATGTATTTGCACTGGCATGAACACTTTGAGCTGATTGCCATGCGCAAGGGTCACGCTGTATTTCATATCGATAGTAGACCATACACGGCCGGGCCGGGCGAGGTGCTTGTTATTCCGGGAGGAACGCTTCATGTGGGTTATGCCCTGGAAGAGGGGGATGTGGAGTATGATTCGGTTGTTGTTAATGCGGCGTTATTCCATGATTTCACACATGATCCGCTGCATCTGCAGTACGTGGCTCCTTATCTGGAGGGACGGATTCGCTTTCCGGTGAAGCCGGCGGAGCAGGACAAAATCTGCCTGGACTACTACTCCCTAATCCATGAGGCGATTGAGGAGATGGTTATGCAGCCACCTGCCTACCAGCTCGTGGCCAAGTCCAAGCTGCACGCCCTGTTTACCATGCTGGCCCGTACCTTTATGCCCCAGCAGCTGCCGGGAAAAACAACGGGTTCATATTTCCCGAACCGCGAGCGGTTCAAACAACTGATCGAGCAGATTGAAGCCAATGCGGCGGAGAAGATATCCGTGACCGAAGCGGCCAGTCAGGTGGGGCTGAATACATATCATTTTTGCAAAATGTTCAAGAAATTGACGGGCCGCACCTTCGTCGAATACCTAAACGGATGCCGAATGACAGAAGCCGAACACCTGCTGCGAAGCAGCAATCTGACCATTACCGAGATTGCCGCCAGGGTGGGGTGCGACAATGCCAATTATTTTACGAAACTGTATAAACAGTATAAGGGAATGACCCCTTCCGAAGGTCGGTTGAACCGGAAAGGATGAGGGGAATGATTTTGGTCACAGAATAACGGCTCTAATCGTCATATGTGTATCCAATAGAAGGGATTGATATGACGTGAGACACAATGACAATGATCTCGTGTGGGACACTGTTATTATTGGAGCAGGTATCGCTGGATTAACTGCTTCTATATATCTGGCCCGGGCCGGGCAAAAAGTACTATTGCTGGAAAAAGGGAGAACTCCGGGAGGCCGTGCTGCTTCTACTGAACTGGCAGATGCCCAAGTTAACTTGGGTGCTCATGCGCTGAATAGAAGCGCACTCCCCATTTTGCGAGACATAGGTGTAATTCCTGATGGAATGGCACCCAAACCGCCGGGTAGCTTGGTTTTCGACGGAGAAAATAGTTGGGGTATGAACGTTTCATTGTTGCGTTTGTTGTTCGGTTCGCGCCTGAATAGTAGAGAAAAATATCAGCTGCTTGGCTTCTATTGGTCTCTGAGCAGAGCGGATGTATCTTCCCTGAACAAGGTCAGCTTGCAGGAGTATTTGGATACAAGGGTGCCTAGCCTGTGTGCGCAGCGTATTGTGCTTGCGCTTGTTCGGTTAAGCACGTATTGTGATGCCCCTGATCTGATAAGTGCTGGAGCTGTAATTAATCAGCTTAAACAGAGTCGGGTGTTGTATGTAAACGGAGGATGGCAGTCTCTTATCAATCAATTGACTACGCGGGCTCAGCAAGCTGGCGTATCCGTTCGTAGCGGTGTCTCCGTAAAAGAAATCCATGGCGCTAAGCCTCGGATTGAGATTAAACTTAAGGATGAATCCCGTCTAATTTCTCGGAATATCATCTCTACTGCTGGGCCAAGGAGTACATTGGCTTTTTTGAATCCTGCACTTACTGCCGCCGAAGAAGCACTTTACAGGCAGCTAGTTCCAGTTTACGCAGCGTGTCTGGATCTGGTTGTGACAGGGATGCCGAATCCCAAAACGACCTTTGTTCTGGGTGCCGACGCCCCGTGGTATTATTCTAATCATTCTGCCACGGCTTCATTATCCATTCACTCCGAGCGTAACGTTGTACACGTCATGAAGTATTTACCAGCAACAGGGCATTCCGATCCCAAAAGGGATGAATACGAACTGACTGGATTTCTGGATTGCATTCAATCAGGCTGGAGCAAGCATGTTGTCCGGAAGCGGCTTCTGCCACGAATGCTGGTTACCCATGCCGTTCCGACCGCCGCAACGGGCGGTCTCCAGGGGAGGCCGAGTCCGCAGATTAAGGGTCGTCCGGGTATCTATGTTGCTGGTGATTGGGTTGGGAGTGAGGGGATGCTGGTTCATGCTTCGCTGGCCAGTGCACGTGAAGCTGCTCGGATGATATTGGCAGATACAGACATCTATACAGAGGGGGCACAGGATGGAACTTGATGAAGTATACAGCAGGTACAGAACGCTTCTGTTTTCTATCGCTTATCGTATGCTGGGATCGGTCACCCATGCCGAGGATTTGGTGCAGGACACTTTTGTGACCTTGCAGCAGAAGGCCATACATCAGGAAGAGGGATACATCCGAGATCTGAAGGCTTACTTATGCAAAATCGTTACGAACCGCTGTCTTGATTATTTGAAGTCAGCCAAGGCACAAAGAGAAGTGTACATCGGTCCTTGGTTGCCGGAGCCCCTTTTGCAAGAGTATACGAGCATCTCAGCATCAATCCGAGCAGAAGAAAGGGATCCATTTCAGACGATTGAGCTGGAAGATACGATCTCTTATGCTTTCCTTGTTATGCTTGAACGGTTGACCCCTGTCGAGCGAGCTGTATTTATTTTGCGGGAGGCATTCGTATTTGAATACGATGTTATTGCAGACTTCCTTGATAAAACCGAAACGGGATGTCGTAAAATCTTGAGTCGTGTCAAACAGAAAATCGAGAACGAATTCGAAATGGAATGGGTTCCCAATGCGAAGTCCGAGCAGTTGACCCTGCGTTTTCTTCAGGCTGCCTCGACTGGCGATATGGCTGAACTTCTCCAGCTTCTCTCGGATGATGTTGCGCTGTATAGTGATGGTGGTGGCAAAATCACGGCAGCTGTGAAGCCGATTGTATCCAGTCAACGCGTCATTGCATTCATTGGAGGTCTGGTAGCCAAGGGAGACAGCCTGGTATCGGTACGGGTGGTTAGAATCAACGGACAACATGGTCTTCTGATACAGGTCCCCAATGAGGCTTCTCCAACAGTAGTCAGCCTGGCTATAAAAAACGGCCTCGTTCAAGAAATTTATATGATCCGAAATCCGGATAAGCTGCGGCATATAAGACTGAGATGATAATCCCATTACAATGTTGTATATTACAAATAAAACCCGGTTCTCACCCTTTATGGGGATGACCGGGTTTTTAAATTTGATACCGAAGGATATGTTCCGTGAAAGTACATTGTTGTGAGAGTAACCCTTTTTTATTTCATAAACCTGGCTAACAGACGATTTGCTTTCTTGGATAGGTCGTCCATCTTGAGGTTGGCCTGATCCAGCTGATTGTAGCCCCATTTGATCGTTTGCAGCATACGCGGGGAAATGGGTGTGCCTTTGATTCTTGGATAAATGTTGTGATAGGCCCAGACGAGATGTTCCCAGCGGTTGTCATTGCCTTCCTTAATGTACTCCGATACATCCAGAACCTTCGCACGTCCGTTCTGAAGAAGAACATTTTTGAGGTGAATATCCCGTGGGTTGAGGCCACGGCTGCGTACAGCTGACCGCGCTTCGTCCACATCGATCATCACCTGTTCGGGAACCGGAATTCCTTTTTCCAGACACTCCAGCAGTGTATCTCCCGGCTCATAACTGATGACCAGAATATTTCGGCCACTGCCGTAATAGGTGGGGAAATAGGGTAATCCACGCAGCTGTTCATAGACCCGCTTCTCGTTCTCCAGTTTCTCCAGGGCGTGATCCGAATACACTTTGAAGGCATATTGGGGCAAGCCGTCGTACGTAAAAACAGCCGCATCCGTACCTGTTCCGATGCAATGGATTCCTTCTGCATGGCCGATGATATTCACCAGCTCATTCCGGTCGCTGCCAATGACCTGGATCTGTTGCAAAGCCATTTCCGCCTGGAACCAATCCGGTCGATTCATGGGTGGTGCCTCCTTTTAGGATATGCCTGTACATGATTTGATCTGCAACATCCTGTCCTTTATTTAGTATATTATGCGTTTTGCTTCGCCATTTCATCTTTTGGTGATGATACTATATAAACGTTACGGTTCGAATCGGAAACGGTTGCGTTCCGTACAAAATCACAGGACAGCTTGCAGCATTTTCACCCCATCCTATATACTGTGAGCATCAAGGGATCTCATACAGATCCGGGATACAGAAAGGCAGAACAGCTTATGGCACAATACCCGCAGTGGTCGTATTCGCAGTCGCGGGCAAGCATGTTCGATGAGTGCCTGCGCAAATATTATTATCATTATTACGGAGCCCATAACGGCTGGAAGACAGAATCCGCTGATGAGATGCAGGTTCGTCTGTACCGATTGAAACAGCTCAGCAATCTATATCTCGTCTTTGGTGACCTCGCACATCGGATGTGTGAGTCAGCAGTCCGAAGCAGGGAGGAAGGCAAAGACAAGCCGCGTGAATCATTTCTGGAACAAACGATGCGGAAGCTGCTTAATCAAGCCTATGTGGAGTCGATGGATCAGGATCAGTGGCGTCTGGACCCGAAGAACCGGGTGATGCTATCCGAGATTTACTACGGAGATGACACGCTGAATGACCGAATTGCAACGATTAAGGAGCGAGCTTCGGCTTGTGTAAGCCATATGTATCAGACGCTTACCTGGGAAGACCTGTCCCGGGCGAGTACGGATATTTTGGAGATTGAGAAATGGGACACCATGATTCTGCATGATACGCGAGTATACGTGAAGATGGACTTGTTGTATCGCCGCAGCAACGGCAACATTGTGATTGTAGACTGGAAGACGGGCAAGGAGGATGATTTCACGGACCAGCTCATGCTGTACGCAGCGTATGTCAGGGACCATTACCGGGTGCCGCTGGAGCAGATTGAGCTGCGAGTGGAATACCTGTTGACCGGGACACATCGCGAGTTTACGCCGACCGAAGAGGAGCTGCAGAAGGTCGAGGACAATGTGGGAAGATACATCGAGGAGATGCGTTCCTGCGTGGCAGATGAGTATCATAATCGTCCGAAGGACATGTCGTACTTTACTCCGATGCCTTCACGTCGTGCGTGCAGGGATTGTAATTTTCGCGAGGTGTGCAGCGAGCGGGCGGTTTGAATCGTTGGAATATCTCAGAATCCAGAACTTATAATCTAACAGAACTTGTTTCATGCAAAATAAACCGAGAAGCGCCAGTCCGGACAGCATATGCCCGGACTGGCGCTTCTGTTCGTTCCACAGGCGAGAAAGACAAGGTGCCCGGTGGGAACGATCATATACAGATTACTGGACAGCGGCGGGATGCTCCAGCGCCTGTCCTGCAGGAACATAGGCATGCCCGAGATCTCGGGCCACTGCCTCATACGTGATATGTCCATTCAGCACGTTAACCGCGCTGCGAATGGATGCACTGCCGCGAATCGCGGAGGCTGCACCATGGTTGGCCAGCTGCAGTGCATAAGGCATGGTGGCGTTGGTCAGCGCCACTGTGGATGTGCGCGGCACCGCGCCAGGCATGTTCGCTACCGCGTAATGTACAACACCATACTTCACGTAAGTCGGTTCATCGTGGGTCGTAATATGATCAATGGTCTCTACGATTCCGCCCTGATCAATGGCGACATCCACAATGACCGAACCGGGTGCCATCGTTTTGACCATCTGCTCGCTGACAAGTTTTGGCGCCTTGGCGCCGGGAATCAGCACCGCACAGATCAGCAGATCCGCTTCAGCGACCGCAGCGGCGATGTTGGATGCACTGGATACCAGCGTATGGATCTGGTTACCGAATATGTCATCCAGCTGGCGCAGGCGATTCAGATTCAGGTCGAGGATGGTCACGTCCGCTCCGAGCCCAATCGCAATTTTGGCCGCATTGGTACCGACCGTACCACCGCCGATGATGGCCACCTTGCCGCGGCTGACGCCAGGCACGCCGGATAACAGAATGCCTTTGCCACCTTCGGTTTTCTCCAACAGCTGCGCCCCGATCTGAGCTGACATCCGTCCTGCCACTTCACTCATTGGGGTCAGCAAGGGAAGGGTGCCGTTAACTTCCAGAGTCTCATATGCAATGGCAGTTACCCTGCTCTGAACAAGAGCCTTCGCCAGTTCCGGTTCTGCCGCCAGGTGCAGATAGGTGAAGAGAATCAGTCCGGGACGAAAGTAGGCGTACTCACTGGCAAGCGGTTCTTTAACCTTGATAATCATGTCAGCTTCCGACCAAACGGATTGGGCTTGAGTCTGAATGACTGCTCCGGCAGCCTCATACTCGCTGTCTGTGAATCCGCTGCCCAATCCTGCACCCTGTTCAATCATGACTTGATGCCCTGCTCTGACAAAATCAGCCGTTCCTGCAGGGGTTATGGCTACACGGTTTTCATTGTTTTTGATTTCTTTTGGGATACCGATTCTCATGCCCATGCACCTCGTCCATTTAATGGTTGTCAACTTATACTACAAGTTTATGACCTGAGTAACGGTTTTGCACCTTACTTAATGTCTATGTTTCAAGAGATTCAATCAACATTATGTCGAAAAGGGCTATTCAGGACATTTGTCCATGAATTATAATGTAAGAAAAAATAACACTACGAGGGATCGATATTGAGAAATGATCGTGTGTTTACGATAAAGGATCTTTTGGCACGCCCTGTTTTTTCCAGAGCGCGTCTGGTTGCAGGAAGCGGGGGAACATCCCGTCAGGTTGGATGGGTTCATGTATTGGAGATTACCAATGTCTCTCCGTATGTCAGTCCCCATGATCTTATTTTATCCACAGGGCTGTGGCTTCAATCGGAAGAGGGGCGTGAAGAATATCTGCTCCAGCTGATTCATAGTGATGCGGCAGGATTGTGTGTGGAGTTTGGCACCAGCATTCATGGCATTCCCGAACAATTAATTGAACTGGCGGATCAACATCAGTTTCCGCTGATTGTATTTGAACAGCCCGTAAGGTTCGTGGAGATTACGCAGGATATTCATGCGCTGCTCATTAATCATCAGCATCAGCTGCTGAAGAGTCTGGAGGCATACTCCCGACAGCTGCAGCAGCGGACATTGCAGAGCACTGACATGTCTGCCGTACTCCATCTGCTTCATGAATATGCGGCCAAACCAGTTGTCTATATTTCGTCCATGGAGCCAGGCAGCTTTGTCCCGGGTCTTCCACCGGAGATGGAGCAGGCCATCTATACCTGGTATGAACAGGAAGTAGAGCATTTGGATCTGAACGATTCGGATACTGAACTATGGTTTCGCATCGATGAACAGCATATGCTGCTGTGTCATCCAGTGGTCTGCTTTGGTCAGGTGTTCTCAGCTGTAGGCATGGTGGTGCATCCCTCTGCGCCAGTGGAATATCTCAAACTGCTGCTTGATTACACGGCGAAGGCGGCAGCCGCACTGACGCTTCGTTCCCAGTTTCTCGAAGAAAAGATGGTACGCAATCAAAATGAACTAATTCAGGACTTGATGAATGGTCATATTCATCAGGAAGAGCAGGCACAGACCCGAATGGGACTCCGATTGCTGGTGAAGGGACAGTACTGGTTTGCAGGAGGAGTAATTGAGATTGAGCATCAGCTGAGGGGGACCGGACGTGAACGGATGGAGGCGAATCATCAGGATATTCTGGTTTTGCTAAGATCCTTGCTGAAGAAGAACAATCTGCCGAGCTTGATCATGCTGAAAAATAACCAGGTCTACCTGTGCTGTGCCAAGGAAGAGAGTGCTGCATCCACCTCCCATAAGCTGGTTAGGTCCCTCGAAAGCATTATTGGAGATGTAAAACGCTTTGCGAGCCGCAACCTGAAGCAGGTTGCGATATATGCCGGGTTTGGCAAAATTCGCAACCGCTTGACCGGCATGCCGGACAGTCTTCAAGAAGCGTATCAGGTTATCGAAGTTTCACGTTCAGTGAGTCGGATGGAACATATTTACTTTTACGAACGTATGGGTATATATCAAATGTTGAAGGCACTGCCTCAATCCTTTCTTCAGCCCTTCGTGGAAGACCATCTCGGTGTGCTGATCGAATACGACCGTGCACATCATCTCCAGCTTGTGGAGACGCTTGAAGCCTACTTGCGGAATTTTGGTTCCAAGCGTGACGCTGCTGCCCAATTGTTTATACATCGACAGACGTTGTACAACAGATTGGAGAAGTTGGAAGAGCTGATGGGACCTGGTTTTATGGACCAGGGGAGAAGAATATGCCTGGAGATGGCGCTGCTTGCTTACGCGATGATGGAGGATAAACAGACTTATCAATCTTGATGGTGGGAAGCATCGAAGTGTGGTTTAGTAGTTTTTGCCGATACGGCGGGATGGACGCAGCTGTGGCAGTATCGAACGACCAGACATGGAACGCCTGCCGCGAAAGAGTTTGGGTTGACCTGTTGAGGGAGCAAGTGATAATGATGTGGGGGCTGCCAATCGGTACGGAGGCGACGTTCGATCAGAACGGTCCTCTGCCTCAGCCTCATGGGATAGAAATTCGTGTTCCTTCAACCAATCAGCCAGCTTTTCATGTTGGATTCCGAGTTGTCCGCTCAGATTACAGATATCGAGTTCTTTTCTCACACAAATCCGCCTTTCCTGGAATCATTATGGTTTTGGAAGGGAAGCAAGAAGTTTGAGATTGGTAAGTGCTTATGTACTTCAGCATCAGGTATTGGCAAATGCAACTAGATTGGTGTGCTCGATTGGCGGAACAGTGAATTAGGTTTAAGCGATGGTAAGACATTATAGAAAATGAAGTGCATGTATCCCGTGTTAAACGTTTGCATGATGCTGTTCGGGACCTATCCATAATTTGGCTTTCTTTAAGATTTTATCATTTCATAGATTAGTGCGCGTCTCAATATAGTCTCAATTTTGCAAGGGAATGGCCTATATGGAGCATTTAGATAATGCTGAGAGTAAAAGTACCAGTATCTAGTACGGAGGGCACAAATGGGAAACAGTAGTGAGGTACAGAGCGATAGACACTATGACCGTGGCAAACGTTTTGTAGGACGAGTCAAGGAATTAATGATTCTGGATCGCTGGTTTGACCATCCGGAAGCACCTTTGACCATTTTTTCGGTAACGGGAATGGGAGGGATCGGGAAATCCTCCTTGCTCTCGGAGATGTTGTCGGTATCCCGTAATCGGGGGGCTACGTCCATATGGATGGATGGCAGATCCTGTGGTTCAACCCCCTCGGTCTTTCTGGAGTATCTCTCCTCGACATTGGGACTGGAAATGATGGGGAGTGAGGGCCATCTCCGGCCACTTAGCCGTCTGAGTGAGACGTCGGTTCACAAGAGACTGGTCATTGCGGTGGATAACTATGAAGAGCTTGCCTTGCTGGAAAGTTGGTTTATAGAGGTTTTCGTCAATAAACTCTCCTCCAGCGGGGTGCTGATCATATTGGCCTCACGATCCGAACCGGCTACGGCATGGCGAATGCATCCACGCTTGAGGCAGCACTTGGTGCAGATGCCGCTTCAGCATTTCACGAATGAAGAAGTATCGGAGTACATTGCTGGTGCAGGACTCGTGAATATCAGCATGGCAGGCACGATTGCACGAATGACGGACGGGCATCCGTTTGGACTTGCTCTCGCGGTGGAAGCTGCCGATCATCGGCGAAACGTACCTCTTGCGGAATGGGCCGAGCTATCCTATATGATCAGTGCACGCTTACTGCTCGAATTGACGCTTCCAAGTTTGCATCCCATGATTGAGGTGCTCACGCTGCTCGAAACCGCCAATCAGGAATTGTTATCCTCGGTTCTGCAAACGGAAGTGACGCTCGGTGAATATATGGCGCTGAAGCGAATGTCATTCATCCGCTCCGTTCCGGATGGCCTGGCGCTGCATGACCTGGCCAGAGTGCATCTGCTTCGGGACTTTCGTCAACGTGAACCACAGCGGCTGCAAGCCATGCGGGTACGTATCGCTGGCTTGTTACTGCCCCTGCATGCACAGGCCGGGCCACATGAGCAGCGGCAGATTGCCCGGAGAATGCTCCTGCTCTGCCAGGAATCCATGCTTCAGCATCGGAAATATGCGGATGTATCTACCGATGCCCTTTTTTCACCGCTGGAGGTCATGCGAGCAGGAGACCTGCCCTTGCTGCACAGCTTATTGGAGGAATGGTGCGAATACAGTGTGGAGCCGTGGCAGGCTGGGCCTTATCGCCCATTTCTGGATGAGCTGGCACAGCGTTACCCTGAAGGAATTGTGCTGATGCGTGATCAGAACGGGGAGCCGATTGCCATGTTTATTACGGTACTTGTCCACCGGGAGAGCAGTGAGATGCTGTTAAGATATTTTCCGGCGGAAATGGAAGAATGTTTTAGCCCGCAGGAACTGGCGTGCGATCCGGATCAGACAGATACTCATTTTGCCGTACTGGCTGCTGCCCGTGATAACGTACCCGGATACAGACGTGAAGAGCTCGTGGGCTACATGTCGCTGGACAGGCTATCCCTTCTGGGTGATGGAGCAAGAGTCATGCTGGTGGCAACCAATCCGAATCTGAAGCTGTTTTTACAGAGCATCGGTTTTCGGATGAGAAGAACGCATTCACGTATCTGTGACCGATATGAGGATCAGGCTGATGTCATGGACCTGGATTTGCGAAATGGATTATTTGGAGAATGGGTTATGTCCTTGCTGGATCCCGAGAAACAAGGGAGCAAGTTGCCTTACGAAGCGACGAGTAACGGAACGGAACGGATTACGTGGTCTGAGTCGGATTTGCGAAAAATGCTGGCGCATTTGCACTCCCCGGGGGAACTGCATACGTATGCTGCGCGGGTAAGTGGTCTGAGAGACGGGATACAGCTGCAGATGCACGTGCTGGATCTTCTGGAGGGGCGCGCACACGGAATTTCCCAGCAGGATCAGATGCTCCTCTATACAGCGTACTGGACTCATGCGGGTAACCCAACAGCCGCAGCCCAGGCCTGCTCCATGAGCCGGGCCACGTTTTACCGCCATTTGCGAACCGCACTGATTCGTCTTGCACGAGTGTTATAACTGGATATGGATCATGAAATACAGAAGAGGCTGGTCATAGACCAAGCCTCTTCATTCGGTTATAGAGCGTGGCTCTGGAGATGCCTAGCTGCCTGGCGAGTGTACGTTTATTGCCACCTGCCGAGATCAGACACTGATGCAGGAGATTCGCTTCATATGAATCCAGCATTTCCTGATAAGACAAGGGGGAGACTTCGAAGGACCCGCTCTCGTTTCCTTTTGCAATGGTATCCGGAGATTCGCTGGTTGATGAGAGCGTCGGTTGTACCGGTATAACATGCAGCAACGCATTCTCATCCGCTGTGGAGGAGCGAGGCTGTATGAGTGAGGTAAGGGATTCCGGCAAATATTCCGCTTTGACCTCACCATCTGTTGTAAGTATGGTAATCCGCTCTATCACATTGCGAAGCTCCCGTACATTGCCTGGCCATTCGTAGCTGAACAGCAGCTTGAATACTTCGGGAGGAAGGAGTTCAATGTGACGGTTATAGAGCAGGGAGAACTCTTGGAGGAACGTCTGGGTCAGTTCATATATATCTTCCTTGCGCATGCGCAAAGGAGGGATGATGAGATTGATGACATTCAGGCGATAGTATAGATCTTCCCGAAACTGGTTTTTGGCAATCATGTTCATCAAATTCTGATTGGTTGCCGCGATAATTCGGCAATTCGCCTGTTTCATGCGTGTTCCGCCAACGGGGAAGTAGCTTTTTTCCTGAAGGACCCGCAGCAGCTTCACCTGCAATTCCAGCGGCATTTCGCCGATCTCATCCAGGAAGAGCGTACCGCCTTCGGCCAGTTCAATTTTCCCCTTTTTCCCTTTGGGATCAGCACCGGAAAATGCCCCTTTTTCATAACCAAACAATTCACTTTCGAACAGTGAAGCGGGAATGGCACCGCAGTTGATGGCGATAAAGGGCGCGGATGGTGACTCGCGCAGGTCATGAATGGCTTTGGCAAACAACTCCTTACCTGTTCCGCTCTCACCCAGTATGAGCACGGTGGCTGAAGTACTACTAATCTTGCGTATGGTCTCGAGACACTGTTTAATGACCGGACTGCTGCCTTTGATACCGGCGAACGGATCGGAATCCGGACGCAGCCGCGCCACGGCCTTCTCCAGGTGCTGGACTTTGGATGTCATATGTAACAGTTCCTGATGCAGGCGGATTTCAGTTGTTATGTCCACTTCGGCAGCTACCGCACCCACGATACGTCCATCAAGAACCACTGGACGTGCATTGATGAGAGCGAACAGATCCGGACGGGGCTGGTGCTGTTTACGGTAGACCGTATCGCCCGTGTACAACGTCTTGAGCGATTGAAGCCGGTCAGGCGGGAAGAAGTCTGCTGCCGGCTGTCCAATGATGTCCTCTTTGTTAATGGAGAAAACACGCTCTGCATCCGTTGTCCAGTAAGCCACCTGGGCTTCTTCATTAATCAGGGTGAGTGCTGTACCTGCCGTTTCAATGGTGGTTTCAAAATAAGCCTCAATGAGGCGATGGGCTTGCAGCATGTGCTGCAAAACATCAGTTACTTCAATATATCCAACAGGGGAGCCTTCATCCTGAACCAACAGGTGGGGGCTTTCGCTAAAATAGGGAATGGCTTCGGGTAGTGCAGTGGTTGAAGAAATAACAGGCAAGTGACTACAATCCTTTAGCCTACTCAGGTCTGTCCGCAGAAGAGACATCACATCTGGAAGCAAATGTTTCATCCGTTTCACCTCGGGTTCGAGCATGATAATCAGAAACGACACTTGTGTGCCATTACTTGCAATGCGAATCGTTGGGCAGCTATAAACCATAAAGAATGGTTAGCCCTATTATAGCGGCACAAATAAGTTGTGTATATATTTTTTGACATGAGGTGTAGGTGTTATAGAGAGGATTAAATAATATATAAAGTAGTTAAATTAGTATACGCTTACATACGAATAAGTTGCTTCTATACGCTATTGTTCCTAAATTGTCTGAGCATTTGGAGTCACAGGGAGGTGAAGTTATATGACACCAAGCTGGTGTTCACTATTTTTTGAACATTCATCAGTGTCTTAAATATTGGACATTTCAATTTGGGGTTTCTTATTTTTTAGACATTAGCAGTGTGGAAGGGGGCATGACAGAGGGGATAAAAAAACCATGCGACCTGAGAAAACATGGCTCACATGGCTCCCTATATTTGCTTCACTGCGGTCAATCGAACCAGGAAAGGGAAAGTCTGATTATCTAAACATGTTTTTGACAACCATCCAGAGATTGGCCGGCTTCTCGGCAAGGCGGCGAGTGTAATACGGATACCACATGGTTCCATAGGGTACATAACAGCGAATGCGATAACCTTCCCGTGCAAGTCGTTCCTGTTCACTCATGCGCAGCCCGTACAGCATCTGGAATTCAAACGCATCTGGGGAGATGCCTCGGTCTCTGGCATACTGTTTGGTCCACGAGATAATGTGGTCATCATGCGAAGCGACCGCTGTATAGACACCTTGATCCAGATGCTGGCGGATCATGGATTTGAATTGATCAATGACTTCGGAAGCATTCTGATATGCTACGGCTGCGGGCTCTTTGTAAGCGCCTTTGACGAGGCGAAGCCGAATGCCTTCACGAATCATGTCCCGTGTATCCTGTTCGGTACGATGAAGATAGGCTTGCAGTACAGTTCCCGTGTTATCAAGTCCTTCTGCATGCAGGCGGCGAACAATATCCAGCGTAGCCTGGGTAAATGGGCTGTCCTCCATATCAATGCGGACAAACAGCTCATGCAGCTTCGCCTGTGCCGCTACGGATCGGATATTCCGGTAACCCTCCTCCGGATCGAGCGCAAGGCCCATCTGGGTTGGCTTCAGGGATACGTTGGAGTCTGCCCCTTGGCGAGCTATGCCTTCCACGAGTCTTATATATTCATCACGATACTGGGCAGCCTCGCTCAACCTTGTGATGCCTTCCCCGAGATGATCCAGTGTGGCCATGATGCCTTTGTTGTTAAGGACCCGAATCTCCTCAAGCGCCTCCTCCAGTGTGCTGCCAGCGATAAACTTACCTGCCAGCTTTTTGCCGTATTTGATGGACAGATTCTCCACAGCCTTATTGCCTGCAACGGTCAGCAGTGTTTTGCGGTACATTTCCGTTCCAATACTCACGCCAGTTTCCTCCTTAGGGATCATGCTTCTAATAGCCGTTTAATGAAGCAAGAATCGTGCCAGATCATTTATTTTATTAAAATATTCATTCTTAATCGGAGTTGGCACGGATCTTGCTACATATATTGGATGAGAGTGAAATAGCATGGTAAATCAGGCGAGCAGCCAGCGATTCCAACATCCTGAAGGAGGAATTATTCATGAATATCCCTTTTGTTAACGAACCATTTACGCCCTTTGCTGTACCAGCGAACAAGGAAGCCTTTGAGAGCGCACTTCGCAAGGTGGAATCTGAGCTCGGACAGGAATATTCCATGATTATCGGCGGGCAGAAAATAACGAGCAGCCGCACGTTAACCTCCGTTAACCCGGCGGCTAAGGACCAGGTGATCGGAACGATTTTTCAGGCAGATCAGGAGCTGGCAGAGCAGGCAATTCAGACAGCAGCAGAAGCGTTCCGTACCTGGAAACATACAGATCCGAACGAACGCGCGCGATATCTGTACAAAGCAGCTGCGCTTATGCGCCTGCGCAAGCATGAATTCTCTGCATGGATGGTGTATGAAGCAGGCAAAACATGGCCGGAGGCAGATGCAGATACAGCGGAAGCTATCGATTTCATGGAGTTCTATGCAAGAGAAATGCAGCGTCTCAGTGAACCTCAGCCCCTGACCCGGATTGCCAGCGAGGATAATGAACTGACCTATATCCCGCTTGGCGTGGGGGTTGTCATTCCGCCTTGGAACTTCCCGCTGGCCATTATGGCTGGCATGACTTCTGCCGCGCTCGTATCGGGTAATACAGTTGTCTTGAAGCCGGCCAGTACGACACCGGTGATCGCAGCCAAGTTCATGGAACTGCTCACGGAAGCAGGATTGCCGGATGGCGTAGTGAACTATTTGCCAGGCCCGGGCAGTGAAGTGGGCGATTATTTGGTAGATCATGCGCTGACCCGCTTTATCAGCTTCACCGGTTCAAGAGATGTGGGTTTGCGGATTAACGAACGGGCTGCCCGCACAGCTCCAGGACAAAAGTGGATCAAACGGGTGATTGCAGAAATGGGTGGAAAAGATTCCATTGTTGTGGACAGCGAGAGTGATCTGGAACTGGCTGCGGACTCCATTACCGCTTCGGCATTCGGATTTTCTGGACAGAAATGTTCCGCGTGTTCCCGCGCCATTATTCATAAGGATGTATATGATGAGGTATTGCAGAAGGTCATTGAGCGTACGAAAAAGCTCACGATGGGCAGTCCGCTCGAGGTAGGCAGTCATGTAGGACCAGTTATTGATGACAAGGCGTATGCCAAGATTAATGAATATATCGAAGTGGGCAAGGGCGAAGGCAGGCTTGTGTTGGGCGGTGGTACAGGGGATGCACAAGGCTATTTTATCGAACCGACGATTATCGCGGATGTTAACCCGCTGGCCCGAATTGCGCAGGAAGAGATTTTTGGACCTGTACTCGCGTTTATCAAGGCAGATACGTTTGAGGAAGCTCTTCATATTGCTAACAACACGGATTATGGCTTAACAGGTGCAGTCATTTCACGGAATCGTGCTCATCTGGAACTGGCGAGACGGGAGTTTTTTGCTGGCAATTTGTATTTTAACCGGAAATGCACAGGTGCTTTGGTTGGCACGCATCCGTTTGGCGGATTCAACATGTCAGGCACGGACTCCAAAGCGGGCGGAAGAGACTATCTGCTGCTCTTTACACAAGCGAAGCTCGTCTCCGAAAAGTATTGAGGCGTACAGTGGCTGATGCTTGTAGTCAAGCATTTACTTTTGTACTCTTTTTCCGGAAAATATAATTCAAATTCCAATCCGCGCAGAAGGAGGGAGAATCATGATGGAGATGCAGCTGGTTCAGCAACAGCGTGTTCGGCTGTCCATGACGCCAGAGATGAAACAGTCCATTCATTTGCTGACGTTGTCCGGTCAGGACTTGAACCGTTATTTGCAGGAAGCAGCCGAAGAGAATCCGGTACTTGAAGTGGAGGAGCAAGCTGCACCGCTGGTTCGCCTCCCGCGGAAAGGAAATCAGAGAACGTTCGCTTCCTACGACCCGCTGCTGCAGGTGAAAAGTGCTGAGCCAACGCTTGAACAGCTGCTGTCTGCTCAGATCCGCTTGCTGGATCTCCCGCCTGTGGTGAAGGTAACAGCTGAATATTTGGCGGGGTGTGTCAATGACGACGGTTATCTGAAGACAGATTTGACTGAATTGTCATCCGTACTCGGCATCTCTGTGGATAGGCTGCAAGCAGGATTGGATATCCTCCAGTCGCTGGATCCCGCAGGTGTTGGAGCACGCAGCTTGCATGAGTGCTTGCTGCTTCAGATCCGCCGGGATTCGTCAGCCGTTGTCCATGCCGAGCAAATGGTTCAGGCCGGACTGGGGGAACTCGTGCCCTTCCATCCAGGGAAAGCGGGAACGAGGCTAGGGATATCCTCACGTGAGGCACAGGCTGCGTATAATTACATTACGCAGCTCGACCCCAAACCCTGTCGTTCCATTGGATGCCAAGAGCGCCCTCATTACATTATTCCGGATGCCTTGGTGGAACTGCGGCAGGGCGAGATTTATATCGGGCTCCATTCGGCAGGGAACCTTCGTGTATCCATGAATGAAGCATGTTCCCACTGGATCAGGCATGAAGCTCCGGACGAAGTTTGGTCGGCGAGGGCAGCGGAGGCGAGAGCCATTGTTCGCAGTGTGCAGCTGCGGCGCAGAACCTTGATGCGTGTTCTCACGGCAGTGATGAGTGAGCAGGTACATTTTTTGCATGAAGGGCCCGCTGGTCTGAAACCGCTCAGTCTGGCTAACGTTGCCGAGAGGATTGACATGCATGAGTCCACGGTGAGCCGTGCCGTTAGCGGGAAATATATACAGACCTCTCATGGGGTGTTTGAATTGAAGTCCTTTTTTTCTACAGGCATTGAGACGGCATGCGGAGATCCCACTTCTGCATCAGTGGTTAAACTTCGCTTGAAGGAACTCATCCGTACAGAGCAGGTTAGCCGGCCGTATTCAGATAGTCAATTGGCAGCGCAGCTCGCCGGGGAGGGGATCAGGATCTCCCGCAGAACAGTGGCAAAGTACAGGGAGGAGCTGCAGATCCTGCCTTCGCTTAAGCGCAAGCGCTGGAGTTAATAAACCTTCATGCCTTAATGTCTTCATTCTTGTTGCATTAGTGTTATAACACCATAAAGCCCCTGCTTACCGGATTAACGGTGTGCAGGGGCCTTCTGTTTGGATTCATAATCATGATGAATTCGAGTCAGTCAAACCTCATTACATATTGTGCAGAAAACGCTCACCAGCAATGCCTGGTGTAGTCATCTGTTCCGGATGCATGATTTCTTCGAGCTCCTCTATGGTGAGCAATCCGCGTTCCAGAATGATCTCTTGGAGCGAAGCACCCGTTTTCAGAGCTTCCTTCACAATGGATGCTGCTACGTCATAACCCAGATGCGGGTTTAGGGCCGTAATAACGCTGAAGCTTTGCTTCATGATCAGTGCACAGCGTTCACGGTTTGCTTCCATCTCCTCCAC
Source organism: Paenibacillus sp. 7523-1 (assembly GCF_002276415.1). NCBI lineage: Bacteria > Bacillati > Bacillota > Bacilli > Caryophanales > Paenibacillaceae > Paenibacillus > Paenibacillus sp. 7523-1. The sequence goes on along the minus strand of NZ_NPBR01000017.1, from coordinate 344,653 downwards.
AGCATAACGGGTGAACACGTCAATGCCGTTATTCATGATTTTCAGGGATTGCAGCAGGTTGAACGCGATGACAGGACCCATTACATTCAATTCGAATTGTCCGGCTTCACACGCCATGCAGATGGTATGATCGTTCCCCATGACCTGGAAGGAGACCTGATTGATCACTTCGGCCATAACCGGATTGACCTTCCCTGGCATGATGGAAGAACCGGGCTGACGGGCCGGAAGGCGAAGTTCATTGAATCCTGCGCGCGGTCCGGAAGCCATCATTCGAATATCGTTACAGATCTTGGACAGGTTGACTGCGCATACCTTGAGGGCAGCAGACAGCTCCATATAAGCATCCGTATTTTGAGTGGCATCGACGAGATCATCAGCCGTCTGCAGCTTCAGTCCGGTAACATCGGACAAATGTTCCGTGACCTTAACGATGTACTCCGGTTTGGCATTGAGGCCTGTTCCTACTGCCGTAGCTCCGAGGTTGATCGTCAGCAGGCGGCGATTCGCAAATTCAAGACGCTCCATATCGCGTCCCAGCACCCGCGCATAGGCACCGAATTCTTGTCCCAAACGGATCGGCACGGCATCCTGGAGATGGGTGCGTCCTACTTTGACGACATCATTGAACTCCAGTTCTTTTTTTAGAAAAGCATCTTTCAGACGCTGCATTGTATCAAGCAGTGTTTCAGACAACCTATACGCCGCGATCCGCAGTGCCGTTGGAATGACATCATTGGTCGATTGGGACATATTCACATGGTTGTTGGGATTGCAATGGAAGTAGTCCCCTTTGTTTTGCAGCAGCAGTTCCAGTCCGCGATTGGCCAAAATTTCATTCATATTCATATTCATGGAGGTGCCTGCACCGCCCTGAATGGAGTCAACTATAAAATGATCCAGATGATGACCTTTCATCATTTCTTCAGCGGCCATCACGATGACATCGCCAATTTTCGGCGGCAGCATTTTCAGCTCCATATTCGTGATTGCGGCAGCCTTCTTCACGGCAGCGAGGGCTGTAATTAGCTCCCGGTGCACAGGTACACCGGTAATCGGGAAGTTTTCCACGGCCCGCACCGTCTGTATACCATAATAGGCATAAGCAGGAATTTCTTTTTCACCAATAAAATCTTTCTCCGTCCGTGTGGACATTGTAGACATTTCTTTCGCCTCCAGTGGCATCCAAAAATAGGTCAGCTCCGGCGATGCCGAAGCGCACTCAGTATATCATTTAAGCAAAATGGATGCCAGGCTAAATGATTTTACCCAAGTTGCCGATAATAATTTAAATTAGGGGGATTAACCTGGCTTGGTACTGGGTGAATCGAAGTGTAACAAACTTATCTTATAAATTATGCACCACAAGGATGAAAAGGTATTCGTGTGGGACAAGATGGGTTCCTGATTCAGCGTTTTCAGTGATGTAGATCACATGTTTTCTGGTCGATGATTGGTAAAATAGGAAAAAAGGACTACGAGGTGTGAGCATGAAATGGACTTTAGGCGCAAAGACAGTCGCAGGTCTGGTACTCATTTCGATTATTACATACGGGACTAGCGGCTTTTTTATATTCTTCCTCCAGGACTGGCTCTCTTTCTCCATGCCAAGCTGGTTGTACATCACCTTAGTACTCATATTAGGAGTGTGCTGGAACGGAATTCTGGGATGGTTTGCCTCACGCTGGCTGACACGCCCGATTGTTCACCTGTCCAAGGCAGCTCAGCAAGTTTCGTCAGGGGATTTGACAGCTGAAATTCCGGAGCGGCGTACACAGGACGAGCTTGCCGTTTTATATGACGCATTTCGCGCGATGGTCGTTAATCTAAGAAGTATTGTAAACGATATCTCGGATAGTACACGTACGACCTCACAGAATGCGCAATCGCTAAGTGAAGCCATTACCCAGGCAGCTGAACAGATCGAAATGATGTCGGAAGCGGTGGATCACATTGCCGTAGGGGTAGAGGAACAAAAAGAGACCTCACAGCATTCACTGATTACCGCAGATGAGATGCTGAATGATTTTCAGCGCATGCATACCCAATCGATCGGAATGACAGAGATGTCAGGGCAGATGGAACGGTCGGTTGATCAAACGAAGCAGACTTTCTCGTATCTGATGAAAGGCATGGATGAGCTGACCGTATCGCATAATCGTTCCCGTGACATCATGGTGCTTCTGGAGAAGGAAGCTTCGGATATTGAAGCCATTACGCAATCGGTCAAAAATATCGCCGAGGAGACAGCGCTTCTTGCCCTCAATGCATCCATTGAGGCAGCGCGTGCCGGGGAAGAGGGAGCAGGCTTCGCTGTAGTTGCCCAGCAGATTCGCAAGCTGTCGGACGAGAGTACACAATCGGTTCACCGGATTAACGAATTGATCAGTCGTGTTCAGCAGCGTATCCGCGATACAGCACAGCTGATTCATGAGCAGCACGGTCTTGTCGTGAATGAATCCCAGCGCACCATTAACGTCGATCAGACACTGCAGGAGCTGACCGGAACGGTTGAGGTGTTCATGAAAGGCGCTCATGAGATCGGCTCCAAAATTGCAGAGCAGACCGTTCGGGTTGAACGGACGCATGGTCACGTGAAACAAATTCAAGGAAACGCCGGCTCGTTCTCGGACGAGGCCAGACGGATTATGGATGCCGCTCATGAGGAGACGGCAATCATGGAGGAAATCTCCTCTTCCGCTGAAGAGTTGAGAGAATTAACGAATCGTTTGATGGATAAAACAAAAGCATTTCGGATGCAGCCATAAGCTGTGTCCGGGGTGTTTTTTTCTTTATATGGATAAACCCGAACATTCTTTCGTAAAATTTGAGGTTTGTAAAGTTTTTTTTATGAAACATTAACAAATTCGCAACGACTGGGCGATAAATGACGATATAATAGTTGTAGTATTCCATTTTTAAAAGAAGGAGCCCAGAATATTGAAAACTTGGACAGGTATCCTGCTGATGATCGTTTTGGCGGTTGTTACGATTAGTACAACTTCAGCTGTCAGAACATCCAATGAACCAAAACAGCTTAACATAGATGATCAATCCAGCCAGACCGATGGGGTCGTGGCATCCAATATAGAAACCAATGAAACAACCTTTACCTCCATAGAGAGAACTCCTGTAAAAAAAGAGAACGTTTCCGTTGCTCCGGAAAATGAAAAGGTGAGATTATACCCGATGCAAGTGGAGGGTTCTGGTTATATATATAACGGCATGATTCTTGAAGTGAATGGTCAGACACGTGAATTCAGCAAGTGGCAGGGAGAAGGTGGGTCTTACAAACCCGAAGTGCACGAACTGGATCTGAATGGGGACGGCAAAAAGGAAATTATCGTGCTTTTCACTGCCGGACACGGGACGGGCATTTATTTGGGTCAAGCACACATTATAGATCCGGATACGCTAGAAGAGATGAACATGCAGCCTCTGGATGAGGTGGTGAAGCAGCACATTCAGTCCAAAGTAAACGTGACGCCTGGGAAAGTGAACATTGAGGTAGCGTTGGATGGAGTGAAGTTAGAACCTTCTCAGATAGAGGAAGAAACGGATGGCATAGCCTATCATGATGAACTTCAATTCGGCGATGTCGTGTATTACAGTGTGGAGAACGGCAAGTTGGAAGTCACGGCATCCGGTGCTTATGGACCGGCTGGATACGACGGAGATCTGACGTTTGCCTATGCATATCAGGATGGTGAATGGAAGGCCGAGAATGTTGAATACCGTACAGAAGCGTATGAAGATGAGTATTATGAATCGTTTGATTGAATTCACGGAGTATGAGATCTAAGAAATTGCTGCTTGTCATAAAAGAATAACTTATGCTTCTGCTTTATTAGGCAGGGGCTGAACGGTGGGGCTGAAAAAAACGGGGATACTCAGCCTCTCTTTGTGCTTTTCTTATACGGAATTATTTCCAAAATATTGAACTAAAATGGTTGACATTACCACTTTAGTCGTTTAAATGTATAAAGGACAAACAATTTTGTATGGGAGGGATTTATAGTGAAGAAAAAAGCCGTAATCGGACTGATGGTGGGCACACTGACACTCGGTATTGGTACAGGGGCACTAGCAGCAACAGGGCTTGAACCAATTAAGGCCTATCTGAACAGCAAGATTTCTCTGAAAATGAATGGAGCAACCGTGACAGCCAAAGATGCCAATGGCAAGACGGTCCTGCCAATTACCTACAATGGAACAACGTATTTACCAGTGCGTGCAGTGGGGACATTGCTCGGTACGGAAATCACTTATGATAGCGCAACCTCTTCGGTTCTGATCGGCAGTGGCAGCGGATCTGCTGCACCCGAAGAGAATAAGTTAACCTTGAGTTCACTTGGAGCAACTGCGCTTGGAACATCCGGGTGGCACACCAAGGATCCGGGCGACACCTCGTACAAAGGGAAAGACTACAAAGATGTATATCTTCATACGGACTCCGTGAAACAAGGCGAAAGCTTCCAGATCATGACACAAAAAAAGTATTCCAAGTTACATTTGGAACTGGCAGCCATTAAGGGTTCCCACGAGATCAGAATTATAGATCATAATAATACAACGCTGAAAACACTCACTGTTGCAGCAGATCGTGGATTGCAGAGTGTAGATGTTGATGTTTCCGAGGCTGATTTTGTCTTTGTGGAGATCGTTGACGAAGAACCGGGCTCTTCTCTGTTCGTTCCATTGACGACTTCGTATCTGACTAAATAATATATTGGTTTATAGAAAAAACGATTATTGCCTTTGCGTTAGATGGTTCAGCCTGAACCACGGGCGCATGCAATAATCGTTTTTTTAGGTTTCAGAGAAATGTCCTAAAGTTATGTGCTGCTTAACGAATTACGGTATCTAGAGGTTTGAGATTGGCTTCGATCTCTGCCCGGCGGCCTTCCAGGAATGGAGGCAAAGCGAGCGATTCTCCCAGATGAGCAAGTTCCTCGTCCGTATCAAAACCAGGACCATCCGTTGCGAGTTCAAACAGGATACCGTTTGCTTCACGGAAGTACAGGGACCGGAAGTAAAAGCGATCGACGAAGCCGGAATTAGGGAAGCTGAAGTTACGAACACGTTCTACCCATTGTTTCAATTCTTCCTCATTATCCACTCGGAAGGCCACATGGTGTACGCTGCCACGTCCTGGTCTCTCAATCGGCAAGTCATTACGCTCCTCGATATGGACCTCGGAACCACTGCCTCCTTCACCGGATTCGAATACAAGGACATCCGGTTGTCCTGCAACAAAAGCAGGGTAGGTTCCTTTTTGACGGAATCCTAGCAGCTCCGTGAGAACAGTTGCCGTCAACGATGCATCCTGAACAGTGAGGTGTACAGGACCAAGACCGACAATACCGTATTCAGCCGGTACCGGGCTCTGATCCCATGGTTTGCCCCCAGGTACACCTGTGTTGTTCTCGTCAGACACCAAGATCAGACGCTGGTTTTCAAAATCAGTAAATGAAAGTGTTGCACGGCCACCACGATTCGTAATTTCACCATGAGGTACCTCGTATTCGTCAAAACGTTTGATCCAATACTGGAGAGCAGCATCACTCGGAACGCGCAGCGAAGTAGCAGAGATGCTGTTCACGCCTTCACGTGTCTGTCCGGCCATCGGAATTTCGAAGAAGGTCAGCTCGGTGCCGGGATTGCCTTTTTCATCTCCATAGAAGAGGTGGTACACGGAAACATCATCCTGGTTTACTGTTTTTTTGATCAGGCGAAGGCCCATGACATCGGTATAAAAGCGATAGTTTTCAGCGGCATGTGCGGTCAGTGCGGATACGTGGTGAAGCCCTTTGATTTGCATTGTTAATTCCTCCTGAGTAATAGGGATTGGTATTCTTGATTATGTGTAAGTTGTTATTTAACTTTTATTAAGTGGCTAACTTTTTGTTTGATTTGTTCTGGATTTATCTTAACATAAAGATAATTATAAAGCAATACATATCTGCAAACATTCAACGGATAGACTTTCGCTTCAATTAATGCCAAAATGAAAAATATTACATTTCAAGGTTTCACTGTTTGTGATGGGAAGGAGAAGAACATGGGATACCCCCAGTGGCTTGACCCTTATGATGAACGGCCTTTTATCATGTTTTCGAATCCACACATATGGGCGATAGCCTGCACGGCAATAGTGATTATGTTGCTGTACCTGTTTAGAAATCACTTGAGAGCATGGCCTGAACGTACACGGCGGGTGCTACGAATGGCCTTAGCCATCTTTATGATTGGTTGTGAAGTGCTGCTTCAGTTCTGGTATGTCTACGGCGGGGTGTGGAGTGTGAGGACATCGCTTCCGCTCGAGCTGTGCAGTCTGTCCCTGTTATTGTCGTCCGTGCTGCTGTTAACACGCAGTCGTATGCTTCATTCGGCGTTATTATTTGCAGGGATTGCAGGTGCATTGATGGCGATCGTAACTCCCAACCTGGGTTATACCGTTCCACATTTTCGTTTTATTCAATTTTTTACGGCTCATGCCTGTATTATACTCGCCTTGCTCTATATGACCTGGGTAGAACAGCTTCGTCCAAGCTGGAGATCGGTCGTGGGTTCAATGGTTTTTGTTAATGTGGCTGCGCTGATTGTATATGGAATGGATGTGCTTTTGGAAGCCAACTATATGTTTCTTCGTCATAAACCGGAGACGGCATCCGTACTGGATCTTCTGGGACCGTACCCGTTATATATTGTGGGGGAAGAAGTGCTGGCAGCCGTATTGTTTTCGCTCATGTATGTGCTGTTCTTCGCCATTCCGGAGCGAGTGAAGAACCGGGTGAAGAAGGAGAGAAGTTCCGCGGTGTGATTGGCAAAAGAGAACAATGAAAATCCCGCAGTATCCTGAAGCTCAGGAGACATGCGGGATATTTAATTTATAGAACTCGATGCGATGGGGCGGATAACTTATCCCCGAAGGAGGGATTCTGCACCATCCACATAGATTCGTGTACCTGTGACATGGGAAGATTCGTCGGAAGCCAGGAAAAGCACCAGGTTGGCTACCTGTTCTGATGTACCAGGTTCACCCTTAAGCGGATGTTCATGGCCTTCCGGGAATTCCACGGGGATCTGTACATCCTTCAGATCATCTGATGGATAGGTGTTGTCATCGATATTGGTGTCGATGGCACCAGGACATATGGCGTTGACACGAATCTTGTAACGCGCCAGTTCGAGCGCAGCCATCTTCGTAAAAGCAGTTTGCCCGGCTTTGCTGGAAGCGTATGCAGAGAACCCGATACCTGAGAACACCCGGTTACCGTTAATTGAACTGGTGATGATGATGCTGCCTCCACGGTCTTTCAGATGGGGGATGGCGTATTTGACGGTTGCAAACGTGCCGCGCATATTAATCCCCATCGTTTGGTCCCAGTCTTCCGGTTCCATCGTTTCAATCGGTGCCATTGTGCCGTTGATCCCGGCATTGGCGAATACAATATCCAGTTTGCCGGCTTCAGCCGCAGCCTGATTAATCGCTTTTTGCACATGGTCCGGTTTGGAGATATCGCATTCAATCACATAAGCCTCACCGCCAGCCTTCACAATGGTCTGCTTCGTTTCTTCCGCTTTCTCTGGCGTACGGTCCAGCATGTAGACTTTGGCTCCATGCTCTGCAAAACGAATCGCTGTAGCCTGCCCAATACCGGAACCACCACCGGTCACAATCGCCACTTTTCCATTCAAACGCTGTTCACTCATCCTGATCCCTCCACGTCCATTAGATTTCAGTGTTACTCTCTATCTCTACATACCCGGCACAAGGGAGGTGAATCAGGATCCTTCATACTTGTCCAACACAAAAAAACAGGACCGATAATCGGTCCTGCATCTACATCTGAAATGACGTCTAATATGCGAATCGCTTGCTGAAATGTTATTTATGTTTTTTCCAGTCCAGCGAGCTGTTATTCAATAAATACTCGAAGTCATTATCCCGACGCTTCTGTTCTGCTTTGCGAGCTTCTTCCGCCTGCTGGCGTTCCTCTTCCTTGCGCTGGGCTTCGGCAGCCTTGGCTTCATCAGCTTGAGCCTTCAGCTTCTCCAGTATGTCGCTGCTGAGCAGATCCTTCAGCGTCGTTGGTTTATCCTGAGCTGCTTTGGGGGCAGCAGGTTGTTTTTTGGATTTTGCCATGGAAAATTCTCCTCTCGAACGTAAATCAGGTTCCCTGTTTCGATCCGTAGTCATAGTATATCAGGTTCCCGGTATCCGTTCCATGAAACGAGACAAGAAAAGAAGGAAATCAGCTGTTCCGTGACGAATGAAAACGGGTATAAAATCATATAGTATTACCGATACTGCGACTATTCCCTGGAGAAAGGAGTCGTTGTTCGTGGAAGTTGACCGCAGCATGTTGAAAGGGCTTGCATGGGGGATTGCCTTCAGCTGCCCGCTATGGATTGCGATTATTGGCTGGTTCCGTTTGTTGGGGTGGATGTTGTGAGATCAGCGGGTTGCAGAGCTGCTGTATATATACGTGCGTAGAGGCTTTTTTTTAAACCTCATATGTAAACGCTATCATTAAATAAAGCTCTGCCTTGCGTATTATCGCAAGACAGAGCTTTTGTTTGTAATGTACCTGGTGGCTTATTATTCAGGCATTTTAACAGGTTCAGGATATTCCAGTCCATGCGTATCTACGGTCACTTTTTTCATGACTTGATCAGTAACCGGTTTGTCTTTTTGACCTATTTCCTGAGCAGCAATCCCATCGACTACATCCATACCTTCTGTGACTTTGCCGAAGGAGGCATACGCGTTATCCAAATGGTCTGCATCTGCAAGCATAATGAAAAATTGTGACCCTGCAGAGTCCAGATTGTCTCCACGCGCCATAGAAATCACTCCACGTGTATGATTAAGGTGGTTTTTATGGCCGTTGGAAGTGAATTCACCTTTAATGGCATATCCAGGACCACCTGAACCGTTACCATTCGGATCTCCACCTTGAATCATAAAGCCTGGAATGACGCGGTGAAAGATGAGGCCATCATAGAAACCTTGATTGGCCAGCGAGATGAAATTGTATACCGTGTTGGGCGCAATTTCCGGATAGAGTTCGATCACGATTTTTTGCCCGTCCTGCATTTCAATCGTGGCTACCGGGTTTTGACCTTCAGGCGGCGCCGGAACAGGTTCCGTAGCGCTGCTCGAAGGGTGTCCGCAGCCGCTAATAACAATAAGCAACAGCGCCATGATCAGCGATGCAGCAGTTGTTTTTTTCCAACGTAAAGACATGAGAATGTTCCCCCTTGCATCTCTGCTTAATGTGTTTCAACGGAATTATTTTGGGATAATCCATCAACTATCATACCGTTTTTTGGGACAGTAAGGCAATCCAAGCTTTGCTTTTGAAATTGTCAGGGATGGTCTTCATGGAAGCATAGGTGTAAAATAAGGAAAATGCTTCCGCAGCAGGACGTACGGGTCTGTTCCGTCCGCTCCAAACCACGGCAGTCCCGGGCGTCAGTAACGGAAAGGGCGTGTGGGTATATGAACTTCTCGTGGAAGCGTAATCTGGTGATTTTGTGGATTGGTGTATTTTTTTGCAGCACCGCGTATTCCATCTCCATTCCGTTTTTGCCCTTGTTTCTGAGCGGCGATCTCGGCGTTCGTGATCACCTGGAGTTTTGGTCAGGGCTGGCCTTTGGCATCACGTTTCTGGCCAGTGCACTGGTGTCTCCGTTCTGGGGTTCCCTCGCAGACAAATACGGACGCAAGCCGATGCTGATCCGGTCGGGATACAGCCTTGCGGTTTTGTATTTAATCAATTACTTTGTGCAGGACCCTTATTCACTCATCGTAGTCCGGCTGTTTCAAGGATTGCTGGCTGGTTTCGTTCCGGCTGCAATTGCCCTTGTGGGTACGAATACACCAGAAGATAAGACCGGATACGCACTGGGTATCATGTCGACGGCCGGAGCTACGGGCGGGATCATTGGTCCATTGATTGGCGGTGTGGTAAGCCATTACTACGGCAATCGAAATGCCTTTTTATTTTCAGCCATTGTAGTGCTCGTCTCTGCAGTAATCGCGACCTTCTGGGTAAAAGAGGAGAATTTCAATCGAAATAAGCCGCGTTCCCATGTCATGGATGATATCCGTGAAGCCAGAGCGAATCGTCTGTTTATTACTGTACTAGGCATGATGGGCATCTGTACCTTTTCCGTCATGATTCTTGAGCCGCTGCTCACGGTCTATGTTATGGAGATGGGGATTCAGCCGGACCGGGCATCACTCAGCTCAGGTATTATTTTTTCAGCGGTAGGTATAGCTACCGTAATTATGGCACCGAGATGGGGGAAGATTGGTCAGCGCATCGGTTACGGCAAAGTGCTGATTATTGGACTCGTCGGTGGGGCAGTGGGGAATCTGCTGCAGTTTTTCACGACAGGTTATATCGGTTTTGGTGTTTTGCGGTTTGTCTACGGGTTGTTCTTCGCGGCTGTGTTCCCGGCCATCAATGCCATGATTGTGCAGGCGACGGACCCAGGTTTCCGAGGAAGGGCCTTTAGCCTGAATCAGTCGGCATCCCAGATCGGTACGATGGCAGGTCCCATCATTGGTGGTATTCTCGGTGGATGGCTGCCTATTCGCTGGATTTTTATCATCAACGGACTGGCGCTGTTAATCACAGCGATTGTAGCCAAATGGTCTGGCTTGGAGCATAAGCTCCCGGGTTCAGGAAAATCCACGAAGAAAGCGGTAACAGCAGATCGATAGATGCATATTACGGAGAGAGATGGCGCTGTAGCAATACAGCAGCCATCTTTTTGATATGACTATATATGTGGGCAAGTAATATACATTAAAAAAAGGGAAACCTCTTCATGAGAGATTTCCCTAATGTTCAGCCTGCTCGATTTCATAGAAAAGGTGTATCATTCTTCAGAATCGGATTTCTCCTTCGGAATGGCATGCTCAACAGCATCACGCTGATCCTCTTTTTCCAGAGCATCCGGAAATGAATCTTCCGTAAATAGCCCGAAATCAGGATCGATGTCCCGTTCGGTCACCAGATTATCCGGCGTCTGGGCATGCTTATGGTGGTCATCCTTCATTACGCTGCACCTCCTTATTTACGACGCAAGGGAGTTTGCCAGTCCTAACCTCGTGGAAGAATGTCGTCCTGCGGTTTGGCATCGGCTCCCGCACCGTTGAGAAGATCAGTACCATGAAGGGCGTCCGGATCAGGTGCAGCCGGGTCAACCGGGCTATTCGGCTGCAGCAGATCGGCATCAGGAACAGATTCCAGTGCAGGCTCTACCAAACGTGATTCGAGCTCTTCATCCTCTACTGTCGTTGCAGCTACAGGAGGCAAGTCCGTTTCATCAGTTTCAATCCGTCTTCCGGAAACTTCGTCAAATGTATCCATATCGCCCGCGGGTACTTCCGTTTCGGGCGGAATATCGCGGAACCTCTGATATCGGTCATAATAACGGTCACTTTCGTCATTACTAATCGGTCGGTCTGTCATAAGTAGCAGCTCCTTTCAGGAATTAAATGTGATTGACTGCATGTATTAGTGTGCTGATATTTTCTAAGGTTCTTACCCCGTAGTTACCCAAACCATAAACGTTGTAATCCTGCACGTGTTAGCATTCCCTGGGTTGCACCGAATATGAATGATTAAAATTTAGGGAATACATATTTGACGAGAAAGTATAGGAAGCCGAAGAAAATGAGTACATAAGCCGCATATTTAATAAAAGTGGAGGCGACCATGCTGGAATCCGATTTTTGCTGAATGTCTTTCCGTTCTACTTCTACCGTTTTGTGTGGCTCGTTCATTTAAATCATCTCCTTAATAGGTGAATGGTTGCTTTGAGGAACCATTACACCCCTAGAAGCAAATTGAATCGTAGAGCAGCTGGTACAGCTTTCGAGCAAGGCCTATGTTATGATGGAGCATGATGAAATAGGGAGGGATTCCAGTTGGAATGGTTTACACTTGGCAATATGATCACTCGAATCCGAATTGGACAAAAGGCATCTACGCCCGGCTTTTCGCGTACAGTCATTCGCAGACCGGACGGTTTATTCTGGGTCGGTGGCATTTGGGCCGGACAAGTTGTCCAGTTGCGTGATTTTCTTTTTTCGGATATATGGACGATTTATGAGGATGAGGAAACGGAGCAGTGGCTGAAGTTTCGGAATGCCTATGAACGAACGGAACGGGAAATGATTGAGAACCAGTTCGAAGATTTGCGCGGGTAAGGCAAGGGATAACTGGATTCCCTCGTTATAAAATGGAAATAAATATATAGTTGAACTAAAATGTGAATTTTTTCGTTTGCCATTAGAAGGTGACACGTTAAATCATGGCGAATCATAAATGATAGAGTTAGGGGATAGATTCAGCATTTTGCATCTTTGGATGTTGCTAAATGCTCAAAATATGAACTTTGAGGTGCTGTGAATGAAAAATGTGCCCAAAGCGATCATCGTCCTATGGATCAGCCTGTTATTCATCATGTATTGGCCGCAGGGAGTAGGTGCGGCAGGTGTACAGGAAGATAACAGTCCTGTCCCCATTACGACATGGGAAGTAAAATGGGGAAATGAACACGATCAGGGGTTTATCAGCGAAGTGAGAAGACCTGATGAGGTCTGGGAGCGGCAAGGGTTGGAGAAGCCGGATTACAACAAGGTGAATCCTTCTACGGAGTCACTATGGACTCGCTTGACCATTCCACAACTAAGTGAGGATAATTCTGCCATTCGTTTTGAAAATATTAAAGGTCAGCATATTGTGATCTATCTTCAGGATCGCAAGGTGTATGAGAACTATCATTATAACTATGACAACAATGCGGTACTGCTGCCTCTATCTATCGAAAATTCAGGTGAGCAGCTGTATATATGGACTGAAAATACCAACGGCCGACTCGGAATCTTCGGGACGGTGGAGGTAGGCAGATACACCAATCTGCAGGAGAGATATATTCATAATGGTTTGTTGGATGTCATCTTAGGGGCAACCTTTCTGTTTACAGCCATGACCATGCTCAGCTGCACATTCTTCTTTGGTAAATTCCATAAGGGATTATGGGTCTCGTTATGTGTTGTCATGGGTTCCATCGGAACGATGATCATTACGTATTCACAATTTCTGTATACGTTCTACCAGATTTACGGGGATCTGTACTCCATATTGTTCGATATGGCAATGATGGCGGGAATGCCTGCACTATGTTATTTTTTCGAACAGATTATTGGGGCGGGTCCATATGGGATTTTCACGAAGTTAAGGAAATTCCAGCTCTTGTATTCCGGTATTGCAATCATTGCGCTGCTCCTGTATTTCATCTCGAGCGGTCAATGGGACGTACTTTATGTATTTCTGGTTCAAAAGGCAATCGGCGTCATTTTGGTGATTCTGCTGACATTACTGATGATTGGCACCATATCCCAGGCACTAAGGAGAAACAAGGAAGCGATACTGCTGGCTGCAGGATACAGTACGTTTGCGCTCATCAGTGTAGCGGAATTGTTATGGTACTATCAGCGTAACGGCACGTATCATCTCATATGGTGGAAGTGGTCGATGGTTGCTTTTATCATAGCGCTTATTGCCATTCTGGGCAGTCGTTTTGCGGAAAAGCATAGACAGGTGATTGAATACTCCAAGGAACTGGAGCTGTTCAACAATGAATTGCAGCGATCCGAGAAGATGGAGATTATTAGTGAACTGGCCGCTTCGGTTGCACATGAAGTTCGCAATCCTCTACAGGTGACCAGAGGGTTTTTACAGCTGATGACCGAACAGGAAGACAACAAAAACAAGGGGTATGTGCGAATTGCCCTTGAGGAGCTTGACCGGGCATCCGGGATCATTACGGACTTTCTGACGTTTGCCAAACCGGAGTTTGATCATATCGCTTCTCTTAATATTGCTGAAGAGTTTACCCATATTGAAGGGATCTTGGTGCCAATGGCCAATCTGGAAGGCGGTAAAATAACAACGGATATTCCGCCAGACCTCTGGATTCGTGGCAACTCCTCCAAGTTCAAACAGGCCTTTATTAATATTATTAAAAACAGTATTGAAGCTTTGCAGGATCAAGGTCAGATTGATATATGGGCCTATGCCCAGGATGGAATAATTAAAGTGCACGTGAGGGATAACGGGGAAGGCATGGATGAGGAAGCTTTGGTCCGCCTGGGAGAGCCCTACTTTTCCAACAAGATCAAGGGAACAGGGCTTGGCATGATGGTAACCTTCCGAATTGTGGAAGCGATGCATGGCGAGATCTCATTTACAAGCACAAAAGGGGTAGGAACGGAAGCTGTCGTATCTTTTGCCGAGTTCGTCGATTGACGGACTGGCAGAAGATAGACAGCTTTTTTGTCCTCTACCCCTTTACCTGTAATGTTGGCCCTGAGCCATTAATTTGGGTATTTAGGTTCTCCAAGGTCCGCAATTCACGTCATAATTCACTTTGGAGGGATTGGGTGGAATGACAAGAACATAATCATTCTGCTGTTCTTCTACTGTACGGATCTTGACGTTGTCGGGAATATCAATACCGAATGCATCGCGAAGTGCCTGCTTTGGATTGGAATGCAGCTGTTGTCTGAAATGTTCATCGGTCCAGGCCTTTTCAATAATATCCTCATGCATTGTTCTCTCAGATACCATCATCGTTCAACAATCCCTTCTTAATATAGAATATGAACTTTCACAGTGTCATGACTTCCCTTGTGGGTTTAAGGCATGTTCACTGATCCAGTAATGAAACCCGCCTTGATGAAGCATTTTTTTATGCTGCTTGATTGCCTCGACAGCTTGTACAAGTGTTTGACATAAATGCGTATTAAAGGACAATAGGTGCGGAATGCCTGAGTTAGACGATGCCAATATGTCATGATATCGGTAAGCTATGTCTACATAAGAGTACATAATTGGTGTGCTGTACATATTATCCCGGATACGCTCGCTTAGCGGCTGTTCAGGATAAGTTAGTTGTAGAGCAGAAGAAATATGAGAAAGGAAACTATTATAATTTCCCTGCGCAGCATCTTGATCCATGTCATTGAAATCATCTGTCATCTGGAGGGTCATGAGTGCGATGTTAACAGCAGAACACACCGCAACAATTCGGTCTTTTTGTTCAAGTAAAAGAAGAGCACCAGCAGCTCCCAGTTGAAGGGGAGCAGCCTTTTGGGCGATTAGAAGTGGGTTTTCTTTGAAGTAATCCAGCGACTTCTCGCCGTTAACACTAACAGCCCAGTCCGTTACATATTGTCTGAAATACGTCCAAAACAGGGAAGACGGGCAAAATAAATCCGAGTAGATACGCAAAGCATCCATGTAGTATAAATTACCCAAGGATAACTTCAATGTGCTGTCGTCAGGACGTTCATCCATCACTTCATCCTGATTGAGAAAATACAGCATATGAATCAGACAGGCCGTGCTTAACTTGTGTGCAGTCTGTGGAGGGAGTCCGTCTGAAATCTGCATCCAGAGCGGAATAATGTAGCCAATATAGCTGTGACCTGAATCGCGTAACAGGGGATTAATGGAGTGAAGTTGTTTCAGTGCATGTTCTGACAGGGATTCAGGATAGTTCTGAACCAGCTGCTCGGCAGCAGCGAACACCACCTCCAAATCGGATCTAAACGGATCAAGCCATTCTCTCCGCATCGTTTGTTTACGCCCTTCCCACAATAAAATAATTAAGGACTATTCGACTAGATCATGGAGTTATACCCAGTATAGCGGATATGAATTGAAAAAAATAGGATCTTTTGTGATGAATTGTGAAATATTTGATGACTTTTTGTATTTTTATGGGATAAAAACAGGTGGATTAGGCTCAAACTAGGTGTAGACCACAGTATTTCGACATGCGAAAGGCGGAAAACAAATATGAAGCACCCATGGAAAACATGGCTTGTAAGCAGTTTGGCAGCCATGCTCATATTAGCAGCAACGGGAAATACTGCCTCAGCCAGTGCGGCAGAAAAGCCTGACAGCACCGGAATGACAAATCCGGCAGCTTCCCAGCATGACAAACAACCTTGCATGCAGGCAAGCCATGGATTATTTATGATTGGTGAAACTGCCGATCTGCTCGGCATTGGACTCCGAGATCTGAAGGAGCAGATGGAGCTAGGCAAGACATTGAGCCAGATTGCCAAGGAGCGCAAAGGTCTAAGCGAAGAGCAGCTGTTACAGAAGCTTAAACCATCCCTAGTGAAACGTCTGGATCAAGCTGCTGCAGAAGGCTGCTTAACCAAGGAACAGGTCTCGGCAGCCAAGGCTGGCATGGATGAAAAGTTGAAAAAGGTCATCAATACCCCGCTTAGAGAGCTGCGTAGGGAGTTTGCAGGTCATGGTAGAAAACATCCTTCCTTGAACCACAAGGCGATTGCTCAGTTTATCGGCATTACGCCGGAACAGCTCCATGAGCAGTTAAAAAGTGGCAAGTCTCTTGCTGAGGTTGCCAAAGCACACGGGATTAGTGAAGCACAGCTCATTGACAAGCTGAAGGAAGAGTTGACGGGTGATCTGCAGCGGCTCGTGAACCGCAAGGGCGGGGTACATCCGGTTCCGCGGGAGCAAGCACCGGGGCATCCGGCTTCGACCGAGTCAGAATAATTTATGTATATGCAGGGCGCCTTGTCTTCCTTGGAAGACAGGCGCCCTATTTCTCGTCATCATAGGTATATAACGAGGTTGACTGAGGTTTACTTTACTAGATTATGCAACGTGATCAGCCTTCTAGCTTGTTTCGGAAGAACGCCTTGCACTCAGTGGTGTAACTGGTCCGGCTTTAAGCCGAGGCTCTGCAGAATCGGATCCTTTACCAGACAAGTTCCTGCTCTTCTTACGCTGTAAACCAACCGTATAACGGGAACCCGGTAATCGGGATAGTCCATAGCTAATGGCCAGCGCTGTGGCAGCTGTCACCAGAAATGACAGCAAGGTTACGGGCAGATGCCAGCCGCCAAGCTGGAGTGGTCTGGTGAAATAGGCGATCGCATAGATAACCAGAGCATGCACAAGATATCCACCGAACGAATAGCGGCCGATCCAGGTGAGCGCACTCAGAAATTTTGTTGTTTTGCCTCGTAATAGGACAAGGAATCCATATAACATGAACATCTGCGCGATAATAATAATGAACGTTGTCGGTTTCAGATATGTCGATATATTAAGATTAACTACATCCCCAGACCCTCTGAGCACATCGTAACCCAGCCAGAAGTACATGCCAATAAAAAGACTGATCATCCATGGGAGTGCACGAATGGTCCAGTTTCTCCAAGTGTCTACAGCCCAAGCGCAAACTGCCCCAAGTAAGAAATAGAACCAGTACATCACCCAGGAGTAGGAACGATACTCCAGCAATGTCGACCAGGGCTTCGCAAGGGCTGCTGTCCAGCTGGCCATGTCGTAATAGGACCACTTCATTAGCAAGCTATACATTCCTGCTGCAAGCAGAACAAGCAATAGAACGGAATGCATGCGGGTTATTCTGGTGATTTTGGTAAGCTGGCTGTTCACGAATTGAACCCCGAGCCGGAACAAAGGAAATAACACATAAAACTGAAAAATCATAATGACAAACCAGAGATGATATCCTGTCTGAGGGATGAAAAGCTCGCGGATCAAGCTGTGGACATCCGGCGTGCCCGAGAGCCAAAATGCAGGTGTGAAAAGGCGAACAGACAGCCAGTAGATCAGTGTCCAGAGAACAAAGGGGACATAAATATCCCCAAATCGTTTTCGGATGAATGGACGGTATTCCGGCTTGACCTGACGATGATGATAAAAAAGCATCACACCGGACAAAAAGACAAAGGTTGGCGTTCCGAACCTGGTGAGATGATAGATCATGGTCAGCATGACGGAATCCGGTTGTTCAATATCTGAACGATAGATATATTCCGCGATATTATGCTGCATGACGATGGCAAGAAACGCGATCCCGCGCAGCTGCGTCCACTCTTCTATACGCGGTTTACCCAAGATGGCCCACCTCCTTCCAATACACAACATCATTAAAGGGTACTATCTCAACATTAAGAGGAGATTAAATGGTGAAAATAGGATAGAAAAACGGCGACCCCAAAGGCCGCCGCTTTTCTATTTATTGTTGCTCTGCCTGAGCATCTTCCTCGAACAAATTTTGAATGAATGCCTGGAGTTTATTTTTATCCACGCCCAGAACCTGAGCGGAACCCGCAAGCTCGTTGGTTAACAATTTATTAGGTGGAATCTGTTGTTTGTCCACTTCATTAGCATTAATGTCAAACCCGAGCGAGGCCAGCTTCAGCATCTGCGTAGGGCTGAGGTCTGTTTCGATATAAGGGGCAACCGCCTCCAGGATCTCCGGAATTTTGAAGAGGGAGGTAGTGCTTTGCAGCTTCTTGGCAAGCTCGGTCATGAAGATTCGCTGCCGTTCGGTGCGCGTGAAGTCCGATGTGGCATCATGCCGAAAACGAACATATTGGAGGGCCGTTTTGCCGTCCATATGCTGAAGTCCTTTTTTGAGATCAATATCATACATATGTTTGTCAGCTTTGCTGGTGTAGTACATGTCTTTTTCTACATCAATATCAATGCCACCTACAGCATCGACAAGGGCCATGAAGCCAATGAAGTCCGTGTATACGTAATGCTGAATCGGAATGCCAAGCAGATTGCTTACCGTTTGTTTGGTCAATTCAGCGCCCCCGTAGGAAAAAGCTGCGTTAAGCCGGCTTTTGCCATGCCCAGGGATATCCACATATGTATCTCGCAGGACAGAGAATAAATGTGCCCGTTTGGACACCGGATCAATGGAAGCCACCATGACCGAATCTGAGCGCCCTGCATCATCACCTCTGGAGTCACCCCCGAGAAGCAGGATGTTTACGCGTTCCTTTCCTTCCCACTTGGGAATTGGTGTTGTAGTAGTGTCTGTACCAGGGTCTGCCTGAGGATTGGATGTAGACGATGAGGAAGTACCTGAAGCGGTTGAGATGCTATTGGCAAAATGTACAATGGAATATCCGTAATATACGAGGACACCTGTTACGGCAAGCGCCAGGGTTAGGGTTGTCCCCAATAACCATTTTTTAAGCATAATCTTCACCTTTCTATTGTTGAACTGATATGTAACCCAAATTATTTTAACAAAAAGTAAGAGAAATGTCCCCTTTGATTTCGAATATTCGGTCAGTCGGTGCATTGTTTGACAAATAGTTGGTGGGTATTATAGTGTAAAAACGAATCACGTTTTATGTCATGGAGGTATGAACGCAATTATGAATCAATCTGTTTTTAACTGGATCAACCAGTTTGCGGACCGGGTTCCGCTTCTGGACTGGTTTATGATCACTTCAGCAGAATATGCCGTGTGGATTATGATAGCCCTTCTGGTTATTGTCTGGTTTCTGGGTAATCCGGCCAAGCAGCGTATTGTCTTTTATGCATGTGTAGCATCTATTGTGGCTCTTGTTCTTGCCAAGTGGGGCATTTCACCAGCCGTTGGTCATCCAAGGCCATTTGTGGAAGGGAATGTACATCAGCTGGTGCCGCATGTGCCGGATCCATCTTTTCCAAGCAAGCATGCTTCCTTTGTCTTTGCACTTGCTGCCGCTTCGTTTTTCATCGGACGTCGTTTCGGATGTTGGATGCTGCTGCTGGCCGTGCTGACCGGGGTATCGCGTGTATATGTAGGTGTGCATTATCCGGGAGATATTCTTGGCGGTTTCATTCTGGGCAGTTTGGTCAGTGTCATTCTGATCACGACGCGTAACTATACAAAGTCGGTTCCTGATTTCTTTATCCATATCCATCGGAGAGTTTTCCGTTAGAATAGCGTTTATGATGTGGGGACGAGGGGTTGGGCGATATATACATTAAAGTCTTGAGTTTTTGGCTGGGCCAAAGACTTGAGGCTTTTTTTTGGTTTTAAGGACGAAGTTACATGAAATTTATGAAAATTAAACCTCAAATATCTACAATTCATGTCGATAGATGTCGATATACTATTCATACGTATTGGTTTGGTTTATGGCCAAGTTGGGAGTGGGGAACATGAAAAGCACGCGGGGGAACGCGTTAGGGAAAATGAGATTGACCATTCGGATGAAATTGTTGGCTGGGTTTCTGGTTGTGGTAGCTCTGCTTGCCTTCGTAAGCACTTATGCTTTGATTCAGATTCAAGGGATGTCCAATACTTCTGAAGAGATCGATCAGACGTGGATGCCAAGCGTGAGCCTGCTAGGTACGATGAATGGCGATGTTTCAGACGTGGAGCGTCAGGCTCTTGCAGCCATTGTTGAGACGGATGAGAATTCAATCGCAGAGATAAGTGAATCTTTAGAGCAGCTCCAAATCAAGATTGAAGACGAGCGTAAACAGCTTATTGAGTTAGTCAAGGGCAGCGATGAGGCCATGGCGCTATATGATACGTTCAGTACGAACTATGATGCCTACTTGGCCAAAATGTCTGGATTTGTCGAACGAGGTATGGCTAACGACTTTGATGAAGCTAGCAGGCTGCATTCAGAGGCATTTCTATTATGGGATACAGCCAATGATACTATTGCTCAGCTGATTACGATGAGTAATGAATTAGCAGGGCAAGCCACAGCGGATTCATTGAACGAAGCAAATAGCGCCTTTATTATCATTTTAGTGGTAACGATTATTGCCTTCCTGATCGCCGTCTTTATCGCTTTCTTCATTGCAAGTATCATCTCGAGACCAATTCAGAAGATGAACGAATCGGCAATGCTGATTGCAAACGGTGATCTAACGGGTGAAATGATCACGCTGAAAAACAAGGATGAACTGGGCACGCTGGCTGCTTCCTTCAATACCATGACGGGTAACTTGCGTGCAATGATTCAGTCCGTTTCCGTGACTTCCGAGCAGGTAGCTGCTTCTTCGGAAGAACTGCTGGCGAGTGCCGAGCAAAATACGCAAGCATCGGAGCAAATTTCCGCAACTGTGGAACAGCTCGCTGTGGGCACATCTGACCAGGTGAATATCGTGAAACGTTCTTCGCAGGCGATGAGCGAAATGGCCATTGGTTCAGAACAGATTGCAGAGCTTGCTCAGAGTGTATCCGTATCGGCTGTAGATGCAGCGAATCAATCGGCTGAAGGAAATATGATTATCCAGCAGGCTGTGGATCAAATGGGATCGGTACGTACGTCCATTGCTTCACTAACAGAACTCGTAACCGGTCTTGGAGAACGTTCTGCAGAGATTGGAAGCATTACGGAGGTCATCAACAATATTGCTCGTCAAACCAACCTTCTCGCATTGAATGCTGCGATTGAGGCCGCACGTGCAGGTGAACACGGACGAGGTTTCGCCGTTGTTGCCGGAGAAGTTCGTAAATTGGCCGAAGAATCATCGGAATCCGCACAGAAAATTACGGACCTGGTGCAGCTCATTCAGAATGACACGAACCATGCGGTACAGGCCGTAAAAGTGAACAGTAGTGAAACAGAAGCCGGAATAGAGATGGTAACTGCGGCAGGACAAGCCTTTGAGCAAATCTCAGAAGCAGTCAACAAGGTCG
The DNA here is from genome assembly GCF_002276415.1 of Paenibacillus sp. 7523-1. Taxonomy (NCBI): domain Bacteria; kingdom Bacillati; phylum Bacillota; class Bacilli; order Caryophanales; family Paenibacillaceae; genus Paenibacillus; species Paenibacillus sp. 7523-1. The sequence continues at coordinate 323,104 of NZ_NPBR01000017.1, read as the reverse complement.
CAGGTGAAATTCAGGAAGTATCTGCCGGATCGGAAGAAATGTCAGCAAGTACGGATGAAGTGGTTCGATATGTGGATCAGATCTCCAATATTGCTGAAGAAGCGTCAGGCGGGGTGCACAATGTATCTGCGGCAACCGAAGAACAGCTAGCTTCCATGGAAGAGATTGCGTCATCGGCTGGTTCTCTCTCCAATATGGCCGAAGAATTGCAAGAACAGATCAATAAATTCAAAGTATAGAACAAACATACGAGAGACTGTTACTTCAGGCGCGAGCAGCGTCATAAGTAACAGTCTTTTTTGTACCCTGAGCTGGACGTGACCTGTTAAAAGTAAGGCAGAAGAGAGCAATCATTGGAAACCACTTGGTACAAAATAGGCGAATTGACGCTGCTTCTAATGTTTTTTGCGAGTAGTAATGTTTACCACTTATGGAATATGTGATTTTAAAAGTAGGTCTATTGACCTATCATCTGATTTGGTTCATTGAACGGGCTGTAATAGCTGGAAACGAAGTGTTATCAAATAGTTACAATATTTTAACCTTTAGAAATTGCTTAATATTCATGCAGTTATTCATGTTGATGCTGGTTCAACTCCTGATCCTTAGTGCTCAATAAGCCTGAGGTGAATACAGGACTTTGGTCTGATGATCACGATGGACAGCCCGTTTACAATGGGGCAAGCCCGGAGAGAACGAAGCCAGGTTAAAATTCTGTAACATCAGGGGGAACACGACATCATGAACTGGAAAAGTAAGATCATTACCGCAAGTCTAACAGCAACGATGCTGATGGGAAGTCTGACGACAGGAGCACTAACGGCACCGGTATCCGCAGCAACAGCCGAAAATGCCAAGCTGAAAGTGATCTGGGGAGTTAACATGCGTACTTCACCATCATCTTCTGCGAGTGTTGTTCGTATGGTGGGCAAAGGGGAAACCATTACCGTACTTCAGAAATCTGGATCCGCATGGTATAAAGTAAAAGATTCAAGCAACCGGACAGGATACATATCCTCTTCATCTAAATACACCAAAGCCGTTAGCGGCAGCACAACAACATCGGGTTCCAGCAGCACTTCTGTAACAGGCAGCGCCGCTGTGGAGAAAGTTATTGCTGCTGGCATGAAATATTGGGGCACGCCTTATGAGTTCGGAGCGAGCAGAAACAGTACGGCTACGTTCGATTGCTCCAGCTTTGTCCGCCAGGCATTTATCGATGCACTTGGAGTCAAGCTTCCTGCAGATTCACGCCAGCAGGGAACTTATGTAAAAGGCAAAGGTTCTGTTAAGACGGATTGGAAAAAACTCAAGCGTGGAGATTTGATGTTCTTTATGTCTTATAAAGGCACGAAAGCTTCCTCATATGCTGGGGTGAACAAGTCTACGGCAAGAATTACGCATGTCGGAATCTATCTTGGCGACGGAAAAATACTGCACACCTATTCCAATGCTGGTGGCGGAGTAACGACCAGCGACATCTCGGGCAAGCACTGGGAATATCGCTTCCTGTATGGCGGGAGTGCACTGTAAGATCAGTAAAGGCCAGTTTTGAGCTCTCGTAGAATAAATGTGTATCATGAGAACAAAAAAATGTGGATACAGCAAAAAGACCTTCCATCATCGCCGAATAGGCAGATGGAAGGTTTTTTGTATTTTCTGAGACCTCTAATCCTGGTAGTAGAGACGGAACAGTATATCCTGATTATAGTTGCCGAATCCCTCACCGTATAAGGTAAGACCTCCTACATGCTGGGCATCTTCTTCTACCGACAATCGCAATGTCCATTGATTGCGCTCGACCGGAATATCCGAGAGTGTTACTTCAGAGACACGCTGCCCATCAATAAATGTACCTTCCTGCGTGATCCGCAGCACTTTCAGCATGCCGTACTGATTGACACTTTCACTCCACCAGTCTGGCGTGAATACGCCACGGCCATTCCCCGAATCACCTGGGCTAGTCCATTCACCGACCTGTATTCCGTTGAGCATAAAGGTAATATCGGAGGGCCAATTGGGATTGACCGAAGGCGCCTCTGAACCGATCTCCAGCGATAATTCAATCGAGTTGATCTGCTGTCCAGATAAGAGGTAGTTTGGAATTTTGTATTCCACAAATCCGTGTCCGAACCAGAGAATATTAGCGTGCATTCGCTCGGGATCCAGGAAGTACCGCGGGTCATCATATTGTCCGATCACATGATTGACTGTAGCCAGGCCGCAGGTGGGATACACGTCAAAATGGGTATAGTGCCCGACAGGTATAGCAACCTCATGCACCTTGTTCGACATACCGGTATCCTGTGGCATGGAGATGCCGATCCAGTCGATCGCAAGGCTGTTCATTTTGTGGGTACCGCCGTCCTTGCGGACCATTTTGGATTGAATGATGCCGACATTCTGCAGCTTGCGAACGTGCATCGTTACAATAGCACTGCTTAGCCCAAGTGAGGCGGCGATATCTTTTACGTTCATCGGGTTCTCGGCAACAAGTCGTATAATCTGCAAGCGCACTTCACTGGCAAGTGCTTCGTATAAGGGCAGCCATTCGGCATCCGTATTTGCTCTAATCATGGGGTTCCTCCATTATTGAATATAGAATTAAGTTAAACATAAATCCATCAAAAAGAATAACATTTTTAAAAATTCAGGTTGAAATTAGGGTTGTAATCGATTTTAATATAAATATGAACGTTGATCCATAGATTATCAATTAATTTTTTTATTAATCTTAAGGAGCTGAACTTCACGATGGTAAAAGCAAAAATGACGGTAGACAAGGATTTCACGATTGGTGCAGTCGATAAACGCTTATACGGTTCATTCATTGAGCATCTCGGACGTGCCGTATATGGCGGTATTTATGAGCCGGGGCATTCCTCTGCGAACGAAGCGGGATTCCGCACGGATGTGCTGGAGATGGTCAAGGAGCTGCAGGTGCCGATTGTACGCTATCCTGGGGGTAACTTTGTATCCGGTTACAATTGGGAAGATTCCGTAGGTCCCGTTGCAGAACGTAAACGCAGACTTGAGCTGGCTTGGAGAACCATTGAGACCAATGAATTCGGTTTCAACGAGTTCGTGGATTGGTCCAAACTTGCGAATTCCGAAGTCATGATGGCCGTCAATTTGGGGACACGGGGCGTAGATGCAGCCCGGAACATCGTGGAGTACAGCAACCATCCGGAAGGTTCATATTATAGTGATCTGCGGATCAAGCATGGTTACAAGGAGCCGCATGCGGTCAAAACCTGGTGCTTGGGTAACGAGATGGACGGTCCATGGCAGATCGGTCACAAAACGGCAGAAGAATATGGACGGGTTGCGCTTGAAGCAGCGAAAGTCATGAAATGGACTGACCCAACTATTGAACTGGTTGCCTGCGGAAGTTCGTCACTGGGCATGCCAACGTTCCCAGAATGGGAAGCAACTGTGTTGGATCATACCTATGATCATGTGGAATACTTGTCACTCCATCAGTATTATGGCAACGCGGATGATGATACGCCTACGTTCCTGGCGCGTTCGCTGGAGATGGATCGGTTTATTGAGACCGTCATGGCAACCTGTGATTACATCAAGGCGAAGAAGCGCAGCAAGAAAACAATGTATCTGTCTTTCGATGAGTGGAACGTATGGTATCATTCCAATGAAAGTGACAGGAAGCTGGATCCGTGGCAAATTGCACCCCCGCAGCTGGAGGATGTATACAACCATGAAGACGCGCTGCTTGTAGGCTGTATGCTGATTAGCATGCTTAAGCATGCGGATCGCGTGAAGATGGCCTGTCTCGCACAATTGGTCAACGTTATCGCGCCGATCATGACGGACACAGGTGGTGCTGCCTGGAGACAGACCATTTTCTATCCGTTTATGCACGCTTCCGTCTTTGGACGTGGAACAGCACTTGTGCCATTAATTCATTCAGCGAAGTATGATACGAAGCAAATTACGGACGTGCCGTACCTGGAAGGTATTGCGGTGCATAATGAAGAGCAGGGTGAAGTAACAGTATTTGCCGTGAACCGTCACCTGGAAGATTCTCTGCAGCTTGAAGTCGATCTGCGCAGCTTCGGACAATGCAGCCTGCTGGAGCATATCGTACTGGAAAGTGATGACCTCAAAGCCGTGAATACGGCTGCACAGCCGAATCGGGTGGCTCCACATAACCGCGGCGGGGCAGAAGTGTCAGGCACCCTGGTTACGGCAAGTCTGGCGAAGGCTTCCTGGAACGTGATTCGTTTGAAAATTCAATAAATAAGTTCCATATAGAAAAGGATGTTTCCGTCATTTCGTGACGGGAACATCCTTTTCTTACTATTCACATTAACGCTTCTTACACCAGCTCCGATTTTGAATCAAATACGAAACTTTCGCCATCCCGAGGAATGAGAACCTGCCCGTCTAAATGTTCGGAAGCCAGATAACTGGCCAGATCCGTGCGGGACATCATGCAATGGTTAATAGCATCCATATGAACGGCGATGACATGTGCATCCGGTGCATGCCGTTTCACTGCAGCTACATCCGGTCCGTCCATGGTGATTGGATCACCCTGGGTAAAACGGGCACCCCCCGCGTTCACAACGATCACTTCCGGTTGGTATCGCTCTATGGCCTCGGCCGGTTCTTCGCACCAGATCGTGTCCCCGGCAATATACGATACGGGTTCGGCATCAGCCTCAAGCACAAAACCGGACACCTTGCCCATCCGCTTCGCGATTTCTCCCGTGCCATGCTGGCCTGAAGTTCGTGCAAAACGCACGGAATGGAACTCATATTTCTCATCCACCGGATGAACGCTCGTAAAACCGGCTTTGATAAATATATTCTCATCACCAGGCTGACACAGCAAAGGCACGTCCTTGCGGAGCCGTTCCGCTGCAACTGCATCCCAGTGATCGATGTGGGTATGGGTAACAATCACCAAGTCCGGATTGGTGTACTCGGTCTCTGTTTCCGGCAAGGCAGCTCTCGGATTACGTAGATCATTAGGGGTGTTGGGAAAAGCAGGCATCTCTTCAGGATCCATCAACATCGGATCAACCAGAATATTCAGACCGGCATATTCAAGCCACAGGGTGGCATGACGAATCAATTGAATTTTCATTACATCTGCACTCCTTCAAGATAGGTATATATTCTCCTATATGGTATACAACCCGTTTTCGCGGTAAATAACACGCATAACCAAGAACTCATCCTTATCATCATCTGCCCCGAACACAAATCATGCCGCACTGCAGCGCAGGCGGCACAGATTGGCATTCATTACCCAGGAATTGCCGTGTCACCACCGGTCTCTCGTGCATGGGCATACAGATCGGCGTAGATGCCTTCGGCTTCGATCAGATGCTGATGCGAGCCTTCCTCGACAATCTCGCCATGCTCCATGACCAGAATCCGGTCTGCGTGCATAACGGTAGACAGGCGATGTGCAATGACAATCGTGGTTCGACCATGAGATACCGTTTCCAGTGCCTGCTGCACCAGCTGCTCGGTATGGGAATCCAAATTGGCGGTTGCCTCATCAAGAATGAGTATACGGGGCTGGAATACGACAATGCGGGCAAAAGAAATTAACTGACGTTCCCCGGCAGACAGACCGCTACCGCGTTCCGATAGGCGGGTATCGTATCCCTGCGGCAGTCGTGAGATCATGGCGTGTGCCCCGACAAAACGGCACGCTTCGATTGCCTGTTCTCTCGTAATATCCTCCCGAAACATGCGGACATTGTCAATAATGGAGCCTGAGAATAGAAAAGGCTCCTGCTGGATAAGCCCCACAATACGGTGCAGCTTGGCCTGAGGCAGCTGCCTGATATCCGTGCCGTCGATTTCAATACTGCCCTCATTGACATCGTAGAACCGATTGAGCAGGGAGATCAGTGTGCTTTTGCCAGCTCCCGTTGTACCCACAATGCCGACCATTTCGCCTGGATAGAGATGCAGATTCAGATGCTGAATGAGTGGGCGGTCTGCCCGGTAGCCGAATGACACATCGTTAAAATCAATTTGTCCCATCACGTCCCGGGGGTCCAGTGAAGAAGTGGTCTCTGCTTTTGGATCTGCGACCTCGGGTTTGGTATTCAGAATGTTCCAGATCCGATCCATGGACACGGTAGTGGACTGGAACGTATTCCATTGCATCGTAATCTGGTTGATCGGCTGGAAGAACTGGCGGATGTAGCTGATAAATGCATAAAGTACACCGACCTGCAGCGATTCACCCAGCACGGCGCGTCCGCCAAGCCATACCATCATCACCAGGGCGGCATTGCCCAGAATGTCAAACGTCCGGTTGAAGATGACATTGGAACGGGCCTGGGTAATGTTGGCCTTCAAGTGTAACTTGTTTTGCTCTGTGAAGCGTTTCTTCTGTTCCTCTTCCTGGTGAAAAGCCTGAATGAGAAACATGCCGGATAGGTTCTCCGCCGTAAAAGCAATCAGGCGGGAGAGACGGGTACGGGCATTTTGATAGGCCTGGCGCAGCTTGCTGCGAAACAGGATCGCCACAATGGCGATAACGGGCAGTACAATCAGCGAGTAACCTGCGAGCACTGGATCCAGCTGAAACATGAAGAAGATAATAAGCACCAGCATCATGCCATCCCGAATCAGACTGAGCAGAACCTGGGTGAAGAAACTGCTGATCGTCTCCGTATCGCTGGACACATTCGTGACCAGACTCCCGATATGAAAGCGGTCGAAGAAGGACATGGACATTTTGGAGATGTGCCGGAAGAGATCTTTGCGAATGCGGGAGACGATGTTCTGACCGACATGCTGCAGCAGGTTGTTTTGTATATAGGTAAAAATAAAGCTGATTACAGCCAGTGCCAGATAGACGGCAGCCAGTTTAATAAGAAATCCTACGCTGGTCTGGCCGATCGCCAGATGGTCATCTATAGCGATTTTGACCAGATATGGCTGGAGCAGGTCGGCAGAGATCCCAAGCAAGGAGCATAAAAAGATGCCCAAAAAAGCAAATCGATGAGGTCTGGCGTAGCTCATCATCGCTTTAAACGATGAACGCTTGCTGAGTTCTCTCTCTGTGCCCGAACCCGCATGGTTCCCGGATGAGACCTGAGGTTCGGTGCTCGCTTTGGCGCCAGTCTTATGATCCTTCATGATGCAATCCCTCCTCCTGCAAACGATAGGTCGCGGCGTACAGGCCCTCAGCGGCCATCAATTGCGAGTGCGTGCCTTGTTCAGCGATGTGTCCCTCATCCAGCACAATAATTTCATCCGCATGACGGACGGCGCTGATGCGATGGGAGATAATCAGGGTTGTTTTGCCTTTGCCAATTTCCTTCAGGCTGCGCAGAATGCCACTTTCCGTTACCGCATCAACGGCGCTCATGCTGTCGTCGAGAATAAGGATCTGAGCCTTCTTGATCAATCCCCGAGCCAGGCTGGTTCGCTGACGCTGACCGCCGGACAACGTTAGTCCACGTTCACCGAGCAGGGTGTCGAATTGATCCGGGAAGCGAATAATGTTGTCGTAGATCATGGCCTGCCTTGCACTGCGTTCCACGGTGTCCAGCGGTACCTCCCGGTCACTGAAAGCGATATTGTCTCGAATGGTGGTGCTGAACAGGAAACCATCCTGAGGGACATAGGCAATGCGGGAACGAAGACTTTCCAGCGACAGCTGCCGAATGTCTGTGCCATTCATACGAATCGTGCCTTCAGGCGGTTCATATGTACGAAGCAGCAGTTTGACCAGGGTACTTTTGCCAGAGCCGGTCTTGCCCACAATGCCTACGGTCTGTCCTGCGGCAATCTTCAGACTGATGTGCTTAAGAGCAGAAGCTGAGCTCCCGGGGTAGGAGAAGGACAAGTCTTCAATGGCGATCTCGTTCACGGCGTTCAGGGTTTTAGCCCCGGGGACTTCCCGGACATCCGGCTTTTCTGTCAGCAGATCGTTAACCCGTTCAAGGGACGCTCCCGATCGCTGCATGGTATTAATGACATTGCCAATCTGCTGAAGCGGTCCCATAATAATCCGCAAATATAGCGTCAACGCGACAAAGCTTCCGAGTGTAATGGAATTCTGCATCGTCAGAATACCGCCGATTAGCAGAGAAACAACGAGCGAGATGGCCCCAAGCAGTGGCAGCAGTGCTTGAAACAGGGAAGAGAGTCGCACGAGTCGCAATTGTTTTTCCTTAATGGCATCTACAGTTGCGCCGAATCGCGCACGGGCACTGTCTTCAATGGCGAACGTCTTCGTCACGCGAATTCCGCCGAGCTGCTCTTCCGCAGATTCGGTCATGCTTGCAAGGGCATCCTGTACATCACGAGAACGCTTGCGGATGCGGGGGCCAAAGAACACAACCAAAAAGGGTATGGCCAGCAAGGGAATGATACTGATCAGAATCAGGCTCATTGGAATGCCGCTAAGCAGCATCATGACGATACAGGAGATCAGCAGAAATGTGGCATTTGTCGTCATTGTCACCCCGTTGGAGATGGCTTCGCGCACGGAGGTAACGTCATTCATGACATAGCTGAGCAGTTTCCCGTTTCCCTGCTTGGAAAAGTAGTGCTCGCTCAATTCGGAAAACTTGCCGAAAATGCGTTCGCGCGTCATGAATTCGAAGCGGCGTCCAAGCCGCATAATCATGAACTGTCCTGTTCCGAAGAGAAGGTTGTAGGCGATGGCGATGGCCAGAAGCCATAGGCTGTAACGGATGACCGTATTCATTTGAAGCGTATTTTGCATGAGCTGGTCTGTGAAACTGCCCAGAATACGGGGCAAAGAGGCCTGACCGACATTGGAGGCAATGATCAGCACAACGGCAGTTAGATACACGGGCCAGTTGGAGACGACATAGCTTCGAAGCAATCCTGTCTTGGACATATCTCGGGTTCTCCTTTGTTCGGGTGAAAGTTAGGTAAGGTACGGAGGCAAGAAAAGGGCCGACACCTATAATTAGCGCGTCGTGCCCTCTTACTTTATGCGATCCAGTTTGCTATTTATCCGTTAACGAATGATTTCTTCTTTTCTTATTTTTGCGCTAATTCGTATCATTGTCAACGAAGCCGGGAAGAAGGGCATGAAAGTGAAAATTCGCAGGCCATGCAGACATGTATATGTAGTTTTTTGCACAAGATTACCCTAATGTCGAATTCTCTGAAACATTTTCTGAAGGTGTCCCGTCTGTAGGATTGAAGAAGTCAAAAATAGGGTTTACTAAACTTAGGAGGTGCCAGGAAATGAAACATAAAAAAGGATTGGCTGCAACACTTGCGCTTTGCGTTTCTCTGACGGCAGGAGGTGCTTCTGTATTCGCTTTTTCGGACGTAACCGATGAAGGGCAAAAAAATATTGTTGATTCCCTGAAATCCAAAGGGGTTGTCAGTGGTGTAACGGCAGATCTGTTCCGTCCGGACCAGGCGTTGTCCGAGCCGCAGGGTGTTCAATTGATCGTGAAGGCATTTGGATTGAAAAATGAATATGCTGCCGCTTCCGCTCAAAATAAAATCAGTCCGGATACCTGGTATGCAGATGCTGTACAGGCTGCAACCCAGAATGGCCTGTCCATCCCGGTAGAGTTGAATCCGCAAGGCAAGATGACACGTGAGCAATTTGTTATTTTGCTTCATGAAGGCATTAACACAACCGGGAATTATCCGGTTATTATGAAGTATAATTTTGTTAAGGACGAAAATAAAATCGGTAAGGACGCCATATCTGCAGTCCAGAACCTGCTGAACATGAACATCATTGAACTGGATAAGGACGGCAACTTCCGTCCAGATCAGTCGCTTACCCGTATGGAGGCTGCAAGCATGATCTTCAATGCACTTGAATTTGTAGATAGACACGGCAATGGTGGCTCGGCTGAGCCAGCTCCAGAGACTCCAGGGGAAGGCCAGCAAGCCATCGTACCTGAAGTGACGACAACTAAGGTTGATGACAAAACAACCAAAGTGAAGCTCACTGCTGAAATGCCTCATCCTGGTTATGGTTTGAAGATTGATGACGTCAAACTGGAGAAGGATGGACGTGCGATCGTGCTGTATTCCATCGTTCAGCCGGATCCGGACATGATGTATCCGATGGTTATTACGGAAGTTACGGCAGAGACGGATATTCCAGCCAGGTATACCGCTGAAGTACAGCCTTCTGGCAAGTAAGACCCATTGTTTTTGGAATGAACCTCGTTAGATTGATAATGTAAGAAATAACTCCATCGCTCGAAGATACTTAAAACCCACCGCGGCCAGATCAACATGGACGGTGGGTTTTTGGTGTGTTTGGATGCAGTTTATCAATGGTTAGTCCTGTATTTCCTCTTGCGGCTCATAGTCGAACCAATCGAATTGAGCTGGCGTGCCCGTTCCAGATGGAGCATGGGCATACATGGCGATGATGATGCCGGTGAAGCCGCCTGCCACTTCAGTGGAGAGCAGATGGGTTTCGCCAGATCCGATCAGAATGTCCTCCCCCAAGTCGTGCTGCAGGAAAAACGTGAATTGATTACGATCTGTCTGAATTTTTAATCTGACGGGGCCTGTTCCACAGTCGTGAACCTGTTCAGTTTGTAATGAACCTACGGTTCGGCGGAAAATAACTTTCTTCTCTCCATGAATCTGCTTCATCGCCAGATCGTAATGATATTTTCCATTCATGAAGACTGTTAATCCGGCCTCTTCTTCTTCCTGCAGCGGCTCGTAGTCCAGACTGGCAGCGATGCTGCATTGGAAATGACTCAAGCGCCGCCCAACAAATGCGGGATTCCCCTGATCATGAAGGGAGAGGGAGTTACCACATAAGGTCAAGCGGCCCGGATTCGAAGTTAGTGACCAGCTGCCGGGAGCCGGGTTTCGCAGGAACACCCAGCCCGGCCCCAGTGTGGGCAGGTCAAAATGGTCCCGAACTGCTGGCGATGGCCACGGCGTTTCAGGCAGCTGCGGTCCAGTCATGACAGGCTCGATATGCCCGTTATCGCCGATGATAGGCCATCCATCTTCCGTCCATGTGACTGGGGCAAGAAACGTCTCACGTCCCAGATGATGCCGCAGCGGATAGGCAGCAGGACGAATGCCGAGGCAGACCGCCCACCAGCTTCCATCCTGAATCTGGATAAGGTCTGCATGCCCTGTAGCATGGATGCTGGTCTTCATGCTTCGATTGGACAGGATCGGATTGGCGGGACATGCTTCATATGGACCATAGGGATCGTTGCTGCGGGCAATGGTAACCATATGACCATATTCCGTGCCACCTTCAGCAATCATCAGATAATACATGCCATTTACTTTGTACAGATGGGGTGCCTCAGGTGCGGCTCCTCCTGTTCCTTTCCAGATTAATCGGCTGTCGGTTAATCGTTCTCCTGTCTCGATATCAATCTCGCACTGATAGATGCCTTCACCTTCTGCACCGTTACAGGCAGATTGGAAGTATATCCGGTCATGTTCATCGAACAAAAGGGAGGGATCAATGCCTTTCTGATCAACATAAACGGGTTCCGACCAAGGGCCTTCAGGCTGACGGCTGCGTACATACAGGTTGCCACCTGCACTTACATTGGTCGTGATCATATAGAACCAGCCGTCATGATGCCGAAGGGTTGGCGCATAGATTCCCCCGGAAACCCATGCATTTGCCAGTACAATCTGTTGGTCGGAGGTTAGCACATGGCCAATCTGCCGCCAGTGGACCAGATCTCGGCTGTGGAATATGGGCACTCCTGGAGCATATTCGAAGGTGCTGGTCACCAGGTAATAATCTTTATCTACCCGGCAGATACTCGGATCAGGATAAAAGCCGGGTATGACGGGATTGCTGTATTTCATCATGTATTACTCCTATTCATTCCAAAGTTTAACGCGGTCCTGGACGTACTTGGTAAATCCCTGTTCCATTTGCTCAACGCCGGCATCAATCAGCATCTGCTGATAGTCATTCCAGATGGTTTCAAATTCCTCCGGTTTGGCCATAATGGCCTGTGGGATCTGCTTCCATGTGATGTCCTTGACCTTGCTTGAGATGATGTTGATCTCGTCCTCGCTCGGCACGGAGATGTTCCATACGGCACCCCAAGGTTTGGAGGGAAACTCCGTTTCATTCGGGAACAAATCCATCCATGTTGTGGCACCATAGGCCTTGAGTGTTTCCTTATCGGCATCCGTATAATTTTCCACAATCTGCTCCGGGAAGTTCTTGGTGTAATAATTGCCGGTAGAGTCTTTGACACCATCTCCATAATGAGCACCGAGGTTCGTGTAAAATCCGATACCGGATTCCCTGCTGAACGCAATGTTATCATTCACGATACGTTCCTGTACTTCAACGGGGACAACACGGGTGCCACCCTTGACTTCATAATGCTTGCCTTCAATCCCCCAATTGTTCAGTACCTGGGCTTCTTCTGAAGCAAGGTAGTCCAGGAACTTGATCGCCCGGACCGGATCTTCGCAGTCTACGGTGATGCCTACACCCCAGCCAGCCATAAAGCCCGTTGATTGATAACGGTTATCCTTGTATTGATCCGATAACATGACGGAATAGTGTCCGTAAGTCTGGTCATTTTTCCCGGCAGCTTTCAATGCCTTTTCGCCATCAGCATAGCCCCAGTCCACATCGGTCAGGCCGATGACCCGGCCAGAAGCGACTTTGGACAGATACTGGTCATTCTTTTGCACAAACGACTCCTTATCGAGCAAACCGGTATTGTACATGTGGTTCAGCCACTGGAAATATTCCTTTTCACCTTCGGTGCGGAAATGATAAGAAGCCTCATAGGTTTCCGGATCGATGTAGTATTCACCGTCACCTGATTTGCCGGTCGTTTCGGCAGCCTGGTTCGTTACAGTAATCTGAATGTGCCAGTCATCCGCATTCAGCGTCATGCCGATGTTTGGATTGCCATTTTCATCAGTAGGATGCTTCTCCAGATAATTGCGGATGACATTCTCGTAATCCTGTAACGTTTTGATCTCTGGATATCCAGCTTCCTTCACGGCTCGATGCTGCAGCTGGAAGCCGCCGCCTGCGACGAAATTGACCCCATCAATCGCAGAGTATGTTGGAATGACGTAGATGGACGGATCATCGTTGCTGTAGCGAAGCCGCTTCATTTCATCCCCAAACAGTTTTTTGAGGTTGGGCGCATGCTCTTCAATCAGATCGGTTAGATCAAGCATGGCCCCGGCATCGATCAATTTGTCGAGATCCCCTTTGGGACTGATCAGATCCGGGTAATCTCCGCTTGCTGCGATTAGTGCCAAACGCTGGGAGGGATCCGACATGGCGAACTCCGCATTTAGGGTTACACCTGTTTGTTTGGTAATTTCCTTTCCGACATCATCCTGCATGTTGCTCCAATTCGGATTGGCATCTGCACCGAAGAAAGTGAAGGTTACCGGAGCAGTTTCATCACCACTGGAGCTGCCATTTGTTGCACCTTCACTGCTGCAACCTGCAAGCAAGCTTAATGAGAGTGTGAGCGCGACTGACCATTTGGGAATGTTTCTTATCGATTTAACCATGCTACCCCCCTGAAGTATTTGTATTTTTGAATGCGTTTGCAAAAATGATCTGAAAAAAAGATCAGACTGCCCGTAGAGCAGAATCATGATCATGTGTTTCTGATCGTATACACCTCCTCAATTCGTCATCCACTGCCGTCTCTACATGATGAATTATATCGGGGGAGTACAGTGGAAACCTTGATTTTTCGGTCCTGGAGTAGCATGATATAGACATCAATCCAACCGGAATCGTGGAGGAGAAACGATTGAGCAGCACGTATCTGAACTGGTTTACATCTGACTTGCAGTTTCCATTTTATATTCAGTACGGTGGACATGAGGAGGATACCGAACTGCATCAGCACGTCGATTTTTCGGAGCTTGTGATCGTGCTGAACGGTAATGCCACGCATGTTGTACATACGGAGGAGTATTTTATCAAAAAGGGCAATGCCTTTGTTATTAACGGCTCCACACCTCATGCTTACAGGGACCCTCATGACTTTAAAATCTGCAATATAATGTTTAGACCGGAGATGCTTGCATCCATTGGACCGGATCTGAAGAAATCGAACGGGTTTCAGGCGCTGTTCGTCTTGGAACCATACTATCGCAATATTCAATCTTATCCTGGCAAGCTGGCGCTTCCCATTCCCAGTCTGGAGTATGTGGAATCGCTGATTGCTGTCATGATTGAGGAGTATCATGGCCAGCTGCAGGGATATCAGACGATGCTGCTCTCGCGATTCACGGAGCTGGTCGTCTACCTGTCGAGGCACTATGATACGCAGGAAAAGGGGATGGAGGGCAACCATCTGATGCACTTGGCGAATGCCATATCCTATATGGAAGATCATTACCTGGAGCCGCTGACACTGGAGGAGATTGCAGGTAAATCCAGTATCTCGGTAAGGCACCTGAATCGGATCTTTCGCTCTTATTATCAGATGACGCCAATTGCTTATATGTTGACACTCCGACTGGAGAGAGCGTGCAGCTTGTTGAAACACAGCGGCCTGACCATAACCCAGATCTCCTATGAATGCGGGTTTAACGATAGCAACTACTTCACCCGTCAGTTCCGAAAGGCCTATGGAGTCTCCCCTAAGGTATACAGGCAAAATCACACGGATTAGTAACCAGAATCCTTTTTCAACGTATACAATCCATAGCTGAAGAATTAATCGAATATACAGGAGGATCACATATGGATTCACGTGAAACATTGGATCAGGAGCTTGAGCAGATCTTAAAGTGGGAAAAGGAACAGAAGGATTTATTCATCTGGGATAAAATCGGGCGTTTGCCATTTGCGATGCTGGATAAAGTCATGCCAAAAGCAATCAAACAGAAAATTGGCGATGCCCTGAACGAAGTTGGGCAGTATGTACAGAATGGCGGCAAATTTCTCGTTCAGAAAAAGAAGGTAGCCAAGCTTCTTCAGGAAGAAGCGGAGAGATCGGGTTACTCCATGAAAGACCATACCTATCGACTGGAAGAGGATGCCGAAGCAGAAGGGACTGCCAAAATTCATAGTGTGGAAAATCTGCCGCTTGAAGTGTTGGACCGCGTTGCTGACAACATTACGGAGAGCAGAACCAAATTTGCCGCAGCACAGGGTGCCGCAACAGGAATTGGCGGTATTGTAACGATCGCAGCAGATATCCCGATGGTGATGGGGCTTTCCCTGAAGGTACTGCAAGAGATGGCCTTATGTTACGGATATGATCCCGACGATCCCCAGGAACGGATATTCATTGTGAAGTGCCTGCAATTCTCCTCCGCCGACATTGTAGGCAAGAAGGCAATTATCGATGAACTGGCCGAGTATGACAATCCGGACAAGCAAGTACAGGTCGTTTCACAAATGCAGGGCTGGCGTGAGGTTTTCAATTCCTATAGTGAATCCTTCGGCTGGAAAAAGCTGTTCCAGCTTATCCCGATTGCCGGCATGGTGTTTGGTTCGGTAAGCAATAAAAATACGATTAGCGATGTTGCCGAAGCAGGTAAAATGTTATACAAAAAAAGGCTGATTCTTCAGCGCTTGAAGTAATAAACGATTAATGAATAAAAGGGCTCCCGCCAATCTGTATACCAGATTGAAGCAGGAACCCTTTTTGGCGTTTATTTAGGTTTATAGAAGTGTAGTAAGTGTATTTTTATTCCTCACTGCCGTTTTCATCTGCCCAGCGTTTCAGTACCTTATCCGAAGGCAGCAGGAAGGTAAATATGCCGATCAGCGGCAGGAAGCTGCACATCTGCATGACTGGAGATACACCGAACACGTCGATCCAGTTTCCCAGGACAAGCGCACCGAGTCCTCCCATACCAAATGCCAATCCGGTGATCAGACCGGAGACGGTTCCGATTTTGCCCGGAATGAGCATTTGAGCATAAACCACGGTCACAGAGAAGCTGGATAGCATGATGAATCCGATAATGGACAGCAGCACGCCGGTCCAGAACAGATTGGCATATGGCAGCAGCAGCGCCAGTGGAGCGGCTCCGGCCATCGACAGGAAGATCATATTGCGTTTGCCGAAGCGATCTGCCAGTGGACCTCCGAAGAACGTGCCGAGTGCACCAGCGGCCAGGAACAGGAAGATGTAGATCTGTGCATCCTCTGTGGAGAGGCTGAACAATTCCTTCAGATTAAACGCATAGAAGCTGCCGATGGAAGCGACATACCATGAACGAACAAAGACGAGCAAAATCAGAATCGTGATGGCAGCAGCTATCTTTTTGCGAAGTGCGGGATTTGGAGCACGACGGGCAGCCGCCTGTTTGCGAAGATAACCTCCGGATTGCAGCATGCGGCCGTACCAGCGGGCAATATAGATCTGTACGGCAATCCCCATAGCTGCAATGCCGGTGAATCCAATGGCGCCGAACAAACCAAACGGGATGAAGATCCATCTCGTCAAGAGCGGAGCAAGAGACTGTCCAGCGTTGCCACCCACCTGGAAGATAGATTGAGCGAGACCCCGACGAGGCCCTGCGGCCATATGGGATACCCGGGAACCTTCCGGGTGAAAAGCGGCCGAACCAAGCCCGACAAAGATAACGGAAATCAGGACAGCCATATAACTGTCGGCAAACGCCAGCAGAAGCATGCCGGTGAACGTGAATCCCATGCCGATCGGCAATATCGAAGGCGTCGGCTTCTTATCTGCAAACCAGCCTACAACAGGCTGCATAATGGATGCGGTAAAGTTGATGGCGAAGGATATCCATCCGATCTGTGTGTATGTAAGATGCATGGAGTCTTTCAGGATTGGAAAAATAGCCGGAATGACAGACTGGATTGAGTCGTTAAACAAATGAACCAGACTGATGGCAATCAAGATCCGGTAAACGGTGCTCTGGGCATCCAATCCGGGTTGGTTTTTCGAACGCATGGCAGCGTCCTTGGATAATGAAGTTTGCATGGACATGTACTTTTCTCCTTTGGTCGCGGTCACGAAGGATCAGCGCCTGATAATGTAGTGTGCCTAAGCATATTGTTACATAATAGGATAGATTGTTGGAAGCGACAAGGGGAACAGGTGAAATATTGACATTCCATAGAATATATTAACCGCTCTTGATAAGTTCGATCGAACCTTTGAGCGATTGTGGGATTACACAAATAAAAGCCGAATTTCTTCGGAGTGAAGATTTCGGCTTTTAAGTGTTCTATTATTTTCAATATACTGCAGATCAGAACAGAAGTGCCGGAAAATTAACGGTTATCAATCGTTTCCGGATACATGTCATGATTCATCATGCGGTGCTCAGCCATCTGTTCATACTTGGTTCCGGGCTTGCCGTAGTTCGTATACGGATCAATGGAAATGCCGCCGCGCGGCGTAAATTTGCCCCAAACCTCAATATAACGAGGATCCATCAGCTTGATCAGGTCATTCATGATAATATTCACACAATCCTCGTGGAAATCCCCATGGTTGCGGAAGCTGAACAGGTACAGTTTAAGCGATTTGCTCTCTACCATTTTCACATCGGGAATATAGCTGATATAAATGGTGGCAAAATCGGGCTGACCCGTGATTGGGCACAGGCTCGTGAATTCCGGGCAGTTGAATTTTACAAAATAATCGCGGTACGGATGCTTGTTATCAAAGCTTTCCAAAATGCCGGGATCATACTCGAACGTATATTTCACGCCCTGGTTACCCAGCAGCGTCACATCTTTCATTTCATCAGGTTGTCTTGTCAATTTGTTAACTCTCCTTGTTCCGTTCAAGCGCGAAGCTCTCCGGTATATGATACGAATTCCAAAGTTTAAATGGGAAGCCCCAGGTTGTTTCCGAAAAATTACATCATGCCGTCCATTTCACCCAAGCTGTCCATGTAGCCGATCAAACGCCGCGTTTGTTTCCCCACACTAAGGTGTGCAGCTGTGGTAGCACGCGAACATCGTTGAGGTCATCTGATGCACTGACCTGATCAATCAGCCACTCATAACGGGCGAGCAGCGACGAAGCCAGATCTGGCGTCTCGGTAGAAGAGACGTCCGGGTTTCCGGTCTGCAAAAACAAATCGGTAGCCGGATACCGTGCATGCACGCGGCGGGCATAATCCAAGTCTATTTCATCGAAAATGACAATTTTCAGGCTGTGGCTGCGTCCTGCAGGGCCTGTGGACAATCGGTTAATGAGATCATCCAGCACGTCCCAGTTGGTGTCCATGCCCGAGCTAGGCGGCTTGGGAGACACGGTGACTTCGTCAATGTCAGCCAGCCAAGGCTGCCAGCGGGAGCCCTGCGTCTCCACCGCAGTGCGGATGCCGTTCTCCCGGAGCAAAGAAACCAACCCGCCCAGCGAAGCCAGCAGGGCAGGGTTCCCCCCGGAGATGGTAACATGGGAGAATCGCGAACCACCTACACGGCGCAATTCAGCCCATACGTCCTCTGGTGTAATCATCTGGATCTGGTCCTTGCCACTGCCGTCCCAGGTAAATGCAGAATCGCACCAGGAGCAGCGATAATCGCAGCCAGCGGTGCGAACAAACATGGTTTTCTGTCCGATCACCATGCCCTCGCCTTGAACGGTCGGACCGAAAATCTCCATGACCGGGATGCGTGCTTCTTTGTTTTGTACGGAGGAAGAAGCATTCACGTTTTCTTGCACACTACTCATCGATCATCCACTCCCGTCTAGCCTCGGCGTAGCTGGTTGGTGTCTCGTAGAGGCGCACAAATTCGGTTCGGCCACCTTCGGTAAGCCCTGCATATGGTTCTGTCTGAAGCGCGTGTTCCATTTGTTCGAACAGCCAGATGACCATATTTTCAGCCGTGGTATTCATGAGGGGAAGCGTCTCATTCAGATACTGATGATCCAGATATCCTTCAATTTTTGTTTTCCAAATATCCTTGATGTGTCCAAAATCAACCGTCAATCCGGTCTCGCCCGGATAACCGCTGATGCCAAAAACGACTCTATACGTATGGCCGTGCAAGTTCTTGCACTTGCCTTCATAACAATGCAGGTGGTGCGCAGCATCGAAGGTAAACTCTTTGCTGACCAGCACACGTTTGCGGTGATAACGCAGCTGTGAAGGAAGAATATCCTCCCCAATCCGCTGCAAATGCTCAACTATGCGGAATGTTCCTGGCTCTCTCATCGTACATCTGCTCCTACAGATGCCCCAGCAGAGCGCTGCTCCACGTAGCGATCCAATCCTGCTTTGCGCAGTTTGCATGCAGGGCATTCACCGCATCCATCTCCAATAACCCCGTTATAGCAGGTCAGTGTCCGCTCGCGTACATAATCGAAGGCACCGAGGTCATCAGCCATCTTCCACGTTTGGGCCTTATCCAGCCACATCAGCGGAGTATGAATGACAAATGGGTAGTCCATCGACAGGTTAAGCGTCACATTCATGGATTTAACAAATGAATCCCGACAATCCGGATATCCGCTGAAATCTGTCTCACATACGCCAGTGACCAGATGACGCGCTCCTTTTTGCTTCGCCAGAATGGCGGCAAAACTGAGGAAAAGCAGGTTGCGGCCATCTACAAATGTGCTAGGCAGCTCGCCTTCTTCGTGCGTAATTTCCACATCTGTACGGGTCAATGCATTAGGTGCGAGCTGGTTAAGCAAACTCATGTCCAGTACGGTTTGCTGTACATTCAGATCGCGTGCAATTGCAGCAGCACATTCGATCTCCAGCTTATGACGCTGTCCATAATCGAAGGTCACCACCTCAACTTCAGCAAATTGCTGTTTGGCCCAGAACAGACATGTGGTACTATCCTGACCGCCGCTAAAGACGACGACCGCTTTTTCTTCGTTCAACATAAAAAAACCTCTCCATCTTCTTAAGATCAATCTATGCACCTAGGCACAGAGTGTCGGAAGAACAGAGAAGTTCATGAACTGGCATCCATCAAAAAACACACCTTTCCTTACGCTGCTAAAAAACAGCACGGTAAAAGTGTCCTTAGTTTTTTACGTACGTCATACACGGTGTACGCAAGACTTGTAATGACCTGCAAAAGGTCAAGTCTTATAGAGGGAGTTCGCGAACCTCTCCCATGCCAGGAGGCATGGATTTTCTTCTTCAATTGTCTGAACCATTATAACACGAAACCGCCTGGTGACTACCCCGCATGAGTAATAAATGCGGAGATCACCGGGCGGCTCATTTAATGATTACATTGCCGAAGGGAATGACTTCCTTAAGGATGCGTTTGAACAGTCCTTCATCATTCAGGTCCCGTTCGAGTCTGTTATTCTCCCGTCCTGCCTGGAAGAGTACCGAGCCCTGTCCTGTCATTTTCCAGTGGTAGTTCATATGCTGGCTGGCGAGATTATTTCCATACACAGTGAGTTCGAGCTTGGCATTCTCGGGATAGGCTATGATGCTGCCTGCATCCACGTAAAGCGGGGCGGTAGGGTGTAATTCCTGCTGGCAGACCTGGCCTTGGGTTAACAGCCCAATCTTGCCTTTGCCTGAAAATTTCATTTTGACAGCATCCTGAGTGATCAGCATGTTCTTAATCTTCTGGATCTTGGTATGCATGTTCACTCCGTCTGAGTAAAAGAAGAGATGCCGAAAGTCGTACAGCAAATCACTTTCCTCGGTGAGCTCCACTTCCTTCATGGTAAAACCGGGAGGGAGGGCAGCCACAAATTGGCAGGGGCCGGTAATTTCGGATTTGATCAGCTTTTTTTTGCGAACCATGCCTGAGATGGTCATGAACTTGTCATTGCGGCTGCTGCTCGATCCGCGAAAGGCGACGATTTGCTGCGGGTGCAAAATATGAAGCCGGTCATTCTGGATCAGCGAGAAGGTTACCACTTGTCCAGCTCCGCCAGCCTCGGCAGTGTTCAGGTGTATGTGCATGTGCTTGCTCCTGTTCTTTTAGGCTCGGCCCGAACGACGACGCATTCCCCAGCGCATCACGCGAATCAGAACAAAATAGCCTAATATGAGGACAATGACGGTGATGATCATCGTTTGAATTCGTTTGGTCGTGGCATTTTTGGCATCTTGATCTTCCTGCAGTTTTGTCACCATATCAGTCAGCTTCTGGTTCTGTTCTATTAACTGCTCATTCTGGGCCTTGAATGCTTCGACATTGGCCTGGGCTTGTCCCAATTGAGCAGAGGTTTCATTCAGTTGGTTCAGCGTCTGCTGGTAGCTTTCCTGCAGGGCGTTCACTTCACCAGGGAGCTCGGAAACGCGTTCCCAGCCGCTGTATATGTCGGAGAATATATTGGCACTAGCTGCATTTACTGTAGAGGTCAGCGTAACGGTAAATAAAATGCATGTGGTGAATAACACCCGAATGAAATGACCCTTCATGGGTTGTGGCATCATTGGCACCTTCTTTCGGTGAGGTTTTTCGTCTGCCGAATTCGTCGTCATTTGTTGAAATACGGCTCTTACATTATACGCCAAAAGGGACGTGTTGGGTTCAGTGCATTGCAAATTTTCAGGAGGAATCATTTGTTTAATTCAGCGTGCACCAGGGTAATATACGTTCAAGGCAGCGCGCGGACAGTTTAAACATAATATCATTACCCCGGTTCCGGGTGCTTCCATTCACAATGACGAAAATAATAAAAAATAATAATATATCCGATTTTTAGAATAAGATCGTGAATAAAGGAGAAGAAATATATGTACACAACAGAGCAAACGACACCAACCAAGACGATTATGATTACCGTAAACGGAGAGCCAATCGGGCGTAAACTAATCATTGACAGCGTGACTTACGCGCCTGTGAGAGAACCGGAATGGGCAGCATCCATGACAGAAATGGGAATGAATCAGCCTACCGTGTAAGTTGGGACTTGTCATAAATATGGAGCGGGGAAGCTTGGCATAATGCCAGGCTTTTTCGTCGTTTTATGTCGAATTTAGACGGATTTAGGGATGTAAAATCATTTTAATGTAAAAATATTATGCGAACGTATGTTCCGTGACAATATAGTGTCCATTCACCCTGATAACTTATAAGATAATACACATAAATCGGGGGAGAGACTACCAGTGAACTCAGTCTTTGAAGTATGTTATTCGTGGAACAGAGAGGCCATACCGACAGGGGGGGCCGACCCCGTATATATGATGGTGGAATGGCGTTACGGGGCCCCTGCCAAAAGACTTAGGAAAGTAGCACCTAAAATTGTGTCAAGAGACATGGAACTTTTGCTCAAACCGGAATTTGGAATTGAACTCAAAGGGATTTATGGTTGCCGATCAAAGGAGACCGACATCGGCTATATTCTGCGGCTCGGCGATGTATACAAAGGGGAGAGTAAACAAATTCTCCTCGAGTTTGCCATGGGCCCTCGTGTCTCTGGAAAAGCAGCCATATGCTCTGCCTACTGGAGCACACGCAAAGTGAAGCAGAGTCAGAGAGTATTGCTGCGCCGTGAGCAATTGTATATTCAATATACAAGCCACCTGGGGATGTTAAGGCAGCCGGAGGACCCGAAGGTGGAGAAGACGATTAAATTAAGCGAGACCGTGCCGTTGATCAAACAAGCATTGCGGGCCTATGAAAGAGGTCGTGCACAAGAGGGAAGCAATCTGCTTCGCAGGCATGCAGATGCCTTGTTGATTGAGGCAGCACGAAAGCAGGATCTGGATTATTACCAAGAAGCCGAGATTGTGGAGAAACTGCGTTACCACTACGGAATCACATATGGTGGAGCGTACAACAGCCACGGAAAAACCATGTTATGTGAGTAGGAACAAAGGACTATTGAGAATGATATGAAAATGAATGTTTCTACATAGAATTTAAAGGTGAAAATAAAGAGTGAGTCGAATGTACTATATATCATGATTAACAATTGGATGGAGTTGTATCGAATTTTTTGACAACTTAGTGGAGGGTCCGGCAAAATGACAGACCGACTGATCCGATTAATGCGCATTATAACTCTCGTGCAGGCAAAACCGGGAATTCTAGCCCGGGAGCTGGCCGAGCGATGCGAGACAACGGAAAGGACGATATATCGCGACATGGAGGCCCTCAGCGCAATGCATATTCCGATCGCCAATATGGGACACGGGAGAGGTTACATGTTTATCAGCAACTTTGCCATGTATCCGCTCAACTGGTCTGATGAGGAGGCTCACGCTTTTGCTCATTTGGCGGAGGTTATGGATGATATTCGTCCTTATCTGAAGCCTGCTTTCGAGAGCGCCTATGAGAAAGTGGTTGCATCGAATCAGAAGAACAAAACGGAGCGGGTAGAGTGGTCAGAGCAGATTGGCGGTTTATTTAAAACAGGGCTGCCTGCTTGGCAGAATGACGGCGATGAATGGAAAAGCAGTTCACTGGTAACTTTACTTCAAGCTGGCATGTCACAAAACACAATTGAGGCAGAATATCTCACTCAAAACATGAAGAAAGTGGTGCGGCTCGATCCGTATTGCTTGATTCCACGTGAGTACCGTTTTGATTTGTTGGCATACTGTCATCTTTCGGAGGCGCTAAGGGTTTTTGAAGTAGAGAATCTGCAAAAAGTACGGATTCTGCCTCGTACATTCCGCAAAGACGACTTTCTTTTGCAAACCCATTTCCGCAAGTCGGGAGCCTGTCAAGAACAAGAATGGATTTCGTTCAAAATCCGTTTTTCCCGCGATGCTGTTGAACATGTGATGCAGCAAAAATTTTTGGTGCGTCCCATTCTGACGATGGAACCAGAAGGAACATTACTGCTGGAGACCACTTTGGCTGAAGATCAGGAATTTTTGAGATGGCTTAGTCAATATGGGCCGGAGGCAGAGATACTTGAACCCGAGGGATACCGAAGTGTAATGAAAGAACGCCTGAAACGCTGGCAGCAGTTGTATAGCTAATGCCCAGCGTGGACAGGCGTTCTTTTGCATGATTAAGAGGAAAGATCAAACAGCTTATTCATTGGTTTTGAACAGATGAGCGAGATTACCGAAGGGTGAATCTTTCACATCGTCTTCTGTGCTGCTGGAATACACAACTTTGGAAGCAACGCCTTCATCATCAGCGGCACAGTTGGTTTCCAGATTGAAGCGATCGAATTGATGCATGAATACTTTGGCGGTATTGATGGCGTCATCCAGTGCACGATGTTGGGTGCCGTCGAACTCGATTCCGCATAGTTCGAGTGCTTGAGCTAGTCCAAGCTGACGGAATTTGCCTTCTTTGCGAACGGTTCGCGACCACTGCTGCTGCAGGTCATTATGATTCGTGATCCAGGCAACATCAAGCTGGTGTGTACGACAATGGGAGATCAGCTTGCTGCGGTCATCGGGTCCCCAGGAACACATATAATAAACTTCGCTTCCCATCCAGGCGATAAAGTTTTGGAGTGCTTCAGGAAAAAGAGGAGCAGCATCAATATCTTTTTGCGTAATTCCAGTAAATTGAATGGTGTCGGTGGACAGCACCGATTTATTCGAAGGACGAACATAAGTATTAAACGTGTCGGATACATATAATCCGTCAGGTCCTTCCGTAACTTTTACCGCACCGATATCGATGATTTCAGAAGAGTAACGAGCGTTACGGCTAACCGTAAATTCAAGATCATAAATAATATATGGCATAGGACAAGCTCCTTTATCAATAATACATGTTCTCTATCTCTCTATATTACAGGGAAGCCAGCGGGATGTCAGCACCACCCGCGAATTCTTCCTGCCCGTTATCTGCATGTAAAGCAGTAGTTGACAATTGCTTGCAAATGCACTAATGTGATCAAAAATGATAACAGCGATTAGCGAGGACATAATTGCGCCAGCCAGCTTCAATCAGAGAGGGAACCGATTGGTGAGAGGTTTCTGCTGCTGCTTCGTAATTCCCACCTCGCGAGCTGCGGAAGAGAATGCCTGCAGGGCTGCAACCTCCGCCGGACTGGGCCCGTTACGCCTCAGAGGACTGTATGATTCCGTATTGCCTATTGGGGAAACGGGACGTTTGTTCAGCATGCCCGGGGAAACCCGAGACGTGTTAGTGAATGTAACCATGCAGTTAAATAAGGGTGGTACCACGACACATTCGTCCCTTGACGGATGTGTCTTTTTGCTGTTTATCCACTCATTTTGCAAAAACGATCAGGAAGATAAGGAGTGTGGAATGGATGCGTCAAAGTGAAATGCTTGTTCCAACATTACGTGAAGCGCCGGCAGAAGCGGATGCAGCCGGACATCGCTGGTTGCTTCGTTCAGGCATGATTCGCCAGCTGGCAGCAGGGATATACAGTTATTTGCCGCTCGGGCGGCGTATACTGCTCAATGTCGAGCGGATCGTTCGCGAAGAGATGGACCGTGCAGGTTGTCAGGAAGTACTGCTGCCTATTATGCAGCCGGCAGAGCTGTGGGAAGAATCGGGAAGATACAGCCAGTACGGCCCTGAGCTAATGCGTTTGCAGGATCGCCACGACCGGGAGTTCGCCCTCGGACCAACCCATGAGGAAGTGGTGACTGCTCTTGCGCGTGATGAGGTGAATTCCTACAGAAAATTGCCCTTCACGTTATATCAGATTGGAACCAAGTTCCGGGATGAACGGCGTCCAAGATTCGGCTTGCTGCGTGGCCGTGAGTTTATTATGAAGGATGCATACTCTTTTGCTTCCGACTGGGAAGAACTGGATCGAACGTATCAGGCGATGAATAAGGCATATTCACGTATTTTGAAGCGCTGCGGTCTGGAATATATTCGTGTAGAAGCAGATGCAGGTACAATCGGCGGTCAGGGAGAAACACACGAATTCATGGCACTGGCTGATGTGGGAGAGGATACGATTGTATCCTGTAAGCAGTGTGGGTATGCTGCGAATCTCGAGAAGGCTGGATACCAGACAAATGGAACTGTAACCCAGAATACAGCTGAATCCCGGTCGAATGAAGGGGACCAATCGCTAATTCGAATCCATACACCCGCCATTCGTACCATTTCCGAGCTCAGTTCCTACGTCGGTGAGGGACCCGAGCACATCATCAAAACACTGCTCTATCAAGCGGATGGTCAACTGATTGCTGCACTTGTTCGCGGGGACCATGAGGTTAATGATATTGCGCTCAAGCAAGTATTGGGGGCCGAGGAACTCATTCTGGCTGACGAAGAAGCGCTCGCAGGACGTTCGGATTTGAAGATTGGTTTTCTGGGACCTGTAGGTCTGGATCTGCCACTTATCGTGGACGCGGATGTGGCTGCGATGGGAAGTGCTATTACCGGAGCCAATGAAGTCGATATGCATTTGTCGGGTGTTCGTCCGGGGGTGGATTTTGCCTTGAACAAAGTCCGACAAATTCGCTTCGCGGCTGACGGGGATAACTGCCCTACATGTGGAGCCAAGCTTGTATTCACCAAAGGCATTGAAGTAGGTCACATTTTCAAACTGGGCACCAAATATAGTGATGCCATGAACGCTTCATTCCTGGACCGGAATGGTCGCCAGTGTGCCCCGGTGATGGGATGTTACGGTATTGGAGTGTCCCGTCTGATGGCTGCCATTGCCGAGCAATATGCTGGAGAGGACGGAATAAGGTGGCCGGCAGCTGTTGCGCCATATCAGATTCACCTGATCCCCATGAACTGGAAAGATGAGCAGCAGCGTCAGCTTGTCCTGGAACTTGAACAGCAGCTAGGGGATGCGGGTTACACGGTGCTGACAGATGATCGGGATGAACGTCCCGGGGTGAAGTTCAAGGATGCGGAACTCATTGGTCTGCCTGTGCAGATCGTGGTTGGCCGGGGCGCTGCAGAACGGAATGTCGAATTAGGGTCCCACACTCTTGCCAGTAAAGGGGAACCCAAGCGGATTAGCATGAGTGTGGAAGAGGCATTGACTCATGCCAAGGAAGTGCTCTAGTCCGTAGATAATCTTATTTGTCCGAATGTCAGTGAACTGTAAATTCGTGTCATAATGAGACATATTTTATAGGTCCGCATATTATGGAATATTCCATTTTTGTTGGATATTTTGAAATAAAGCACTAAAACAAGGCCTATAGACATATGAATTAGCAGAATTGTATGCATGATGCCGTACAAAATGACTACTCTTTACTATCGTGTATAATGCATTTTAACTTTTTGACAAGTACACGTCCCGCTGATTGGGTTGAAGTATGGAAAAACGTGCAAATATGCAAAGCATTTTTGTATATTTTGTTCATCTGGAAAGCGATCAAATCCCGCAGCAGTGGCAATTATGCGCATATTTTCTATAGTTCACGATTAGGGACTCAGAGAGTGTATGTACGATAGGTTAGGTTTGAGGATTTATTTTTGCCGCAAAGGTATTTTAATCGTTTTTGCCTAAAAGGCTCACAAGGGAAAGATAAATGGTTGCTTCTAAAATGAGAAGCAGAAAGGGTGCTCCTTCAGCCAGATTGGCTTGAGGAACACCCTTTTTCCGATACTGCTATCATTACTTCTGATTCATTCGATCTGTGGAGCAGGTCACACTATTCGAATATTGGTTTGCTTAAGAAGCAGCAGGCAGCTTCAGTTGTTGACCAGGATAAATCCAGTGAGGATTTTTGATGCTGTTCAACTTTTGCAGGGCTTGCCAGGTTGTGTTGTATTTTTTGGAGATGGAGTAAAGGGAGTCTCCGGATTTTACAACATATACTTTGGCAGGAGCTGGTTTGTTTGGTGTCGGTTTTGAAGGTGTTTCTGGTTTTGGTGTTACCGGTTTTGGCGTTTCTGGCTTCGGTGTAGTTGGAGCCGGTGTCTCTGTCTCTGGAGCTTCCGGTTCAACTACAGGTGTTTTTGCTTCCTTGATTCGGCCATCTGTTTTGATGTCCACAGCGCCAAGCTTCTGCATGTATTCAATCAGTGCCTCGTCCATTGCACCGTACATGCCGGAGATGGTGTATTTGTTGAACATGGTATACTCGTCACCGCCAACGGCTGTGAAATCATTTGTAGCCAGGGTATACGTGGCTTCCGGATCAAGGGCTTTGCCGCCAATCGTCACGGAATGTACACGGCTGCCTTCAGCAGCTGAAGTATCGATACTAAACGTCATGCCAGACACTTGCGGGAAACCACCGCTTGGTTCCGGGTAAGAGGCTACACCGTTTTCAAGGGCTGCCAGAACATCAGAGCCTTTTACATCCAGCGTTACAACCTGATTACCAAAAGGAAGTACAGTGATAATGTCGCCTTTGGTTACGATACCTTTTTCAATGGAAGCACGGATACCGCCTCCGTTCGTAAGTGCGATATCTGCATTGCTGACGTCACGAAGGGCATCTGCGAGCAGGTCACCCAGGTTGGTCTCCCCGGCACGAACTTGTTCGCGTTTACCGTCAAGCAGGATCGCTGTGTTTGCTACTTCTTCTGCAAGAATAGGTTCTTGTTCTTTTTGAATGGAGTTCACGAGTGCTGCTACTTTCTCATTCGGTTTAATATCTTTGGCTTCTGTTTCATCAATCAATGTAGCTTGTTTCTTCGTTACCTTGCCACCGTCTACCCACAGATCGATGACACCTACGAAGTTGGTGTACTCTCCGGCACTCGCGATCAGTGTTCCGTTGTCGGATACGAGACCATCCTGGAGGATGGTGTGGCTGTGTCCGTCGATGAATACATCAATACCCGGAACTTCTTTTACCACTTTGAAGCTAGTATCTGTACTGGAAGCATCTTGTCCAAGGTGTCCCAAAACAACTACCACATCTACTTTGCTGCGAATTTCGTTCACCAGAATTTTGGCTTCCGCAGCGGGGTCAGTAATATCAAGACCTTCAACATTCTTTGGATTTGTTTTGTACATGGTTTCAGGTGTAGTCAGTGCGATGATTCCGATTTTGACACCGTCAACTTCTTTGATGAGGTAGGGATCAAAAAGACGAGTTCCATCTTTTTTCTTCACGTTGGCACTGAGCATTGGGAAATTCATCATGTCCGCAAGCTCAACAAGGTGCTTGGAACCGTAGTTGAATTCGTGGTTACCCGGAACGATGGCCTGGTAGCCCATTTCATTCATGACCTTGACGATACTCTCGCCATTCACGAGTGTTGCAAAGGTTGTTCCATGCACAGCATCTCCTGCATCAAGCAAAAGGGTATTGGGATTCTCGCTGCGGTATTTGTCAGCAATCCCTGCCACTTTGGCATAGCCCATTGCAGGTGAAGCTTCGACTGCACGTGCATGTGTGTCATTCGTATGTAGAATCGTAATGTGTTTACCCGTGCCCGGAGTTGTATCCGTTGCAGCGGCCGCAATTCCTACGCTGCCAAACAGTAAGCAAGCCGTTAGCAGAAGTGAAACGTAAGTTTTCCAGATTTTCATATGAATCTGTACCCTCCCAAAAATATGATCTGCCTGAGCTCTCGCACAGCTCAAATTGTATTTTAGCAGACTATGATTAGGAAATTTCGTGATTTACGTAAAAATAGGTAACCTGAAAGTGACATCTGATCGACTGGCTGGGAAATAAAGTTAACGGTCATTCGAATGAAACATATGTTCTTATATAGAGTAAAAAAAATGCTGCGCTTCGCGCGGCAGTCCTGTACGTAAACAGAATTTCTCCAGGGATTCATCAGGTTCCGGCATGACTCCTGAGGTCAATAATTGAATGGCAAAACGATTGGCCTGTCTTTCGAGCTTCCCGGGAGCAAAATAGGAGTGTTCCTCCAAAAAGAAACGATTGATGCCTTTGTGCAATCGGTCGTGTCCAAGTTCATGAGCGCATACAAACCGCTGCCATTCCGGCGGAAGTTCACTGTGAATGACAATAAACCTGCGGCGGAGCTTGCGGAAATACAGCCCTTTGGTAGACTTGCCCAGATTGGTGAAACGGATCTGTATTCCAATGGCTCTGGCAATGCTGAAGGGGCAGTTGGTCCGGTGTTTTCGAATCAGCTTTGTTACCATCTCGTCCATATCATCTCACCTGCTGCTTCATTGTAATCAGTTTTCCATGCCTCATTGGCGGCTGTCCGGTTCATCGTTTTTCTTGCGTTTGTTCATCTGCTTGGCTTCCCAGAATAGTCCGGTCAGCACATCCTTGATACGTTTTTTGTCCTCATCATCCAGTGGGATCCCGTCAAACATCAGATCATCTTCGTCCTCCAGCATTTTCTTGAAATCACGCCGGTCTTTATACGTTGCCCATTCGGGGATGTCCTGAGTGTCGCCTGCTGCGTTTGCTGCTTCGATGTACCCTGCCTGTTTCATCATATCGGCATAGGGAACGGAGAGGGCATCTGCCAATTTGCGGATCGTGGCGGGCTTTGGAACACCGCGGACTCCATTTTCGATGCGTGAAATTTGCGAGTTGCTGATTCCTGCTGCTTCGGCGAGCTGATTGATGCTATAGCTCTGCTGTTCCCGCAGTTGTTTCAGATAAGGACCAAAAGCGTGCTCCACAATTCATGCCAACTCCTTCAATTCGTATAAGCGTATTAAATAGATACTAAGAAACACTCCATGCCCTATGATCTGCTAGTGCCCCGTTCCGGATACGGATCGTTCTTCCAATCGCCGTTATCCCCAGATTTCTTTGATCCCTTATGAAAGGAGAAATCCGGTGATAAATGCGAACGCTATCGCTTTTTCAGAATCGATTCCGTCTCCTTCACTACTTTCGCACTTCTAAGGGGCAAATCATGTTCACATTAACATTCAAGTACCTTCTTAATATTTATAATAGAAAGTCGCTCATACGAGGGATCTGTAATTATCTGTACTATAACGTATATATACCATTAGGTAAAGGGAATTGAAACAATTATGCCAAAAGGTATAGAAAATAGGAGCGAGGGTTTTATTTTATCGTCAAAATGACCCAAAATGAAGGTTTACTCTAATCTCCAATAAGTGGTATCCTCAAATAGAAATACGAACAAGATGCGAACATAACATTAAATTCGAACGTTTTTTATGTACTGGAAACCGGAACGCTCAAGGTATCAAGCCCAGCGGAAGTGATTCCAAAAGGCAACGCAGAAAACCTAGACAATGGCCGTTATTCTCTAAACAAACTGTATAACCTTAATAAAATGAAGTGAAACTTAGCAGATTGCTTTTATACCGTACCCTTAAGGAGGAGAATGAATATGGAATTATTGCTGCCTGAACTGGATCGACGCAAAACGCAAACGGCTGTGGAAGCCGCGCTGGAGAAATACCGGATTTATAAAACAATTGCCTTTGAAGAACGTGAGGTCATGGTCACAGCGAGTTACACGGAGCGTTTCCATGGGCCTACCAATGTCACAGGGGATTCGACCGCCAGAACGGCGATCTACAATGTGGATGTACAGCGGGCACGTCAGGCGTATTGCGATACGATTGACTACATCGTGTCTCGTCTGAGTGAGAAGGAGCGGGTACTGGTTTGTGAACGGTACCTGAAAGATGATGACGTGTTTGATTACAAGGTGTACAACCATGTATTTGATCCGCCTGTGAGCAAGGATACGTATACCAAAATCAGAACTCGTGCCTTCTATAAAATGGCCCTTGCCTTATCCGATCGGGGACTGATCAATGTGGAGCCGCTATCCATATCCCGCAAGAGCCGCCAAAAGCTTGGTTAAACAATAGGAAGTTCGTCCTTTAAACTCCTGAAATGATTGTATACAATAATGAAACAACAACACTTCGATGGAATAAAGGAGAGAAATCCGCATGCCGCAAGATTCCGGAATGCAGGAAATGTATACGCTAAAAACCATTGCGGAGACGCTGAACACATCCAATGATCTGAGCCCGATGCTGGATACGGTAGTAGGCAAGCTGCTGGAGCTGACAGGACTTACGACAGGCTGGGTATTTCTCATTCGTGAGGGCGGAGAATATTCATGTGTATCAGACTATAACCTGCCGCCGGCTCTGCTCCATCAAGACAAGGAGCCCATGCGCTGTGGAACTTGCTGGTGTGTAAACCGTTTCCGGGATGGTAGACTCGATAATGCCGTCAATATTATTAACTGTAAACGGCTTGAGGATGCCACAGAGCATCAGTGGGGAGATACGCGTGACATCACCCATCATGCAACGGTTCCGCTGCGATCGGGGGATAAAATGATAGGATTGCTCAACGTTGCCGCACCAGGCAAAGAGCATTTTAGTGAAGGGGAGCTGGCGCTTCTGCAGGCCGTAGCCTATCAAATCGGAAGTGCCATGGAGCGCATGCGATTATATCGCGGCGAGCAGAGAAGAGCGGATCAGTATGCCAGGCTGGGGGAGTTCAGCAGAGCGCTGGGGATGGAACTGAACGAGTGCAGCAATGCTGACGATATGGCCAGGACAGTGATTAAGCTGCTTGGACAGCATTACGAATGGCCTTTTTTCGCCCTGATAGCTCAAAAAAATGGAGCTCTAAGCATACAATCGGCGCATGCCAGTACCTTGGAAGACTCATTGCTAGTGAACGAGGTACCGCCGGAGACAGATCGCTTACTACAACGTGTGATTCAATCACATCGCGCCCAAATAATATCAGCAGCCGAGATGGTAGAATTGTCTCAGGTTTGCGGCACAATGCCTCCCGATGCCGTTATGTCTTCAGGTCTGGCTGCGGCCATACCACTCAGCCCTCCTGGGGAAACAGCGGTGCTGGTCGCCCAGCTCGGTTCGGCAATGGATTCTCTTCTGTCAGACCGCGAGGTGATAGATGCGCTGGCAGAACATATTACAGCTTCTTGGGAAAGTCTGAGACTCGTCGAGAAGCGCCGTGAATTAACCCGCCTGGAGGAGCGAAACCGACTGGCTCGGGATCTGCATGACTCTGTAAACCAAATATTGTTCTCGCTCTCGTTGACCGCCAAGGGAGCAGAGAGCATGTTGTCCGGTACAGCAGAGCTGCATCCGGCGGCTGAAGCCATGAGAGATATCCGTTCGTTATCCCAAGAAGCTCTGAAGGAAATGCGTGCGCTAATCATGCAGCTTCGGCCCGCCGGACTCGAATCCGGTCTGCTAAGTGCACTGCAGGAGTATGGAACGAGCCAGGGGCTGCAGGTCGTCGTCAACCGAACCGGCATGCGCAGCCTGCCTCGCAATATAGAAGAGGGGTTATGGCGAATTGGACAGGAAGCCTTGAATAATGTACGCAAACATGCGGAAGTTACAGCAGCAGATATCACTCTCCAGCTAGGGGATACCGAAGCCGTGTTCATTGTGAAGGATCGGGGAAAAGGTGGAGCCAAAAGAAAGCAACCCCTGCCTGCCCGTTCACTGGGTCTGTCCATTATGAAAGAGCGGGCACAGTCGCTGGGAGGCAAGCTGGATCTTATAAGTTCATCCCGTACGGGAACATCGGTTACGGTAGTTATTCCACTCCCGTCCGAATTGGGTTAATGTCAGGGGGAGACACAACATGCCGATTACAATTTTGCTCGCAGATGATCATGCCATGGTTAGACGGGGACTGCACGTTTTTTTGTCGACACAGACGGATATGAAAGTGGTGGGCGAAGCCTCCAATGGGCAGGAGGCGATTGAACAGGCAGAGAAGCTGCAGCCCGATGTGGTACTTATGGATCTGCATATGCCTGTGCTGGACGGGATCGAAACCGCCAGACGCCTGCGTACGATTTTGCCTGGAATTCGCGTTATTGTGCTGACGTCGTTTTCGGATCAGGATCACGTTATTCCTGCCGTGCGGGCTGGGGTCAAAGGGTATCTGATGAAGGATATTGAACCCGAGGATCTTGCCGTTGCGATAAGGAATGTGCATGCAGGACAGGCTCAGCTTCACCCTGCAGCGGCTGGCCAGTTAATGCATGTGATGGCTTCATCTGACATACAGTTAGAAGCGCAGGATACTGTACGCACAGATTCAACAGCATACGGGAAAGTACAGGATTATGAGAAACTTAAGCAGCCTTTGCCAATGGAAGAAACTTCACCGAGTCTGGATGCGCTGACCCGCCGCGAGCAAGAGGTATTGGCCCTTATTGCACAGGGACTCAGCAACAAGGAGATTGCGGTTCAGCTCGTAATTACAGAGAAAACCGTAAAAACACATGTCAGTCATCTGCTGGATAAATTGGGATTAGCCGATCGTACGCAAGCAGCCATCCATGCCGTGAAGAACGGCTGGGTCTGATTGATTCGAGCCCCTTCTCAGCCTAAAGTCGTAGAAACTCAACCGAAAGGTTGAGTTTTTTTGTGCTGCAAGTTAAGTCTATCTGCTGACGATTTGGAAGAAGAAGCAAGGTAAGATAGAGACAGAAGAGATGAAGGTTGATCATGGAATACCAACCAAAAACAGGCAGGAGCGTGACATAGATGAATATCATCGTATTGGCAGGAAGCAACCGAAAGAATGCAACCAGTACACGTTTAGGGGAATATGCGGTCGAAGTCATGCGCAACCAGGGTCATGAGGCGAGCTTGTTTGATCTGTATCAGACACCCGTTCCATTCTATGCACCTGATGAGAAGCAGGCAGAGGATCACAACCTGGCAGAACTCAACTCGCGCATGCTCGCGGCGGACGCCATTATTTTATCAACGCCAGAGTATCACGGCAGTATCAGCGGGGTGCTCAAAAATGCGCTGGATCATCTGAGCCAGGCTCACTTTAGCGGCAAACCGGTCTTGTCGATCAGCTCTGCGGGAGGAGCGGTGGGGGTTAGCTCTCTTTTACAGCTGCAGGCTATCGTTCGCAATCTGCATGGGATTAATGCACAGGAATGGATCTCCATTGGGGGTGCGCAGCGCAGACGGTTTGAAGCAACCTTTGACGGATATGAGGAATATGAAGGCAGCCAGGACATTGAGGACCGGATTCAGCGAGTGATTGGTTCGTTCCTGAGCCTGGCCCAAACATTAACATCTGCACGGAAATTATCCGAAAGCTGAGAAAGAGGTCATGAACATGATTAAAGGCATATTTGAAACCCATTTGAATGTAACGAATCTGGAGAGATCACATCACTTTTATGAACAGATTGTCGGTTTGCCGCATGCTTACGGGCAGAAGGATCGCGGTAACTCGTTTTACTGGATTGGTGGAGCGGGGAATGCCATGCTGGGGCTGTGGGAAAAAGAACCGGAGCAGGTGCAGCGGCAGCATTTTGCCTTTCACGTATCGCTGGAGGACATGAAGCATGCTGTAACGTATCTGGAGGATAAAGGGATTACAACGCACAACTTCCTTGATGATGATATCGGTGAGCTGTATGTATTCGGCTGGATGCCGGCTGTATCGGTATATTTCACGGACCCGGATGGACATTCTCTTGAATTTATATCCATGCTTCCGGATGAAGCGAAGCCGGAGATGGGTATGGTGCCATGGAGTACATGGGAGAAGCTGCACGGACGGGCGTGATCGAGAGGAGGCAGTCATATGCTATTTGAAGAAGTAAAGCTGCATACCGCCCGTTTGGAAGAGATTAAACATTTCTATAGGGATACGCTCGGACTGAAGGTGACCTCTGACTCCGATTCTTCATTTACACTGCAGATCGGATGCACAAGAATGATATTTGTCCACAGCGAGACGGAGCATGAGCCCTTCTACCACTTTGCCTGGATGATTCCGAAGAATCGTTTTCAGGAGGCCAAAGCCTGGGCAGCGGCACGCGTAGAGCTCAGTACGCAGGACGGAGAGGATGAAACCTTTTCAGAGAACTGGAATTCCCATTCACTTTATTTCGAGGATCCCGCTGGTAACATTCTGGAGCTGATTGCTCATCACAATACCCATCATAAGAGTGAACGCCCTTTCTCAGCAGAGGATCTGCTGCAAGTGTGCGAAGTAGGGCTTGTATCGGAAGATGTATTGTCCACAGTGGGAGAATTGGAGCGAATGGGCTTAAACCGATGGAGAGCAATAAGTAAAACCTTTGCCCCGGTTGGAGACGTGAGTGGTCTGTTTATTGTGGTGAAAAAGGAACGGATCTGGTTCTTTTCGGAGCAAAAAGCACAACGATTCCCGCTCGAAGTTGTCGTACAAGGTGTCGGCAGACTACAGTTTGGGTAAATGATTGAATCTGGAAAGCGAAACGGGCATATATGCACGATTTAATTCATTTTATAGAAGTAATCACAATGTAAACATGGTGTAATACATTTAAATTCGGTGAAGGAGTGATGACGTTATGGATCGACGTTTGTTGGAAGAGGGTCTGAGGGTCATCGTTTCAAGTCGGGAGCGTACAGGTGACCTGTGGCATGCCCACTATGGAGCAGGAGCAATTGCCGCTTATTTCTGGGTTCGGGAAAATCGTCTGTCTTCCCTTGCGGCGGGCAGCGTTACCGCAGAGGCGAAAGCCATGCTTCGCAAACACGGAGTAGATCAGGAGCCACAATCTGCCCGTGGTGAAATACTAGAACGGGAAGAAGCCGAGGCGCGGATCACAGAAGCGCTGGATCGTACAATTGGAGAATTTCACTGGGTTGGACACCAAGCAATCTATGGCGCCCTTACGCTGAAAGCCATCCGCGAGCTGGATGGTTGGGGCACAGCGCAGGATATCGAACGGATGGTGGAACTGATCGATTCGTTTGAGAAGACCATTCCGGGAAGATCGTGGCTGAACACAACGGTTAAGGAAATCCGCAGTCTGCAGATAGATGATACGGATGATTTCCCTCGAATTGACGGACCGGAGCAGCTGTCCAGGTTGACTCTGGATGAGCTGGGTGCTTTCCCGGCGATCTATCAGGCCGAGTCCCATCATGATCTGATCGGTCATATGCTGACCTACGGCCATGCACTCAATATCTTGCATGAACTGGGTTATCCGGCACTGTTCCACAAAGGAATTCCACCGTTTCTAACGATGATAAAGGCCCTTCGATTGAGCCGGGAAGCGGTAAGTGAAGATGGACAGTGGACATTGCAATCGCCGGTTGACGTGCTGCCGCTGGTTCCGGCCGAACGTTCGACGGCTCTGCCGCACGAGCTGGAATACTGGCTCACCGACCGTCGATCCCGCGACTGGAACGCAGGCCATGTGTTCAAATTTCCGTTCAGCTTCTATCATCATACAAGAAACGGCAATTCGTTCCCGGAGAGCTGGGAGAATTTCCGGTATATTATTGCGTAAGAATAAATGTTAAGACAATCGCTCAGGGCATTTAAGAATGCATGTTATGCGATGGCAAACATATAAATGATGAAGAGCACTGCCTGAAATGGCTGGTGCTCTTTTTTGGTTTTAACGAGGCTAGAACTCAAGGGTAAACAGGATAAGAATGACACCGGAGAAGAGTAGGAAGGGACGTTTCATGGAAGGATTGTGGGCAGCCCAGACACCCCAGGAACTCATAACTGCGATACTCTCCCAGAGCACTAATAATGGGATGCCATCAGGTGTGAACGGAAAAGAAAGTCCTGGCAGCCGGGAAGTTCCTGAACCCATAAGAACAGCAGTCATATACACGGGTATGAGGGATAGGAGCATATAGAGCAGTGTTTGCAGCCAAAAGAAATAGATCTTTAGCACACGCAAGAGGATGACCGTAAGCAGATAAAACAGTATAACAACGGACGAAAATGTTGCAGCAGTCCATCCAAGAAGGGGGACAGTCCATACGTTCGTTTCCTGATAGAGAATGTACATCGTCATGGTGTACATAACGGGTCCTGCCATATAACAGGGTATGGCTATCCACAAATAGAACCAATCCGATGTTTTCATGATATCCACCCTTTACACGGTCTTGTTTATATGTACTAAACGTACAATATAAGCATAATGTTCGATGATCACAACAGAGAGCACTTGGAACCGACTTTTTACCTCCCGGAGGGCGACGACAATCAGACGGAAACCGTACCTTTCACCGTCAGCAGAGCCGGAAAAAGGGTGTAAGATTGTATTATCGGATTAGCAGCAAGGGACACAGCCGATAGCACATACGCTAATGTACAGCCGGCCTGAGGGCCGGTTTTTTGATGCGG
The DNA here is from genome assembly GCF_002276415.1 of Paenibacillus sp. 7523-1. NCBI lineage: Bacteria > Bacillati > Bacillota > Bacilli > Caryophanales > Paenibacillaceae > Paenibacillus > Paenibacillus sp. 7523-1. The sequence goes on along the minus strand of NZ_NPBR01000017.1, from coordinate 285,280 downwards.
TGATGGTGAGCCTGCTCTAATCGGGTACTTAATGTAAGACTGAATTTAATAAACAGGAGGTTACGTGATATGAAAACCGTATTGTATGTTCCACTGGATGACCGCCCAGCTAACTTGGATGACGTCATTGTTCAAGGGAAGGCAGCAGGCATCCATATCGTTACGCCGAACCTGGGTGATATTCAAAACCGACTCGATTCGGAAAAAATGACAGAAGGCACTACGCTGCTTGGTACGTCTGCACCTACGTATGGTATTCCGACCAACATTTATACGTTTATTCTGCAGCATGCTGCCCAAGTCGATGGATTCATTATCTCATCTGATATGCTGGCCTATGGCGGTTTGATTGGCAGTCGTCAGCTACGGGAAGACGGAGGAGACGCCTATCCGGACTACAATGAAGAAACGACGCGTCTGCTCAATGTGATTCAAGTGATCAAGGAGAAATATCCGCGTAAACCGGTGTATGTCATGGATACGGTAATGCGACTGGCGACCACGTCATTTGCAGACGGTCTTGCGCTCGACGCCTACAACGAGTCCCGTGCACTCATGCAGCAGCCGCGTCAGGCCTATACCGAGTTTGAGGACATTATTAACGGCTACAACCTGTCGCCAGATGGTGTGGAGTATGGTGAAACGACTTTTTTCAATAAAGAGCAATACTACAACACCAGACAGCACAAGTTCAAAACAAACCTGTACATTCTGGATCAGCTGGCCCGCAAAGGGTACATTGATTTCCTCGCTGTAGGTGTCGACGATGCGAATACACAGGGGGTTCAGATTAACGAGATTAACTATGTAGAAGCGCGAATTAACGAATGGCTGGGGGGAACTAACGGACAAAATCCCGAACGGGCCATCATCCTTCCGGATGCGGACGGTCTCGGTCATGCTCTTGTCGCGCGGATGGCGAATCAGCTGCTGCGAGGCGGCGCAAAAACACGTTACGCTGTGAATTATTACGGCCCTCACGGCTCCACAATTATTAATACCTATGAATATATGGATGTTCACGAGAATGTAGCTCGCCATATTGATATTGTAGGCGGGGTGCTGGTAGCGGATGCGGCTTACCCAGGAGATGCTGAGGGAACCACTTCGCTTAACATGTCCTCGGAACTGGATCGCATGACCAACAGGCCTTCAGGAAAGCCGGGACCAAAGCCAGGTGTGGATGTCGAGATTATTGCGATTACGGCGCTGGATCAGGTCCAAGCCGCGGTTGAACGGCTAACGAGTATTAGTGAGCAAGGATTGCCGGCGGTGCTGATTGATTTTGTCGGAAAAGGACCAGCCAATGTGGATGTAGCGGAAGCACTGCTGAACAGTCCATATACCGGCCGGGTTCTGGGTTATAGTGCCTGGAACACACCGGGGAACAAGATTGGCCTTGCCGTAGGCATGGGACAATCCCGATATGCTTTTGTCACCACAGAAAAGCGCCCTGCTGCTCTTCACGAAGCCGTAGATGCGCATGGATCATTGCTGTTCAAACGGTTCCTGAAAGATTACTACTATAAAGCTGTAGCGATCGCGGATATCCGCACGTACTCCAGAGCTCATGCGCTCTATACCAATGTGGCTACCCTTGCGGACCAGAATATGGTGCTGTTCAACTCCGAGGAAGATTATGCTCACCTGCAGAAGCTGCTTCGGGATCTGATGCAGACGTACACCGCGGGTCTCGCAAGCAAAACGGCCTTTGCTCAAGGTAATGTGGCGATCAACCAGATCCGCAACTGCGATGTGTTGTATGCGAAATATTGCCATGCTGCACTCGACTATGCCAATCCGGATTTCATCTGGGGACGTGCATTTGAAATTACATTGAGTCCGCAAGTTACGTTGAGATAATATGAACCTATAAACTTTACACTAGACCACTACGATTGCAGAATCATCTTACGATCACTGTTATCCCCGGCTTTTTGTGATTCCCTTCTCTAAAGGGAAAAATCCGGTGATAAACGCGACCGCTCTGCTTCTCCAGACTGATTCTGCACTCTTCGTTCTCGTGTAAATGCTTCAGTTCATCTTATTGTGAGAAACGTGGACTCGTCTTTTTTCCGCCCCAGACACTCCCTAAACCGCACGGAAGTCATCCGATTCACCGTCCGCGCTAGGTAGAAAAGGGTGTATGATTGTATTATCGGATCAATCGCAAACGGACACACACTGAAAGCTCATACGCTTATGTACAGACCGGCCAAGAGGCCGGTCTTTTTGATGCGGTGATTCGTGTCCGGCATTGATCACGGTATTTATCATTTACTCAGTCACTGAGATCGAGGGGGAGTCAGGCGCTGCCGCATGGCCGCTGCATCATGCGAGCAGATGACAAACTTGCAGCTGAAGGGGGCGAAATGAATGTGTCTATCCAAAGTGAAACAAACACTGCAGCTACAGGAAGAAGCAAAATGAGTGTGGCTGTTAGACAGACGCTGAAGCAAAAGCTTGCAGCACTCGTTCCGGCCTGGGAAGGCCGGGTGCTGGATGTGCCTGCACAGGGTGAGGTTCTGACAGGGCCTTGTGTGGTTGTTGCTTTCGCTGAAGAAGTGCCCAAGTCTGCTTGGGCAGGGTACCGACGAATTATTAAAATCTCTCCGTACGTTCGCCTGGAAGATGGAGGAGCAGAACAGTTGGAAACGTGGTCCGCGGAGCTGGTAAAAGGACTTCATCAGGTACGGCTGGAGGACGAGAAGGGTGCAGCGTTTACCTGTATCTATTTTGGTTCATCCGACTGTGACCGGGTGAACGCCGGATCAGGCATGTTGACGCGAAGTCTGCGGTTCGGGATGTATATTCCTGAATCCACCGATGACCATGCTGTTCCAGGTACACCGGATTCCTGGATGGCTGCGCTTCAGGACTGGACACAGTCAGCGCTTGGCTCCGAATGGTCCGTGTATGGTGACGTCTGGCCTGGAGGTTATGAGGCACCTTCCGTGCTGTGGCGATTGACGGGTTACAGCTCAGCTGCAGCCGGCACTTCGGCGCTGGAGATGCGAAAGCAGTGGACGGGACATGTTGTGACTCCCGATGAAGGGGTCACCCGTCATACCGTTACACGTCTGGTTGAACAACTGGCTGTACAGACTCGTATTGCTTTGGCAAATACAGAGGATACCCGGTACCTGACGGTGGAGGAAGTTTCAGCTGATTTGCAGGCAGATGCCTACCTGAACGGGCAAATTCGTCTGACGCTGCAGCAGCGATCTCGTCGTCCGGGGATGGATGTGCCGTTGATCCGCGAGATTCATCACAGTAAGGGAATGGAATAGTCAAGAATGGCAAGGAACCGTTCCTAGGGTGGAAAAGTATTTGAAATTCAAAAATGAGGTGAAGTGGCAATGGCAAGCACCGTGAAAAAAAGCAAACAGGCTGACCCGCAATATACGCGGGCGGAACTGATGAATCATGCGGAAGCCCTCTTTGCCGTTAAGGCAGAGGTGCTGCATGGTGCGCTGTACGAAGCAGCGCAGCAGACGTTTTCCATTGAGGAAACACAAGTAAGAATCAACCAATTTATGAAAGCGAAGGTGAAGGGATAATGGCAGGTGGAACATGGGAGCAAACGAATCGTCCGGTCCTTCCGGGCTTATATATGAATTTTCAGGCGGCAGCATCTTCAGCCATTCAGGCTGGCAATCGGGGAACGGTTGTCGTTCCGGTCAAGGCGAACTGGGGTCCGGTGGGAACCTTTGTGGAGGTTGGCAGCGAAGCGGCGATTGAACGTATTTACTCTGCACATACGCTGGATAATGGGACAGCCTATACTTCTTTGAAGCTCGCTCTGCTGGGTGGTCCGAAAAAGCTGCTTGCCTATCGGGTAGCAGGCGCCACTGCAAAAGCAGCCAGTCTAACGTTGAAGGACAGCAGCGATGCGGACGTACTGCAGCTGGATGCCAAGTATCCGGGAGATCGTGCGAACGGATTCTATGTCACCATTCAGCCGGGTGTAATTGATAACACGAAGCATGAAGTGCGTCTGTTTGAAGGGAACCGGATGCTGTATGCACTTCTGACCGCGGATATCTCGGCAGCATCTCTAGCCAAACAGATGAATGAGGACGAGCGCAATGAGTGGGTAACGGCTCAGGCGATTGGCGATGGTACGGGTGTGGTTGCGACCGTGTCGGGTGCGGCTTTCAAAGGTGGTGCCAGCGGTAACGATGACCTGACCAACGCGGAATATATTGCGGTTCAGGGTGCACTGGAAGGGGAGCAATTCGACGTATTGGCACTGGATCATGCGGCCGATGCGCCTATGTTGGCAAGCTTCGCGGCTTGGGTGAAACGTGTTCGCAGCGAAGGAAAACCAGTGATGGCCGTATTTGGCGGTTCGATCGCAGATGATACGTCTGCAACCGCTGCACAGAAGGCAGCCGCCCGTTCACTGACTTTGAATCACGAAGGTGTGATCAATGTGGGTACCGGTGTGCGTCTAGGGGATGCGTACTACAGTTCGGCGGAAACATCCGCTTATGTCGCGGGTCTCATCGCTGGACAACGTTTGAATGAATCGACAACGTACGCTCCTTCACCGTTCGATGATGTCACACGCCGCTGGACTCGGGCAGAGCAGGAACAGGCCGTACAAAATGGCGTATTTATTTTCTTCCATGATGGCCGCCAAGTGAAAGCTCTTCGCGGTGTAAACACACTCGTGACGCCTGCTGCCGGACAAAATAACGCATGGAAAAAAATCCGTTCCATTCGTGTGATGGATGCGATTAACACAGACTTGCAGCGTTCTGCGGAAGATACGTATATCGGGAAAGTAAACAATACCGAAGAGGGGCGCCAGGCGTTGATCGGTGCAATGAAGGCTTATCTTGCGCTGCTCGCACAGAGCAATGTGATTGAGGCTGATGGATATGATGTCATTCTCGACCCAGCCTATTATGGCGCAGCCCCAATCCTGAAACCGGAGGCAGATCAGGTATTCCTGCAGTGGAATGTGAAGCTGACCGATGTGATGGAGCAGTTGTTTGGTACATTTTACGTGCAATAAGTAGTGTAGAAGAGCAGGGCGAGAGCTTTGCTTAGTTTGGTAATGAGTTGAATTTGTTTTTCATTTGAAAAGATCCCAAGGAGGAATTGTACATGTTGGATGCATCAAGAGTTATTCTCGGTACCCATGGTCAGCTGCATATGGATGGAGTGTGGCAAACGAATATTAACAAGTTGGAAGCCAGTGTGGAAATTGAAAAACGTGAGCTGAATCTGGTCGGCAATGACTGGAAAGTTCACAAAAATGGTGCGAAAAAAGGAACAGGCACCATGACAGGTTACAAGGTTACTTCCGACATGATCCAGCGCGGGTTCACCAAGTTCCAAATCATCTCGAAGCTGGACGATCCGGAGTCGTATGGACACGAGAGTGTTCTGCTGAAGGGCTGCATGGTGGACAAAATCCAGCTTGCAAACTGGACAGCGGGTGAGGAAGTACCGGAGGAAACAGGCTTTACGTTTGAAGGGTTTGAATTGTTGAACCCGATTGTTGCCAACTAAGATCTGGACAGAATCTATAATGAAATTTGTCTGATCGAGCAGATGAGCAAGTTAACTTTACAAGATAGGGACACATCCAGGCTGAGAGAATCTCCGTCTATTTGTTGTCCCTAATTGTTGAGATGAGTTACCCAATTGTGAAATGAGAAGGAGATTGCGCTCTATGAGTATGAATGAAAATATGTCCGAAGAACAGATTTTGGATCAGCTGTTTGAAGCAGCAGAACGTTTGCCAGAGGAGAATGTGCGCATTCAGCGCCTGGATCTGCTGTTAACCTTGCGTGGACTGACGTCCTCCAAAGTGGATCAGATCCGCGAACGCTGTACCATCCGCAAAACGACCAAGGGCCGTACCGAGGAGAAGGTGGATACCGAAACCTTTAACGCACTGTTGATCTCCGAAGCCACGGTGAAAATGAATGTCCGCGGTCTGGAACTGTCCGGATGGGGAGATAACCGCATTACAGGTCGCATGAAGCTGTCCGGTGGAGAACAGGCGGTTCGCCGCATGCTGCTTGCGGGTGAACTGGATGCCGTAGGCGACAAGGTACTGGAGCTATCCGGCTTCGGTGTGGAGATTGAAGACCTAAAAAACTGATTCACTCCGGCGGGATGACCACGTTCCTGTATCACATGTGGGTTCGTCACCATCTTCGTCCCGGAGAGTTTTGGGCTTTACCACGAGGCGAACGCTCACTGTTGATCGCGTTCTCGGAAGAGGAAATGGCAGTGCTGACTTCGCAAATGAATCGATAATTAGCTTGGACAGGAGGTGAAAGAAATGGCAGAAATGATTGTGGGTTTATCCAAATCCAACGCGGAGATGCGTACGACCATCCGTTATCTGGATCAGATCCAGCGTTCGACTGAACGTCTGGGCAGGGTGCGATATCAGAGTTTGATCAAGGTGAACAATGAACTGAGAACGACTGGACGCAGGCTGGAAAGCATCTATAGTACGGCTGTTCGATTGAGCAGGCTGCGAATCACACCGAAGATCGGATTGGATGATCAATTAAGTCCGGCATTGGACCGTGCACTCGCGAAACTGAATAGTTTCCGTAACCAGATGGTGAAGGCTTCCGGAACGGTGTCGGTGGAGGTGAAGCAGAAGGTTGAAGTGGCGATGGGAAAGTTTAATCCGGCATCGAGCGGGCCTTCGCTGTCTCTGAACATTGGGAGTAACAATAATACGGTAACTAGTGCTGCAAAGGAAGAGCCACTGCCCAAATGGCGTGAGTTTGCTCAAATGTTTAATGATATTGTTGATCCGCTTAATAATGCAACAGACTTGTTTGGTAAGCTCGGAAATGGTGTTAAGGTCATCTACGATAAATTCAAAGGGAAATCAAATTCAAGCAATACTTCCCAATGTTGCTGCTGTTCTGGAGGAAGTCTGGTAGGAAGACTTTCAAAAGGCGGAGCTAAAGGTGGCAAAACCAAAAGTGCAAGTGGTGGCAGTGCTAAAACTGTAGCCGCAACAGAGGGAGGAAAAAAAGGTCCTTACAAGAGCGGTTCCAAGTCCTACCAAGAACGTGCGACTGGAACTGTAAAAACGCCTGCTTCCGATCCTGCGAAAAAAATCATAACCAACATCTCTGATGCTGAACAGAGGAAGCTGAAAGTGGACTTTGATCAAAAACTGAATCCGAATCGATTAGGATTTAGCGCAAATGCTCCCTCAGGTTCGCCAATGTCAAATATGTCTTCGGGCAATGGTATGTTCAGCAAACTGAGCGGGGGACTCGCGAAGGGAGCGGGTAAACTTCTTGGACCAATTAGCATGCTTGCCGATGTAGCGAATGTTGCCACTGCTCCTCCTGAGGAACGGGGCAGAGCAGTCGGATCCATGATCGGTGGAACTGCTGGTACCGCGATTGGTAGCGCCATAGGCAGTTTTATTTTACCTGGAATCGGCACGTATATTGGCGGTGCATTAGGTGGATGGGCAGGAAGTTCCGCGGGAGGCTGGATCGGGGACAAGGCTAAAGATATTGGAAACTTCATGTCTAACGCCACGGAAGGTGCAGGCAAAGCGTTGTCGACTGCAGCGGATTTTGTTTCTGAAAAAACGAAGAACATGGTGAGTGGCATATCCGATTTCTTCGGTTTTGGTTCCAAAAAAGAAGAAAAAACCGTCTCAGCTGCAACCGTTGCTAACCCAACTCCAGTACCCACTGGTCCTTCGATTCCCCCGGCTTATATTCCGTCTGCGCTCACCATACTTGGGCCTATGGCTTATACGAACAGCATGGGCGGTCAATCCACGACTGCAGCTTTTATGGGAACAAGTGTGATGCAGTCCCAAGCAATGGCGCTGGGTAACGGTGCTCAGTCGAATGGCAAATCGTCTACGATGACGGTACAAATATCAGAAGAACAGATGAGCAGTCTGGCCGGTTACCTTAAGGATTTTAAAACCGAAACGACGAACCAGATCGCCGTCAACGTGCCTCAAGGGGCAGTGCAGGTGACTGTCCGTGAAAATGCCATCGACTACGACGCGATCACACATCAAGTTGGACAGCGGATTTCGGGAGAGTTCCGTCGCGCGATGGAAAACCGTAAAACCATTATGGCCTAAGCAGAAAGGAGGCCTGTTATGAGTGTAATTAAGGACAATGTGGAAGGAATCCGAATGGAATTCACCCTGAAAGATGGAACAACATCGTTTCGATTCCCGGTGAAGCCAGAGGAGCTGACAATATCAAGGTCCAAAGGGTACGAAACGATCAATATGCTGGAGTATGGCGAATTTGATTTTGCACAGGGAGAGAAGGTGAAGGAGATCACTTTCTCTTCTTTTTTTCCAAAAGAATATGACGCTTCCTATTGCACTTACGAGCCTGTACCTGATCCGCGGGTGGCGATGAATATACTGAATACGTTTCTCGTATCCAAAAAACCACTTCGTTTCATCATTTCCAACACAGGGGTGAACGTGCCGGTGTATCTGATCTCGCACAATACGACCTTTCGGGGCGGCGAGAGTGGGGACATTTATTTTGACATTACACTGCGCACCTGGCGGGATTCGAAAGTGGAGAAGGTCGGCGCGGCAACATCAGGAAGCAAGTCGGATTCTCGTACGGATCTGAAAAAGAGCAGCAAGACCTACACTGTCAAATCTGGCGATTCTCTGTCCAAAATTGCAAAGCTTGAGCTGGGCAGCAGTTCCAAATGGGACGAGATTTACAAGCTCAATGTGAAAACCATTGGCAGTGATCCGAACCGGATCAAGCCCGGACAAAAGCTGGTGATGCCGTGACCTACAAGGTTATTGTGGACGACAAATATGACATTACGAAGCTGGTGGAGACGATTACGCTAAAGGATTCGCTTGATCAGATTGCCTATCAGGCAAACATCCGGCTGGCGGTTTCGGCATCTTCAGGTTTACCTGCGATATCACCGGGGATGGTGGTGCGGATCAGTGGGGTTCCTTTTGGCGAAAAATCCATGGTTCATCTGCTGCATCCTGCGGTCATCTGGGAGGTGGAAAGCTCGAACAGCGGCACCAAGCGGCTGTCTCTCACGGTGTACGATCGGATGATCTATCTGGAAAAATCGGAAGACGAGTTCCTTCTGCCGAAAGATCAAACCGCCACGCAGCGGCTCAAAACGTACGCCAAAGAGTGGAAGATTCCATATGGAGCACTGCCAGACACCAAAACAAAGCTGGGCAAAGCGGTGTATCGGTCGCAGACGATCTTTTCGATGATGTTTGCCGATCTGAAGGAAACCGCCAAGTCTGGCGGAGACATGTATCATCCCCGGATGACGCCTGCCGGACTGCAGCTGTTCAAGGTAGGCAGCAATGCGCAGGTGTACGAGCTGGATCGGCTGATCGACCTGTCCCAGATGCGTACGCTGGAGGGTGCAGTCACCAAGGTTAAAGTCATGGCTGCATCGGAATCCAGCAGCGGCAAGGAAGTGCCATCGAAAGTACTGGCGATTGAGCAGGATGGTGTGGAGGAACTGGGCACCTTGCAAAAGCTGATCGAGGACGAACAGGTCAAAACGGCGGCGGCTGCCAAGAAGCTTGCCAAGAGTCGTCTGACAGGCATCCAGGAGACGTTTACCGTTTCCGCACCGGATGTGAACACGATTCGCGCCGGCGATGCGGTGCTTCTCAAAGGTCTGAAGCTGATCGTCATGTCCCTTAGTCGAGACCTATCGGCGGGGCCAGGTACGATGACGCTGGAGCTGGGCACGGCGGAGCTGGTGAAAAGGAGGTATTACCTTGAATAAGGAAGATCCGTATGGACATTTTGCCGACGTCATGCGGGGTGCGATGAGTACGCATACCCGTCAGGCTGTGAGCGGCATGGGCGCGGTGTTGGGGACAATGACGTCGTCCGGCGTGAAGCTGGATGATTTCAAGCACGAAGTGCAGGATTATCTCGTGGCCGAGCTGCCGGGCACGCTTGGATTGCCGGAGCGCGAGGCTATTGGCGCGATCTCCGGGATACCTGACGTGGCGAATGGCGGAACGACGGGCACGGGAAGGTTTCTTTTGCAAGAAGGGGAAGTGGAGGAAGTGGTGTTGTCTCTGGGGAAAGGCTTGAAAGCTGGGGACCGCGTGCTGGCTATGCGGGTAAATGGCGGTAACGACATTGTGGTGCTGTGTAAGGTGGTGAGTGCGAATGCCTAGTTTGTTTCCGGAAACAGGTGTGGTCTGGGGAGATGAAGAGGACCTGTCGGGTGTGGCTTCGGAAGAGGTGCGTTTTGGGCGGAGCTGGCGATTCGATTATGATGCGGGGGATTTTGTGCTGACCCCAAGTGGCAAAGTGGCCACGGCAGGTCCGCAGGAAGCCTGGGTGCAATGGTGCATCAAGGCGGTGAAGACGCCGCGGTACAGACATGTGATCTATTCTCGAAACTATGGCTCGGAGCTGGAAGAGCTGGTGGGTCAGGGGGACAGCCGGGGTGTGATGGAAAGTGAGATTACCCGAATGGTGACGGAAACGCTGCTGGCTGATCCACGCACGGATTCGGTAGACCAGTTCACGTTCGATTGGAACCTAGAGCAGTGCATGTTCTCGTGTCGGGTGGCGAGTGTACAGGAAGAGATGTTTATTTTGGAAAGTGAGGTGATCTGACGGGATGGCTGAGATTCCGCGTTATTTGGAGGACCAGACGGAGGAACAGATTATGCAGCGCATGCTGGATCGTCTGCCCGCGGATCTGGATAAGTCGGAGGGATCGTTTCTGTGGGATGCGGAGGCTCCGGTTGCGTTTATGCTGTCTGAGGCGGCGCTGTGGGCGCAGGAGCTGCTTCGGCGAGGGTTTGCCAGTACGGCTGCGAGCAGTGACCCGAATTTTCGTTCGGAAGAGCTGGATCTGCGGGCGGGAGAGCATGGTATTACCCGGCGGGCCGCGGTGGCGGCACAAGGTACGGTTAGGTTCACGGGTACTCCGGGGAAAGTGGTGCCAGCGGGTACTGTAGTGGCGACGCTCGCGGATGAAGTATCTGGTGAAGCTTCGCTCGAATACGAGACCGTTGGGAATGTAGAGCTTGGAGAAGATGGATTCGGAGTAGTTGGTGTGCGGGCGCTCGTTGCCGGAAAAGAAAGTAATGTGCCGGCTGCCACTGTGACCGTACTGTCCACACCGGTAAGTGGCGTGACGTCTGTGGTGAACACGGACGTTATCAAAGGCGGTGCGGACATCGAGGCGGATACGGCGCTGCTGGAACGCTTTTATGCCAAAGTCCGCAACCAGGGGACAAGCGGCAACAAGGCACAGTATGTGCAATGGGCCAGTGAAGTACCAGGCGTAGGCGCGACACGTGTAATTCCGTTGTGGAAGGGGCCGGGCACAGTGGGATTGTATCTGCTGGATACGGACAAACGTGCTGCGGGCAGCGATCTGGTGGCGGCCGTGCAGAAGTACGTGGACCCGACGCAGGATGGTCAAGGTGAAGGCGTTGCCCCTGCAGGTCCGGTGGTGTCGGTCATGCCAGCAGAGGAAGTGCCCATGAACATTGAGGTGAAGCTGACGCTGGCGAGTGATGCGACACTGGCGGATGTGCGGTCATTGATCGAACGCGGGGTGACCGCGTATTTGAAGCAGCTTGCTTTTGCCGATCCGCTCGTGCGATACACCCGTATTGCAGCAATTTTGCTGGACATTCCGCCGATCATCGACTATTCGGAGCTTACCGTAAATGGTGTGAGCGACCAGAATATCGAGATGACCGCGAGTCAGGTGGCGGTACTGGGGACGGTGGATGTCCATGAGTAGTCTGCCGGAGGTTGTGGCTTCTACACTCACAAGCCCGAAGGGGAAAGAGCTGTTCTCGTATTTGCCGAGCTATTATGAGACTTCGCGCGTTATGCAGGCGGATATGCAGTCCAAAGGGACCGAGATGGATCTGCTGTATCAGGCGTTGGATGAGACATTGGATCAGTTTTTTGTCCGTACAGCGACGTGGGGATTGGACTTTTGGGAGCAGGAGCTTGGCCTTGAGACTGATCGACTCAAACCCGTGGACCAGCGACGTGCCGTGGTGGAGTCAAAGCTGCGCGGTGCTGGGACATTTTCTGGCAGGCTGGTTGCGAACGTGGCTGAGGCATATGCCGGAGGCAAGGTGGACGTGACGTTTCAACCGGAGGCGTGGAGTTTTACGGTAAGCTTTGTGGATACGTTGGGCATTCCGCCCAATATTGATGATCTCAAACGTGCGATTGATGAACTAAAACCGGCCCACATGGCTGTGGAATATGAGTATCGCTATCTGATCTGGGACGATCTTGACAATAAACAGATGACCTGGGATGAACTAGATGCCGCGTCCCTGACGTGGAATGAACTGGAGGTGTGGGCGTAATGCCACAAGAAACGGATCGACTGAAATTGCCTCTTCCCTTGGGCAACGAGAACGTAACCCGGGAGAGTATTAATGGGATTTTTGAAAAGATTGATGCAGGTGTCGCGACACAAGAAGATTTGGATACGCTTCGTGAAGCGGTGAGCAAGATGGATATTCCTGATGCGTCTTTGACGCAGAAGGGGAAGGTGCAGTTGTCTGATGCGATCAATAGTACTGTGAAGGACAAAGCGGCTACGCCGAGCGCGGTTAAGTTAGCATTCGATGAGGCAACAGCAGCAAAGCTGCTTGGAGTTGAGCAAAAAAATAATGTGGTGGCCGCTCTCAACTCCATTGGTGTAACGGCTTCCACATCAGAGTCATGGGCACAGCTTGTCTCAAAGCTAACTACTGTAGTCCGGTCTACGGGCAATGCAACAGAAGCACAAGTGTTGACAAGTGCGACGTTTAGTAATGTGGCTGGCAACAGCAGAATAGGAACGATGCCTAACCGTTCAGCAGAAAATCATCACATGCCTGCCATAGATTCAACATTATGGGTTGGTGATAGGGTGTTCTTAAGACCACCAAATGGATACTACAGCGGTGAGTCATGGGTGACCACACCTACACCCACCTTAATTCCAGAAAACATACGGCGTGGTGTCTCCACAATTGGGGGTGTTGTTGGTACGTTAGACCCTAGCAATTCGGGTATGGTTCTTTCTCAATATACATCCCATAGAGATAAACCCGTTGATTCTGGTCGGGCGTTTGAGTTTACAGTCGTTGAAAAACCAGCAGGAGCAAAGCAACTGTTCTTATTCCCCAATATCCAATCGTCAACACCACCCGTATCGTTTTGGGCGCAATATAACGGGACGACCACATTTACGTATGTCGCCGTTGACGAAAAAGGAACTATATGGAACTTTATGAGTTTCTTTGGTTATGGTAATCAGTCAAGGACATATATAAACTCCCAGTATTTGATTAGCAGTATCGATCGAACGATCCATACGTTTAGTGCTTCCTATCCCTTCACAGTAGCAAATGCCCCAGAAAACTTTGATATGGAGGGTATTGTGAAAATAGTTGGTCGGGCTACGGGGAATACCCCAACAACCAATTTTAATTTCGAGTCCAATTATAACTACATTTACGGTTAAGGATGGACACCCTTGAGAATAGTTTATGAAAAAGCAGGTCAAGTCGTTGGTGTATAACACGGAGTTAACGACACCATAACGGGTGATTATAAAGAAAGCAAATCAGCAATACCAAATCCCGAAGCGATTCCCAATATGGAGCCAGTTCTGATGTTTTACCCAGAATCGGACAAGCTTTACTACGACTATATTGCCGTAGAGGGTTTAGAAACGAGATTGTCTAGACTAGCCGAAGAAAACAATGCAAATCAAATGGCTTTGATGGAATTACACGTGATAATGCTTAAAGCACTTCCTATCGGTTTTTGAACCTTGTCGGTTGAAAGGAGGTGACAATATGTTAGCTGTATACGTAATGATGATTCATAAAGGCTTGATCAAGTTGGAGTCTGTACCATTACAAAGCCGTGATAAAGTGGCTGAAGCTCTGGCAGCGGTGGGGTGAACTAGAGAAGAAATATAGTTTAACTCGCTTCCAAATATATAACACATAATCTCATGTCCTCGTAATTAGTTATTGTGTATTAATGAAATTTGGGACACTGATTATGTCTTTTATACAACAGTCCTGAACAGATATTTATATATTTTTAGGATTGAGTGCTATTTCCAAAAAACAAATAATTTGAGACATGAAATAGTTTCAATCTTCACCAGATAAAAAGGAGGTGAACCATGACCACAAACCAACTAACCACAGCAATCACTCACACACTCACGCAATACTTCCCAAACATCCCGATCAATCTAGCAACTAGCCCAACAAGCCCCGACCCAGATTCCAAAGGTATCACCTACCGCTTGCTATCCACTCAACTCACTCGAGAACGTAGCGATCGCTTTGTGCAATCCCATGCATATGAAATCCGCTGGCTCGAGACAGACAATATCCCGGCAACCCTGCCTGACGAACTCTTTGAAGCGCTCGAAACAATCGACGTAGAGGGCACACCGTATCGTGCAACAGAGCTACGATGGGAGACGGAGAACAACAATCCGCGATTGCTGGTGTACTACACCATGCGAACGACCAAAGTGTCAGAGTCTGCTACGACCATGCAACAACTGGAACAGCGACCCACCGCACTTAAAGCGGCTAACGAATAACAACCAAATGGGGGATAACCATGAAAGGAATGGGAGGCGTACTAGCAATGTTTACGAAGAAAGAGCCGGGAATTAATACTCCGGAAAGCAACCAGACAACTAACCAGAAATACAGCAAAGCACAGTTCGCTGAATCCCGGCAGTTGAGCCGGATAGAGAAAGACATTCTGGTAGCTGTACTGCGGGAGAATGTGACATACACAGTAGAAGAAGCGCAGCAACACATCCAACAATTTATGAATGAGGAGGCACAATAATGGCTGGAGGAACATGGACAACTCAAAATAAGGTACGCCCTGGCGTATATATGAATTTTGCATCAGAGGGTTCGTTGCCGGGGACGGTAGGAGAGCGAGGAATAGTGGCTTTGGCACTTCCGTTGTCATGGGGAAAAGCAGGTACAATCCTGACCCTACAGGCAGGTGAAGATGTACAAGCCAAATTGGGCTATGATTGGCCAGCACCTCAACTGCTGTTGATTCGAGAGGCATTGAAGCGGGCACAAACATTGTTCCTATATCGTTTGAACGCAGGGACACAGGCCAAGGCCACGCTGGGAGAACTAACAGTCACAGCCCAACACGGCGGTTTGCGAGGTAATGATCTGGCGGTTGTGGTCTCAGCCAATATTAATCAGCCGGACCAGTTCGATGTCACAACGCTGCTTTCAACGAAAGAAGTGGATAAACAAACCGTCTCGACCATCGAAGAGTTGGAATCAAATGCATACGTTACATTTACTGGCGAAGGTGCCCTTACAACAACAGCTTCACTTCCACTAACAGGTGGATTGGATGGCTCTGCAACGAACCAGGAGCATGCAGAATTCCTGTCCAAGCTGGAAGTACTGGATTTCAACACTGTGGGACTGATTTCTGACGATGCTACCCTCAATTCTGTATATACTGCATACATCAAGCGTTTGCGCGACACGGAGGGCAAGAAGGTACAACTGGTACTGGCAGATTACCCGGCTGCGGATCACGAAGGAGTGATTAGCGTCAAAAACGGCGTGGTGCTCGCAGACGGTACCGTTCTCTCCCCAAAACAAACGGTAGCTTGGACAGCCGGAGCAACAGCCGGGGCCAATCTGAACGAATCCCTGACCTTCCGTGCCTATGACGATGCTGTAGATGTAAATGGTCGATTGACACACAGCGAGACAGAAGCTGCACTGAGTAATGGTGAGTTTGTCTTTACAGCAAGCAGTAACCGGGCAGTTGTAGAGCAGGATGTGAACACGTTCCGTTCCGTGACACCAGATAAAGCACGTCATTTTGCCAAAAACCGTGTTGTCCGTGTACTTGATGGCATTGCCAACGACATGAAACGAATCTTTGAGTCCTATTACATCGGCAAAGTGAACAACAACGAAGATGGGCGCAGCCTGTTCCGCTCCCAATGTGTTACCTACCTGAAGCAGCTTCAGGATATCGGGGCCATTCAAAATTTTGACTCCAACACAGATATCACTGTGACTCCGGGAAATGAAACGGACAGTATCGTGATCGAGATTCAAGTCCAGCCTGTGGATTCCGTTGAAAAAGTATACATGAAAGTGAAGGTGGTTTAAGATGGCATTTTTGAAAGCAAGCGATACGATTTCTGGCCAGGAAGGCCGCGCATATGCAACGATTAACGGACAGACAGAAGAGATGTTCTACGTGAAGACGCTGGAAGCAACGGTGGAGAAACAAAAAGCAGAGGTCAAAACACTGGGCCGTCGCGGCGTCCAGCACAAAGCAACCGGTTGGTCTGGCTCGGGTTCCATGACAATCTTTTATACAACATCCCGTTTCCGTGAGCTGATGCTTCAGTACATGCAAAATGGTGTGGACACCTATTTCGACATCGAAGTGACCAATGAAGATCCTTCGTCAACTATTGGCAAACAGACGGTGACCCTCAAAGGCGTCAACCTCGACAGTGTGATCATGGCATCCCTGGATACCGAGGCCGAGGCTTTGGAGGAAGAAGTGAGCTTTACCTTTGAAGATGTCGATATGCCTGTATCGTTTAATCTGCCGAAGTAATTTTTGAAGTGACAAATATATTAGCCATAGATCTATAACGAGTTCAACTTTAGTAGCGGGTCTGCAAAACAAACCTGTTCAGCTTGCCTGTGTTACGGGCTATTTGGCGTGTCCAAATTCGTTTGCAATCTCTCTTCGTTTGAAGAGGGGCATTACATTAGTACATTACACATGCTCTTCGCCGCTTCTTGCGGCGGGGAGCCAAATATTGAGGAGGAACGAACAATGAGTGGATTGAGCATGTTTTTTGCGCAAAATGCAGCGGCGGATACAACAGAGGAGTTTGTCGTATCTCCCCGTTTCAAGGATGAGAAGGGTGAACCGGTTGCCTGGAAACTGCGCAGCATGACCGAAGACGAGAATCAGGAATGCCGCAAGGCAGCAACTCGCAAAATCAAGGGCAAGAACGGTGTCTATACACCTGATATTGATGCCAATGATTATATGGCTCGCCTGATGAGCGCCAGCGTGGTGTATCCTGATTTGAAAAATGCAGAGCTCCAGCGTTCATATGGCGTGATGGGGGCGGAATCGCTTTTGCGGAAAATGCTGCTGCCGGGGGAATTTGCTGCACTCGGTGAACAGGTCCAGAAGCTGAACGGCTTCAATCAGGACATGAACGAACTGGTGGATGACGTAAAAAACTAATTAAAGAGGGCGATTCGGAAGCCAATTTGGCTTATTACGCTCTCCATGAATTGAACATTCTCCCGCATGAGCTGATGGCATTCTCCCCTCGTGAGCGGGCGGCGATATTCGCCATGATCTCCATTCGGGTGGAGGAAGAGAAGAAAGAGCGGTCCAAGAACCGTGCGAGGAAAAAATAACAGGGGAAGGAGGGAGAAACGAATGTCCGAAACAAGGATCGATGTAATCAATCCTCCATCCATGAATAATCTGATCAACAACTTGAATCTGGTTCAAGTAAGAACAACCGAAGTTTTGAACAATTTCAACCAGATGAACCGGATTAATCTGAATCAATTTAACCAGAACAACATAACTAACCACTTCAATCAAGTAAATCAACAGCTGAATGTAACCATTAATCTGATGGAAGAACTGGAGGATGCCGCTGATGATACGAGCGATGCTCTGGGAGATAATCTGAGCAAGCTCTCTAAATGGCTGCAAATGTTAAAGTCAGCTGGAACTGTCGTGTTGAAAGCGGCTGCTGAGGAAGAAGACTTCAAGTACCGTTACATGGTTGCTGCTGAGGATCCAGTGCTCGGGGAAGGAATATATAATAAGTTCCGAGATCAAGCCTCTAAAAGCGGCCTTGATATCAATGATTCGCTTAAATCTTCTTTAGGTTTCTTGCCGTTGGCACAGAACACAGGTCAGGTAGATCAGCTCAATGATTTGACTCAACGTTTGAGCATGTTGTCACCGGATGGTAAAAGTCTATCAGATGCGTCAAAAGCAATTGTTAGTGCCATGAACGGGAAAAACACGGATCTGTCGAATCAATTTAACATTCCGGAAAGTGCTTTAAATGGTGCCGGACTGGGCGAATTTATTCAAACCAGAGATCTTGACGGCTTCATACAAGGTTTGCAGACGGTTCTTGAAATGCAAGGTTATACCAAGCAGGCCTTTGATACGATGTTAGATTCTCCATTACAGAAATGGACTGCTCTCGTGAACCAGTTCAATGGTATATTGGCCGAAATCGGTACGAAAGCGTTGGAAGTGCTGTCTCCGGTACTTGATCGGTTGAATGAAGCAATAAGCTCAGGCCAGTTCAGTGGGTTTATCGAATGGATTAGTGGGGCCTTCGCAATTATAGCTCAGGTGGTAGCGTTGATTGTGGATGGGTTTATCAATTTCGCTACAGTTGTGCAAGAAAACTGGGATATCATTGCCCCTATTTTGACTGCTATAGCGATGGTGCTCCTCTATAACATGATTGTTTCACTTGCCATCGTGATTGCGGAGGTATATTCGCTCGCAGCAGCCTGGCTGGTAGCTAACTGGCCTGTCTTACTTGTGATTGCTGCAATTGCATTGCTCATCTATATACTTCAATTATGCGGAGTTACAGCTGGAGATATGGTTGGGGCAATTGTCGGTTATTTTTATATGGTGTATGAACACGTGAAATCGATTTTCGCATCTATTCTCAACGTCGTTATGTCATGGGCTGAATTTTTTGTTAATTTAGTCAGAGATCCGGTTTATGCAATTCGAAAATTATTCGTCGACATGGGGTTAATTGCATTACAGATTCTATTCAATATCACAAAGGGTATCGAAGACTTTGCAGCCGGATTCAAAGATCAGATTAACTGGGTCATTGAGGGTATAAACCAACTGATACCTTATCTAAATAAGATTTTTGGTACAGATTGGGGAGGCATTGAACTCGTCACAAGCTCTAATATTCATTCCGTTAGTAATAAAATACAAGGCTTGATGAATGATTTGGAAGCAACTGCACCTGAAAGTCAAAAGGATGTCTTAGATTTATGGAGGGCGGATGCCTCAGCGGATTATAAAGATGCATTTGATAAGGGGTATGGTAAAGGACATGACTTGGTAGATAAAACAACAAATAAATTCTCCAGTAGTTCAGAAGATTTACCTGGGAAATTTGGTCAGGGTTATACACCCAAAACACCTTCCATGCCAACCATTCCCACTACACCCGCTCCCGCTATGGTCCCCAATAACAACATGAGCAGCATTAACAAAATCAACAATATCGGACAGGTGGACAAAATCGGAGATGTGGATGGCACGGTGGATGTGACCAGTGAAGATCTGAAACTGATGCGTGAGCTTGCAGAGATGCAGGCTATTCAGCGATTCGTCAGTCTAACACCAACCGTTCAGGTCACCACAGGGGATATCAACAGCGGACACGACGTGGACAGCATCATCAGCAAAATCACCGATGGACTGAACAGTCAGATTGTTTCCAGTGCTCAGGGGGTGTACGGTTAATGGAATACTATATCCAGCTTAGCTTCAACAACCGTTCCGAATACATGTATTTCCCGGTGACACCAGAGAGCATTGAGTTTTCGGATGCGGGGGATGGCAGTACGTTTAGCGTTAGTGCACTCGGAGAAATTAACGTGATCAAGTCGCCCAAGCTGCGTGAAGTCAGTTTCAGCGGTATTTTTCCGGCAGACTACAGCCCGTATCATCTGAATTACGATGCAAGTCATCCAGCAGTACAGAAGGAATATTACCTTGATCCGTATGAATATGTGAAAAAGATAATTCGCTGGATGCAGACAGGCAGACCCGTCAGGCTTTTCTTTTCCAGTGCAAGGTACACCATTAATATGGCTGTTTCCATTGAGAGCTTCGACTGGAAGGAGTCAGCGGGTACGGTAGGCGATATCCAGTATGATATCAAGCTGAAGCAGTTCATTTTCTATGCCGCCAAAAAAGTAGTGCCACTCAAGGACAATAAGGATACTGCTGCTTCGAAAACAAAAACCAAAGCCTCCCGGCCCAATGAAAAAATCCAGGCCAAGACCGTCACACTCAAAGCCGGAGATTCCTTGTGGTCTGTTGCCAAAGCCCATCTGGGAAATGGATCTCGCTGGAAGGAGCTGCAGAAACTGAACGGCATCAAGGATGCACAGCTGAAGAAGCTTCCCATCGGTCTGGTGATCAAGCTTCCGTGAAAGGAGAGGGAACATGCAGCAGCAGATCAGTTTGGATGGCAAGCAGAGAAAGTTGAAGGAGCAATTATGGCTGGATGATAAGCTGGGTAACATCTGGGATATTAGTGAGATTGCCGGGGAAATTACCTATAAAACCTCCCGCATTGGCAAGCCGTCCTCTCTGGAATTCACGTTGATCAAGGGCAGCTTATTCCAGAATTCGAAGTTCACATATGAGAATGGATACGTCGTAAAGTATGTCAGTAACGAAGTGGGGATATTTTTCGGGTATATCTTCTCGGTGGACAGTGGGAAGGACGAAAGTGTCAAAATCAAAGCCTACGACCAGACCCGCTATCTGACCGCGAACCAGACCTACCAGTTCGTTAACGCAACCGCTGCGGATGTGATCAAACGAATTGCAACTGACTTTCAGTTGAAGATCGGGGATCTGATTCAGCCGAAATATGTCATTCCGCGAATGTTATTTGATAACAAGAAGCTTATCGACATGATCTGTGAGGCACTAGATAGGACGCTGATATATGGCGGCAAAAACTATATCTTTTACGACGACTTCGGCAAGCTTGTGCTTCGGGATGTGGAAGAGATGCCTTACGGATTTGTTATTGGGGATAACAGTCTGCTTACGGATTACAGTTATACCCGGTCGATTGACGACCAGACGTATAACAAGATCAAGTTGTATCGGGACAACAAGGATACGGGAAAAAGAGAAACGTTCGTCCATCAGGACTCAGGCAGCATCCGTCAATGGGGGCTGCTTTTTTTGTACCAAAAAGCGGACGATGGCCTGAATGAAGGCCAGATCGATGCCATGCTGAAAACCCTGATGACGCTGCGTAACCGCGAGACTCAATCATTGAAAGTGGATGCCTTAGGTGATTTCAAAGTCAGGGCAGGCAGTTATGTCAATATTCAGATTGAGGAACTGAAGATCAATCAATATTTTCTGGTAGACGAATGTACACACAAAGTACAGGGAGGCGTGCACACGATGTCGCTGGATTTGAAGGTGGTGTAACGATTCATGATGCTGGATGTAATTAAAAAGGCGGCTGTGGCCGCCGTGGATGCCAAAGCCCCTGTTCAGGTCATGTATGGAACAGTGACGAGGACAGAGCCCTTGGAGATTACCGTTGAACAACGGTTGACCTTGGCTGAGCCTTTTCTGGTGATGCCGGAATCCGCAGCGAGGAAGAATTGGATTGTCGGTGACCACGTCCTGCTGCTCCGGGCGCAAGGTGGGGACAGCTTTGTTGTGCTGGATCGGTTGGTGAAGACATGATTCCAAAAGGCGCACAAATGAGTGCAGAAGAACAGGAAGAATCGGCTGTTGTTCCAAGCCTGACTTATCTGCTGCAGCCTTCTGGGCAGCGAATCGGAAGGCTGCAGCTGGATGGAAAAGAGGCGGTGAAACAAGCCGTGTACAAGGCATTGTCCACTCGTCGTTATGAGCATCTGATCTACTCATCGGATTACGGCATGGAATGGTCCTGGGAGGGAATGGCCGGACGATCCATGGTGGAATCCGAATTGGAGCGCTGGATTGTGGAGGCTTTGCTTCCGGATGATCGCATTTCGGATGTAACGGAGTTTGATTTTGTTCACGAGGCGGATGGGGTAAGGGTGTCTTTTACCGTGGAAACGGATTTTGGTTCTTTCAGGGGAGAAACGGAGGTGAACATGAATGGTTGAAGAGCAGACGTTTGAAGTCATTTTAGACCGAATGCTGGACAGGGTGCCAGATGGTGTGGATAAACGTGAAGGCAGTATTATCTATGATGCGCTTGCGCCTGCAGCTGTGGAAATGGCTCAGATGTACATTGAGCTGGATATTAACGCGAATCTAAAATTTGCGGACACAGCTTCCCGGGAGTATTTGGACCGAGCGGTGGCCTGGTCTGGCATTGCCCGGAAAGCGGCAACCCAGGCACGCTGGATCGGCAGCTTCAAGGACAACGGGGGCATACCGGTTGAGATTCCATTGGGGAGTCGTTTTTCCACAGGGGATCGGGTGTATCTTGCTGTCGAACGACTGGCAGCGGGTCAATATGTGCTGCAATCTGAGGTTGCCGGAGCGGGAGGCAATGAATATACAGGGGCGCTGCTGCCCATCGATTATATCGTTGGACTGACAACAGCGGAACTGACCCAGTTGCTTGTTCCAGGTGAAGATGAGGAAACAGATCAGGCTCTGTATGACCGATATCAGGACAAAGTCTCCCGTCCGGTAACGAGTGCCAATAAATATCAATATGAACTATGGGCACGGGAAAACTCAGGGGTTGGTAAAGCAAAAGCTTTTCCGCTGTGGGACGGTCCGGGCACGGTAAAAGTGGCGCTGTTAAACAATGAGATGCATGCACCCGCCGAGGCTGTGATTCACGCAGTACAGGATTATATCGATCCAACACGGGATGGGATGGGCGAAGGCGCGGCTCCAATTGGCCCTGTGGTCACGGTGGTGGGGGCAGAAGAAGTACCGATTGATGTGGAGGTGCAAGTCACACTTGCTTCAGGCTCAACGTATGAGGGGGTAAAAACGCTGATTGAAGAGGGTGTCACTGCCTATCTGAAGGAGCTGGCATTTGCAGATCCGCTGGTCCGTTGGACGCGAGTTGCCAATGTCATCCTGGATATCCCGCCTGTGATCGATTATAGCGATCTGTTGGTGAATGGTGGCATGTCCAATCTGGAGATTGCACCCGGTGCAGTAGCCGTTCTCGGGACGGTGAAAGTGACATGAGTAAAGCTGAGGTGCTGATGTCCCTTTTACCCCCGTTGTATGAAAATGTACTGGAGATGCAGTTACTCACGGAGACCGAAGGTGAAGAACTGGACAAGATTGCGGCGGGGTTGGAAGGTGTATTGAACCAATTCTATCCGGAGTCTGCAACCTGGTCATTGGAGCGGTATGAGCGGGATCTGCAAATTCCAACGAATCCAGCCAAGCCGGAAGACCAGCGGAGATCCGTCATCATCTCCAAAATGCGAGGGAGTGGCAAAGTTTCAGGTTCGATGCTTAAAAATGTGGCACAGGCGTATGAAAGTGGTGGGATTGAAGTTTCCGTCTCACCCGAGGAATATCTGATTCGAATTCGCTTCATAGATACATGGGGATTGCCGCCCAATCTGGACGATCTGAAGGCAGCGATTGAGGATATCAAACCCGCACATATGACCGTGGAATATCGCCTGCGGTATTTGACAATTGCCGAGGTCGAGAACATGACGTTGGATGAAATCGAACAGACCCGGCAGGATAAATTTTCAGGAGGTGGAGCTTAACATGAATGAACCGAAAACACCCAATCTCGGTCTAAATAAGATTGACCGCAGCTCGCCATCGACAACCTATTTTGATCTGGACAAGTATCTGGATCAAAACTGGGAGAAGGTTGATGATTTTGCAGAGCAGGTAGAGGAGAAGGCCGAAGAGACCGCTGCATATGTTGGTAAAATCCAGGAGAGGCTTGATACGGAAAAGCGGAGATCTGTAACGTTGGAGCCAGGGTTGCAGATTATTAATGCTGAACGTGCTTCGCCGTTTAAGTTGGAAGGATTGAAGGGCCGGACGCTAGTTAACTTGTTGGGGCGTATCGGAGGAATGGAAAGTTTAACAGGTTTGTCTAGAAGTTATACAACGCTTGTTTTGGATTCTATTAACAAGACTTCCGGTGTCAATGGGCTTAAAATTACTAACCTGGAAGGGGCCTCAACTGCATCCGCGGGACTTGCTTACACATCTGTAACAGGACTTAGATCAGGCCGTTATTATGTCTTGATCGCTGACGCCAAGAACATAGATGCAGAATCTGGATTACAAATTGGCTTTGGAGGGAGTTTTGGAGGCCCTTATTCTTCTGCAATGAAGAGTTCAGATAAGTTCGTTACAATTTGGGCAAAGAAACAAATATCAGCCGTAACAGATGGAAATGTTGATTTAGCAGTGGTAGGCTCCGTTGGTAAATCCGGATTTTTTGACTCTGTACGTTTGTACGAAATTAGTGCAGCCGAATACGATTCATTGGACAACATGACTTCGGAACAAGTAGCAACCAAGTATCCCTACGTTGATAGTATTCAACCCGTGCGAAATCCGTATGCGATTCGATACGGAGAGAATTTACTGCCTCCAGTATATGAGTGGGCGCGATTAGGTAACTGTAAAGTCGATGCCTCTTATGAGGTAACTATAACATCTGCGACAGCAGATGTAGCTGCCATTTCATATGAAGTTCCTGTAATTCCAAATACTAACTATACGTTAAGTGTCGCTCAAAACGGCGCCACGATATCAGTTACAGGTGGACCCGACGGGTCTATTATTGCAAATAATACAGCAGCGACTTCTGTTAGTTTTAATACCGGAGAAAGAAAAATCGTTCGCGTGTATTTATCGAATTATATCGCTGATACAGGCACTCCAGGAATAGGAACATTCAAGTTTAAAAATCCAAGGCTTACACTTGGTACGACAGCCAAACCATTTAAGCCTAAAGAAGACGCTATGCTCGGATTGCATACGTATCTATTCGCTGATCCATTAACTGGTGCGAATGCTGACGAGGTGTTCGAGAAGGACGGCCAGTTCTTCAAGTTGATGAAATGGCAGATGGTTACCGTCGAGGGGGCGAAAATTCTACCTAACCCGGTGCTTAGCCCTCACATAGGGTTCAAAACTATATACCCTAAGCTAGAGGGTGCTAATTACGCCTATTCATCTGAGACGGCTACAGCTGCTGTTAAATTCGATGGGAAAATTTTAATATGGGGGTCCCACGAAGCAGCTGGAGATGCATGGGCAATTGATAAACTCAATAATAATTTTGCAATATCCGTTTCCAACACAGACAGCGGATGGGGGGATTTATACACACCAACAGCCGACGAGATTAAGGCGTATTTCATGGGTTGGCGTATGTTTGATGCAACTATTGGTGGCTCGGAATTATACAACAGATCAGATGGAGATCGTAAGGCATGGATACGGATTTCGGATTGGTCAGGCAGAGTTGACGGAGTTGTGCCGACAACCAACGCACCAAACTGGACGCCATATCAACTCCTCTATCAGCTTGCAACGCCAACTGTCGAACCGATCACATCAGAAGGTCAATTGACGTTGATCGAAGGAAATAACCAAGTTGAAGTAGGAACGGGAATTGTGTTGGGTGAGTATGCTCCTGTTCCTGCAAATAGTAACCCGAACCTAGCCGGACGTAGAGAGATAAACTTTACTCAAGTTCCTGCTTCTTTACTCAAAAATAAAGCAAAAAGTATTCTCGCGATATATAAGAACGGAGTTCAAGATCGCAAATGGACAATCAGTGACAATGCCGTAGAGTCTTACGGAACATCGAGAGCGAATATTCCCGGAACATTGTACGATCCATCAGCAACTTACACCGTAACGTACTTTATGCTGGACATGTTTCCGGCCGCTCCATTCGTCGGATCGGTAGCTGAGAATGAAAAGGCGTTACTCACGGACATGAACGACATCTTATGTCAGAACGCGGCGGCAGTATCCGTGGTTGAGACAACGATTAACGAGGCTGTTCATCAATTAAAGCAACAAAATAAACGAAACGTTTGGGGTGAGATTCTTTAATGGAAAATATTGTTAAAACATTGCTTGAGGGGGCAATGCCTACCTCCTCTACAAACGTATACACTGTTCCGACCGGAAAGTACGCTGTCGTAAAGTCGATAATTATATGCAATGCGGCAGCTACGGCAATGACGATTAGAGTAATAATTGGCGGAGCATACGTTGCGTATAATTACACGTTAAAGGCGTCTGACTCATTGGTACTCGACGAGTTGGATATACCATTGTTAGAAGCTGAGAATATTACTATAATGGGGTCTGTTGCTGGTGCATCAATTTTCGTAACTGGATTCGAGCGTGATTACAAAGCGGCAGAATATCCTTATTTAAAATCAAATTTAATTGCTTCTACTTCCGCAGTAACTACGCCTGCAAACGGTTTTGACTCAATGATAAAGTCTATTATCATTTGTAACACTAATGGAAGTGGTACTTCGTCTATTTTATCTATGACGAATGCGTGGAGCGTGATAGATAAAAAGGAGATCAAAGCAGGAGATTCTCTAATTCTTCCATTACCTAAAATGTTGGTTAAGAATGGGCGACAACTTTCATTTTCGGCAACTGGCGCTCTCGTGTATGTCACTGTCGTTATGGAAAAGGTGGGGGATTAAATGCCATTAATAGATAATTATTTGCTGGACAATTACAGGTTAGAGGGGCCTATTCAAACGGAATTAGGTGTCATAAATTTAAACACACCAACTGCGGATGGTTCAAATTACGTAACTGTTTCCGCTGGGCAAACACCTGTTATTGCGACCTATGCAAATTTCCCAGCCGGAACAAAATCCATAAGTATTGTCCCTTATGCTAATGGTCAAATACCAATGGTTGGAACCGGAAACTCTACTTTGGACATTCAAATGATTTTTGCTCTTAGAGATAGATCTGGCAGGTTATGGAGGATTGGAGAGGTTGCAAACGGCATGAATTCGAGTAGTAGGTATATGCATTTGTTGACAGCTCAAATAGATTTAGTATCTAAAATATGTATTGCTTTGTTAATGCTAAGCCCAGGTGATGTTGTTTCGATACCAAATCAATACAACTGGGGTTGGTACCCAAATACTACACCTCCAACAGGTTTTGAAGTCGATGGGCCGATAAGTCTTGTTTCTGCCGTCAATTATAACAACGCGTCCACATCGACAAGCGTGTTGCACAAATTTAAAAACTCAAGAATTATGTACATGTAAAATCGTGTTTTTTTAGTCGTTCTTCATGACATTCAAGAGGGGGGATAATTCAAACAAATGACAACATACAACAGAGAACAAACTAATAACCAAAGAAAGGTAGTGGGAAAAATGAACGAAAGAACCGAAAAATAAAATCGGTATGAAGGTTTATTACGACTTGAATTCCAGTAACGTCATTGTTATTACGCCAGAGAGCGCCGGAATTGTCGTCGAAACGACAAGAGAACAAGACTTCAAATTGTATAAGGCATTGGCGGATAAAGTACCCGAAAGTGTAGGCATGATTCAACTTGAACACGGGGAATACTCCTTAGATCGTGCCGAAGGCGGAGTGATTGAAAGAGTTGATCTTGAAACATTGAAGCCATTGTTCTCTTATCCCGATCCAATTACACAAGAACCACAAGTGCCTGGCATTTCATTAAGTGATCAAATTTCCGACTTGTCCCAAAAGCTTCTTGAAGCAAACGTACGAAATGAAAAATTGGCCGAAGAAAGTACACTCAATCAAATCGCCCTTATGGAGCTACATGCTATGATGCTGAGTTTGATGCCACCTGAAGAAGCGGCACCTACGGAAGAAGCTCCTGCCGAGGATGTCCCAGAGGAACAAGCACTAGAAGAAACGACAAATGAAGAATAAGATTGCCAGGCCTTTAATCAGATGGGGAAATTACGTTCTAGAGAGGAGTGAGAACTATGTTGGCAGTTTACGTTGCATTGATTCAAAAAGGTGTAATAACTATTGATGCTGTTCCTGAATCGAGTCGGACGAAGGTAGCAGAGGCTCTTGAAACTGCAAGAGTAGAACAAAGAGAAAATATCGTTTAACAAGTGTTCCGATAATCGGAGCGCTATTTTTATGCCTTCCGGGCATGTTTACCAAAATTAAAGGAGGTGAAACCATGGAAAAATGGGACACCATATGGAAGTCTTTTATCGCCCTGCTAAGCAGCTCAGCTACCTACTTCTTCGGCGGTTGGTCAGGCGTGCTTGGGGTACTGCTCGTATTTGTTATCCTGGACTACCTAACGGGTATCGCAGCGGCGGGGGCAAGTGGCAAGCTCGAAAGCAATGTCGGGATGTTCGGCATCGCGCGAAAGGTATTTATATTTGCAATGGTATCGGTGGCTCATCTGGTGGACGGTGTTCTGGGAGACGGACATTTGTTCAGGGATGCGGTCGCCTTTTTTTATATCGCAAATGAGCTGTTATCCATTATTGAAAATGGGGGCAAACTGGGAGCACCGATTCCGCCTGCGATCCGGCAGGCCATTGAAGTGCTCAAGGGCAAGGGTGGGGACGGGGGGATTCCCGGCAGCTACACTCCTCATTCCAGAGAATCTACTGCACCATCAGATCATAAGGATGTGGATGAACAGATTAGGGATGATACGAAGTAAGGACTCATCATTCATTCCAATGCGCCTTGTGGCAACAGATAGGGTACTAATGAATGGAAAGTATGTCCCATTAGCTACAAGTAGTGAAGGAGACGGAATCGATTCTGAAGAAGCGGTAGCGGTCGCCTTTGTCTCTGAATTTCAAACCTTTAAGAAAATAAATCAAGAAAATTTGGAGACAACAGCGATCGGAAGAATGATCCGGATCTGGAACGGTCACGTAGCGACTTGATATGTTTTCCGAAAAGTGGTTGGTATGTAACTTTAACTGAACTTACCTTTTACCCTCATCAAGGGACACGCACACAAGCAATCCCAGGATCCTTGGCATTAACTATATATAAACGGCAATCGCCGCATAAAGGGTGTGAGAAACATGCAAACCAGAAGCTCAGGCAACACGCAGGGCATTGACGTATCCCGCTACCAGGGCAATATCGACTGGGCCAAAGTGAAGGCAAGCGGCATGACGTTTGTGTTCATCAAGGCAACCGAGGGACAGACATATACCGATCCGAATTTTCAGAAAAATGTAAGCGGCGCACTGGCGGCAGGCATGCTGGTCGGAACGTACCACTTCTTCCGTGCAACGTCCACGGATGGGGCCAAGACGGAAGCGGCGCACTATGCGAGTACGCTAAATAAGATCGGAGGCGCGAAGGCCCTGCAGCTGCCACCGGTCATGGACTACGAGAACAACCCGGGCAATCTGAGCAAAGCCCAGATCAACACGGTAGCCAAAGCCTTTTTAACTGAACTGCAGCGTCTTACGGGTGTAAAACCAATCATATATACGGGCAATTCATTTGCCAGCAATTTTGAACCTTCACTTGGCACGTATGATCTGTGGGTTGCGAGGTACAGCAGTACACGTGTGCCGGATGATCAGCCTGCCTGGAAACGTTGGACGTTCTGGCAGTATACGGATTCGGGCAAAGTGAATGGAATTAGCGGCAACGTGGACATGAATGAGTTCGAAGGATCGGCAGCGGAGCTGCGGGCCAGATATGCAGCAGCCACGCCGAAGCCGCCTGAACCATCCGAGCCTGTGAAGCCGACCGAACCACCGAAAGGGGGCGAACCGATGACAGCCGAAGAGAAAGCAGCGTTTGATGCGCTGAAGGCTCAGGTAGACAAACTTCAGGCACGTCAGCAGATGGAAGTTCCGGTGTGGGCCAAAGCAGCCGTGGATGCGGCTCTGGCGTATGACACCAAAAATCCGCTGTTCAGCATCGACAATGGGGCGAGTTATGATTTTTACCGTTTTATTACGGTCATGTATCGCAGAGGTTTGTTTAAGAAGTGAGTTAACATCGACATAATAAAGCTATATTGGAAGTTACCAGAGCGGGATTAGGAGGGGACACATCGGCATTATCATGTCGAATAGTGTTCCTTTTTTGTATTTTATGTAACTAAAATTAACGCGTGAATAAAGTTGAAGACTTATGTCCGTAAAACTCTTGTCTAATTGATGAATGTGATGTAAAGTAAGTTACACGAAATTGTTTTCAACCACTGTTTATTTACATAAATCTCCTCACCATGACAGAGCCTTAACATGATAAGTTATCGTAATGTCTCCCTGTTGTCTAATCCCTGCATCTTCGAACACACACACTCATACACACAGCTCATACAACTACCTTCATGAGAAACTACGACGTTCTACATCCATTTAGCTTTTAACAATTGTTAGATGCTGCCTAACCCTTCCAATGGTCAATGCCAAACTTCATGAGCAAACAAACCATATGTATCTAAAACGAGCGATGATCTACTACCATATCGTGATGCAATTCTCTTGTATTTTTTGTCTTCTAACTCAATTTTCACTTCCATCCAAATAGTAGAATGCTGTTGCTAATTGACCTAAGTTCAAATATTGCGCAACTGAGACGAACTACCCCTTCACTAAAAGGAAGTCTTTTGAATTCACAAAAATTCTATCTGGGTCCATAAAACCGTAAAAAACGAATAGTAATCCATCTTATCCTAATACGATCACAAATACAGGTATCACAGGCACCTAAAGCCTTTCATTGATACAAGCAAGCACCGAACCAATGGCTATCATTGAAGTTTTTTCACGCCAGCATTACACACATTATGAGACAGGGAAGGGTGTTGTACGTATGCGAATGAGAAAGAAATGGATGTCCGGTTTTGTGACTCTGGCTTTGAGCACCGTCTTGGTGTTGTCCGGCTGCTCCAGCAATGAAGAAACAGGCAATTCACCTGCTCCGGCAGAAGGTGCCGATCCCCCAACAGAAACTGCAGCTCAGGATACGATGATTATGGGCCGCGGCGGGGATTCGGTGGCATTGGACCCTGCGATTGTAACAGACGGGGAGTCGCTGAAGATTGGGCACCAGGTCTTCGACTCATTGCTGGATTACAAGGAAGGCGAGACGGAGGTCGTTCCTGGTCTGGCAGAGAGCTGGGAGATTTCGGCGGATGGCCTGAAGTACACGTTTAAGCTGAAATCCGGTGTGAAGTTCCATGATGGAACAGATTTCAATGCCGATGCTGTTGTGTTTAACTTCAACCGTTGGAGTGATCCGGCGAGTGAGTATAAATTTGAAGGGGATTCCTTCGACTATTACGATTCCATGTTTGGGCCAGAGGATGGCCGTGTCATCAAGGAAGTGAAGGCGATTGACGAGACAACCGTTGAGTTCACACTGAACCAGCCGCAGGCACCTTTCCTGCAAAATATCGCGATGACCCCATTCGGTATTGCCAGCCCAACAGCGATTCAGGAGAAAAAAGAGAATTTCAAAAGCGAGCCCGTGGGCACAGGCCCATTTGTATTCGTAGAGTGGAAGCGGAACGACTCCATCACCCTGGAGAAAAATCCGAATTATTGGAAAGAGGGCTTACCGAAGCTGAACAAAGTCATTGTTCGTTCGATTCCGGACAACACGGCACGCTTCAATGCCCTGCAAAATGGCGAGATTGATGTCATGGAGGACTTGAACCCGGATGATCTGTCCATTCTCGAAGGCAACAGTGAGCTGCAGAAGATCGAGCGTCCACCGTTCAACGTGGCGTATATCGGCTTTAACTTTAAGAAGAAACCCTTTGACGATGTAAAAGTAAGACAAGCCCTCAACCATGCGGTGAATAAACAGGGCATTATCGATGCGTTCTTTGCCGGACAGGCTCAGCCTGCGGTAAACCCTATGCCGCCAACGCTGTGGGGTTACAACGATGCCATTGAGGATTATCCGTATGATCTGGAAAAAGCAAAAGCATTATTGGCCGAAGCCGGCTTCCCTGACGGATTGCCAGACCCGGTGACGTTCTATGCAATGCCGGTGTCCCGTCCTTACATGCCTGACGGCAAGAAGGTGGCCGAAGCGATTCAAGCTGATTTTGAGAAAATCGGAGTGACCGTCAACATCGAATCGCCGGAGTGGGCGACATATCTCGATGATGCAAAAGCCGGAGAGAAGGACGACATCTACATGCTCGGCTGGACCGGAGACAACGGCGACCCGGATAACTTCCTGTACACGCTGCTGGATAAAGACGCAATCCCGGGCAACAACCGCAGCTTCTATGTAAACGAAGAGCTGCATGTGCTGCTGACTGATGCGCAGAAAGAAACGGATCAGGACAAACGCGCCGAGCTGTACAAACAGGCTCAAGTCATTATCAAGGAAGATGCACCGTGGATTCCACTTGTGCACACGACACCTATTCTGGCAGGCAAAGCAAACCTGAAAGGTTTTGTGCCTTCCCCACTGGGCAGCGAATCCTATGCAAATGCTTATTTTGAATAACGGATTTGTGTGATGTAAAATAATCATTTTTCTACATTACATCTTTCAAGGCGCTGGTAAACACGCAATGCTTGGCAGAATCCACATCTGGTCATAACAATCTAAAGCATTCTTGTCTATCAGCGCTTTTATAATTGCATGTTGCATGATACGTCAAAGGCAGGTGAATAGGGATTGAACAGTTATATTGTCAAACGCATACTCGTGCTGCTGCCGGTGCTGCTCGGCATGACCCTGATCGTCTTTTCCATCATTCATGCCATCCCGGGCGATCCGGCGGAGACGATACTTGGGCAAAAGGCAACCGAACAGTCCAAGCAAGCCCTTCGGGACCAGCTCGGACTTGATAAACCATGGTTCCAGCAGTACTTCGCTTATCTTGGCGATTTGCTCCAAGGTGACTTGGGCACATCCATCCGCACCAAGGTGCCTATTGCCCAGGAAATCGTACCTTACCTGACAGCCACTCTTGAACTGACGATGGCGAGTATGCTATTTGCCGTCATTATTGGTGTTAATGCAGGGATCGTCAGCGCATGGAAACATAACTCCTGGTTCGATTACTGCTGTATGGTTATTGCCTTGGTTGGAGTATCGATGCCGATCTTCTGGCTTGGTCTGATGGAACAATGGCTGTTTGCCAACAAGTTGCACTGGCTGCCGTCCATTGGAAGAATGAACGCACGTGATCCCGTTGATGCCATCACCGGTCTCTATGTGCTGGATACGATGATTGCCGGTCGTTGGGACCAGCTGTGGACTGTAACCAAACATCTAATCCTGCCAAGTGTTGCGCTTGGAACAATTCCGATGGCCGTTATTGCCCGGATGACTCGCTCCAGCATGCTTGAGGTCATGAGTTCGGATTATATCCGCACCGCAAAGGCGAAGGGACTCGGTCCGTTTTTTGTTGTATATGGACATGCCCTCAAAAATGCCTTTATTCCGGTCCTGACTGTTATTGGCATCCAAACTGGCTCTTTGCTCGGCGGCGCGGTACTGACCGAAACAATCTTCGCTTGGCCTGGTGTGGGGCGCTATATATATGAAGCGATTAGTTCGCGGGATTATCCGGTCATACAGAGTGGCATTCTGATCGTTGCCTTCTTTTTCGTATTGATTAACCTGATTGTCGACTTGCTTTACGCTGTGTTTGATCCACGAATTAGCTATAAGTAGGAACTCCATCATTTGTTTTGATGAATGAATATTCAAATCAGATAGATATCAGAAATTACACGATACGAAGAGTGCAGAACCAATCTGTAGAAGCGGAGCGTTCGCATTTATCAGCAGATTTTTACCATTGAAAAAGGTGGATCAACAAATCTGGGGATAACAGCGATCGGAAGATGTTTCAGCAATCGTAGTCCGAAGTGTTATTGGAATCATTCTTCTTATCTTTCATTCATAGCTAAAGAAGGGAGACGCCGCATGGCCAAATTATCAACCAACACCGGACAATCCATAGAAGCAGTATCGGCACGTGCATCCGGTCCATGGCGGGAAGCCTGGAGAACGTTTCGCCGTAATCGGCTGGCGCTCGCCGGACTGATCATTATTGTGTTTTTCATCCTGCTGGCCTTCCTTGCACCATACATTTCTCCTTATGATTACAAGGAACAAGTGCTGACAGATCGCCTTCAGGCTCCTTCGGCAGAGCATTGGTTTGGTACCGACGATCTGGGGCGTGACGTATTTTCCCGTGTGCTTCACGGTGCGCGTATCTCCTTGTGGGTGGGGTTCTTCTCGGTGATCGGTTCCATTATTGCGGGAGCATTGCTTGGACTGGTTGCCGGGTTTTATGGAAAATGGGCAGACATGCTCATCTCGCGTCTATTCGATATTCTGCTGGCCTTTCCGGGCATCCTGCTCGCGATTGCCATTGTGGCAATCCTTGGTCCCTCGCTGCAAAATGCATTACTCGCCATAGCTATCGTCAACATTCCGACCTACGGGAGATTGGTGCGTTCGCGTGTACTTAGCTTGAGACAGGAGGAATTCATTACATCTGCCCGCACACTGGGCGCAAATAATATGCGTATTCTGTTTCGCCATATCCTGCCGAACAGCCTTACCCCGCTGATTGTTCAGGGAACACTGGGCATCGGGACAGCCATTATTGAGGCGGCCGCACTGGGATTCCTCGGCATGGGTGCACAACCGCCTGACCCGGAATGGGGCAAAATGCTCTCGGATTCCCGTCAGTTTTTGCAAAAAGCACCGTGGACGCTTATCTTTCCCGGCCTTTCCATCATGCTGACGGTACTCGGCTTCAACCTACTGGGGGATGGCTTGCGTGATACCCTTGATCCGAAGATGGTGAAGTGAATGAAGGAATGCGCTCCATCCTTTCATTGACCTACTTTTTAACCAGCTTATTAACCAGGCTGGCCATTTAGGTATACCAATCAGAGAAAAGCCTGTTCGAACGATGATTCGAGCTGGCTTTTTGTATTGTCTAATTGATTACGTTAAAATCAAATATGCGTGTATAAATGAAGTGTTAATCTACCATTTTGTTAAAATAACGCCCGGCGTATTGACACCCAATTTTGCCATATGTTATATAAAAGAAAGGGTTTAGCACTCCGGTCACCTGAGTGCTAACACATGATCCTTTATACTACAGCAACTACATATGGAATGATTGTGTTTTTGAATCTAGAAGTTAATTGAAAGAACGCGGGGTCGCAATGTGGACAGGGAATACTTTGATATAGAGCATAATTGATCAACAGAACTTGTATTTATCTCAACTTAAAATTGGCTATGATTAACGGCGAAGGTAGTGGAGGGGACGAAATCGATTCTGAAGAAGCGAAGCGGTCGCCTTTATCCCCAAATTTCTCCCTTTTCAAAAGGGAATAAAGGAAATTTGGGGATAACAGCGATTGGAAGAACGATTCGTAACCGGAACGGCCACACCGCACAATGTCATGTTTTTAATTGAGCTTATACAAGAGTTAAGAAAAGGATCATAGAGATTAAAGAGTTCTATCCACTTAGCGGTTTTGTGAATGTTCAGCTTCTTTCTATATTCAATCCAATCATTCTATATCCCAAATTGAAAGGAGAACACCCATTCATGGCCAAGAAACAGTTCCAGGCAGAATCCAAACGTTTGCTGGATATGATGATCAACTCCATCTATACTCAAAGAGAAATCTTTTTGAGAGAATTGATCTCCAACTCCAGTGACGCCATTGACAAAATATATTACAAAGCCCTTACCGACGATACACTCGTCTTCAACAAAGAGGATTACTACATCAAGCTGACCATCGACAAAGAGAACCGTACACTCACGTTGACTGATACCGGAATCGGGATGAGCCAGGAAGAACTGGAGAACAATCTCGGGGTTATCGCGAAGAGCGGCTCGCTGGCATTCAAAAAGGAAAACGAGGCCAAAGACGGCCACAACATCATCGGACAATTCGGGGTTGGTTTCTACTCCGCGTTTATGGTGGCGGACAAGCTGACTGTAACGAGTAAGACGCTGGGCAGCAACGAAGCCTGGAAATGGGAGTCCGAAGGTGCGGACGGATACACGATCACTCCAGCTGAGAAAGATTCCGTAGGTACGGAAATCGTCCTGGCGATCAAACAGAACACCGAAGAGGATTCGTACGATGAGTTTTTGGAAGAGTATCGCCTGAGATCCATCATCAAGAAATATTCCGACTTCATTCGTTACCCGATCAAGATGGATGTGACAAGTCAGCGTCCGAAGGAAGGTACGGAGAACGAGTTCGAGGAGTACAAGGAAGAGCAAACCGTGAACAGCATGGTGCCGATCTGGCGCAAAAACAAAAGCGAGCTGACCGAAGAAGATTACAACAACTTCTATATGGAAAAACGGTACGGTTTTGACAAACCGCTCAAACACCTGCACATCAGCGCGGACGGCGCTGTGGTATACAATGCCATTCTGTTTATTCCAGAGAGCACGCCGTTTGATTATTATACCAAAGAGTACGAAAAAGGCTTGGAATTGTACTCCAACGGTGTCCTGATCATGGACAAATGCGGGGATCTGCTGCCGGACTACTTCGGATTTGTCAAAGGTATGGTTGATTCGGAAGACCTGTCCCTGAACATCTCCCGTGAAATGCTGCAGCATGACCGTCAGCTGAGCCTGATCGCGAAAAATATCAAAAACAAAATCAAGAGCCAACTGCAAAGCCTGCTGAAGGACGATCGCGAGAGCTACGAGAAGTTCTATCAAGCGTTTGGACGTCAGTTGAAATATGGCGTATACAGCGACTATGGTGTAAACAAGGATACACTGCAGGATCTGCTGCTGTTCTCTTCTTCCAAAGAGAAGAAGCTGGTCAGCCTGGACGAATACGTCTCCAGAATGCCGGAAGATCAGAAGTATATCTACTACGCATCCGGTGAGTCCATTGAGCGGATCGAGAAGCTGCCTCAGATTGAGGGTGTGCTTGATAAAGGATATGAAGTGCTGTACTTCACCGAGGACATCGATGAATTCGCGATCAAAATGATCATGAACTACAAGGAGAAAGAATTCAAATCCATCTCCAGCGGTGACCTGGGTATCGAAGACAGCGAGGACAAAGAGAAAAACGAAGCAGAAGACAACGATAACAAAGAGTTGTTTGAAGCAATGCAAGCACAGCTGGCAGGCAAAGTAAAAGCCGTCAAAGCTTCCAAACGCCTCAGAAGCCATCCGGTATGTTTGTCCACCGAAGGTGAACTGACCATCGAGATGGAGAAAATTCTGAAAGCCATGCCGAACAGTGAGAATGTACAGGCAGATAAGGTGCTGGAGATCAACGTCAACCATGATGTCTTCAAATCTCTGAAAGATGCTTACGCGCAGGATAAGGAAAAATTGAGCCTGTACACTAGCTTGCTGTACCACCAGGCATTGCTGATTGAGGGCTTGCCAATCCAAGATCCGGTAGAGTTCACAAACGATATCTGCAAAGTGATGGTGTAATCGCATCACCGAGCTGAGTTTTAAGTAACGTGCAATTTCACGCTATCAGCATTCCATAAATAATAGGCCAGCAAGCGCAGCGCTGACCATCTGCACCCGACAGGGCATTCCGTCCCTGTCGGTTTTTTATTTTCTCTCCCTCCAAAGAAACAAATAGGAGACAGAGGATCATGAAAGGCCGCACTTGAATTGAGAATGGGTTTGTCTTTTGCCAATTTAGAAATAATTTAGATTCTACGAATATCCTGTTTTGTCGAAATCCATAACGGTCAGCTGCGAAGTAGTGGAGGGGACGGAATCGATTCTGAAGAAGCGGAGCGGTTGCGTTTGTCTCCGGTTTTTCCCTTGCCAAGGGAAATTCAGAAAACCTGGAGACAACAGCGATCGGAAGAACGATCCGTAACCGGAACGGCCACGGCCACCAATGCTCATTAGCACTTTTATTCTATCTTTTTGCGTTAAGGGAATGTATCTCTACATTCTCTAAATGCTTTCATATTTTCAGTATATCAATATTCATTTAGGTGCACGGATGATAGTCTGTCGGGGTATAATAAAAGAAGAAGACTGTACATCGCAAGTTGATGTGAGAAGAGATGACAATCACAGACAGGTTTTGCTTTTCGAAACGACGGATGTTGTGTATAATCACTCAAAATAGAGACAGTCGGCTAGGAGTGATCACATGCAATGGAACGATTTGAGAGAACATAGACAATATCCTGAACTTACCAAACTGGATGGAGCTCGTGCAGCGTATGAGCGGGACTATTCCAGACTGATTCATTCACCGACCTTCCGCCGGTTGCAGGGCAAATCCCAGGTGTTTGGGGCCGGAACAGGCGACTATTATCGCACCCGGTTAACCCACTCCCTTGAGGTTGCGCAGATTGCGCGAGAGGCGGCAAGAAGCTTGCTTCGTCGATACCCACAAGTGGACTGGAGTCATGCGGACAGCCCGGGGCTTATTATTGATTCGGAAGTGGTGGAATGTGCCGCAATCGCACATGATTTCGGACATCCGCCGTTTGGACATAAAGGGGAAGAAGTACTGGATGGCATATTGGATGACTTGATCAACAGCGAGGTCAAGAAGATCATGAAGAAGAGCCGCGGAGCGAAATCACCCCAGCAGGAGCCGGAGGTTCGTGCAGAGCTGAAGCGGAAATATGAGCATTTTGAAGGCAACGCACATAACTTCCGTCTCATCATGTTCCTGGAGAAACGGGAGGACATCGATGGATTGAATCTGTCCGATGCGGTGTTGCTTGGAATCAATAAATATCCCTACCCAGGTACGGAGAGCAAGAAGGGCATGTATCATCATGAGTGGCAATATATCCACGAGATTCGTAATCGCTGGAATATGCCGGCCGGGAAGAAGACGCTTGAAGCACAGCTCATGGACCTCTGTGACGATATTGCGTACTCCGCGCATGATCTGGAGGATGGCATTAAGGCAGGCAAGATTGAAGTGCATGAGCATTTCCTGCAGGACCCGCACATTCATCGACTGATTGTGGATAAGATTACTACACTCGAAGATCTGTTCTGGAATGGATGGACGAGAGAGGCGATTGGGCAAAAGGTAGAAGAAGTGCTCGCTTCGTTCCTGCGCGTTTGGAATGAGAAGATGCCGTTCTGCGAGCATGAT
This sequence comes from Paenibacillus sp. 7523-1, assembly GCF_002276415.1. Classification (NCBI taxonomy): domain Bacteria; kingdom Bacillati; phylum Bacillota; class Bacilli; order Caryophanales; family Paenibacillaceae; genus Paenibacillus; species Paenibacillus sp. 7523-1. Next base: position 246,363 of record NZ_NPBR01000017.1, on the reverse strand, counting down.
TACTCCCGCACCCGCCGCGAGGTCAAGGCATACTGGGTAAGCCTCTTTGTGGGCAGCCTGGGCGTAATTGACGATGGGGATTGGAAAAAGGTGACGTTTGTCCGGGAAGGTGCAGAGGATCTTGATATGCTGCGCACGGTGAGTGTTCTCAAGAGCTTTGCCTGGGTGACCATGATTCGTGATCTGCGCGTGCAGCGACTGCAAAAACGCAGTGAATGGATGATCAAGCGTCTATGGGATGCATTCCTTGACCCGGAAACGTCCAAGTCCATCATTCCATCCGACTGGCTGCAGCGTTATGAGAAGGATCAGGCGAAGGCTCATCCAATCTGGACATGGGAGCACATGGTGATTGATTATATTGCAGGCATGACGGATGCGTTTGCCGAGAAAATATACAATGAATTGTATGGTCTGAAGGTAGGTTCCATCTACGATCTGGACTAGAATAAGGAGTGAGAAGCTTGGATACAAACATCGGCACAGGCTCAAGTGAGTCGTTCAGTCTGGGCGTGCTCGACCTTGTGCCAAGGTTGAATGGAGCTGCAGCGGAAGAGGCATTACAGCAGTCTGTATCCTTGGCTCAACATGCCGAAGCCTGGGGATATACCCGGTACTGGACGTCCGAGCATCATGATATGGAGGAGCTTGCATCCGCATCGCCTGAAGTTCTGCTCTCGCATATTGGTGCGAGGACAGCAACCATTCAGCTGGGTTCGGGTGCGGTGCTGCTGCCGCATTACAGTCCGTTGAAGGTTGCAGAGTCGTTTCGGCTGCTGGCTGCACTGTACCCAGGCAGAATTGAGCTGGGACTGGGACGCGCGCCTGGAGGTGGACCGCATGCCACCATGGCGCTAAGCGGAAATTATTTGCAGCATGTGTCCAAAATGCCTGAATCACTCGCGGCACTCACTGAATTGCTCGAGGATCGGTACAGCTATGAGGAGCATCGCGTAACGGCACGTCCGATCCCTGAACTTCCCGTATCCCTGTGGATGCTGGGTACCAACGTCAAGAGTGCCGAGTTTGCTGCACGGTTTGGCATGGGGTATGTATTTGGTCAGTTTATGAGTGACGCCGATGGTACCGAAGCGGTGAAGCGTTATCGGGAGGGGTTTACCCCCAGTAAAACGTTGAACGAACCGCAAGTGATGGTTGCGGTCAGTGCAATGTGTGCAGAGACAGAGGAGGAAGCTCGGGACTGGAGCCGCGAAATGGCAGATCGGCGCAGACAGAGTGGACAAGATGCACCAGCTCTGCACGCTGCCGAGAAGGAATTTAACTCTACTACAGGTACGGGTGGTCAGATCAACATTGAGAAGGGCGAGGGTGAGGACGAAGCGCGTAAACATTTTGCAGGAACAGCGCCGCAGATCTGGGAACAATTCGGGCAGGTAAGCGAACGACTGGGGACGAAGCAATTTCTGGTAGTTACAGCCGGACCTGATTACGAGCGAAGACTTGCGTCTTATCGGTTACTTGCCGAGTTTGGTAAAAACATGGTGAAGTAAGAGGTGTTTTGCTAGTTTTCATAGTGTTAACCCCATAAACTAATACGTCTGAAGGGTTGCAGATCGGTATTCTCCGCATGCTGCAGCTCTTTTCCATTTTATCTCGCTGATGCTTTCTGATATATTCCTATGACCTCAACGTGTATACGAGGCACAAGATTTTACGAAACGAAGCATGTCCTAAACAAAATAATGTTATAATACTTTACGTCAGTTTACCCATAGAGATATGATAAAAGAGTATTTTGCAAGATGCCAAAAGAAGGGTAAAACCAAGACCAAAGAACCGAAAATTCGGAGGTTGGCCGAATCCGGTATAAGGGGGAAATCACATGTTCAGCAGATTCAAGGTCAGGAGTATCGGTCTGCGTATCAGCATCGCGTTCTATTTATTAATCCTCTGTTTAATTCTCCTTAGTGTCACCATTGTTACTCGGTTGAACTCCATGGAAGCGAGTACGAATGAGATTACGGGGAACTGGATGCCTTCGATTCAGCAAATCAATAGGTTGAACTATACCACCGAACATATTTTGTCATTGAGTTACCGGCACTTTGATGCTCCGGATGGAGACAAGGCTGAACTCGCTGAAGAGCGTACCAATTACATTCGCGAAACGGCACAGACGATTAAAATATACGACCAGCAGGAAAAGGCGGCTGACGAACAGGAGCACTGGGATGCATTCAAGACGAAGTGGGCAGCTTACCTTAAGCTGAATACCCAAGCAATCAATTTGAGTGATCAAGGACAATCCCAACTAGCGAAGGAAGTGTCAGAAAAAGGGGATGATTCCTTTGACGCTATGCAGGTCGATCTGGATTATCTGGTCGAGTATAATCAGAATCAGTCGGATCTCTCGGCAGCACAAACCATCAGGTCTGTGCAGAATGGCCGAATGATCATTATTGTCGGGGTGCTGATCATGATTGCGATCACGGCGATCGCGATTCCGATTATCCGTTCGCAGGTCGTGAAACCGCTGCTTCGGGTCATTAGTGCAGTGAAGCTGATTGCAGAAGGCCAACTGAATGTGCAGGATATACATACCAAGCACGAAGATGAAGTAGGGCTCTTGGCCAAAGCGGTAAACACGATGAAAGGGAATCTGACTTCCATGGTGTTGAATGTCAGACGTGTTGCCGAAGCGGTGAATCGCCAGAGTAACGAGCTGGCCATTTCTTCGGAAGAAGTCAAAATTGGAAGTCAGCAGATTGCCATAACGATGGAAGAGTCAGCCAAGGCTGCAGAGAGTCAAGCCGTAACGGCAGTCGAATCAGCACGTACGGTTGAGGGATTGAACGATCACATACAGCAGCATGCTAATCAAGGGAGCAAGCTTAGTGCGATGTCAGAACGTGTGCTGGAGCAGGGATTGAATGGACGGAAGGCGATGGAGCAATCGGTGCAGCAAATGCAGCAAATCTCCGGGGCTGTCTCGGCTTCGATGGATCGGATGGAGCGGCTAAACCGTAAAAACGAGGATATTTCCAAGCTGGTCCAGGTGATTCGTGACATCGCAAGGCAGACCAACCTGCTGGCATTGAATGCTTCCATTGAGGCAGCCCGCGCTGGAGAGAGTGGTCGTGGGTTCGCCGTAGTCGCAGCCGAGGTGCGGAATTTATCGGAAGCGGTCCAGACTTCAGTGGAGGAAATTACAGTGATTACGGAAGATATCCAGCAGGATTCCCAGGGAGTTGTTGCTGAACTGCGTACAGGTGTCCGGGAGACTGAACTGGGGCAAGAACATGTGCGAACTTCGGGGAATTTGTTCCGAAATATTAATGAATCCGTAGAGGAAATGGTTCACGTGATTGGCATGATGACAGCTGGGTTGGAAGGCATGCAGGATGCAAGTGGACGCATGAATGATTTCAGCCAACAGATCTCGGCAGTATCGGAGCAATCTGCGGCAAGCGTAGAGGAAGTTTCGGCTTCGGCTGAAGAACAGGTAAGCTCCATGGAAACGATTAGCGGCAGCATTCAATCATTGAAGGAATTGTCGGATGACCTGCTAACTTCCATCGAAAAATTAAAAATATAAACCTTCTTCTTATAATAGAAGAAACATGAAGGACGGCTGCAATTTTGACTGAAATCAATTCGACCGACATCACAAGGAGTTCAATCAACCAAGATTACGTCTATACGTTTGCCTGTCATGAGAACGAGCGTGAATTATGCTCACTTGAGCTCAATACGCTGCTTGGATCCAGGCTGGAAATGAATTCGGATTTACGCTCATATGTCCGGTCCAGTATATGCATTCCACCAGGCAGAAGCCCGTTTATTCATGGAAGGCTTGATGTGATATCGGAAGCGGATAGCGTGAATGATTTGCTTCCGGCTGCAGCGAAGGTTAAATTGCTTCCGGAAGAAACGTTCAAAGTGGTATGTCTGAAAGAAGGAGACCATATGCCTGATTATGAACATTCCCGTCAGCTGGAAAGAGAAGTGGGAATGTGCATCAAGGGCAAGGCGCAGATGAAGCGCCCAAAAGTGACCTTTGGACTAATACAAACAGGTAGAAAATGGATCTTCGGTCAGTGGACAGAAGCGGATCGATCGTGGCACAGTCATCAGCAAAAGCCGCAAAACTACTCCACGGGTTTCGGAGTTGCGCTGGCCAGATCTCTCGTTAACATTGCTGTACCGAACATCCTGAACCAGCGGCTGCTTGATCCATGCTGCGGCATGGGTACGGTAGTCATTGAAGCACTCTCCATGGGGATTGAGGCAAGAGGGAACGACCTGAATCCGCTGGCCATTCAGGGAGCACGCATCAATTTGTCGCACTTTGGTTATGATCCTGCTTGTCTTACGCTGGGTGACATGAATGAATTAGACGGTTCTTACGACGCAGCGATTTTGGATATGCCCTACAATCTGTGTTCCGTCCTTCCAGATGAAGACCAGCGCGACATGCTGACAAGTCTGCGCAGGCTGGCGAAACGGGCTGTAGTTGTCTCCACGGAATGGGTGGAAGAGCATTTGCTTGCCGCGGGGTGGGAAGTGAATCAGTATTGCGCTGTGCGTAAAGGAACGTTTATACGTCACGTTTGGTTATGCACATAGTTATATAGTAGAAGAAAACCTCCAACTCGGAAGAAATGATTTCCGGGAGTGGAGGTTTTTTTATATCCATTTTTAGAAATAATGATAAGGCATTTGTACAATTACGCATGGAAAATATAGGGCGAATTAGTATTTATGACTATAGTCGACCAGGTTGACCGGCAGTGTTTTGCCCGCCAGGTAAGCTTCCAGATTTTCCACAAAAATATCAAGTGCCCGATCCGTATATTGCTCCGTACTTCCCGCGATATGGGGGGTAATTAAAACATTGTCCTTATGCCATAATGGATGCTCAGCAGGAAGGGGTTCTTCTTCAAAAACATCCAATGCAGCATAGGCGACTTGACCCCTATCCAGTGCACGAATCAGCGCTTCAGTGTCTACACTTGGACCTCGTCCTACATTGACGAAGCAGGAGCCTGTCTTGAAATGTTCGAATGCGGTTTGATCATACAAATGATGGGTTTCGTCTGTGAGAGGCAAGATGTTAATGACATAATCACCCTTGCCCAAAGCTTCATGCAGTCCGGACATATCGTACATGTGATCGACATTAGGAACGTCTTTGCCGGACCGGCGAACCCCGATGACATTCATGCCAAACGCCTTGAGAATACGGGCAGCTTCGGTGCCGATCTCTCCTACACCAACAATGACAGCCGTTTTGCCGTGCAGTTCTGGCAGTGGTTTGCCGGGATTTTTCCACTCGGCTTGCTGTTGATGAAGCATGGCTTGTCTCAGCCAGCGGCTGTGCGATAACATCATGCCTACAATAATTTCAGTGATCGGGATGGCATGTACGCCATTGGCACTGGTCACCTGAATATTTTTTTGTTCCAAATCCGAGAAGGGGAGGTTATCCACACCTGCGGACCAGACCTGTACCCACTTCAGGAGGCTGTCCTTCTTCAAGGCATGTTCTGTGACGAGTGGAGACCAGCCAACAATGATTTCAGCTTCTGTTAACGCTGCAGGGTCAATCTCCTTGGCTTTGCTGACGGTCAGCGTGTAGCCGGGTGCGGCGTCTAAAATGCGCTGCTGCTGTTCCGCAGATAAAGATGGAAAACATACAATTTTACCCATAGTGTGTAACCTCCTGAATTCGATTGAGTTGTGTGATAAGTGTAGCAGATTTGAGAAAATGTTGCAGAAAGGCAGGAGTGCAGCCTCATGTGCAAGTGCCGAAACTTATGTCAATCTATAATTACCCAACTTGAAACGATACATATAATTGTGAAATAATAGAACGAACTTTAGAGAGGTGTATACGATGATGAATAACTATTCATATACGGATCTACCATCACGGCGGGAAAGATTATTTACGGCGTTACGTCTTCCGGCAGCTATTCAGGAATCCCTTCAACTTGATGCAGGAATGGTGAAGAACGGACTTGATTTTCGCAAATGGACAGACCATCGGGATTACCATATCACGCTGCAATTTCTGGGAGATACACTGGTGAGTGATATCGGGCATCTGCGGAAAGCGCTGCGCATGGCGAGTAATGGAATTAAGCCGTTTGAACTGCAAACTTCCGGTTGGGGAACTTTTGGTCTGAAAGATGCTCCGAAGGTGTTGTGGAGGGGTGTGGACGGCGAGCTGGAGTCTTTGAATCTTCTTCACAAACGGATTCTGGAGGCCACATCGACACTTGGATATGAAGCAGAGCTGAGACCTTACTCTCCGCACATTACAATTGCACGCAAATTTCTGGGTTTAGCCCCAGGAAATGAAGATAAAGGTATTTATGGGGTGCTTCCGGAACATTCCTTGGGTGCTAAATCATGGATTGTGGAGGACTTTGTACTTTATGTGACCAGGCTGGGACAATCGCCGATGTATGAGGTTGTGGATACGTTTTCATTTTCCTGAAACTCGTTTTTATGACATAAAATCACATTGACATTACGTTTATCCCTATGTAATATTAGCCATCGTTATTCAAATTCTTTTTTTTGGGTTACTTAGTTAAGGGAATTGTTGCGACAGGAGGAATCTTACGAATGGATATTATAAGCAAGAATCGTTGGGTAGCACCGATGTTATCTGTGCTGCTTGTATGTATAGTGGGGGTTAATGTAGTCCAGGCAACTGGGAAATGGAACGAGGCAAGTGATAGTAAACAGATGACTGATCTGGCGGCTTCTGTGCAAAATAGCGCATCATCTTCTTCAACTGGGGACAGGCGTATGATGACAGACGGGACAAGTCTGTCTGCTGATTCATCGATTCATACGGCAAACTGGACGGCTTCATTGCCAGCCAAGGACTGGCTTACGGCTGCTCAGGAAGAACAGGAATTGAAGGAAGCCAAGGCCAAGCATAAGGCCAGAGCTGCTGCGGCGGCCAAAGCCAAAAAAGAAGCTGCCCTGAAATTGGCCAAAATAGAGAAGGCCAAAGCGGCTGCTGCTGTAACAACTCCCCCCCAAAAACTTTACTTTACGCGGACCGAGCTTTTGAACCAGGAGGACTCGAAACTTGCAACCTGGTCATACAGTGTGTCCGATAAAGAGCTGCTTCTGCTGCAAAAAATTGTCATGGCAGAGGCGGAAGGTGAACCGTACGAAGGCAAAGTGGCAGTTGCCAATGTTGTCTTAAACCGGCTGCGGTCAGCCAATTTTCCCGATACTATTTATAAGGTAATCTATCAGAAGTCTCAATTCAGCCCGGTAGCCAACGGACGTCTGAAGCGTGTAGTTCCCAATGAGGACAGCGTGAAGGCAGTGAATGCTGCACTGAATGGACAGAAGGAAGTCGCTGATGATACGTATTATTTCTTATCATTGACGCTTGCCGATGATCTGACGGTTGCCCGTTCGAAGAAAAAAGTGAAAACGATCGGTCATCATACTTTTTACAAGTAATTGATCTGAAAATTCTGCAAACAGGCAGGGTAGTTAATGTATTAACATTACACGAACCTTTGAAAACACCTGAAACAGAGTTTTATTTCGGTATTTAAATGGATCTCTTTCCTTTAAATTACCCTTTTTTCTGGTAAAACATACGTTTATTTTAAAGGAAATTGAAGAAGGTTCCCTTCCAAAATGAGAAGGGAACCTTTTCTGTATCCATTTCGTTTCAAATGAGTTGATGTTAATCATAAGACATGTCTATCCGCATTCAACACCCTCCTAGAAGAGCTCTAAGGGCCCTTAGAGGCTTTAAAAAGGAATTCTGGTACCTGACAGCGTCGTGGCAGGAATTCCGGCCTTGAAGCGTTCCTTGGGCGTGGAGGGGAAGTCGGCTGCAGCCGGACACAATAATTCGTGAACAGCCTGTGCACAAGACTTCGGATCATAGGATGGTCTGTTCCACGGTTTGCGTACAACTTTCAGCTGACTTTCAGCTTCATTTGGTGCTTTTGTCCGGTCACACAGTTCTCTGAACCTAGTGGTAATGACGTCTGCTGAATGTATCACCTGGCCGTATCCGGCTTGTACAAAGTACTCGCAATTCTCTTCTTCCTGGCCGGGGAGCGGTGGGATAAACAACATCGGCAGCCCTTTGGCCAGAGCCTCTGTGCAAGTCATGCCGCCCGGTTTCGTAATAAGGACGTCCGATACGTCCATCAGCTTGCTGACTTCCCTTGTGTAACCGAGAATTCGGATGTTCGGATGCTGGAAGCAAGCCATCTCTTTCATCTTGGAGATCATCTTCTCGTTGCTTCCAAGGCAGAATACAAGCTGCACCCGATCAGCCCAGGAGGTTAATAGTTTCATATGTTCTTCATCAAAGGAAAGCCCCCATCCACCGCCCATAAGCAGTGCCGTAGGCATATCCTGAAGCCCCATTTCCTGACGCAGCCGTACTTTGTCACCTGCTTCCCAAAAATCAGGATGCACGGGAATTCCCGTAACCTGAATTCGAGAGGGGTCGACTCCCCGAATCTCAAGTAATGCCTTAACCTGTGGGGTAGAGACCAGATACTGGTTTACTTCAGGATTGATCCATGTACCGTGCACATCGTAATCCGTAATGACCGTATACAGTGGTATGTTCAGCCCTTGCCGTTTCAGTCTTGAAATGACCGCATTCGGAAACGGATGGGTGCAGATTACGGCATCCGGCTTCAACTGGGATACGACCTGCGCCGTCTGAGTATAGAAAATCCGATGCAAGGCGAGTTTGGTAAATCCGTTTAACGATTTATTATATTGTGTCCGATACAGCATGCTGACCAGTTTGGGCTGGACGGATAATGTTTTTCGATAGGCGGAAAAAATAAGCGGAGCCACCGTCGGATTCAGGAATTTGCCAAGTTCGATCACGCGGCTATGGACGTGTGGACTGACCTTTTTGATGCCGCTTGCCAGCGCATGTGCGGCCTGGGTGTGACCGGTGCCGAAACCTTCGGATAATAAGAGCACTCTTGGTTTTCGCATGAGTTCACCTTTATTCATAAGTTTAAATTTGATAAGTTCACCGTTCTGCCGTACCCTTCAATACATGAATATACAGCGAAACGGAAAATCATGTTCATTCCATAAATATTTACACGAAAGTTGATGTTCTGAGACAGTCCATCTTCGTTTAATCCGTATTATTGGAACCATCATACACTATAGACGACGAATGAATCACTTTCCACTGCATTTCGGTTAAAATAAATTAACACAATTTTGAAATGTTAGGGTTGCAATCTGTTGACGAAGGTGATAATGTAAGTTTTGACCAAGTGACCAAATTGTATTTTTGGTCATTTTGTAAGTGAAGATTAGTGAAGGAGGGGATATGATGGCTCCGATTGACCGGAGGCAGCAGGTCATTCATGCAGCAGCTCAGTCGTTCGCCATGTTTGGATACAAAGCTACCACGATGGATCAGGTAGCCAAGATAGCGAATGTAGGCAAAGGGACAATTTACACTTTTTTTACGAACAAGGAGCAGCTGTTTGATCAGATTCTGGTGGAAGTCATCCAGGAAATGAAAAATATTGCCCATCGTGAAGTGCGTCAGGAAAGTGCCTTTTTTGATAACCTGTTTCGTGTGCTGGATTCATTGCTGGAATTCCGACGTGATCATGATTTATTGGTGAAGCTATCCCAGGAACTTAAGGATTTTGGAACACTTCAGGCCAAGGAGGGTCTGGACAAGGTGGAGAAGGTCATTTCCGATTTCTTGTCCAAGGAGCTGGAGAAAGCCAGAGACAGCGGTGAGATTCGGGATTGTGATCCGCAAGTCGTGGCCTTTATGATGATCCGTCTGTATATTGCACTCACCTCGGATTGGAATAAACAGCACGAACCGCTCAGCAAAGAGGAAATCAAAAATTACTTTCGTCTTTTCTTAATGGAAGGAATTGCTGCCATCATGTAGTTTCCAAATTTCTCTACTATAATATAGGGAGAATATGGAGTGTCTTTTTCCATGAAGGCAGTGAGGCTTGCCGAGAGGCAGGTTTGTTTTTTTGTTCTGAATTGACCGTTTGAGGAAAGTAGTCAGTTCGTATTTCAGCAAATTGCTGAATTTATTCACATATTTACATTAAGTTAGTTCCTGCTCATGAAGCAGAGAGTTAGGGGAGAAAAAGACATGAAATCTTTATCCGTGTTTTTCAAGGATGTGGGATCGGCCGTGAGAAACCCGAAGGTGTTGATCCCCGTCATTGCAGTAATGTTTATTCCGATCCTGTATAGCGGCATTTATCTGGCTGCCTATTGGGACCCATATGGTCATGTTGACCAGATGCCGGTGGCTGTCGTCAACCTCGACAAGGGAGCAGAGCTTGAAGGCAAATCCTTGCAGGTGGGCGATGATCTGGTGGATGAGCTGAAGAAAAATAAAGATTTTGAATGGGAATTCGTTAATGCATCTCAAGCCAAAGAGGGTATGCAGAACGACAAGTACTATATGCAAATTACGATTCCTGAAAATTTCTCATCCCAGGCCACCACGCTGCTGGATGATCAACCGCAGCCTGCTGAACTGATCTACGAACCGAACGGCAATTACAGCTTCGTAGGCGCACAGATCGGCAAGACGGCAATCAAGGATCTTAAGGCGAAAGTATCTGCCAAGGTGACAGAGGCTTATGCCGAAACGCTGCTCGACAAGTTCTCCGAAGTATCTGACGGACTGGCGGAAGCCGGCGATGGTGCGGGCGAACTGAATACGGGGGCAGGCAAACTGGATGATGGTGCCGTCAAGCTGAAAGACAATTTGGCCAAACTGGCATCCGGAACACTGGAGCTTCAGGATGGGCTATCCCCATTGAGCGATGGTGTTGATGCTCTGCATACCGGGGCTACCAAGCTGGAAAGCGGAACAACCAGTCTGGTATCCGGCCTTCAGCAGCTGCAGGCTGCGGCCTCGGATCAGCTTCAAAGCGGAGCAGACCAGTTAAAGGATGGCAGTGACAAGCTGCAGGCAGGTCTTCAATCATCACTTGATGGTACAGGCAAGCTGCAGGCAGGTCTTCTATCATCCGAACAAGGCAGTGCGAAGCTGTCTGAAGGCCTGCAAAGTGCAGTGCAGGGTAGTGGAACTCTGGCGTCAGGCTTACAGTCTGCCGTTGATGGTAGCAGTAAAGTTGCGGATGGTGCCCAAGGTGTGGCGGATGGTTTGAAACAGCTGGCTGCATCTAATCCGGAGCTGGCTGCAAGTGAGGATGTTCAGAAGCTGCTGGCAGCCAGTGAGGCTGTGGCAGAAGGCAGCGCGCAGCTGCACGAGAGCGAGCAAAAGCTGGCGCAAGGTGCCAATCAGCTTCACGAGGGCAACCAGCAGCTTGCAGCAGGTGCGACAGAGCTTCACGGCGGACAAAAGCAGCTGCTGGCTGGAGCCGACCAGCTGGTTGATGGACAGCAGCAGCTGCTGGCTGGAGCCAATCAGCTTAGCGAAGGCGGAGCGAAGCTCTCAGAAGGCCTGAAGCAGTTTAGCGGCAAGTTGGGTGAAGCTGCAAGCGGCGGCACTCAGCTGGTGAACGGGGCCAAACAACTTGGCACAGGCACAAGTGCCTTGCAAACCGGAGTTGGCAAGCTGAGCGGTGGTGTGAGTTCACTAACAGACGGTTCCAAACAGCTTGGTGATGGTGCAGGCGAATTGGCGAATGGTTTGACTGAGCTTAAAGACGGCTCAAGTGAACTGGCGACCAAGCTGAATGATGCTGCTCAGAAAACGTCTGAAGTGAAAAAGACTGATGATGTGGTCAACATGTTTGCTGAACCGATTAACTCGGCTGAGAATGAAGCAGAATCCGTGTCCAATTACGGTACAGGATTGACGCCATTCTTCCTGTCCATTGGACTGTTTGTCGGATCCCTTATCTCGACAATTATTTTGAAAATGCGTGATACATCCGTACCGGGCGCATCCGGCTGGAGCCGTTTTGTAAGCCGTACACTCGTATTTGGTTCCATGAGTATTTTCCAATCGGTTATCGTTGCGAGCTTTATGCTGTATGGTCTTGGTCTGAAAACGCACAGTGTAGGACTGTTCTATCTGTTCACAATTATTACGGGACTGACGTTCATGTTGATTGTTCAGGCGCTTGTTACCTGGCTTGATCTGCCTGGACGCTATGTGGTCATTCTGCTGCTGGTATTCCAGCTTGCGGCAAGTGCAGGAACCTTCCCGGTAGAACTGATTCCGTCCTGGCTTCAGGCATTTAGCCCATGGTTACCGATGACGCATAGCATTATGGGCTTCAAAGCAGTCGTATCCAGTGGCAACTTCGATGTGATGTGGCATCAGGCTGGAATCCTGGCCATCTATGCAGGGGTATCCGTTCTGTTGACGCTGGCGTATTTCCTCTGGAGTGGCCGTCGTCCGAAAAAAGAAGCTGAAATGACTGATTCGGCCGAATCGGGTCAAGTTGTGACAGCATAAGTCTGAAGTAATGCAGAGTAATGGCTTGGTTGGAAAAATAAAGTTTGTTAACCAGTATCAAAATTATGCAACATAGTAGTCAAAAAGTGCAAAGAGCTTGTGACCCCAAAATGGGCCACAGGCTCTTTTTGTATACAAATGCATGTTCGGGCTGCATTTTGCTCGAAAACGGAATGGGAATTTGGTGATATTAAGCAGAAACGCAGGCTGCATATGGAATGTTTTTCTTTTGTCAGCAGATAAAATCAGTTGTACTCTGTCTTAAAATGTGTATAATTATTCGAAAAAGAGATGAATTTAAACGTCATTACACTAAAGCTGTACTGCAAAACATTTCTTATCAGAGGTATTAAAAAGTTTAAATTGCGCTGATGTTAGGTCGGTGTTAAAATAATAGAACTATATCAAAAAACGTCGCTCCATATCAGCGGTCGTGCCAGCGACTGCGAGTAATTATAATTGTGCTCCTTTACCGGCTCATCCGGAAGCACTACGAAAGAATGACTTCTTCTCCAGCAGCAGAAGTACTCTAAATCCAATGACCCGATTGTGGTCACCCCGATTATTCAGCAGGGTTCTCAACCTATAGGCCCGCTCCTCCCGTTTCATTGTTGCTTGTTGCCTATGTTCTTGATCTTTCCGAAATACTTCATTATAGAAAGGTTGCGTTCCATGAGACACATCGGATTACCTCCTAAACAGGGTTTGTATGACCCACAGTTCGAAAAAGATGCATGCGGAATGGGTTTTGTTGCCAACATCAAAGGAGTACCTTCACACGATATCGTTAGCCAGGCACTGACCATGCTTAGTAATATGGAGCACCGCGGGGGACAGGGCAGTGAGCCGAATTCCGGTGACGGAGCCGGTATTTTGATTCAGATTCCACATCGTTACTTTGCACAGGAAGCAGAGCGCCTCGGCTTTGCGCTGCCAGAGCAGGGAGCGTATGGCGTGGGAATGCTGTTCCTTTCTCAGGATCCTGAGATTCGTCATGCTCACGAGGAGAGCCTGAAGAAAATCATTGAAGAAGAAGGACAGACATTCCTCGGTTTCCGTGATGTGCCGACCTTTGATGAGATGCTTGGTCGTTCCGCCCTGGCTGCGAAGCCTTATGTGCGTCAGGTGTTCATTGGCAGATCTGCGGATATCAACGATGAGCTCGCGTTCGAGCGGAAGCTGTATGTGATTCGCAGACGTGCTGAGCTGGCGATCCGATATTCGGCTGATGAGAAAGAAGGCGGTTCGTTCTACCTGCCAAGCTTGTCCTGTCGTAAAATTGTCTACAAAGGCATGCTGACAACCGAGCAGGTTGGACAGTTCTACCTGGATTTGCAAGAGGACCTGGTTGAATCGGCGATTGCATTAGTACACTCCCGTTTCAGTACCAATACATTCCCGAGCTGGGAGCGTGCCCACCCGTATCGCTTCATGATCCACAACGGTGAGATCAATACGATGCGTGGTAACGTGAACTGGATGCACGCACGTCAATCGCTGTTTGAGAGCGAAGTGTTCGGTAGCGACATCTCCAAAGTGAAGCCGATCATTAACCCGGACGGTTCGGATACGGCGATGTTTGATAACACACTGGAGTTCTTGTATTTGAGCGGACGTTCCTTGCCACACGTGGCAATGATGATGGTTCCTGAGCCGTGGAGCACGGATGAGGGAATGGATCCGGCCAAAAAAGCATTTTATGAATATCACAGCACGATGATGGAGCCGTGGGACGGGCCGGCAGCAATGGCCTTTACGGATGGTCTGCAGATTGGTGCAACACTGGACCGTAACGGTCTGCGTCCGGCACGTTATTATGTAACGAAAGACGATCGTATCATTTTGTCCTCTGAAGTCGGGGTCCTTGATATTGCTCCGGAAGAAATTCTGTATAAGGATCGTCTGCGTCCAGGTCGCATGCTGCTCGTGGATACAAAAGAAGGACGCATCATCTCGGATGAGGAAGTAAAAGCTCTAATTGCAGCCGAGAATCCGTATCAGGAGTGGCTCGATGAGCACTTGATGGATCTGAATGAACTGCCGGAAGCGCCGGAACTTCCAGATCCAAAACACGATAACGTAACCCAGCTTCAGCTGGCCTATGGATATACATTTGAGGAACTGCGCAAAGTGCTGGAGCCAATGGCATCCACAGGCATGGAAGCTACGGGCTCCATGGGTTATGATGCCCCACTGGCAGTGCTGTCGGATCGTCCACAGCGTTTGTATAACTACTTTAAACAAATGTTTGCACAGGTAACCAATCCACCGATTGATGCCATCCGTGAAGAGATCGTCACGTCTACGGCTACAACGATTGGTCCAGAGCGCAACTTGCTCAATCCTGAACCGGAGAGCTGTCGCCAGATTCGTCTGGATACACCGGTATTGTCCAATGAAGATTTCGCGAAAATTCGTCACGTGCGCCGTCCAGGCTTCCGTTCGATGACCATCCCGATTTTCTTCACGGCCAAAGAAGGTGCGGAAGGACTGCGCAAAGCAATGGATCTGCTATTTGAAGCAGCGGACCGTGTCATCGACAAAGGTCATAACATTTTGATCTTGTCTGACCGCGGCGTGGATGCGGAGAATGCGGCCATTCCTGCACTGCTTGCAGTGGCAGGTTTGCATCACCACCTGATCCGTCAGGGTACAAGAACCAAAGTCAGCATCTTGCTGGAATCGGCAGAGCCTCGTGATATTCATCACTACGCATTGCTGCTGGGCTACGGCGTAAGTGCTGTGAACCCTTATCTGGCATTCGAAACACTGGATGACATGATTCAGCAAGGGCTGCTGCGCGGCATCTCGCATGAGAAAGCTGTCAAAAACTACATTAAAGCCGCAACCAAAGGCGTTATTAAAATATTGTCCAAAATGGGAATCTCGACAATTCAGTCCTATCGGGGCGCTCAAATTTTTGAAGCGGTTGGCCTGAAGTCTGATTTCGTTGATCGTTACTTTACTTGGACGCCATCCCGGATCGGTGGTATTGGTCTGGAAGAAGTGGCAGCAGAGGTGCTGACTCACCATAATCGTGCCTTTACGGACAAAGACGGCAATGACAAAGTGCTGGATTCAGGCGGTGAATATCAGTGGCGTAATGACGGGGAGGAACATCTGTTCAACCCGCAAACGATTCATACGTTACAACACGCCGTTCGCACAGGCGATTACAACCTGTACAAAAAGTATGCCAAACTGGTGCAGGGTGAGAATGATCAGTTGCTGACGATTCGTTCCATGCTGAAACTGAAACCGGCAGGGCCGGCAGTTCCGCTGGAGGAAGTGGAATCCGTTGAAAGTATTATGCGCCGCTTCAAAACAGGTGCGATGTCCTTCGGTTCCATCAGTAAGGAAGCACACGAAGATTTGGCGATCGCTATGAACCGTGTCGGTGGTAAATCAAACACAGGTGAAGGCGGGGAGGATCCGGCTCGCTTCATTAAAGATAGCAACGGTGATTCACGGCGCAGTGCCATTAAACAGGTTGCATCCGGACGTTTCGGTGTTACGTCGAACTATCTCGTAAATGCTGACGAGATCCAGATCAAAATGGCACAAGGTGCGAAACCGGGTGAAGGTGGACAGCTGCCAGGACGTAAAGTATATCCTTGGGTTGCTGAGGTTCGTGGTTCAACACCTGGCGTGGGTCTGATCTCACCGCCACCGCATCACGACATTTACTCTATCGAGGATTTGGCTGAGTTGATCTATGATCTGAAAAACGCGAATCCACGTGCGGAAATCAACGTGAAGCTGGTTTCCGAAGTCGGCGTAGGTACCATAGCCGCAGGTGTAGCCAAAGGTCGTGCCGATATTATCCTCGTAAGTGGATACGACGGCGGTACGGGTGCATCTCCACAAGGTTCGATCCGTCACGCGGGTATGCCTTGGGAGCTTGGTCTTGCCGAAACACATCAAACGCTGATGCTGAACAATCTGCGTGACCGTGTTGTTCTGGAAACAGATGGCAAAATGTTGAATGGTCGTGACCTTGCGATTGCTGCCTTACTTGGAGCGGAGGAGTATGGTTTCTCCACAGCACCACTCGTGGCATTGGGATGTATCATGATGCGTGTTTGTCAGATGGATACATGTCCGGTAGGTGTAGCAACGCAAAATCCGGAGCTGCG
The DNA here is from genome assembly GCF_002276415.1 of Paenibacillus sp. 7523-1. NCBI lineage: Bacteria > Bacillati > Bacillota > Bacilli > Caryophanales > Paenibacillaceae > Paenibacillus > Paenibacillus sp. 7523-1. Next base: position 229,809 of record NZ_NPBR01000017.1, on the reverse strand, counting down.
CAAAAATTACATGGGTGATCCGGCTCACGTTGTGAACTTCATGCGTTTTGTCGCTGAAGATGTACGCGAAATTATGGCTGAGCTTGGTTTCCGTACCATTCAGGAAATGGTTGGACGTACAGACTGTCTTGAAACGGTTCAGGCAGTAGATCATTGGAAGAAAAAAGGTGTGGATCTGTCTGTGCTGCTGCATGTACCTGAGATGCCTGAAGGTTCTGCACGTTATCGTACACAGCACCAGAATCATCAATTGGAAGAGACGCTCGACATGCAGCAATTGCTGACGTTGGCTCAACCTGCGATCGAATCTGGCCAACCGGTTGAGGCTGTTCTTCCGATTACGAACGTTAACCGGGCAGTAGGTACGATTCTGGGTAGTGAGATTACACGGAAATATGGTCTTGCTGGACTACCGGAAGACACCGTTCAATTCAAGTTTGTCGGCTCTGCCGGACAAAGCTTCGGGGCCTTTGTACCTAAAGGGATGACCCTGACCGTTGAAGGTGATTCCAATGACTACGTTGGTAAAGGATTATCAGGAGGTAAACTGATTGTTATGCCTTCTCCGAAAGCAACGTTCAATGCCGAGGATAATATCATTATTGGTAACACGGCTCTGTATGGAGCGACCAGTGGTGAAGCTTATATTCGCGGGATTGCAGGTGAACGGTTTGCCGTACGGAATTCGGGTGCAAAAGTCGTTGTGGAGGGTGTGGGTGACCACGGTTGTGAATATATGACCGGTGGACGTGTCGTCGTTCTGGGCGATACAGGTCGTAACTTTGCAGCCGGGATGTCCGGAGGTATTGCTTACGTATATGATCCGGAAGGCACTTTCCTGCAGCGTTGTAACCTGGAAATGGTTCTTTTGGAGCGGATTGAAGATGTATCGGAAAGTGCAGACCTGCGCGGCATGATTCAACGTCATGTGGCTTATACAGGCAGTGCTGCAGGTGAGCGTATTTTGGATAACTGGCAGGATTCTGTGAACCAGTTCGTTCGGGTTATTCCGAAAGACTTCAAACGGATGACAGAGCAGATCGAACGTGTTCAGGCGACAGGCTTGACGGGAGAGGAAGCTTTGCTGGCTGCATTTGAAGCCAATATGCGTGAGCTTGCACGTGCGGGAGGTTGAGTCCCTCTTTTAACAGGATTGCGTGAATGGGTTGTATGAAGAATTAATAGGAGCTTTATGGCTGCCGATGAGGCGCTGTAAAGCTCCTATTTGTGTTTCGACAAAATTAGAACCCGTACCAAAAACGCTATCGCCATGAGACGACAACATTGAGGAACTTTCTCAAGTATAATAAGGCTAGTTTTGGAGTGCAGAGAAAGTATATATAGATAAGAGAGGTTAGCGGAATGAATATGAAGAATCCAAACAGGGGCGAACTTAAGCCGACAGGTAAACAAGTGAAAGCAACCGAGATGGACATCAAGAAGGTTTTACTGCAATGCGGAATCGACCCGGAGCGTTGGAACGAGTTCATATCCTCCGTCAACAATGAGCACTAATAACCAGGATCATACACAAATATGTATTGGAAGGAGTTAAGACGCAAAAAAACCCAGGAACCGAAAAGATGACTACTCGGGACTGGGTCTTCCTTTGTTGGAGTTAATCCATGCTGCGTTCCATTCGGACAAAAGCAATAAAACGACGTGCCTCTTCTTCTGTTAAGGGTTTACCATCGATCATCAGATCGAAGCGATCCAACACTTCCTTATCTGATAATTCAAGCGAGTCCACAAATTCTCGAACATCCTCATCCATAACCACATCGCTCTGCTTCGTACGCCCTATGAGATAATCAATGGATACATTAAAAATGTCAGCAAGCCTGGTTAATACTTCAAAGTCCGGTTTGCGTCGGTTCTTCTCATAATGGGAGAGAGCGGCCCTGGTAATATGAATGGAGCTCGCAAGTTCTTCTTGAGTAAGTCCCCGCTGTTCCCTTAATTCAGCAATGCGATTTCCGTAGTTCATACGCTTTTCCCCCTGAACGCCATGTCAAATATATTAAACCAATCCTGAGCTATTTTTTGATCAGGGCAGCTTTCCTGCAAAAAGATGACGCTTGGACAGACCTATATCTGAAATAGGTCTGTCTAAGGACATCTCATATTGTCGTAAATCAAAAGAACCATGTCCAAATACTGCTTGACATGATACAATTTGTATCGTAAATTGGACGTATGGAAGTTACAAAATGTATCATTTGGAATAATTTAAGTGTCTCCAAGTTGTCTATGCAATATACCTGTGAGAAGGAATAATGGCAACACTTGAAGGCTAATCCATTCTAAAGGAATGAAACGATGAATTCAGTGATTCAGGAATGGGCCGATCTAGAATTAAATGTCCATATGTACATTCAGGAGTTTCAGGGTAAGACAGTAGACCGCAAACGACGTCCCGTTCTCTTGCTTGGGATGGATACAAAAGCGATTACTTTCCTGAGTGACCTGGTTTTACCGGTATCGTCAACGATGTTGATCGGTTTGGATGTAGAAGATCGCCAAGTATGTTTAAGGCTTCAGGCAAGCTTGCAATGGAAACAGCCCTTCGGCGAGCTTACATTGTATCATTCAAGCCTGCATATTCAGCAAGAGCAGACACTATATATAACTGGACAGTTAAATCAGATGCTTCGTGACGTGCAGTTTCCTACGGTATCCCGATTTGCCTATGAAAAGGCAGCGGAACAACCGGACCTGCAGAAAACCTATCATTACATCGATTTTACCATATGAAGCCTGACAAATTCTAAACATTTTCTGAACATGCAAGTACTTAACGCCATTTTACTATATTTCATAGCGTTATGCATTAGTTCTTTAACACCAAAAGCATTTTGCGCGATGAATAAAAGGGCGAGGGGGATCATACATTGAGGAAGTTTGGATATGGTTGAAATACACTGCCACATTTTATCAGGTCTTGATGATGGTCCGGTTCACATGGAACAGTCCATCGACATGGCCCAGAAGGCGGCAGCCTCGGGAGTTACCTCGATCATTGCAACTCCGCATCACCTGAACGGGCATTACAATAATGAACCGATTGTGGTCAATCAGGCAGTGGGACTGCTTCGTGCAGAGCTTCGCAAACGCAACATTCGCTTGGAGATCCGCCCCGGACAGGAGATCAGGGTTCATGAAGCTCTGATTCGAGACTTACACGCAGGCAAATGCTGCACACTTGCCGGGAGTCGTTACATGTTGCTGGAATTGCCCTTTGGCTATATTCCCTCGCAGTTCACCGGAATACTTCATGAACTTAAAGTAGCCGGTATCGTACCTATCATTGCTCATCCCGAAAGGAATCACCCAATCCAGAATAATCCTGGACTATTGGTTGAATACATTCATCAGGGCGCACTGATTCAGCTCACGGCCCAGTCCATCATAGGACTTTTCGGACGAAAAGTTCAGAAATGGTGTTTTCATTTTTGCAAAGAAAACCCGTTTCATTTCATTTCATCTGACGCTCATGACATTCATATTCGTTCCTTTGCTATGAATGCTGCATATGAGCAGCTAGGCCGCAGGTTTGGCAAAGAACTGGTTGCACGCTTAAAAAATAATGCTTGGTCGTTATGGAACAACCAAAGTATAGACATAGAGCAAGAAAAACCGAAGGTTCTCAAACGCAGGTTGTTGTTCTGGTAAGCAGTCAGATCGATAGAATGTCATCATAATCGCCGAATTGAATGGGAGGAATACAAGGTGGAACTGAAAGAGTACATGCAAATTTTACGCAAGCGAATTTGGATCATCGTAGCCTTTGTTGCAGTTGCTTGCATTGGAGCAGGTGTCAAAAATTATTTTTTTACCGTCCCCATTTATGAAGCGAACGCAAAATTGATCGTCAATCAGGCATATAACGCAGAGGGTGTTCCCAGTCTGGATATTGGGTCCATTCAAACTAACATTAAAGTGATTAACTCGTATATGGAAATCATCAAATCTTCAGCAATCCTCGACAAAGTAGCTGCTACATACCCCGATCTAGGCATGAACGGCAATCAACTGGCACAAAACATCTCGGTAACTACAGCGAATGAATCCCAGGTTATGAGTTTAACCGCTACTGGCTTGTCTTCGGAAAAAGCGGCCAAAACAGTTAACGCCGTTGCTAAAGTGTTTGAGTCCCAAATCCCCGTAATTATGAAAGTGGATAATGTAACCATTCTAAGTGAAGCCAAACCCACGGAATCGTCAAGACCCATCAATGTAAATCCAACCGTTAATATCCTGATCAGCTTTCTCGTAGGACTTCTGCTGGCAGTAGGTTTTGTATTCCTCTTGGAATACTTGGATGATACGTTGAAAACCGAAGATGAATTGGAGAAAGAGCTTGGAATTCCAGCACTCGCTGTCATTTCCAAAATCAAAAAGGAAGAAGTCCGCAGCTCCAAACAGACAACATCACAAAAACAGGTAGGTGACGGCCAGTATGCCACGGTTAACCAATGATAAAGGAAGCCTAGTTACAATGGCTAATCCCAAGTCCAGTTCATCTGAGGCTTATCGTAAGCTGAGAACCAACATCCAATTTTCATCCATTGATAGTCAGATTCAAACGATCATGATCGCTTCAGCTTTGTCGGGTGAAGGTAAAACCACAACGATCGGAAATCTGGCCGTGACCTATGCACAGGAAGGGAAAAAGGTTCTGCTTATGGATACGGACCTGCGCAAACCTGCCGTGCACCGCATGTTTAATGTGCCCAACCATGTAGGGCTGACCAGTGTATTGTCGAGTCAATATAAAGTGACGGAAGTATTGAGAGAAACGGATGTGGAAGGATTGCATGTTCTCTCTTCTGGTCCGATTCCGCCCAACCCTTCCGAGATGTTGGGTTCCCGTAAAATGACAGCACTGCTGGAGAGTCTAAAGGAAGAATACGATGTCATTCTATTTGATACTCCGCCAGTTCTGGCAGTGACGGATGCTTTGATTATCAGTTCATTGTGCGATGGCGTCCTTCTTGTCGTAAGTGCAGGCAAGGTGAAGAAAGACTTGGTCAAAAAGGCAAAGGCACATCTCGAACATGTAAATGCTCGGATTCTCGGAGCAGTTCTGAACAATGTACAGGTACCGAAAAATCGGAATGCTGATTACGTCGAGAACGTTTAAGTGGCATTCGTTATAAATCCAAAATAGCACTGTCAGGTCATGTCTACTATACCTTTATCAAGGTAGGCACTCGGTCACACTGTGGGTAGTGTACCTTAGACGTTAATCGTCAAGGGTGTGACGTGAGGTTGGGTTGAATGCCCCTTTATGAAATTGAAAGTAAGAATTGCATCAATTTATTTCAAGGTTTCATGGATTTAAGTGGTTCAACTCATACTTTTAAACCATAAAAATAAGAAGGATAGGGTGGTATTTATGACTAAAGTGAGGAAAGCAATCATTCCCGCAGCAGGTTTGGGGACCCGATTTTTACCCGCTACAAAGGCAATGCCTAAAGAGATGCTCCCTATCGTAGACAAACCGACTATTCAATACATTGTGGAGGAAGCAGTAGCTTCCGGTATTGAAGATATTATTATCGTAACTGGTAAAGGAAAGCGTGCAATTGAGGATCATTTCGATAGTGCGTTTGAATTGGAGCACAATCTGCTGGAGAAAGGCAAGCTGGGTTTGCTGGAAGAAGTCCGGAAATCCTCCAACGTTGATATTCACTACATAAGGCAGAAGGAAGCCCTGGGACTGGGGCATGCAGTTTGGTGTGCCCGGAATTTTATTGGCAATGAGCCCTTTGCCGTGTTGCTTGGCGATGACATTGTCGTATCCGAAGTACCGTGCACGAAGCAGTTGATTCAACAATATGAGAAGGTTAACCAGTCGGTGCTTGGTGTGAAAACGGTAAGTCCAAGTGAAACCTATCGCTATGGAATTATTGATCCACTGCATACCGATGGAAGACTTACATCAGTAAATAGTATGGTAGAGAAACCGCCACTCGGTTCTGCTCCTTCCAATCTCGCAATCATGGGCCGATACATTTTGACCCCTAAGGTATTCGAGTATCTGGAAGAGCAAAATGTGGGAGCTGGTGGTGAAATTCAGCTTACCGATGCTCTGCAAATGCTTAATCACGATGAAGGCATCAGCGCGTATGATTTCGAAGGTTCCCGGTTCGACGTGGGAGAGAAACTAGGATATATCCTGACTACGCTAGATTTTGCGTTGAAAAATAAAGAGCTGCGTGCACCTGTCTTAATGGCGATCGAAGAGATCTTAATGAAGGAAAAACTGAACCAAGTGCTTGTTGCAGGAGGGGATGGTCTGTGAATCTCTCGGGACCAGAATATTATGGAAGCGGCGGCGAGGCCATTGCCAAGGAAGGCCATGGGAAACTGCTAGAACAGCCGTACTCCCAACGTGTTGGCGGGTACGCCGACGTTATGAAGCCACTCATTGATTTCTTTGTAGCTGCTTTCCTATTACTGCTCACATCTCCGATCATGCTTGTCATTGCGGTAATGATCAAACTCGATTCGAAAGGGCCTGTGATCTTTAAACAGGAGCGTTACGGAAAAAACGGAATCAAGTTTAATATTTATAAATTTAGAACGATGCGTACGGACGCACCGAAATATGGGTTATCTCCAACGACAAGTCATGATCCCAGAATCACCCGTCTGGGTCGCTTGCTTCGCAAGACGAGTCTGGATGAGCTGCCACAATTGCTTAACATTATCAAGGGTGATATGAGCTTTGTGGGTCCTAGACCTGAAATGAAGCGAATTGTAGAAGAAAGCTACACCGATCTGGAGCGCAGACGTTTTCTGGTAAAACCAGGTATCACCGGGTTATGGCAGGTGAGTGAAGCTCGCAAAGAGCCCATCCATCACAATCTGCAATATGATTTCCATTATATCTCCAACGTCTCGCTGCAGTTAGACATTAAAATTATCTTCAGAACGGCCATGGTAATGATTAAAAGCAATACATTTTGACGGACGGAGCGTGAACGTATTGAAACATATTGTAGTGACGGGGGCAGCCGGCTTTTTGGGATCCCACCTGGTCAAATCTTTAATTCATCAAGGTCATCAGGTTACAGGAATTGATAATCTGTCGACAGGCGTGTCCAGTAACCTGGAAGAGGTGGCGAACAGCCACCTTTTCCATTTTCAAGAAGCTGATGTCACTTTGGCGGCTTCACTCGATTTTCTGATTGATCAGCCTGTGGATGAGGTGTACCATCTTGCGTCGCCGGCTTCACCCAAATTTTATCAAGCTGATTCAATCGGTACCATATGGGTGAACACGCAGGGAACCTATCACATGCTTGAGCTGGCCCGAACCAAGGGAGCGAAGTTTCTATTTTCAAGTACAAGTGAAGCTTATGGGGATCCTGAGGTGCATCCACAGCCTGAGAGTTATCGCGGGAATGTAAACACATGGGGACCGAGAGCCTGTTACGATGAGGCCAAACGTTTGGGCGAAGTTTTTTGTTATGAATACTACACGAAACACAGAGTTCCCGTTAAAGTAGCGCGCATCTTTAATACGTATTCATCCGGTTTGCGGAATGATGATGGCCGTGTCATCTCTAATTTTGTGACACAGGCACTGACCGGACAGGACATCACCGTTTATGGGGATGGCTCTCAAACCCGTTCGTTCTGCTATGTGGATGACAATATTCGTGGTCTGCAAAAAATGATGGAAACCGAAGAGGCGAATGGAGAAATTATTAATATCGGCAATCCGACGGAGTACACTGTCCTTGAAGTGGCGTATTTAGTAAAAAAGTTGGCCCAATCCGACAGTAAGCTGGTGTTCCAGCCTTTGCCTCAGGATGATCCCAAAGTTCGCCGTCCTGTGATTGATAAGGCACGTACCGTGCTCGGCTGGGAGCCGGAAATATCACTGGAAACAGGACTGAAGTTAACGATTGAGAATGTTCGTGCCACATTGCAGGAAACTCCATGAAGCTAATCAAAGTGAGATGAGATGAGTGCATAAAATATTGATTGCCCATAGTTTGTATCCTCCGCATGTCATTGGCGGGGCAGAGATATCAACGCAGATCCTTGCACAGACGCTGAGTAGTCATTACGAAGTCGAAGTCTTGACTGTCGGTGAACATAGTCAACGAGAACTTCGATTAGACCATGTGAATGGAATTCATGTAGTCCGTTTGCCCTACAACAATCGATATTGGATTGGAGACGCCAACCGAAGTGTATCCGTTCCGAGCAAAATCATGTGGCGCCTTCAAGATGTTTTTAATGTAAGACAGTATCAGCACATCAAGCAGTATCTAGCTAAAACAAAGCCAGAACTAATTCATACACAGAACCTCCCTGGTCTTAGTCTGGCGATCTGGAGGGCAGCATATGAAATGGGCATTCCTGTGGTGCATACGCTACGGGATTTTTCCCTGATTGATCCAATCAACCTATCTGCATACTCCAAAATGTACAGAACGATTTCAAAGAGATTCAGTCGGACAATATCTTCGGTCATCGGCATCTCCAACCATATCCTGGGCAGTCATACTTCGCTGGGGTTCTTCGAAGACTCTAACAAACATGTAGTTCATAATATCGTAGAGACTGCTCTATCCGTTACAGAATTGTATAAACAAAAAGTGGTTAACGGGGACCGTCCGTTGAAAATTGGATACTTTGGACAGTTAACTGAAGTGAAGGGTGTCCACTATTTAATTGATGCGATTAAATCCCTGGATCCAAATATTGCTGGTCAACTATGTATTTTTGGAGATGGACCGCTGCTCTCTACCTTGCAGCATTCAGCATCTTCAGATAATCGCATCGAATTTAAAGGAAAAGTGGCGAAAACGGAAATTGCAGGACAGATGGCAGCCATGGATCTAATCATTGTACCGTCAACATGGGATGAGCCCTTTGGCAGAGTTGTCATAGAAGCTTACCAGGTAGGTACACCTGTGTATGCTTCACGTGTTGGAGGCATGTCTGAAATTCTATTAGATACTGAAGAGTTTGCCTTTCCTGCTCATAGTGCTGAAGCCATTACACAGTCAATTATGCATTACTATCGCTTGAGTGAGCGCGAGAAATTGCAGCTAAAAGAGCAATGCCATTTGTATAGCCAAACCTTTAATGAAGCTTACCTGCTTCAGGAGCATATGGACATTTACGAAAAGCTGATCAGGTAATGGAGGCTAACATGCACATTATTTCCATGAATAGAGGCGCACCGGTATACGTAAGAACCCAAGATGAATCCAATCATGCCTTGTTCAAAGTACTAATGCATATTTTAGTGGTTTACCTTTCATGTTATGGGCTTATTTCCATTTACGTGGACAACATTTTTATCCGTTCTCTAAAGGATGCCGGAATGGCACTAATTGCTGTGTATGCCTTAAGCAAAGTATATCGTGACGAGCAAAAATTCATTATTCCTTTTCTATTTTTGCTCGGATCCATAGTTGTAATTGGTTCACTTAACCTGCTTTTGGGCAAAAGCATAGTTACGTTAATCTACGGGCTTAAAATAACATTCTTACCCATCCTAATGATTTTTGCGGGAATGTTTATTGCCAAGGTTAAAGGGATTTATGTATTTGCCAGAACGAATCTGATCATCTTCTTTTTGTTGATTGCAGGTTGGTTGATCCAATATTCACTTGGTATAGATAAGTTGATCTCACTTGGTTTTATCTATGGAGTAAACATAAAACACTATCTCGAAGGTGTGCCGCGTCTGTCCTCAATCACTTATTCGCCTGACGGCTACGCGTATGCTCTACTGATATCAGGTTTGATCGCTGAGAGAATTCGTTTGGCGGAAAAGAACAGAGTAATTCGTCTAAGTATTCAGTTGCTGACGATCAGTTTTTTGCTCTTATCCACAATTCGGTCTGCTTTGGTTCTGTGGATTGTTTATCAGATTGTTATGTTTCTCCTTCGTGTTCGGAAATACAATAAACATAACGTGCTATTGTTGGCCGGTGTGTTTCTGCTTCTTCCAGCGGGCGCTATGCTCGGAACCCAGATGCTGAATAGCTACAATCTTTTGTCAATGAGCTCCTTGATGGACCGTTTTCAGGTCTGGGGTGCAAATTTGACGTCACCTTACTCAACGGCAGGAATAATAGGGAATGGGATTGGCTCTGTAGGTGCAGCAAGTAGAAGAACACATATCATTGGTTTACAGTCAAATAACTTTGCCGTAGACAATCAATATTTTTCGTTTTATGAACAGACAGGATGGTTTGGCGTATTGTATTGGTTTGCCTTATTTATGTGGATTATGATCTGCCTTGTAAAACGAATGAATTGGCTGCCTTCAGTAAACATCATGGGTTTACCGCAAATGGCGATTGCTCTTGGCGTCGGTGTAGCGGCATCGAGTCTTACAACGAACGTACTTGAGATGTTCCCTGGTAATATATCGATCTGGATCGTCATCGGTATGGCCCTTTATCAACAACGCGAAGCAGGCGATATACCATATAAAGCGGGTGAGATTAGATGAAGGTTTTGCATATAGGAGAATACGTTGTTGGGGGAGTGGCAACTTATTTAAACGAGGTCGTTGCATATCAGAGTCGTTTGTTCGATGTTTATTTGTTGATGAGCGATTACAATTCAGCTTCAGATTTCGATTTGGAGCCAGAGCGCATTATACGATACAAGTATAAGCGCCATCCTAAGAACTTCTTTTCTGCAATGAGACAGATCCATCAAGCCATTAAGCAGATTCAACCCGATATTATTCACGTTCACAGCTCTTTTGCGGGAATGCTCGCAAGGGGCTTGTTTTTTGTTACTCCACGCAAAGCAAGTGTATTGTATTGCTCGCATGGTTGGTCTTTTCTCATGGATACCAAACCTATCAATAAAAAGGCTTATTTCATGATCGAGAAGATCCTTGAACTTAAAACCGATTTCATCGTCAATATTTCCAAATATGAACTGGAGAAGTCCGTTAGGCTAGGTATGTCTCCAGCCAAATCAAGGTTTGTATACAGTGGCCTACGGGATAGAAAAACGAATGCTCAATCTGAAAAGACTGCACTTCCAGATTGGAACTATGCTGAAGCATCTGGGGTTATTCAGCTTTTGTTCGTTGGGCGATTTGACCGGCAAAAAGGACTGGACGTTCTGCTCGAGGTGTTGGGTAAACATCCAGAACTACAAGATCTTATCCGCCTGTATGTCATTGGTGACAGTGTGCTTGAGAAAAACAATTGGCATTTTCCTGAAAATGTTGTTCGACTGGGTTGGGTGGATAATGCCTCAATTGACCGTTACTATCAGCAATGCGATGCAGTGATTATGCCATCCAGATGGGAAGGATTGCCTCTGGTTGCGCTTGAGGCGATGAAGAACCGCAAAGCGGTAATTGCAAGTGATCGGTCATCTTTGCCGGAAGTCGTCTCCCATGGAGTGAACGGCTACGTTTTTGATCTTGACCAGCCAGAGGAACTGCTGGCCATTCTGAATAAGTTGGATAAGAAAACGTTAACTGCTATGGGAGAAGCGGGACATGGCATATATAAGGATAAGTTTAGTGCTGATCGAATGAATGAAGAATTCGTGAGTCTATATTATGAGGCGCGGAATATGAGTGTTACTTCACAGGAGGCACACATGACCTCACATCTGAAAATTCCGAATAGAAATGGAGAATGACATGATCACAATATACATTAACGCACGTTTTCTGACCCAGACCGTTACGGGAGTACAGCGATATGCCATTGAACTCGTGAAAGAGATTGACAAGTTGATCGACATTGGAGAAGTGGACGGAACAAGGTACGAGTTTCGTCTATTGTCTCCGGCCGATGTGATTACACAGCTTGAACTAAAGCACATTCGCCATCAGGAAGTTGGCAAATTAAAGGGACATGTTTGGGAGCAACTTGAACTTCCGTTTTACTCAAGGGGAGGGTTGCTGATCAACCTTTGCAATACGGGACCTGCATTTAAACGAAATCAAGTTGTAACCATTCATGATGCGTCAGTTTTCAGTTATCCTAAAGCATTTTCGTTTGCGTTTCGTTCTTGGTACCAGTTTTTGACGGTTAGGTTGGGACGGATATCCAAAAAGGTAATTACGGTATCCAATTTCTCCAAAGGAGAACTGATCCAACACTGTAAAATCGCTGCACAGAAGGTTTCTGTTACCCATCTGGGTATAGATCATATTCATGACAGGCAGGCTGCTCAAGGAACTTTAGAAAAGTATGGTATCCAATCACCGTATGTACTGGCTGTTAGCACAATGAATCCATATAAAAATTTCAAATTAATTTTGGAGATATTACCAGAAGTAAAAGCCCAAAATCTGAGTGTTGTTATTGTAGGATCCAAAAACAGCAAAGTATTCAGCAATCATCAGGTCAGCGATTCAGATGGGGTTAACTGGGTAGGGTACGTTTCTGATGAAGAGTTAAAAGCATTGTATGAGCGTGCAGCCGGTTTCATTTTCCCTTCATTGTACGAGGGGTTTGGGTTGCCACCGCTGGAGGCAATGGCTCTGGGATGTCCGGTGATTGTTTCTTCCCGTGGATCCATTCCGGAAGTATGCGGAGACGCAGGACTATATTTTGATCCACTCCATCCGCAGGAAGCTGCATCACGTCTGGTGGAGATTACATCCGATCCAGAGCTCGGGCGCCAGTTGTCCACCAAGGGCAAGGAACATTCTGCTTTCTTTTCCTGGAACAAGTGTGCCAAAGATACGGTTAATATTATCATGAATACGGTATAAAGAGGCTGGCCACGGTCTTTCAAGGGAGATACGGATATGAACAAAGTTTTTGTAGCAATTGATTTCCCCCCTGAAAAAGGCGGAATTCATGATTATGCTTATGGGCTCATCTCCCAGATGCCTGCTGAGGAAACCACCGTTCTGACCAATAAAATCAAAAATACGGAGCAGGCCAGGCAGTTTGACGAGGAAGCAGAATTTGAAATTATACGCAAGCGTATTTTCTGGAACACGAATAAAGTACTCTTGCTTATCTCACAACTTATATTAATTATCCAGCTAGTCGTGCTGAAATGGCGCAAAAAGACGGACGAAATCCATTTTATCAACGTGTTTCCTGTAGGAATAGCTGGACCTGTCATGAAAGCTTGTTTCGGTACCAGATACTTCACATACGTTCATGGACTGGACGTCATGGGTATGCAGAACAGCAAGCTTTTTCCGGTATTAATGTATATTTTACGACGTTCCGATAAGGTGATAGCTAATAGTCAATATACCCGATCCAGACTGATTGAATTAGGCATTGGGGAAGAACGAATCGTGATCATTCCACCTGGACTAAACATAGGTAAGTTGAAGAGTGCTTCAAGTGAGGATGAGGATGTACGAAATAAATATGATCTGCACGGAAAAAAAGTGTTGATTACCGTCTCAAGGTTGGTAGAGCGGAAGGGTCATGACATTACACTGAGAGCGATTAGACATGTCACTCAACACATTCCCAATCTGAAATATGTCATTTGTGGTGAAGGACCTTATCGAAGTGAACTGGAGCGTTTGGTTGGGCTGTATGCCCTGGAAGATGTCGTGATTTTTACAGGAGGTATCCCTGATCACGAACTTCATCAACTGTATCAATGTTCTGATCTGTTTATCATGCCCAGTCGAGATATTAAGGAAAAAGGTGATGTCGAAGGTTTCGGAATTGTATTTCTGGAAGCTAACTATTACCGGTTACCTGTCATTGGCGGCAATAGCGGCGGTATTCCTGATGCCGTCAAGGATCACGTTACCGGTTATCTCGTCGATCCATTGGACGAAAGCGAGATTGCGGACCGGATCGAACAATTGGTGGTGGATGAGGAACTGGCACAAAAACTCGGTGAAAATGGGTATGACTGGGTCATAAATCATTGTCTTTGGTCACATCGGGGTCAGCTGTTAAGGCAACTGGCTTGAGCACAAAAAAACTGCATATTTTGAGGTGAGAAGATGAGGGCATCAGTAGCCATCTGTACACACAACAGGGGACATGACACCATGCAGGCTGTTGATAGTATTTTAAAAGGCGAGTCTGACTACATGACATATGAAATTTTGGTTATTGATAATCGCTCCACGGATAACACGAAAGAACTGTTTGAATCCTTGAACTTTCCGGAACATGTACGTTATATTTTTGAGCCGCAATTGGGTTTGTCTTATGCAAGGAACAGGGCAATTGAGGAGGCAAAAGGTGAGTTTGTGATGTTTTTGGATGACGATGCCCTTGCTGCCTCTACCTGGGTTGACGAAGTTATCAAAATCTTCGATATGGACCCTGATATAGGTTGTGTAGGTGGCAAGATTGTGCCCATCTGGGAAGGTGGAAAACCGGAGTGGATTCCAGATGATATTGTGAGTTTGTATACCGTAATGGACTTTTCTGACAGTATTGTGGAGATGAAGGCTCCCCATATTCCATTTGGCGCAAATGTATCATTTAGAAAGAATATATTTAAGGAGATCCAGCCGTTTAGAGTGGATCTTGGGCGTGTAGGAAATAACTTGATGTCAAGCGAGGAGAGCGAACTCATTGGCCGGGTTCGAGTAGTTCATAAAATTTATTACAGTCCATATGCGGTTGTAGAACATAAGATTGCCAAAAGCAGGCTAAATAAGCGTTGGTTGTTGCGCCGGGTATATTGGCAGGGGATTAGTGACGCTACCCGCTATCAAAAGAGTGTATGGGGGATTTATAAACATCTGATTCGAATCGCACAGTCGGCTTTAGTTATTGCGATCTCGTTTAACAATGTAAAAAAGGTAACCAGTCAGATGGCCAAAATTTCCTATCGTAATGGAACGATAGTAGGTTCATTCCGCAATGGCAAAGGATTGAACACGTAATGAGCATAGCTATCGCTAAGCCCCCCAGACAACGCAGTATGCTTCAAACCATCTTCATGACCAGTTTTGCGAACATTGCTATTATGGCACTAACTACAATTACCTCGATCCTGACTGCTCGTATGTTCGGAGCAACGGGGAAAGGGGAACTCGCCACCGTGTTGTTCTGGCCAGCACTGCTGTCCGGACTCGCGGCATTTGGTTTGCCTACTTCGTTGATCTACAACGTGAAAAAGTATCAGCAGCAGCTATCTACCTATATTGGAATGAGTTTCGTCGTACAACTCCCAATCAGTATAATTGTCGGTTTGATCAGTTGGCTGTGTATGTCCTCCTGGCTAGCGGGATACTCGGATACATTGGTCACACTGGCTCGATGGTACACGGTGCTTATGGTCCCGGTCCTTCTATTGACAGGAGTTCTGGCAGCCGCCGCCCAGGGCACGGAGCGATTCCACATTTATAATCTGTCCAGGCTGCTCGTACCTTTGTTGAATTTGTTAGGTTTGATCGGTTTTTGGCTGGCTGGTTCACTTACGGTAGAACGAGCGATTGCTGTAAGTCTTGCTTCGACACTTCTTGTATTGGTCGCCTACATGTTCATGATGAGACGACAGATATTCGCTTCTCTTTCTCATTTGATCCATCAATTTAAGACCTGTGTGCATTTGTTTAGTTATGGTATCCGCGTGTATGGTGTTGAGCTGCTGGGAACGCTTTATACCCAGTTCGATAAGATTATCATTATTGCTCTGCTTACACCTCGTGATTTCGGTCTTTATTCGGTTGTATATGCTCTTTCGAGGATGTTCAATGTCGTCCAAAATGCAATTACCAATGTTATTTTTCCAAAGGTAGCAGGCATGGAGAAGGAGCAAGTACTGCTGCTTGTTGGTAGAGCTTTTCGAGTTAGTATGGTTCTAATGACCATCGTAGTCATACCGAGTATGCTCATCGGACATTTTTTCATAGGCCTTCTTTTCGGTCCTGAATTTTTACAGGCCAGTGGCGTGTTTTACTTGCTTTCGTTGGAATGCATCGTTGGTGGAGGATCATGGATACTGGCGTCGGCTTTTAACGCGCTCGGAAGGCCAGGTGTTATCGTGCTGAGGCAGGTCATTGCGCTGACCGTGACAGTCACGTTATTTTTTGTGCTTACCCCTATGCTTGGGCTGTTGGGCATTGCTGTTGCGTTGCTGATTGGTTCGTTCGTTCGCATTCTGATGTCACTGATCTCGATTTCGGTCCTTTTCAAGCTGCCCGTTCGCAGCATGCTCTATGACAAGGAAGATATCAAATTCCTGCAGCAACAGTTTAGAGAGAAGAATCCATTCAAAGGAGCCCGGAAAGATGCCAAACTCGCAAAGAACTCACCCCATGGATGAGTTGAAGCAACGGTTGAAGCAAATATTGGAGGTCGTTCCTCCCAAATCGAAAATTTTCTATATTGACTATCCAGTCTATAGCAATGGTGGGGACCTTCTGATCATGAAAGGAGCAGAAGCTTTTTTCAAAAGTTACGAAATTCAGGTGGTTGACAGGTATAGCGTTCATGATTTCCATGATGGGGTCCAGATTCCCGAGGATTATATTATCGTGATGAGTGGTGGTGGTAACTTCGGTGATTTGTATGATTCTCATCAAAATCTTCGAGAAATGGTGGTTCAGAATTACCCACGGAATAAAATCGTGATTCTACCACAGACAATCTTTTATAAAGATACAGCGAATATTCAAAAAACGGCGGACATTTTCAATCGTCACTCCAGACTCTATGTGTACGCTAGGGACAACTCTTCCTACGAGTTGGCTACCACATACTTCACAAATGTCCACGTAGGCCTGCTGCCTGATATGGCACATCAACTTTGGAAGATATCTACTAGTACAGTACCTAAAAAGGGAAGACTGAACTTCTTGCGAACAGATATCGAGATCAATATTGATCAGGAAGACACAGTTATTCAAGGAGATAGCGTCGATTGGGCCTCCCTATTTAATAGATATGAAAAAAAGCTAATCTTTTTGACGGCAAGTGCCCTCCGTAAACGTAGAGGCAGAAAAATGTTGCAGTTTGTATGGAAACTGTACAGCAGTTATCTGGTGCGAAAGGCCATTCGCCTCTTTGCTAAATATGAAGTAATCCATACCTCCAGATTGCATGGACATATTTTATCATGCTTGATGGCAAAGCCCAATGTACTTATTGATAACTCGTACGGTAAAAATTCAGGTTATTACCAGCTATGGACACATGAGGTGAACACGGCAAACATGGCGGGTTCCACCAAAGGCAGAACTACCGTGGAACAGGGATTTAGGGAAACAACAACTGCAACTGTATAAAAATGGATATAAAGGAGTGAGTGACGACGTCATGAGAATCGTACTTCTTTCTGGAGGATCAGGCAAAAGGTTGTGGCCCTTATCCAATGATACACGTTCGAAGCAGTTCCTCAAGGTGCTTGAAGGTCCTCAAGGACAATCGGAGTCAATGGTACAGCGTGTATGGCGGCAGCTGCAGCAAACAGGACTGAGTGAACGGGCTACGATTGCAACCAGCAAGCCACAGGTGGAAATTTTACAGAGCCAACTGGGTGAGGACGTTGACCTAGTAGTTGAACCGGAGCGTAGGGATACCTTCCCTGCTATCGCATTAGCGGCTGTCTATCTCTATTCGGTGCAGGGAGTCAGTCTTAACGAAACTGTGGCTGTACTTCCGGTTGACCCTTATGTGGAGGAATCCTTCTTTTACAAAGTTATGGATCTAGAACAGATTCTGTTGGAATCAGAAGTGGATCTGGCTCTAATCGGGGTGAAACCAACTCATCCTTCCGAGAAATATGGATATATCGTTACTGAACCAAGTGAAACGAGAGAAAAAGAGCATAAGGAGTATTTCAAGGTATCCCGTTTTCAAGAAAAACCTCGCGAGGCTGAAGCAGCAGAGATGATTGAGCAATCTGCCCTTTGGAATTGCGGGGTTTTTGCGTTCAAACTTAATTATCTTATTAATCTGCTTATCGAGCTTGAGCTGCCCATCCAGTATGAAGAAATGCTTAAGCAATATGGCAGACTGGAGAAAATCAGTTTCGACTATCAAGTTGTGGAAAAAGCATCTCGGATTGTCGTTACACCTTACGATGGGTACTGGAAAGACCTGGGGACGTGGAATACGCTGACGGATGAGATGAGCACTAACATTGTGGGCAAGGGAGTCGTTACAGATAGTTCAGTAAATACACATCTGGTCAACGAATTGAATATCCCGGTGTGCGTACTGGGCGTTTCTAATGTAATTGTGGCTACTAGCCCGGATGGTATTCTGGTCAGCGAGAAAGAGGCGAGTCCACAGATCAAAGAAGTCCTTAAAGATAGTGCGGAACGCCCTATGTATGAAGAACGGCGCTGGGGCTGCTATAGAGTGCTCGATTATACACGGAATTCCAAGGGCGAAGAGGTACTAACGAAACGCATTATTATTGGGGCCGATAAAAATCTGTCCTATCAGTATCATCTGAAGCGAAACGAAGTTTGGACGGTTGTTTCCGGGCAGGGTGAGTTCATTCTGGATGGTGATTTAAAACGAATTAATCAGGGAGATACCATTTCAATCCCATCTGGCGGAAAACATAGTGTAAAAGCCATCACGGAGCTTGAAATTATCGAAGTTCAGATGGGCAGCGAGCTGATCGAAGAGGATATTGTAAGGATTGAAATGGAATGGGCGGACATCATCCAAAATTGTGTGAACTGGGGGAAAACAAGATGAATATTGCGGTAATTGGAACAGGGTATGTAGGTCTTGTATCGGGAGTCTGCTTTTCTGAACTCGGCAATCGGGTCATCTGTGTAGATAACAATCAGGACAAAGTGGAAATGCTGAATGCAGGTGAAGTTCCCATTTACGAACCTGGACTCCAGGAACTCATGGTTGCCAACAAACGGGCAGGCAAGTTATCCTTCACCTCCGATATCGCAGAGGCCATTCGTGAATCCGATATTATTTTTATCGCAGTCGGAACCCCCTCTTTGCCAAACGGCGAGGCCAATCTGGGATTTGTTGAGCAAGTGGCAATCGAGATTGGTACCCATCTGGAGAGCTATAAAATTGTTGTGACCAAGAGCACAGTGCCTGTGGGCACGAATGATCGCGTAAGAGAGCTCATCCAGAGTATCTCCACTCAACCATTTGATGTGGCTTCGGTACCTGAATTTTTACGGGAAGGTTCGGCTGTTAAGGATACACTGAACCCGGATCGTATCGTCATTGGTACGGACAGTGAACGAGCGATTCAAGCGCTCAAGAAACTTCACCGCCCATTAACCGAAAACTTGATCGTTACAGACATTCGGTCTGCTGAGATGATTAAGTACGCGTCCAATGCATTCCTCGCAACAAAAATATCATTTATTAACGAAATCTCGAATATATGTGAGAAGGTTGGCGCAGATGTTACACGTGTAGCGGAAGGCATGGGATATGATAAACGGATCGGTTCTTCATTCCTGAAAGCTGGCATTGGCTACGGTGGTTCATGTTTCCCGAAAGATACACAGGCGCTGATTCAGATTGCAGGCCAAGTGGATTATGATTTCAGATTACTGAAATCTGTGGTTCAGGTGAATCAGGATCAACGTTTCAATGTGATACGCAAGCTTGAGGAGATTTTTGGAACCCTTAGCGGTAGAACCATTGCTATCTGGGGTCTTGCCTTTAAGCCGGATACAGATGATGTCAGGGACGCACCAGCTATTGATATTATTAGGTATTTGACAGAAGCCGGGGCTGTTGTTAAGGCGTATGATCCGATTGCCACAACCAACTTCCGCAGAGAAGTTGATGCCGCCTCGATTGTTTGGGAAGAAAACCCCCTTTATGCTGCCAAAGGAGCGGATGCCCTTTGCGTGCTGACGGAGTGGAAAGAGTTCTCCCAGATGAATCTGCAGGAGCTTGCAAGCATGATGAATGAAGCGATCATGATTGACGGACGTAACGTGTACAACAAGGAACAAATTAAAGCCTCCGGATTCCAGTATTATTCTGTAGGCCGTCCTGGACTTAATCACGCTGAGGGCAAAGCGGCAGCGATCATCTAAACGGAAAGATCATCATAACGTGAGTGAGGAAATACCATGAAAAAGTGGATGAAAATTTCGATCTGGGTGGTTTCCATTTTCGTCATTGCTATTTTTGGTTATGCGATGTACCTATACCAATCTGTCAAATCTACGGCTGATCAGATCTACGAACCGCGTGATCCGGCGCAGCCAGTCTCCATTTCGGATAGCAGAGGTGGACTGCCAGTAGATATCAATAGCAAAGAGCCCTTCAACGCACTTATTATGGGAGTAGATGAACGTCCAAACGATCGAGGCCGTTCAGATACAATGATCGTATTAAGTGTAAATCCCGGCAAAAAACAAGTGCTTATGTTTAATATTCCTAGGGATACACGAACCGAGATTGTAGGCCACAACACAGAAGACAAAATCAATCATGCGTATGCCTTCGGCGGTGTAGACATGTCGGTGAAAACCGTGGAACAGTTTCTGGATGTCCCTATTCACTATTACATGAAAGTGGACATGGAAGGTTTTGCGAAAATCATTGATTTGGTCGGTGGTGTGGACGTAAACAATCCGTTTGCATTCGATTATGACGGTCGACGTTACGAACAGGGAAATATTCATCTGGATGGCTTGGCTGCACTTGGTTTTTCACGAATGCGGTATGATGATCCCCAAGGAGACTTAGGTCGTAATGGAAGACAGCGTGAAGTATTGAAGCAAATGATGAAAAATACAATGCAGTTCTCCAGTGTACTCAATCTTCAAAACATGTTGGATGAGCTCGGGACACACGTCAGGACGGATCTGACGTTTGATGAAATGAAGGAACTCATTCTGGATTATCGGAGTGATCTTGAACATATTGATACCGTGGAAATCAAGGGCAAGGGCGAAAAAATTAATGGTATTTACTATTACATTGTGGAACAACAGGAACGGGATCGCATTCATGGGATCATTCAGGAGAATTTGCAGAAATAAAAGATTTTGGATTGGGCAACGAAAGTGGTGATGACAATACTGATGGAGGAGGGCTCCAGAAAAAGGAGACACGGACGCAAACGGAGATTATACGGTTTTATCTTGTCCTTGTTGCTGGTTACAGTTTGGATCTTGGTGATTTGGTCCATGTCCAAACAATCATACCAACAGCAGACCATTCAGCCTTGGCTGCATCAATTGTCCGAAAAAGTCAAAATTGGATTTGTCTTGCCTGATGTACAGTTCACTTACGGAGAGCATGATTATTCATTGAGACAGAGACCCTATGATTTTGCCGAGTTTATATTTCGCAAGAGTGCACACTTGTTTGTCTATGCTGTGCTGGCGGTTCTTGTCTACGGTGGACTGCGATACAGGAAAATGCGAATGCTGACCTGTATCGCTGCTTCGCTGATTGTGGTAGCTATGATCGCCTCTATCGACGAATATATACAGCAGTTTAGCCCTAATCGAACAAGTTCGATACGTGATATCGGCGTGGATCTGATCGGAGGCTGCTGCGGGATTGCAATATATGTAATGACGAAGGCAGTGATCCGTAAATTGAGGTCTCACGGACATTCGAGTTCTTGAGGATGATCTTGAACAAAGGGATTTCCCAGGAAATGCTCTTGTTCCTCCAGCTTCTACTTTCCTGCTATTCATCATAAGAATGGAGTAGGACAGGAGGGACGAACATGCTGCGAAGACGCAATCGTAATGCCTTGTTCAAAAAGATCGGATTCATCGCACTTGTGCTGCTGCTGCTATGGTTAATAGGCAGAACGATCCCATATCTCTTTCGTGCAGATGCGCCGGACGACGCCGCTTCGGTGGTTGAAGAGTTTTACAAGTATGAGCAGGCGGGCGATTTCGGCAGCTCATGGGAACTGTTTCACCCATTGATGAAAGAGCGTTTCTCCAAAAGCGTTTATTTGCAGTCCAGGGCGCATATCTTCATGCAGCATTTTGGCGTGGAAACCTTTGAGTTTGAGATGGAAAAGCCCGAGCGGGAATTTGATGTTACGGTGATGGATGGCGTAAAGCCGTTTCCCGAGGCGTACAAGGTCGGAATAACCATGAAGTACAGAAGTACCTTTGGGCAATTGGACATTGTACAGACCTGTTACGTCGTGCAGGATGGACAGGAGTGGACACTGCTCTGGTATTACCCTGGCAAGGGCGGGGAACAGCATTCAAGTGAGAGCAGCGAGTGATCCCCATGATGTGGGGTGGCAGTTTAATATATACCTATACTTTGCATCATATTGTATCATTGTTCCTATTTTAAGCTCTATAAATGCGAGACTTTTGTCGCATTTATAGAGCTTTTTTTGTGTTTCACTCTATTTTAAAGCCAGAAGGGGCTTGACAATAGTCCTGAGGTCAAGTAAATTACGAGGTAGATACAAAATGTATCAAAATTCAGCTTCTAACGACAAATAACAGGGACTACATTGCTCCTTGTTGAGGGGAAGGAATTTCTGTGATCGAAACGAGCCGCTTTTACTGTGTCAGTTGTGGGATGATTGTGTCGGTTGGTAGAGGCTCTGTCGAATTAAAGGAAGAGGGCTATGGAGGCAATCACGTATTTCGCACCGGATTTTACCGGAGTGAGATGCCGCTTGGATGCTGTGGAGCGTGTCAGATCCATATGAAGCGTAAGGAGAACACCCAGTTTACGGGACATTATACCAAAGATTATGATACACTATGTTCATATGAGAGGCGGGCATGATTTATTAGCCTGTCGATGAGGGAGGGAATTGCATGCAGCAGGAGCCGGTCGTCCGACTTCAGGGCGTCAGTAAAATCATATCTTCCCGATCGTTGGTCAGCGACCTGACTCTGGATATTTCTCCGGGGCAGGTTTTTGGTTTTTTAGGGCCTAATGGTGCCGGTAAAACAACAACGATCCGGATGATGGTCGGACTTATGTCCATAAGTAAGGGAGATATTTTCATCTCGGGACATAGTATCAAAAATGAATTTGAGCAGGCGGTGGCCCAGGTAGGTGCCATTGTAGAGAATCCGGAAATGTACAAATTTCTCACCGGATATCAGAACCTCGTCCATTTTGCCCGTATGTCACCAGGGATTACCAAGGAACGTATTGCAGAAACCATCGAGCGTGTGGGGCTTACAGCCCGCATTCATGATAAGGTGAAAACCTATTCTCTGGGCATGCGTCAGCGTCTTGGTGTCGCCCAAGCCATATTACATAAGCCGAAGCTGCTTGTGCTGGATGAGCCAACCAATGGCCTTGATCCGCAAGGGATTCGGGAACTTCGGGATTATCTTCGTCAGCTCACCCGTGAAGAAGGCATTACGGTCTTTGTGTCCAGTCACCTGTTGTCAGAGATGGAACTCATGTGTGATACAGTCGCCATTATCCAGAATGGTAAGTTGATTGACGTGAGAAACCTCAAAGCTGAAGCTGGAACAGATGCACTGACGGAAGTGGCCTTTGAGGTGAATGATACACAGCGTGCTTCAGAACTTATTCAGGATGCGACCGTTCAGGGCAACATGCTTGTGGTGCGTCTGTCGCGTGACCAGATTCCGGATTTCAATGCCAGACTGGTGAGCGAAGGTATTCAGGTATACGGTATCCGCAACGTAACACATACACTCGAAGATCAATTTTTACAAGTGACTGGGGGCGGAGGTATTGCCTAACTTTGGAAATCTGTTGTTGAATGAAAATATGAAAATCTTCCGGCGTCCCCGTACCTGGATTATGCTTTCATTTTTGGCTTTAATTTCGCTGCTGCTTCCTGTGCTGCTGAGAGAAGGCATGGGAGGCAGTGACGTATACTTCTGGGAAGCGGCAATAACGACGGTTCAGATTGTATTCTTCCTGAATACCATCTTCTGTGTGGTCATTGCGGCTGAAGCGGTAGCCGGCGAATTCACATGGGGCACAATTAAACTGCTGCTTATTCGTCCGTGGTCACGTAGCAAAATTTTGGCTTCAAAATACATTACCGTCCTGGGCTTCAGTCTGCTCAGCACAGTACTTATTCTCTTGCTCGCAACGGGAATGTCCTATGTTCTGTTCTCCCATGATGGAAGTGCAGCTGGCGGCGTAACCTCGGCATCGTATGCATTTACGTTATGGGCATACCTGTACGTCGATCTGTTTATTACGCTGGCCATTGCCTTCATGGTCTCCTCCGTGTTTCGTTCGGGAGCACTGGCCATTGGCCTGTCACTGTTTATCATGTTTACCCAGAGTATCTTTGCCTTGATCTTCAATCCAGCTCGCTATGACTGGGCCAAATATGTACTATTTAATAACATGGATCTCAGCCGGTATATGAATTCGGGAATGGACCTCGGATTGTTCGGCGGGGGTAACGCGGGAATGACCCTTGGCTTCTCGGTTGCCGTACTCGCCGTGTACTATGTGATTTTTATGGTTGTATCGTGGGTTGTATTCAGCAAAAGAGATGTGGCAGGCTAACCGCCTGCTTCTTTTTTTGCTCATTTTTCATCGGCAAGAGAAAGGTCCTTTACGTTAACTGACATGCAATGTGGCAATACTTGCATTTAAGGGTACATATAATCAGGTGACTGAAGAAGGTGCACCAGATTATAGCCCAGTGCTGGCAGAGCAGTGTATGGAGGGATCAATTTCTTGATAAATAACAAGTTCTACCGAATTTGCACAGCCATTATTTTGCTGCTGCTCATTGTGTATTTGGGGGATAAGGTTAATTTTATTTTCCGCCCGTTAACATCACTCATACATATCATTATTATTCCGCTGTTAATCGCGGGCTTTTTCTATTATTTGCTTCGGCCGCTCGTTGATTTCATGGAACGACATCGGTTGAAAAGAGCCCTATCCGTTCTAATTATTTATGTTGTGATAGCCCTGCTGATTGCCGGGTTTAGCGTGCTCATATGGCCGTCACTTCGTGAGCAGCTGTGGAACTTTATTGAGAATACGCCAGCTCTGATAGCCTCACTTAGTGAACAGCTAAACGAACTGGAGAGAAACGGATTCCTGTCCAAATACTTGCCGGAGAACTCGGATCTTGTGTCAAGATTTTCCGAATTCCTGACACAGGGAATTACACAGGTAAGTGATTATCTGTCAGGTCTGTTCTCGGTTGTATCCAATCTGGTCATCATTTTGGCCACCTTTCCAATCATGCTGTATTACATGCTTAAGGAAGGCAGCAAGTTTGGCACCAATCTTACCCTGCTATTGCCAAGACGTTATCGGAAGGATGGAGAAGAGACCGTTCATGAAATTGATGAAGCGCTGAGCAATTTTATTGTTGGGCGAGTTATTGTCAATGTTGCACTCGGGATCCTGATGTACATTGGTTTTCTTATCCTTGGTTTGCCATATGCGCTATTGCTGACGGCTGCATCCATCATATTGAACTTTATTCCTTATGTGGGTGCAATATTGGCAGCAATACCTGTCGTGATTGTGGCCTTTATTGAATCGCCGTCAATGGCAATCTGGTCGCTGATTATTATCGTCGTTGCCCAGCAGATTCAGGATAACCTGATATCTCCCTATGTATATGGCAAGCAGCTGGATATTCATCCGCTGACAACGGTTATTTTGCTGCTCGTGGGTGCCGATCTGTGGAACATTTTGGGTATGATCATCGTTATTCCGCTATATATGATCCTGAAAATTATAGTTCGTAAAATCCATTATCGGATTGTTGAAGATAAGACTGAACTTTGAATGGAATGTAAAATACAACATGGTCATGTGCTTCCACAATTAATTGCTCTTGAATCACATAAGACTAAGCTCTTGAAGATAAGCCGCGTATCAATGGTGAAGGGTCAGGTAAGGCTGCCCTTGCCATTGATACGCGGCTTTATTTCCATGCGCATTGCCCCTTTATGTTATATCTGTTATACTTGATATATAACAGACAACAAAAAGAAGGTGAACTCTTGATTATTCAACTTGACATGCAGTCCGAACTCCCCATTTATTCTCAATTGGTTTATCAAATTATCGAAGGCATTGCTAGTGGTGAACTGCAGCTAGGTGAAGCGCTACCTTCAGTTCGGAATTTGGCAGCAGATATTGGTGTTAACCTTCATACGGTCAATAAGGCTTATACACTACTCAAGCAAGATGGATACATACTAATTCACAGACAAAAGGGCGTTGTCGTAAACCCTGATGGAATGCCTGGTCTAACGGATGATTTTTTGAAAAAGCAGCAAACAGAATTAAGACCGATTATTGCCGAAGCGATATGTCGAGGCATGACCAAAGAGGAATTGTCTGCAGTATTAGATCAAATCTATGATGATGTGAAGATGGGGCACAACAAGGAATAAACGAATAAGGGAGTGTGTTATGTATGCAACTATTTAGTATCTTATCTGTCATCTTAATCTTTGCTCCATTAGTCTTACTTCTATCCTTTACACCTTATCTAACAAGGGAAACCATTAGCTTTGGGGTTACGGTAAGTGAATATAATTATTACACACCCATTCTACGTAAGTTACGTAAAACGTTTGCTGCAGTAAGCCTGATCGGAAACGGGGTGATTATATTTGTCTGCCTATTTTTACTCCGATCTGCCAATGAAGAATCTACAGCAATAATCACTGGTGTTTGCACCATGATGTTCGTTGTGTACTCGGTAGCACTACATTTAATTTTTCATTTCAAGATGAAAAGGTTAAAGGGAACACTTCCAACTGCAGAAGCACCTCAACGGGTTAAAATTGATACCACCTTCCGCCAAAATAAGCTCACGTATTCCAACTATTGGTTTCTAATTCATATAGCTGTTATTGTAGCCGTTGCGATCATTTTGATGCACTTCCTAGCGTTGTTCCAATGAAATATGATTTTCAGGGCAATGTCACTTCCAGTGTGCCTAAAACCTACCTTTCAGTACTCGCTATTAATCTGGTACAGCTAGGAGTAGTTGCACTCCTGATGCTGGTTAACTGGAGTATTAAAACAAGCAAACAACAGCTTACCACGACGGATCCTGCCCAATTTGCTGCTAAAAATATTCAATTCCGCCGTAAATGGTCCCTATTCACGATAATAACAGGGCTATTTCTTACTATTTTATTTGCCTTCATTCAAATCAATATGTTCGTCCCCAATCTGGTCTTGCTAACGGCTATCAGCTTTATCGTCCCTGTGGTGATAGTATTAGGCGCAATATGGCTGTCTCTCACAGGCAGACAAGGCGGTGGGAAAATTCGTAATCATCAAGAGGATAGAGAACGCTCTAAGGAGCAGCCTGTGAATGAAGATGAGTATTGGAAGCTTGGTGTTATTTACTTCAATCCCAATGATCCTTCTTTTACTGTAGAGAAACGTTATGGAATAGGCTGGACGATTAACTTCGCTCGTCCACTATCTTGGGTCCTGTTGTTAGTTATCATTGCTATTGTTGTTATAAGCAGAGTTCTGAGCCAATAAATGCTCATAGATCTATGCATATCATAAAAATGATTAGGAGGAGTTTTGACGATGAACAATTGGAAAAAGCTATTATGTTCTCTTACTTTCGTATGCCTTATCCTGCCGGTAACATCCATCTCAGCAGCTGCTGAGAAACCCGTTGATCATGAAAATCTAGTTCCTATTCGTGAGATTGCAGTAAAGAATGGGGCAGAGGTATCTTGGCAGCAAAACACAGGACAAATTAAAATAACAAAAAATGAGCTTACCATTGTAGTTAAGGTAGGGGAGAAACAGGCGATCGTGAATGGGAAAGTCATCCCCTTAGACCATCCTGTTCAGTTAACGAAAGGGGTTACCTTTATGGATAGGGGATTTCTTACCGAGGCACTGAAGGCAGCACCTGAGGATATGTTCATTTCACTTATAAGTGAAGGGGATGGCAAGGAGGCTGTGAAGTATGTTCATTCCTCTGTGAGTGGAGTGTTGTCACCCACGTTATTGAGTCAGCTATGGTCAGCATTAGAAGGTCAAAATGGGAAAATGACAAATAAAGCCGTAGCGAAACACGTAGAGAACAACTCCGTGCATCGCAATGTCACATATACTTTTAAAACAGAGCTTACCAGTGTGAATATTACCGTAAGAATGAATCATGACGGACTGGTGGATGACTTGTATGTTGCCGCGGCTACTCCAAATGTGTATCAAAAACCAAGTTACGACGATCCATCTGCTTATACAGAACAAGACATTACGGTTGGTGAGGGTGATTTAGCTTTACCAGGAACATTAACTTTGCCCAAGGGAGAGGGACCTTTCCCGGTTGTCATTCTAGTACACGGTTCTGGGCCTAGCAATCGAGACGCTGCCATTGGTGGGGCAAAGCCATTTCGTGATCTTGCGGTAGGTTTAGCTTCACAAGGAGTTGCTGTATTAAGATACGATAAGATCACCTATGAGCATACCTATAAAGTGGCTTCACAGCCTAAATTCACATTAAAACAAGAAAGTGTGGATCAGGTAACCGATGCCGTAGCCTTACTTAAAAAGAATGCACATATTGATTCTACAGCGATTTTTGTAGCTGGACATAGTCAAGGCGGGTTTGCAGTACCGTTAATCATTGCTGAGGATAAACAACATGATATTGCAGGCAGTATCCTGCTTGCTGCACCAAGTAGCAGCTTTGTGGATGTGCTTACCGAGCAGCAGGACGAATTGGTAGATCGAATGAAGCAGCTTGGTTTAGACACGGCGATCATTGAAGAACAAGCTGATTTTTACAAAAATGTAGCTGCGATCGTTAAAGATCCTAACTATTCTATAGATCATCTTCCTGAGGCATTTCCACTTCAACCTGCTTATTGGTGGTTTGAGCAGAGAGATTATGTGCCTGCGGAACTCGCTAAAACACAAAATATTCCCATGCTTATTCTACAAGGTGAAAATGATGTGCAAGTGTCTATGGATCAATTCCAGAATTGGAAAACGGCTCTTCAAGGTCATTCCAATGTAACGCACAATAGCTATCCAAAAGTAAATCATCTGTTAGCCAGCTATGAAGGACTTTCGATTGGTCAAGAGTACGCTGAGCCATCTAATGTCTCCAAAGCCATTATCGATGATATTGCGAAATGGGTATTGAAAGTGGAGTGATAACATGGAGAGTGACGCATTGAGCTGGAATAATAAGAAGAGCACTTACCAATATAGGTAAGTGCTCTTCTTGTTAAATATTTGGAGTTGTTTAATTAGCCCGATTAGGCCTCTTTCTCGTCTTCATCCGTATACTCAGACATGACAAGTGGTTCTTTAGGTACAACAGCCACCTTGTAGAAACGGTTTTTGTCTTTTTCCAAAAGTACAAACGTCAGGTTTTCAAATTCATACTCATCCTGCTCGTTCATTTCCGGGCGATGGCTGTAGAGCCATCCACCAATGGTGTCCCATTCATCGGCATCGAGGTTAGACATAAACATGTCGTTGACCTTCGACAGGGATACCTTGCCATCCATAATCACATAGTTTTCATTAATGATCTGGATATCTTCCACTTCGTCCGCATCGAACTCGTCGCGAATCTCACCGACAATCTGTTCGAGTACATCCTCAATGGTTACAATCCCTGATGTACCGCCATATTCGTCGACCAGTACAGCGATGTGCACACCGTCCTTCTGCATTTTCTTGAGCAGATCCTTCACCGGAGTCGTTTCATGAACAGCAGATACGGGCTGGATCAGCGAAGACAGATCAACAGGTTCATCGTTTCCGTAGAGCTCCAGGAAGAACTGTTTGGTATTGATGATACCGATGATATCGTCTTTGCTCTCATTAACAACCGGGAATCGGGTATATTGCTCCTCCCGGATAATTTCCAGGTTTTCTTCATTCGTTTTATTGACATAAAGGCAGACCATATCGGTCCGGGGTACCATAATTTCCTTGGCGAGCATTTCATCAAAAGCAAAGATCCGGCTTACATAACCGAACTCGGCCTGATTAATTTTGCCGCTTTCGAAGCTTTCATTAATGATAATTTGCAGTTCTTCTTCTGAATGCGCCGCTTCATGCTCGGACGCAGGCTTGATTCCAAACAATTTGACCAGTTGATTCGCCGAGCCGTTCAACAGCCAGATAAAAGGATACATAATTCGGTTAAACCAGATGATAGGTGTAGACGTCAGCAGAGCAACCGTTTCTGCTTTGCGGATTGCAATCGTTTTGGGAGCTAGTTCACCAACCACAACATGCAAGTATGTAATGGCGACAAAGGCAATAACAAACGATAAGAACGATGAGAGCGCCTCAGGCATACTTAAACTTTCAAACACAGGGTGGAGAATCTTCTCAACCGTCGGTTCACCAAGCCATCCAAGACCCAGGGATGTAATGGTAATCCCGAGCTGACATGCGGACAGATATCCATCCAGGTTGGCAACAGCCTGTTTGACAGCCAGAGCACGCTTGTTTCCTTCTGCAATCATTTGGTCAATCCGGCTTGGACGAATTCGTACCAAGGCAAATTCTACCGCAACGAAAAATGCTGAAAATCCTATCAAAATCGCAACCAATACTAAATTTAACGCATACCTCTCACTGTCCATTCACTACTCTTCTCCTTTAGGTAATAAGTTTTTAACGAATATTATATCGAATTTAAGGTCAGAAGACCACCTCCTGCGGGGCGAAGGAGGAAGACTATGGAAGGTAAAACGCCTGTAAATCGCGCTGTGGTGCGGTTTTTTAGACATGATAAAGAATATGTAGATGCAAACACAGTCAGTATAGACAACCCTTTCAAAGGAAGCCCCGTCCAAAAACGTAGGTTTAGTTTATGTATGTAATGTTTTATCTATGCGAACGTTACGAATGTGCCTAACATTGGGTATCTATGATTAGCTATATCCTTTATCGTCAAAACTGATGAAGAGAGAGAGAAAGGCAGTAGAATGTCATCAAGGGGGAAGCCGAATGCTTTGGCTGGTCATCATCTTAGTTGTTTTTATTTTTCAGGCAGCCACAATATTGGTGCTGGAATTCCGTAATCCGTCCAAGGCAGTGGCCTGGCTGTTTATTTTATTTTGCGTTCCACTCGTTGGGTTCGTAGTGTACTACTTTGTCGCGCAGGACTATAACAAGCGTAAAAAGGTCCGCAAGGCAGGATCACGAATCTTCCGGGAGATCAGGGAGACCATCTGGGAACAAGCCCATATCGTGGAGGATGCTTCGCAGATGCCGGATCACGGCTTCGAGCATCAGCAGCGGTTGTTCAATTTATTAACCCATCTGTCGGAAAGCCCGATAACCGGTTGTAATCACAGCAGGGTGCTTACGAATGGAGAAGAGGCATTTTCTGCAATGCTGCATGAAATGGAGAAGGCGAAACATCATTTGCACGTTGAATTTTATATCTTCCGGGATGATGTGATCAGTACCCAATTCCAGGAAGTCATGATTCGTAAGGCACAGGAAGGGGTTAAGGTTCGTTTTATTTGTGATGGTCTGGGCAGTCATAAAATGAGCTGGAGCTTTATCCGCAAGCTGAAGGAAGCGGGAGTAGAGTTTCACTTCTTTCTTCCACCATTGATCGCTACGATTGATCGCAGGGTGAACTATCGCAACCATCGTAAGATTGTCGTTGTGGATGGCAAGGTAGGATTCGTGGGCGGGATAAACGTAGGCGATGATTATCTTGGGCAGTATCCGAATATTGGATTTTGGCGGGATACTCATGTGCAGATTGAGGGAGATGCCGTTTATTTCCTGCAGAATACATTTCTTAATGACTGGAAGCTGGCATCTGGAGAGCAGATTTCCGATCCTCAATTGACCGAGTTGTTCCCACCCCACATATGCAGCGGTGAAGAACGCATTCAAATTCTCGCCAGCGGTCCCGACCAGGAGTGGGATGCCATTCAGGAGATGTGTTTTGGTGCCATCTCGGTAGCCTGTAACCGCATCTATATTACAAGTCCCTATTTTATTCCGGACCCTGCCCTGTATGAAGCACTCAAGACCGCAGCTGTAAGCGGAGTGGATGTTAAGATTATCATTCCTTACCAGTCGGATTCCCGGCTTGTTCATCTGGCCTCTCTCTCTTACGTTGAGGAACTGCTTCGTGCGGGAGTGGAGTTTTATCAATATCGAAAAGGATTTGTACATGCCAAAGTCATGATTGTGGATGGACTTCTTGCAACCGTAGGAACTGCCAACATGGATATGCGGAGTTTTTTCTGCAATTTCGAGTTGACCGCCGTCTTGTTTGAGGCTTCTTCCATGAATCGGCTTATTGAAGATTTTGAACGGGATCTGCAGGAATGCAGCAAAATTGATCTGGAAGTCTTTCAGGGGCGATCACGAGGACAAAAAGGGGCAGAAATACTTTCTCGCATGCTTTCTCCGCTGCTTTAGCCGTTTTTAGTTCGATTTCTGAAGATAAATTCACTTTTTTTGAATTTATCTTCTTTTTGCTAACTATTTTGCTCAAATTTGATCTTTTATGATATAATAAATATATAAATCATGTCTTGGCGAAGGAGGGGAGTCTGCGGGAAACAGGCTCCTTTTTGCTCTCTTTTCGAAGTGTAAACCGGAATTAAGACATATTTGAATCCATTTCATATTGCTTTTAGATGCTTATAAGCAGGGTACGTATAGGGTCGACCGAGATCGTTTTCTTCTATATGTAGTTTCCCCGTTCGGTATTTAAATGATTTATGAAATTGATTCACATATTGATCAAACGGGGGGGATACCATGTCCAATGTAACGGTTAAAGAAATAACATCGAAACCGGATCGGAATGTAAAAAGCTCGGTATTTACGCTGAAGCTCCTGCAACGTATTGTAATGATTTTGATTGGTGCCGCACTGATGGCCGTATCACTTGAAATATTTCTTGTGCCCAATGGCGTAATTGATGGTGGAATCACGGGGATCTCGATTATGGTGTCAGAGCTTACGCATCTGCCGCTGGGGATTTTCCTGACCTTGCTCAACTTGCCGTTCCTGATTTTGGGATACAAACAAATTGGTAAAACGTTCGCACTGTCCACATTGCTTGGCATTGTTGTCATGTCCATCGGAACTTCATTATTGCACCATGTTCCTGCTTTGACACCAGGTGAACCGCTGCTCGGAGCTGTTTTCGGCGGATTGATTCTGGGGGTTGGTGTGGGTCTCGTTATCCGGTCCGGCGGATCCCTTGATGGTACGGAGATCGTAGCCATCCTGCTGAGTGAGAAGTCACCACTTTCTGTGGGACAGATTGTGCTGTTTATTAACGTGTTTATTTTCGCAGGCGCGGGATTTGTATTTGGTTGGCCGAATGCTCTGTATTCGATGATCGCCTACTATATTGCCATGAAGATGATTGATATCGTTAACGAAGGTCTGGATCAGTCCAAATCGGTATGGATCATCAGTGAGAAATATCGGGATATTGGTTCAGCTCTGACAGACCGTCTCGGTCGTGGGGTTACTTTCCTGGATGGGGAAGGTGGATTCAGCGGGGATGAGAAGAAGATTATCTTTGTGGTCATCACTCGTCTGGAAGAAGCGAAGCTGAAGTCGATCGTGGAAGATTGGGACCCGCAAGCCTTTGTGGCGATCGGTAACATTCATGACGTGAAGGGCGGACGTTTCAAGAAAAAAGGTATCCATTAGCGAGTTTTATCCGATATAAACAAAAAGCTTCAAATAAAAGAAATAGCCGGCACCCTTGGTTTGAGGGCAGCCGGCTATTTCTTTTTCAAGTGCTGCGTGATCAGCTCAACGGGCTGCGGCTCAACAGTGGCAATGAGATCGCCTACCTGCTGAAGCCGTTCCACGATATTCATCAGATGATAATCCTTAACCGACACATTTTCCCGAACTTCATCCCACGTGAGCGGGGTGGATACGGTACCTCCGGGTTTAGCTCGAGGGGTATATGGTGCTGCCAGGGTTTTGCCGCCATAATGCTGCAGGTAATCGAAATAAATGCGGTCCCCCCGGTCTTTTTTGAGCCGCTCCAGTGTAAACAGGTCAGGATGCTTCTGGGTGACGTATTTGCCAACAAAGTGACCAATATCCCGCAGCTCATCAAAGGTGACGCCCTGACGGATGGGAACGATGATCTGTATGCCTGTGGCACCGGAAGTTTTGGGTACGGAACGGAGGCCAAGGGAAGTCAGCGTTTCCCCTACTATCAGAGCAGCCTGCATAATACGTGGCTCATCCTCAAGTGAGGGGTCGAGATCAATCATCCATTCACATGGGAGATGGCTGCCTACGGCGTGTAAGGAGGGATGGAACTCCAGAGCGGCAAGATTGCCGAGCCACAGCAGTTCAGGAAGACCGTCCATGACGATATAGCGGATGCCTTCGTGGATCTCGGTACGTACGAACTCAGGAATGGGTTCAGGAGCATTTTTTTGATAAAAAAATTCACCGCCTGCACCATGCGGGTACCGAATGGTTGTCAGGAGGCGGTTCCTGGTGTACGTCAGCAGAAAGGGAGCAATAGCGGCAAGCTTCTGCAAATAGATGGCTTTCGTTACTCCTGCTTCAGGCCACAGCAGTTTATCGGGATTGGTTACAGTAAGCTCTATTCCCTCAATGGTAATGGTACCTTTGATCGTGCGGGGCATATCAACACCTCCCTTTCTTAAGAGATAAACGAAATATAGAGTAACAACTACACATCAATAACGAGCTGGCTGGCAAGGCAGTCTTCACGGGACACTTCCGCAAATGCTTGTATGCTCGGGTGGCGCAGCGTTCGATGCTGGGTCAGCTCCATGTATTGCACTTTGACTCCGAGCTGGGGCTTGATCCATGTCGTCTCTGAGCTTCGTTCGGGCACGTTATGGAACGGCCGCTCCTCTTGAATCAAAGGTTCGACTTGCTCGGTCAGTTTACGCCAGGTGGGTGAGTTTAGCTTCCCTGTGCCGACATGACCAATATAGACAAAATGAGGCCCGTCATATACACCAACCGCAATGGCGTTAACTACGCCGCTCCGGTAGGTAACCCCGCCAATCATGGCATATAGATCATGCATGATTTTAACCTTTTGCCAGCGCTGATCCTTGCCATTGATGCCATAGGTACTTGTAAGGTCTTTACAGACAATTCCCTCCATCTGATGCTGTCTCATAACGGTGAGCAATGAAGCCGCATCGGAGGTATTGGTCACCTCCTGAACGTGTGAGCCCGGGTTGAGGACACGATGCAGCAGACGCTGGCGTTCTGCAAGCGGTTGATCGGTGACCCATTTTCCATCACAGTACAAAATATCGAAAACCATATAAGTCACCGGAATCCGGTACACGGCTTGGGCGATCGCGTCTGGTTTGCTCATGCGGTCTCGGCGCAGAACATGGTAAAAAGAAGGTTTTCCCGTTTCGGGGTCAAGCGCAATTACTTCGCCATCCAGAATGTAGGAGGGGACGCTGCACAGATTGCGGTCAGAGACCAGCTCTGGGTACTGAACCGTCCGGTCGTGCAGTCTGCGGTTAATCAACTTGAGTTCATGGCCATCCTCGTACGCAAGCATGCGAACGCCATCCCATTTCACCTGGGCAATCCAGTTAGGTCCGTTTGGAATGTTGTCCCGAGATACGGGTTCAAAGGGTGCCAGAGGTTTAAACATGTGCAGGACTCCTTTCGGGTGGCGGTATTGAGTAAACGTAATCAGAAGTGCTTACCTGTTATAGCGTTCTAGTTTTGAAACACGAGACTTCAATTTATGTACCAAAATAAGCAGCACAGGGAGTGCGATGCCGCATGTAAGATCCCAGTCGATCCAATAGGGGATAATCACTTTGAGATAAAAAACCTCATCGGGAGCGACCAGAATGGACATGGCCAAAATTAATAGTGCCGCAGGCAGGATAAGTTTGCGGTAGCTGGAAAGTCGGAACAGGTTCGTAACTCCCAGGATAAAGCTGTAGAAGAACAGAATGCTTTTGAAAAAAACAGCGATAATCCAAACGGAGGCCATGAAGGCTTCAATTCGCTGCAGAAAGTTGCCTATATTAATCTTTTGCGAGAGCTGGAAAGAGGCGAACCAATGATGCTGCGTCATAAACGGTCCCATAACCAGAAGACAAATGGTCAGTGTCAGTGTAAGCATCAGGCCGCCAATAAGTCCTGCCAGAAGAATATCCTTCTCCAAATGAGGCTCCTTCTTGGCGTACGGGAATAACATCATGAAAATGCATAACTCACAGTAAGGATAAGTCAGCACAGCGATAAAACCTCGAAATGGAGCAGCAATGCCTTGAGCAAGAACCGGCTGGATGTTATCCAACTTTACGTGAGGGAGTAGACAAACCGTCAGAATAAGCAAAAAAAAGACGATTAATGGAAGCAAAAGCTCTGCACTCCTGGCTATGCACTCAAGGCCACATATGAGTCCCCATACCAGGGAGCAAACAAAGAGCAGATGCACGAACCAGAGTGGTGATTCCCGCAGGATCTGCGTCGACATGAAATCGCCGATTTCCCTGACGAATGTGGACGTGCTAATCAGAAAATAAAACAAATAGAAGCAGCTGAACAAGGCCCCGATCCAAGGTCCGAATGTTCGAAGTGCGTTTTCAATCAGATTGAGTTTGGGGTGAAGCTTATAGGTGACCAAAAAAATGGACAAAATCCCCATACCTCCGGCGACACCGAATAAAGCGGATATCCAGGCATCTTCATGGGCGAACGAGGTGATCATGGCCGGAAATACAAGTATTTGTTCACCAATTGTGCAGAGGAACAGTAAGGCGGCAAGCTGCCTTACAGTCAAACGTCCCTTTTCAACCATGTGGGTTCTCCTTCATCGATCGGACTGGATATTAGGTTAGGATGCGCCAAATTCACCATATTTATAATAAAAAAAGCCCGGACCAGGGCATCATCTCTAAACAAAGGGTCAAGAGATGTACACTGTCCGAGCTTCCACGGTATGCAATAAAATTAAAAATAATGGAGTAACACGTTTATTCTGCTGTAACCAGCCGTATACGGATATTCTGCGGATCAATGGTAAACCATTGACCGCCCAGTTCCTCAAGTGCGGCACCTTGCGTGCGCAATTGTTCCAGCGCTTGCTGAAGTTGTTCCTGTCCGGCGTATACGATGGTAAAGTAGTCGATTCCCGTAGCCTGGTTCGGATTCGCAGGAGCGCCTGTGCCTGCCCAGATATTCAGGCCGATATGGTGATGATACCCACCTGCGGAAACAAACAGCGCCGACATGCCCGCAAAATTGCCAACGACGTCAAACCCGAGCACACCCGTGTAGAAACGGCGGGATTCTTCCAGGCTGCGTACATGAAAGTGTACATGACCAATAACCGTTCCGGCCGGAAGGCCATGCCATGGCTCATTCTCCGAGATGTCGAACAAGCTCTGTACATCTACCGGATCGCTGGCCATGATGTAGTTGTTGTCTGTATCACGTCTCCAGGTATCACGTGGACGGTCAGCGTAGATTTCAATGCCGTTTTGATCCGGATCGGAAATATAAAAGGCTTCACTCACCAGGTGATCCCCTTGACCAATTTCAATGCCTGAGGCAGCGAGGTTGCGGAGTGCAAGCCCGAGGGACTTGCGGTCAGGCAGCAGAATGGCAAAATGGTACAAGCCTGCGTGCGAGCGTACAGGCAAGGTCACCGCATCAGTCAGTTCTTCCAGGCGCAGCAGCGACGTTTTGCCATCCGCGGTCATCGTTGCCGTCATATCCTGACGTTCCAGTAATTGAAGTCCAACCACTTCGGAATAGAATTTTATGGATCGATCCAGGTTGCTGATTCGCAGGCTTACTTCACCCAAGTGAGTCGTTGCAGGGATTTGGTATGGGGTAGTCATATGATTTCCTCCTAAATTAAATGGGTTTGAGTTCATCGAATATATATTGCATGAAAATATAGGTTGTTAGTTCTTTCTCGAATTCGGTTCGATAGGCTAAACTTTATAATTATAAATAAGTTACTTTTTATAAGTTAATATAAAATATAAATCTTCTTTCGTCAATTGTATTTTCACGTTACGAGCAAACTTAAGCTAGTGGACATAAGAGCTCTTAAAAACAAAAATCCGGCTATCAGAGCCGGATGGTTCATGTCATATAAAAATTTTTGTTCGTTATGTTTTGGGTTTGGAAGCTGCTCTTTTCTTTTTGGCTGGAGCGGCTTCGGAATCGCCTCCGACCACGGCTTGCACCGCTGTCTTTTTGGGTGCGCGTTTCTTGGGCTTGGCTGTTGCAGTTCCCGGATCTGCCGGAATGGGCTTGACTGCCTCAATGCTGGCTTGAAGGGCTGCCATCAGATCCATGACATTCGCTTCCGGTTTAGCCGGCGCAATCTTGATCTCTTCACCCGCAACTTTGTGATTGATGAGATCCAGCAGTTTATTGCGGTAATCGTCTGTATATTTGCCGGGTTCAAAAGGCGTGGACAGTTGATCGATCAGCAGCTTCGCCATCGTCAATTCCTTGTCATTGACATTTTGAGCTTCTGGCAAGTTTGGTACTTGTGAGACCGGACGAATCTCATCTGGATAGAAGATGGTTTCCATGGAGAGACAATCCTCCAGTACCCGAATGGCAGCCAGGCTGCTTTTGGAACGAATGGAGACCTTGGCGATGCCGATTTTACCTGTATCCCGCATGGCTGTCATCAGCAGCTGATAAGCGTTACCGCCGGCCTGATCGGGAGAGAGGTAATATGTTTTTTGAAAATAGATGGGATCAATCTCCGTCAAGTCCACAAAATCCAGAATGGTGATGGTCTTGCTGGCTGAATCATTCAGGGCCTCCAGCTCGTCTTTTTCGAAGAGCACAAATTTTCCTTTTTCGTATTCATAACCTTTCGTAATTTCTTCCCACTTCACATCCACTTCACAGGAAGGACATTGACGCACATAAGCGAGCGGGCTGCCGCAGACTTTATGGATGTAGCGCATGGAGATGTCTTTGTCTTCAGTAGCCGAGAACATTTTGACAGGGACGTGCACGAGACCGAAGCTGATTGCACCTTTCCAGACCGTATGCATGGGTCGGCTCCTTTCCGAGGTACCTTTTTATGATGTAGTATGGGCATTTCTGTGACTGGATAATCGCTTACAGGATGAATTCGTATGGTTCGGGCTGACTGGGGGATGATAACAGAAACATGCTTGAACACGGTATTGAGTCTTAAGCATGTGAGTCAGGAAGTGGATGACATCGAACAAGCTGGGAGGTGCCGAAATGAAGAACAGTAGGGATGAAGAAGAAGCGCACAAACATGCGTTTTCTCCATATCCCATTGCCGGGGCAGAGGATTCTGAAGAATTTTACACGCCAGCTGCTGCGGTGAACTGGGAAGCGGTGACTTCCGAAAAGCTGCCACTTGATCGGGAGTCCTTCATGCTCGACATTGACCGGATGGTGAATGAAGGGTTAGGTGGGGGCCAGGTTACCGAGGATAACGGGTATATTGGTGAGAGTACGACGGACACGATGATTCGTGAACCACATGATGATCCGGAAGGAGAGTATGAATAACATGATGGATGCAAAACGTGCCAAGGCGATTTACGATTCCAAAGATACGATTGCGGTAACCCTGGAGGGAGATCCGGTATGGATCGAACATGTGGATGAAGCTAATGGGATGGCAACGGTTCAGGTAGGCAGCAATCCCGGTAATACACAGACGGTTCGTGTGGACCGCCTGGAGGAGTAGAAAGTTAGCGAAGGTACTGTTAGATAGCAAGATGTCTTAGGAAGGCCGGTGCCGTCAGGTGCCGGTTTATTTGACTTTATGACGACCCGTATCGCTTTTGCTGTCCATCCCCGATGCTTGCGGGGGAAGAAAGGGACCGATATAATAAGGTTCAAAGTGAACTCAGGCGGCTGACCGCCAAAGGTGGGGCGTATATTGAATAAGACGCATGAGCAGTGGGTGTATCAATCCCATGGCATTGCAGATACAGAAGCGCTCGCGTCCGCACTTGCTGAACAGGCAACTGCCGGAATGGTGATTGCACTCGACGGTGATTTGGGCGCGGGCAAAACGGCATTTTCACAGAAGTTTGCCTGGCATTTGGGTATACGTGAAGTGGTGAACAGCCCCACGTTTACGTTAATCAAGGAATATGAAGGACGTTTGCCTTTATATCATATGGATGTGTATCGTATTTCACTGGAAGAAGCGGACGAGCTTGGACTGGATGAATACTTCTATGGAGCGGGAGTCAGTCTTGTGGAGTGGTCCAGTATCATTCCCGAACTGCTGCCGGAGGACCATTTGCATGTACAGATTGAAACAACCGGTCCGGAGGATCGCAAGATTACGCTGGATGGATACGGTGAGACTTATGCCGCCATGTGCCGGCAGTTCAGACAGAATGGAGTCAATAGATGATGGAAGATTTACAAAAAAAGCCGCGTCAGCGGTTTTTGGCGTTGGATACGTCCACCGCGGTGATGGCTGCCTCGGTGATGGAAGATCACGCCTTGCTCGAGGAGCGCAATGAACGTGCTGAACGGAATCACTCCGTGCACGTCGTGCCTGTAATGGAGCAGCTGCTGGCAGCCAGCGGCACTGCACCTGGCCAGCTGGACGGCATTGCCGTAGGCATCGGACCAGGCTCATACACAGGTATCCGCATTGCGGTAACGGCGGCGAAGACACTCGCCTGGGCATGGGACATCCCCGTTGCTGGGGTGTCCAGCCTGCAGGCGATGGCCTGGGGCGGATGGCACCGAGGCCTCGCGGCCAAGGCCGAAGCTGCGGCAGATGAACCTGCCGCAGCAGGGGCTGGCGGAACGCCATCCGCGGACCAGGGCGGCACAGGTGCCGCCCCTGTCCACTGGATCGTTCCGCTCGTGGATGCGCGGCGCGGTCAGGCATATACCGCGCTGTTCGCCTCCGCCGGGAGCGATGCGCCCCGGCGGCTCGCGCCAGATGCCATCCGCATGATGGACGGATGGCTGGAAGCCCTCGCCGCCCGCATGGCGGAGGCGGCGCCGGAGGAGCGGCCCGCAGCCGTCTGGATTGTCGGCGAGACGGGCCCGCATGCAGCAGCAGCGGCTGAGCTCCGCTGCCCTGCAGGAACGGCGCTCCAGCTCGTTCCCTATGAGCTGGAAGGCCGCTGGATCGGGCGCCTTGGCGCCGAAGCGCTGCTTGCAGGGCAGCGCGACGATGTGCACGCGCTGGTGCCGAACTACACCCAGCTGGCCGAGGCGGAAGCCAATCTACTGCGCAAAGGCTGAAAGAAGGGTGGCGAGCGGATGTACGATATGGAAGGTTACGGACAGGATGCAGCACTTCAGTTCAGACTCATGACATTGAACGACATTCCGGATGTTATGGTAATTGAACATGAGGCATTTACGATGCCCTGGACGGAAGAAGCATTTCGAAACGAATTAACGAATAATCATTTTGCCAAATATATGGTCATGGAACTGGAAGGCAAGGCTATCGGATATGCCGGGATGTGGACCATTATGGATGAGGCCCATATTACCAACATTGCGGTAAGAGAGGCCTACCGGGGTCGCAAGCTTGGCGAAAAGCTGCTGGATGAGCTTATGAGAACAGCGGCATATCTTGGCATGGAGCGAATGACGCTGGAAGTGAGGGTATCGAACCTGGTTGCCCAGCGTTTGTATGAGAAAAAAGGGTTTGAATCGGCAGGTCTTCGCAAAAGGTATTACTCCGACAATCAGGAGGATGCGATGATTATGTGGGCGAATTTGCCGCCTGCTGGCCGGAGCGGCGAAGAGGAAGGAAGCGTAACGGATTCATGAACGAACTGAGTGAACAACAACAATCGGGTCCATCCTATATTTTGGCGGTGGAGACCAGCTGTGATGAAACATCGGTTGCCGTGGTCAAGGATGGGCAGGAAGTGCTGTCCAACCTGATCTCGAGTCAGATTGAAACACATAAGGCATTTGGCGGAGTGGTGCCTGAGGTCGCTTCACGTAAGCATGTTGAAGTGATTACCTTGATGATGGAACAGGCGATTGAACAATCCGGTATCCGTCCAAGAGACCTGAGCGCGATCGCCGTAACGCAGGGACCTGGTTTGGTGGGGGCATTGCTGGTAGGTATTGTTGCAGCCAAAACGCTTGCCATGGCTCTGGGCAAACCGCTGATTGGCACGCATCATATTGCTGGCCATATCTATGCCAACCGGCTTACACATGAATTGCAATATCCTGCGATGGCTCTGGTGGTGTCTGGTGGACATACGGAGCTTGTGCATATGGAATCCGAGGGTAAGTTCAAGCTGATTGGCCGTACACGGGATGATGCCGTAGGCGAGGCTTATGACAAGGTAGCACGTGCCTTGGGGTGCCCGTATCCGGGAGGCCCTCATGTGGACCGGATGGCTTCTGAAGCAGAACAGGTTGTGCCGTTACCTCGGGTGTGGCTGGAAGCGGGTTCTTATGACTTCAGTCTCAGCGGATTGAAATCTGCTGTTCTGAACGCACTCAATCAGGCCAAAATGCGTGGAGAAACGCTGGAACCATCTGCTGTTGCACGTGGGTTCCAGGAAGCTGTAGTGGAAGTATTGGTAGAGAAGGCGGTGCGAGCTGTTCGTGAATACGGATCACGCCAGCTGCTGCTGTGCGGAGGTGTTGCGGCTAACCGCGGTTTACGCTCGGCTCTGCAGGAGCGATGTGCCAAGGAAGGACTCGAATTGCTGATCCCGCCGATGGAGTACTGTACGGATAATGCAGCGATGATCGGAGCTGCCGCTTATTTGAAATGGCAGCGGGGTGAAATCTCGGAATTCGATGCCAAGGCAGATCCAGGATTATCCTTGGAGGCATGGTCTGTTCAGTCTATGTAGTCAAACATTGGAATTTAAGAGTTGACAGCAGCATGTGAAGATTGTATATTAGTTACAAATTTAAACAGGATATTGAAGTCCTGAACCGAAAACGCAATGAACAGGAATAGTAAGGTTAATCCGGGTCTTAGAGAGCTGCGGGGTGGTGCAACGCAGTCGAAGGAAACCAGAAACTCGCCTGGAAGCGGAACGATGGAACACGGAAACTCCCCAGGAGATCCGAAGGCCGAACTGGTCATGAGAAAGTACATCGTTACGGATTGCCTCCGTGATTGGGCCGTTGCCGTGCAGATGACCTGAATGTCAGGAAGAACTCGGCAATAACAAAGGGGATTTTTCAACCTTGAGGAAATAGATCCGTATGGACGCATACGGAAGCTGCCTTGGGAGCATGGAAAGTCAACAAGAGTGGTACCGCGATGGTTACAGCCTGTCGTCTCTTGCATTATTGCGAGAGATGGCAGGCTTTTTTGATTGAACAAAAGGGTTACATACGATAAATGTAATGAACGGGAGCAGTAAAACGATGAAGCGCTCAGAGAGCTGCGGGGTGGTGCGACGCAGTGGCTGGAATCGTTTGAATCTCGCCCGGGAACGGAGCTGTGGAAACAG
Organism: Paenibacillus sp. 7523-1; assembly: GCF_002276415.1. NCBI lineage: Bacteria > Bacillati > Bacillota > Bacilli > Caryophanales > Paenibacillaceae > Paenibacillus > Paenibacillus sp. 7523-1. The sequence goes on along the minus strand of NZ_NPBR01000017.1, from coordinate 186,542 downwards.
GAATTCCTGTGTACACAGCAACGGCTGACCACCGTTATAGGGTGTTTCTCCAGATTGCTTCACCAAGCAGCGTGATGAACAGCGCAGAGATGGTGAGTCTGGAGACGACGAGGTGGATGATATCTGGCGCAAGCCGGAATCGTCAAGCAAGAGTGGTACCGCGGAGGGGATATAACCCGCCGTCTCTTAGATGAGATGGCGGGTTATTTGTTTTGCTGCCGGCAGCAAATGGGTGGGTGTGGAAGAGCATCGTTTTGGAATGGTGAGCAGGTATTGAATTCAGGAGTGCAAGTCGACATGCACTCAGGAGAAAAAAACCAGCATGGATAATGTTTATCATGGAATACACATACATTGAAATTGATGGAGGCGGAGTATAATGACAACGGAAATGAACAAGCGGAAAATTGAGATCTTTGATACTACACTGCGTGATGGAGAACAGGCACCTGGGGCCAGTCTGCAGCCCGAGCAAAAAATTGAGCTGGCTCATCAACTGGCTGCGCTTGGCATTGACGTCATTGAGCCTGGATTCCCGATCTCCAGCCCAGGTGAGTTCGCGGCGGTCCAGGCGATATCCAGACAACTGCAAAACGTGGAAATTTGCGGGTTCGCCCGTGCGGTCAAAGGAGACATAGACGCTGCAGTGAAAGCAACTGCTGATGCTGCACGCCGCCGGATTCACCTGTTCATCTCTTCGTCAGATATCCATATTGAGCACCAATTGCGTCGTCCGCGTAGTGAGGTGGTTGCTACTGCACGGGAGATGGTGTCCTATGCACGCCAGTTTACCGACATTGTGGAATTCACGGCGATGGATGCAGCCCGGACCAAGATGGATGACCTGATCGAGATGGTTGAGGTAGCTATTGAAGCTGGGGCCAGCATCATCAATCTGCCGGATACCGTTGGTTACGCGCTGCCGCATGAATACGGAGAGATGTTCCGCCGAGTCCGCGAGGGGGCAAGGGGGGGCGATCAAGTACGGTATAGCGCGCACTGTCATAATGATCTAGGACTTGCAGTGGCCAACAGTTTGGCTGCGATCGCGAACGGGGCTTCCCAGATCGAAGTAACGATCAACGGAATCGGTGAGCGTACAGGAAACTGTGCATTGGAGGAGCTGATCATGGCACTGGAGACACGAGGAGATGCCATTGGTGCCACAACCAATATCAAATTGAATCAGCTATACGAGACTTCACGCCAGATCAGCCGGGCCATGCACTTCCCGATTGCTTATAACAAGCCTGTTGTCGGACGCAATGCGTTCCAGCATGAATCGGGAATCCACCAGGATGGACTGCTGAAGAATCGGAACACCTATGAAATCATGGATCCTGAAGCGTTGGGTATTCCGCGCAGCATGATCATTCTGGGGAAACATTCCGGTCGTCACGCCCTGAAAGACCGCGTTCGTAAGTACGGTTTCGAACCGGATGAGCAGCAAATGGAGCAACTGTACGAAGTATTCAAGGAAACGGCTGACAAGCAAAAAGTGGTCAGTGACGATCAACTGCTGCAAATGGTCAGCCAGACGATGAACATTCCTGCGCAGGATTATGAACTGGTTGAACTGCAGGTAACGGCAGGCAGCATGACGGATCGAATGGCAGCCGTTCGGATCCGGACAGGTGCGGGCGAACAGACGTATTCTGCGGTGGGCAGCGGACCGGTAGAAGCAGCCATCCGTGCGATCGGTCAGAGCATTTCCGATGATATCAGCTTCGTGGACATGGAAATCCATGCGCTGAGCGGAGGAGAAGAGGCGACGGCAGAGGCGGCTGTTGCCGTGGAGCGTGCAGGACGGGAATTCAGAGGAACGGCTACGCATAATGATATTGTTATGGCAGCAGGTCTTGCTTATGTGGCAGCATGTAACGCTGCGGGACTCAAGGCAGAGTCAACGGAAAGCGACAAGTCGGTACATGTATAGAAAAGGTTGTATGGCTAAGGTAAAAGAGCAAAGTGACTTATCGGAAATTGAAAAGCAGACCTTGATCTGAAGGTCTGCTTTTGTCTGATTATGTGAGATAATCTATATAAGTAAAAAGCGATCTGTCAAGATGTGATTATAGTTATCCACATATTCAGGATAATTTGTGGGTAACTGTAGCAAAGCCAATCCAGCAATGTTTTCGAAACTAAAAGGGTTTAGGGGATAGTATACACCTATTGTATCCACAAACTTGTGGATAACGTGGATAACTTGGTGGATAAATATGGTTTTTGTTCAAAAATGCGATTCTACCGCTGTATAATTAACTTTATTAAATTGCTTGCTATCTTGCTTTTCTGTGGATAAATATGAAATGGAGTAGAGTAAAAATATTTTTCACAATTCGAGTAAATTTGACAAATGCAAAATCTCTAAAATAATTCTGAAGTGATTCATATTCAACAATAACAACAGAAAAGCCGATCCGGTCAAGGAGTCGGCTTTTACTATTTCTCTTATTACTAACTGAACTTGCACATGAGCCTAATACGGATGCTAACGAGGGGTGAAATCAAGACTCAAGCGCGAGGATTTCCCAATCTTCATACGCTTTGGCCAGCTGGTGCTTCCGTGCTTCCGCATCTCCCTGAAGCTCCTGCAGCTTCATGTAATCCTGATACACCTCTGGCAGGGCCATCTGGGCTTCAAGCTCTGTAATTTCCGTTTCCAGCTGGGCAATCTGCTGTTCGAGGGCTTCCTGTTTCCGCTGCCGATTACGCTCCTCACGCTTGGCCTGTTTGTCTGCTTCGAATGAAGCGGCTCCGGATTTCTCGGTTGGTTCCTGATCTGGTTTCACAGAACGCTTAGAGGAAGAGAGAGCTGCTTCTTCAGCTTCGCGTGCGATGTCCTCAAGCTCCTGCTTCTTCTCAATATAGTCATCATAGTTTCCGAGGTAATGCTCTGTTCCTCCAGGATGCAGCTCCACGATTCGTTCAGCCATTTTGTTGAGGAAATACCGGTCATGAGAGATGAACAGCAGTGTGCCTTCATAATCCATGAGCGCTGCTTCCAGCACTTCTTTGGCAAAAAGGTCGAGATGGTTGGTAGGCTCATCGAGAATCAGCATGTTGGCTTCCTTGAGCATGAGCTTGGAGAGGGAGACACGAGCCTTCTCACCGCCACTCAGCGAGGAGATCTTTTTGAGTACATCGTCTCCGCTGAACAAGAAGTTACCAAGCACGGTACGAATTCTTGCTTCCTCCATGCCGGGATAAGCGCTCCACAGTTCCTCCAGAACCGTATTATTGGGGTTTAGGCCCGTTTGCTCCTGATCATAATAGCCGATCTGCACCTTGGTTCCCCACTGGATCTGGCCGCTTACCGGGCGCAGGCTTCCGGTGAGGCATTTCAGCATCGTGGATTTCCCAATCCCGTTCGGTCCAATCAGCGCTACCGTTTCCCCGCGTCTAAGATCGAATGAGACATTGCGAAATAATGGCGAAGCTTCATCGTAAGCGACGGAAAGATCGTCCACACGAAGCACTTCCTTACCCGACATGACGGCTGTCTCAAAAGAAAAATGAGCTTTCTTCAAATCACCCATCGGCTTGTCCAAACGTTCCATCTTGTCCAGCGCTTTACGGCGGCTCTGAGCACGCTTGGTCGTGGATGCACGTACAATGTTTTTCTGTACAAAATCCTCCATCTTGGCGATCTCATCCTGCTGTTTCTCGTACTGTTTCATCTGACTCTCATACTCGGCAGCCTTCAGCTCCATATAACGGCTGTAGTTCCCTGTGTACTTTTTGGAGCGGTGCCGTTCGATCTCCACAATGGTGGTCACCAGCCGATCAAGGAAATACCGGTCATGGGATACAACGAGCAGTGCCCCTGAATAACCTCTTAGATAATCTTCCAGCCACGTTAGGGTCGGAATGTCCAGATAGTTGGTAGGCTCGTCCAGCATAAGCAGGTCAGGTGCCTGAAGCAGGATGCGGGCAAGTGCAAGACGTGTCTTTTGTCCGCCGCTTAGGGTAGCAATCGGAGTATCGGGTGAAAACTCGCCAAAGCCCATGCCGTGCAGGACGCTGCGGATGCGCGTTTCCATCGCATAACCGCCGTGGTCCTTGAACCAGTCTGATCGCTGGGCGTAGCGTTCAAGTAGGTCCGCATACTTTTTTTCGTCCTCCATCTGGGCCGGATCGGCGATATCCTGTTCCATCTTCCGCAGTTCAGCCTCAGCCTGGGTCAGGTGAGAGAAAACATGCATCATCTCCTCCCAGATGGAGCGGTCGGATTGTAGACCACTGTTCTGGGCGAGATAACCTAGGGTTGTCTCTTTGGATTTGAAAATTTGTCCGCCGTCATAGGACATTTCGCCCGCAATGATTTTGAGCAGGGTGGATTTCCCCGCACCGTTCACGCCCACGAGTCCGATGCGTTCACGTTCTAATATTTGTAAGTTCACGCCGTCCAGAATCGGATCGACACCATAACGTTTAATAATTCCGGATACTTGCAGCAGCATATAATTAAGTTCCTCCATAGGTCCAGTTCTTGATTACTCAACTACATTCCAGTTTACATGAAATACAGATCAAATGCACCGATAACGAGCGCCCCGGCGTGTAGTCTTTTTGCTCAATCAATGATAAACTGAAAGAAGACATGTGAATATATGAGGATTTTGCAGAAAATCACTCATTTTAATTTTTTCAACGAGACGACAACTGGTCTTAACATATAATTGTTTTGAATTGACGCTTTTTTACTACCTTCCACATCAACAGGAGGTTATCCAGGAACATGCAGGATCGGACGGAACCCAAAAGCCAGCTTCGTTCCAGACTGATGAAGCGTCGTGATCTGATGGATGAGGCAATTCGGCAGCATGCCATGAGTAAAGTTAGTCTTGTGGCTAAACAGGAGCTGCAGCGACTTCGGCAGGACAAGCAGAGGTTGACGATTTTTAGCTACTTGTCATATAGAAGCGAAGCATCCACGGCCTTTCTGTTTGAGGATGGTTGGAAGCACGGCGACAGGATGTTCGCACCGAAAGTACTGGCGAATCCGGCCCGTATGGAATTAAGGCGGGTGGCCGGAGAGCACGATATTGAGCCTGGCGTATGGGGGATCCCGGAACCCAGAGACACCTGCGAGGTGCTTCAGCGTGAGGAATGGCCGAATATTGATCTCGTCATTGTACCCGGTCTTGGATACGATCTTCACGGCGGACGAATTGGTTATGGTGGCGGATATTATGACCGATTTGCCGAGCAGCTCGAAGCAGAGTGCTTCAAGGCGGGGAAAAGGCCGCTTCTCGCTGCACTCGTCTTGCCGGGACAACTGCAGGATGACATTCCGATGGACCCGTTTGATCTGCGTATGGATCTGTTGATGACAACCGAAGGTATACTACATATCGAATAAAGGGTTGTGATGGTATTGAACTCCAATGCAAGGAATGGATCGGATTCGAGCGAAGGCAAGCTGACACATTTTAACGAGCAGGGACGTGCCCGTATGGTGGATATTTCGGGCAAGGAAGTAACTGTGCGTACGGCAGTGGCCGTATCCAAAGTCACGATGAACCCCTCCACACTGGAAGCCATTCGGGAGGGACGGATCGGGAAGGGTGATGTGCTCGCCGTGGCTCAAATCGCAGGAATTCAAGGCGCCAAGAAAACGTCAGACTGGATTCCGATGTGCCATCCGCTGGCACTGAATGGTGTGGATATTCGTTTTGAGGACAACGGACTGGACGAACTATCGATTCAGGTCACGGTCAAAACAGAAGGCAAAACCGGTGTCGAGATGGAGGCGCTCACGGCGGCTTCAGCAGCGGCACTGACGATCTATGACATGTGCAAAGCACTGCAAAAAGACATGATTATCGGACCAACGATGCTGCAATCCAAAAGTGGTGGCAAAAACGGTGATTTCAACCGATAAGGGACATTTATTTTCATAGAGGAGAAGGGTGATCTTTATGGTGTGGAGAACAGCAATCCTGACAGCCAGCGACAAAGGGGCCCGCGGGGAACGTGAGGATACGAGTGCACAAGTAATCCGGGAGCTAGTGGAAGAAGAACTGGGTGGGGAGATCGTGGAATACCGCATCGTTCCGGATGAACCCGATGAGATTATTGCGGCCTTGATTGAGATGACAGACTATTTTCATGCAGACCTTGTACTAACGACCGGAGGTACAGAGCTGGCGATTCGTGATATTACACCGGAAGCTACGCGTCGGGTCATTGAACGTGAAGTTCCGGGAATGGCAGAAGCGATGAGATACAGCGTTATGAGCAAAAATCGTTCCGCCATGCTGTTCCGGGGCGTGTGCGGGATTCGTGGACGTACGCTGATTGTCAATTTGCCGGGTACACCGAAGGGTGTGCATGAGCACCTGGCTGCGATTATGGATCAGCTTCCCGAAGCGCTCCTGATGGTTACAGGGCAATTTAAGCAATAACGGCAATCAACCCGGAAAGATGTAGGATTAAAAATCGTTTCTTTTATACTCCTTAGTTGATTTTGCGGGTTATGTAAGTGGTTACATCTGTGGTATGATGGGCTTAATTGTAAATTACAGCAGAGGCATCTATGAGTGTAGGGCCAAGTGTACGCATCTTCGAAGCTTGAGACGAGGAGGAATATCAATGTTAAGTTCCATTGGACCAACAGGTTTTATTTTGCTGGCCGTGATCGCTTTATTGTTGTTTGGACCTAACAAGCTCCCGGAACTGGGACGTGCTGTTGGACGTACTTTCCGTGAATTCAAAGAGGGCGCACGTGAAATCATCTCTGAGGATGATTCGTCCAATCGCAAAGAGCAGGAGAAATCCAAGCCGCTGGCAGTGGATAGTGAGCCTGAGCCCGCTCCCAAGCCTGTAGACAAGCGTCTGCCGGAGTAACCTGACGGCAATGAATGAGAAATCCCTTCCTGCCGGAAGGGTTTTGTATTTTAAGCTGGCAATAATGGAGGGCAGGAATGACGCAGCAGAATGAAGAAATGACCATTACGGAACATTTGAGTGAGCTGCGCAAGCGGCTGATCTATGTGTTAAGCGTTTTTGTGCTGGGCCTGGTGGCAGGATTCTTCGTGGCAGATCCGGTGTACCGCTATTTGACGAAGGCGGAATCGGCTCAGGGGTTTGTACTGCATGCCTTCTCCTTCTGGGATGGAATAGGGATCTATATGAAGATTGCCGGTCTGTTTTCATTGATTATTACGCTGCCTTTTACGGTGTTTCAGATCTGGAAGTTTGTAAGTCCAGGCTTGCGGCCCCGTGAACGGAAAGCGACACTGAAGTATGTACCTTATGTATTTCTGTTATTTCTCGTTGGACTGGCCTTTGCGTACTATGTTGTATTTCCGATGGCACTCGCTTTCACTTCTACGATTACGGAGAAGATGGGGCTTGTGGAGACCTATGGAATGAAACAGTATTTCAGTTTCCTGTTTGGAATTGTGCTGCCGGTATCGCTGTTATTCGAGCTTCCGCTGATCATCATGTTTCTGACAGGGCTTCGGATATTGAATCCAATCCGTCTGCGAAAGATGCGGCGGGTGGCTTATTTTGTCCTGATCTTCATCGCAGTTGTTGTGACGCCGCCGGATTTCATATCCGATCTGCTTGTTATGATTCCGTTACTCCTGTTATATGAGATCAGTGTGTTTCTGTCTGCCATCGTATACCGCAAGCAGCTTGCGGCCGATGAAGCGGCAGAGGCGAGATATGTACGTGCCAACAATGAGCAGAGCGCAGGTTAAGTGATCCTTCCTGTGCTCTTGTTCTTACACCTTTCAATTAGACTATGCCCGGTATAATGAATTACGCAGAGATCTTCGTTCTGGGACAGGCAGGCATATTTTGCCCAGCAATGGATACAATGGTGAAGGGCTGTTTAGTGATTCGCTTAGAGCTGATTGGTGACTCGGTAACAGGGTTACGCAATAAGAGGTGTAGGGCTGAACACGCCATTTTGGTGTCCTGATGTTAATGCAGCGTAAATTCTCGCAAGAATTCTTCAAAAGGACTTGAAATCATGCTTCAAGTTGAGTATCATAAAGTTGGTTGTTAGCACTAAACACTGTCGAGTGCTAATACATATGGCTACAACCTACAATGCAACGTTATATAATTTCAAAAGGAGGCTATTTTTCATGATCAGACCTTTAGGTGAACGCGTATTGGTAGAACCACTGGAGCAAGAGCAAACAACTTCTTTCGGGATCGTACTTCCGGACTCTGCTAAAGAAAAACCGCAAGAGGGCAAAATTATTGCCGTTGGAGCGGGTGCACTGAAAGACGGCGTACGTGTAGCTCTGGAAGTGAAAGAAGGAGATCGCGTAATCTTCTCCAAATATGCCGGAACAGAAATCAAATTCGAAGGTAAAGAATATTTGATTATGAAAGAGAGCGATATCCACGCGATTCTCGACTAATTCAAATTTAATCGGTTAACCGAACCATATAGCAAGATCATTTTACAATATACTAGGGAGGTTTTCTTACCATGGCTAAAGACATTAAATTTAGTGAAGACGCTCGTCGCTCCATGCTTCGCGGTGTGGATGCATTGGCTAACGCAGTAAAAGTAACGCTCGGTCCTAAAGGCCGTAACGTGGTTTTGGAGAAAAAATTCGGAAGCCCGCTCATCACGAATGACGGTGTAACCATCGCTAAAGAAATCGAACTGGAAGATGCATTCGAGAACATGGGTGCACAACTGGTTAAAGAAGTAGCAACCAAAACAAACGATGTTGCTGGTGACGGTACTACAACAGCGACTGTACTTGCTCAAGCACTGATCACAGAAGGTCTGAAAAACGTAACTGCAGGCGCTAGCCCTATCGGTATCCGCAAAGGGATCGACAAAGCAGTTAAAGCGGCTGTTGCTGAACTGCAATCCATCTCCAAACCAGTTGAAACTAAACAATCCATTGCACAAGTTGCAGCAATCTCTGCAGCTGACGAAGAAGTAGGCGAACTGATCGCTGAAGCTATGGAAAAAGTGGGCAAAGACGGCGTAATCACAGTTGAAGAATCCCGTGGATTCGCAACAGAGCTGGAAGTGGTTGAAGGTATGCAATTCGACCGCGGTTACATCTCCCCATACATGATCACAGATACGGACAAAATGGAAGCTGTTCTGGACAACCCGTACATCCTGATCACGGACAAAAAAATCTCCAGCACACAGGACATCCTGCCATTGCTTGAGAAAATCGTACAACAAGGCAAACCACTGGTATTGATCGCTGAAGATATCGAAGGCGAAGCACTGGCGATGCTGGTTGTAAATAAACTGCGTGGTACATTCAACGCTGTAGCTGTTAAAGCTCCTGGCTTTGGTGACCGTCGTAAAGCAATGCTGCAAGATATCGCTGCCCTCACTGGTGGCCAAGTGATCACGGAAGAACTGGGTCTGGACCTGAAATCCGCTGTTGTGGAACAACTGGGTACAGCTCGCCAAATCCGTGTAACCAAAGAAAACACAATCATCGTTGACGGTGCTGGTAACAAATCCGATATCGATGCACGTGTTAGCCAAATCCGTACGCAACTGGAAGAAACAACTTCCGAGTTCGACAAAGAGAAACTGCAAGAGCGTCTGGCTAAATTGTCCGGCGGCGTAGCGGTAATCAAAGTCGGTGCGGCTACTGAAACTGAATTGAAAGAACGCAAACTGCGTATCGAAGATGCCCTGAACGCAACTCGCGCTGCGGTTGAAGAAGGTATCGTATCCGGTGGTGGTACTGCGCTCCTGAACGTATATCATGCTGTTGCTGGTGTAGCACTGTCCGGTGACGAGCAAACAGGTGTAAACATCGTGCTGAAAGCACTGGAAGCACCAATCCGTACGATCGCTGCTAACGCTGGCGAAGAAGGTTCTGTCATCGTGGAACGTCTGAAAAAAGAACAAGTGGGCGTAGGCTTTAACGCTGCTACTGGCGAATGGGTAAACATGATCGAAGCAGGTATCGTTGACCCTGCGAAAGTAACTCGCTATGCGCTGCAAAACGCTGCTTCCGTAGCGGCAATGTTCTTGACTACTGAAGCGGTTATCGCTGACAAGCCAGAACCTGCAGGCGCTGCTGGTGCTCCTGATATGAGCGGCATGGGTGGAATGGGCGGCATGATGTAATAAAGGTTTTACAACCTTTATGAGCCATCTAGCAACTCATATCCATGAGTAGAAGAAGGTCCCGAGAGATGTGCACTTGAACAAGTGACTTCTTTTGGGGTCTTTTTGTTTCGTTTGATGACAGCAGGATGGATGACTGCTTGCAGGTAATTTAAATTTGATATACCTTTCATCTCAATTTCAGATTCATTTAAGGTAGTGAAGGTAATATCAATCTTGTAAGCCCCTTCTCGTGTTAAATAGATGTGTAAATGGCCCTATCGGATTGTCCTCCGGTAGGGCACTTTTTTTCCTGAATTATCCTTGAGATGATATGATAGAGAAAATAGTAGAGTGATTGAATAGTTATCTGACGTTTAGGAGGGGAGTTTTCGGTGGACGCCAGGCTGCACCCGTTGTTCAGGCCAATCCAGATGAATGGGACCGATGTACACACCTATTACATAGAACAAACACCGTCTCACCCGATGACAGCCTATATCGCTTGCTTCTGGGAATCGGGGACTACTTCTTATACTGGTTACAATCCTTTAGAGAGTGTGCCCGGCAGAGTATTACCTGATGGTTGTACGGATATCCTGATAACATATGATGCTGTTCTTCAGCAGCATTCTTTTGCCTACTGTGGTAATTATACAGAGCCGTTTGCCATTCCAGTGAGTATAGAGGTCAAACCGTCTGCGGACTATACCTTTGGGGTTCGATTTTTCCCCGGTGGGGCACGTCACTTTCACGGTTTGCCGCTGGAATCCTTCACGGACAGGCGCGTCCCCTTGGAGGAATGCTGGCCAGCTAACATCGACGAGCTTCGCGAGCGAATGGCTGGGACCAAGCATTTTGAAGAGAGGGTGCAGGTCATGGAGACGTACTTGTGCCTATTATCTGGGGATGGAAGTACATATGAGAAAGATTTGATGAAGAATGCCATGCACCGGATCTTTGTTCATGGTGGGCAGATGAGTGTCAAAGAGCTGGCCAGCTGCGAGGTTGTCAGTGAGCGGCAGCTGCATCGCAAGTTCGGTGAATGGGTGGGGATCAGCCCCAAACGGTTTAGCGAGGTCGTTCGGTTTCACTGTGTTCTGAGAGATATCCATCAGGGGCGTCGTATGGACTGGTCGGCACTGGCTCAAAATCATGGATTCTTCGATCAGGCCCATCTGATTCGGCAATTTCGCAAGTTATATGGAGAAACCCCACTGACCGCTGCGAGCGAGCATCGCCGGATGTTGTCCGAATTGTACAATAGATCAGACGAGCTATAGTATATACTGGACATGTAGAACTTAAAATAAAGGGGACTTAACCTATGAATGGAACAATGCAAATTCGAGATCATCTGTTGGATGAGTTGGAGACAGGTGTACGGACTGGAGCTTCTCTGATTCGCCTGATTCGTCCGGAAGATTGGGCTTATCGCCCTCAGGAAAACATGCGTTCACTGGTGGAACTGGTTCACCACTGGATTCAGATTACGGCATCTGACCTTGCTATCATGCAGGAGAAAAGTGAAGCGGAAGTTGGAACAATAGAGAATAGTCTATCTGGTATCGAGGATATTGAACAGCTGGAAGCGGTCCTGTGGCGCAATTTTGAAACGTACAAATCGTACATCGTATCACTGAGTGAAGAGGACCTGTTGAATCGATCTACCACCGCCTTTTATATGGAGCATGGACATGTACAGGTGAAATGGCAAATTGAGACGGTAACCCATGTGTTCCATCATCGTTCCCAGTTGTACAACTATCTCAAGCAACAAGGACATGAGTTAAACTTTTTCATGTTATATGCATAATCATGAGGCCCTGAAGGCGGACACATCTTGTGTCGATCCCTTTGGGGCTTTTTTTGTGTTAGTGGCCCATATAAACTATGAATTCTATCAAAATGGACATAGTTCCACGGTCAATTTACCGTTACAATGCTAGATTTCAAACATAGAATACCGTATCAAAGCAAAAGGAGGTGATTTCAATGGCCATCCTTTTACCACAACAGTTTTACAACTTGGCTGCTGGCGTAGGGAAATCGTATTACGAAAATCTGTTTGGAGGTACTAATGCCAGCATCACGGTCAACAACTTTGGACCTGCTCCGGTAGATCTGGTTGTCACTCGTGTCAATGCACCCGTGATCACGTATACGATTCCTGCAGGTAACAGCCTCACGTTGTCGGTTCATTTGCTGCTCGTTGCTGCCTTGTTAACTACGGTTGCAGGTGCTTCGACCGGTACGATCCAAATCGCAACATCTGATTTCTAATGAATGCAGCATGCTTTGATAAGCCCTTGTCGGACTAGATGTCGACAGGGGCTTTTCTTATTTATGGAGAGATAATTAAGATAGATGGTAGTAATAGAGTCACAGCCTGTTATTTCTAATAATAAATCCTTCTGTTTATGAGGGAAGCTATTCGAGTAATTTATAGTAGAGTCATTCGTAGAAGCATGCATAGAAGCAGGAGGGGTAGGAATATGGATCAAACCAATAAAACAGGCGTGAAAAGCAGAGAAACATTTCTGGAAACGGAACGTCTTCAATTCTCTACCTGGAGCGAGGAGGACCGACCCTTGGCTTCTGCACTCTGGGGGGATCCCGAGGTGACGAAGTGGATTAGCAGCAAGGGGTTCATGAGCGAGGATGAGATCGAAGCCAGACTTGCGCAGGAAATGGAACGGCAGCGGGAGATGGAGGTGCAGTACTGGCCACTTTTTGATAAGGAAACAGGTGTGTTCGTAGGGTGCTGTGGATTACGTCCTTATGCGCCAGAGGAGATAATCTATGAATTCGGTGTTCACCTGACCAGAGATCACTGGGGGAAAGGCTATGCACTTGAAGCGGGGAAGGCTGTTATTCGCTATGCATTTGAGCAATTGGGTGTTCAGGCACTCTTCGCAGGACATCATCCAGAGAATGGTGTATCCAAACGGCTGCTGCAGAAGCTGGGGTTCACTTATAAGAAAGATGAATTCTACGAGCCGACAGGCAAGATGCATCCGTCTTACATTTTTGTTGAATCAGACATGAAGTAGTTGTACCTATACGGCGTCGTTCTGTTTTTCATTGTTTTTTTATGCGATTTTCAGCTTCTATTAAGGTAGAGGGGGTAAGATATTTCTTGTAAACCCCTTCTCGTGTTAGATAGATGTGTGACTAGCCCTGCCGGAATTCGGCAGGGTATTTTTTTTTGGTATGGTTTTAAAATATATAAAATCAAATATAAACAAAAATAAATAAAGATAAAATGTGGTTTTTTTATTGACTAGTAAAGATAAACAAAGGTATAATGAATGTGAAAAAAGGAACTTACTATGTACGTGAATCGTATCGATCGACATTTTCCAAACAAGGAGAGAATGATCATGAACGTGACCCTTAGAAACGAAGCGACGCAAGCACCGGGATGGAATATCCCCTTTATCCGTGAGATGGCGGAGATTACGCAGCATATGTGGAAAAATGGTTGGGATGAGCGCAACGGAGGGAATGTCAGTTATCTGCTGGAAGAAGAAGAAGTGGCAAGATACATTGATGTTCATCAGGTTATAAGGCGGATTAAACCCGCGTTTTCGGTCCATGAACTGGCAGGCAAATATGTGATCGTAACCGCATCGGGCAAATATTTCAAAAATGTACTTGCGGATCCGGAGAGCAATCTGGGCTTGCTGCGTGTCTCGAATGATGGAGAAGAGCTGGAGGTGCTCTGGGGATTGAAGAACGGGGCTAATCCAACGAGTGAGCTGCCTACGCATTTTATGAGCCATATTGAGCGTCTAAAAGTGGACCCGAACCACCGGGTCGTCATGCATAACCATGCCACCAACGTGCTGGCGATGACGTTTATCCACGAACTGGATGAAGTGAAATTCACGAAAACCCTATGGCAGATGTGTACGGAATGTGTGGTCGTTTTCCCGGACGGCGTTGGCATCATCCCGTGGATGGTACCTGGATCGAATGAGATCGGCCGTGAGACGGCGGAGAAAATGAAGGAAGTTCATGCGGTCATCTGGCCGCAGCACGGGATCTTCGGGACAGGAACAACCATCGATGAGGCCTTCGGTCTCATTGAGACGATTGAGAAAGCAGCCCAGGTTTACATGTTGGTTGCGGGTCATGAGATTCAGCAGCGAATTACGGACGAACAGCTGACCACGTTGGCTCAGGCGTTCGGGATTACCCCGCGTGCAGGTATACTTGATAATTGAGAAGCTGATAAAATGATTGGCCCTTGGTTCTATGAACCAAGGGCCATTTCTTATTTTTCGGCTAACAAACGTCATTTTGGTTCAAAAAAGTTCAAAACACTGATAAAGAACCGCTTTGTTATCCATTATTGAATCGTAGGATGCATTATCACACGCTGGCGATTTTCGGGTGAAATGACGTATTGTCAGGGAGCTTTGGATTTTGCATAATAACAATGCTTCACAGATGAGAGATGGAAGGAAGTCATGATCATGCTTGGCAAAATGAAGAGAATCTTAATCGGCAGACCGATGAAATCGGCTGAACTGGATGCAGAAAAGTTGGGGAAATGGAAGGCACTCGCCATCCTGTCCTCCGATGCGCTATCCTCTGTAGCCTATGGAACGGAACAGATTTTGCTGGTGCTCGTAGCGGCCGGATTTGCCGCCTTGTGGTATTCTGTGCCCATTTCCATCGCCGTACTCGGATTACTCGTCATTTTAATTTTTTCCTACCGTCAGACGATATTTGCTTATCCTACAGGTGGCGGTGCGTATATCGTAGCCAAGGATAATCTGGGGACAACATCCAGCCTAATTGCTGGAGGATCTCTGCTGGTCGATTATATTCTAACGGTTGCTGTAAGTTCATCTGCAGGGACGGATGCCATTACATCGGCTTTTCCGGTGCTTCATGATTACAGCGTAGTGATTGCACTAATCATGATTGTTTTTCTGACGATTATGAATTTGCGTGGGGTTACGGAATCGGCTTCCGTACTGGCCATTCCGATCTACCTGTTTATCTTTTCAATTGCGGTTTTGATTATATCCGGCGGCATTAAGTTTCTGACAGGCGGCATGGAAGCAGCCGCGCCTGAATTCGGAACAAGTCTGTCTCATGTGAGTATATTTCTGCTGCTGAAGGCATTCAGCTCCGGCTGTTCCGCTCTGACCGGTGTGGAGGCCGTCAGTAATGCCATTCCAAATTTCAAGCAGCCTGCCGAGAAAAATGCAGCTGGCACGCTGATGCTCATGGGATGTATTCTTGGGGTTATGTTTATCGGGATCACGTTGCTCGCCTTCGGTTACGGAGTGAAACCGGATCCCCATGCTACGGTGATATCACAGATTGCCGAAGCAACCTTCGGCAGAGGATGGATGTATTTTATCATCCAGGGGGTGACGGCACTCATCTTGTTCCTGGCAGCGAATACGGCGTATTCCGCATTCCCGCTGCTGTCCTTCATGATGGCCAAGGACAAATATATGCCTCATATGTTTATGGTTAGGGGAGACCGGCTGGGCTTCTCGAACGGCATTATTTTTCTGAGTGTCATGTCCGCCTTGCTTGTTGTTGGATTCAAAGGAAATACGGAAAGCCTGATCCCGCTCTACGCGGTGGGGGTGTTTATCCCATTCACCCTGTCGCAGCTAGGCATGATGATTCGCTGGATCAAAGTGAAGCCGTCAGGCTGGCAGATGAAGCTGCTGGTGAATACGATCGGTATGCTGACCACACTGTCGATCACCTTGATCTTCATTTTCACCAAGTTCACGCAAACGTGGGTCATCTTTATCTTTTTACCGCTTGTTGTATATGTCTTCATGCGTATTCACCGCCATTACTGCAATATCGCAGATGAGCTGCGCATTGATATTAAGATTGATAAGCCAGCGCAAAAAGGCAACACGATTGTCATTCCGGTAGCTGGTATTACGCGGGTGGTCATGAACACGATCAGTTATGCGCAGACGATGTCGGATCATGTGGTGGCCTTGTATATCGGATTCGATGATGAGTCCATCCGCAAGATGGAGCAGAAGTGGGAGGAATGGAACCCGGGTGTGCGACTGGTTGTTATCAAATCGAGATACCGCAGCATTATGGGTCCGCTGAAGAAATTCATCGATACCGTGGAGTGGAAAACGGCCGAGACCGACCATATCACCATTTTGATTCCGCAATTCATCACCAAGCATTGGTGGCAAAATGTCCTGCATAACCAGACCAGCTTCATGATAAGAGCTTATCTGATTAATTATAAAGACGTGATTGTGACGACGGTCCCGTATCATCTTAATCGATAGAGCTGTGCCACTGCCTTTTGAGCAGTCGAGCCTTATCTAAATTCTACCGATTACATTGCCTTTTCCATGCTATCGCGATTAGCCAATGATCTTAACTAATCGACAAGTTCATTTGGACGTATTGTAGATTATTGTAAAAAAAGGATGGGAATATTACGGCATCCCCGTTTATATTTCGTTTACACAATGAACCGCAGTAATATCCCGGAAGGGGGGATTGCTGCGGTTTTTTCGTTCGTTTATAAGCCTCCAACCTGTCGATCTGAATGCTCGCTCATATGGTAAAGTCCCTTGTCCACGATTAACGTTAAGTTGATTCTGAGTGAATCCTGCTGTGACATTCGACTTTTACACTAGATAACGTGGTGTTGATGAAGCTTAAGTTATATTCACACACCGAATGCATAGACCAAGGGGGAAGAAAATCCGATGAGTGAGCTTGACAACCGGATCAGCTTGCCCGCCGCCAGACGGCGCGTATCCAATACCAAAGAGCGCCGGACAGCTTCGCTGCGAGTGCAGCGGATGAGGGAGAATTTGCTGGCCTATGGTTTCCTGGCACCATCGCTGCTTTTGTTTGCAGTGTTTCTGTTTTACCCAATGTTCAAGTCTGTTTATCTGAGTTTGCATTCCACCGATCCTACCGGTCAAATCGCGGCTTATGTGGGACTGGACAACTTCAAGGCCGTGTTTCAGTCGGGACTGTTTTTGCAGGGAATGAAAGTAACGCTGCTGTTTGTCCTGTTCACCGTGCCAACCGGCATACTGGCTGCCCTAATTCTGGCCGCGCTGACTCACAATCGTTTCAAGGGCATGCGCTTGTTCCAGTTTGTGTTCTCTCTGCCTGTTGTATTATCGGTTGGTTCGTCGGCTGTCATCTGGAAGTTCCTGTTCCATCCGACTCTGGGCATGTTGAATTATCTGCTTAGCAAGGTGGGCATCGATCCAATCCCTTGGCTGACCAGTCCGGATTGGGCGCTAGTTTCCATTTCCATCATGACAATCTGGATGAATCTTGGATTCAATTACATTATCTTGTCCAGCGGATTGCAGGGCATCCCGGATGAGATCTATGAAAGTGCGAAGATTGATGGTGCAGGACCTCTGCTTACGTTTCGCAAAATCTCCATGCCACTCCTTTCACCAACGCTGTTTTTTGTTACAGTCGTTTCGATCATCGGAGCCTTCCAATCGTTTGGACAGATTAACATATTAACCCGTGGGGGCCCAATGGACAGTACCAATGTATTCGTCTATTCCATCTATCAGGAAGCCTTCGTGAATTTCCGCTTCGGAACGGGAAGTGCACAGGCACTCATCCTCTTCGCGGTCATTATGCTGCTAACCCTGATTCAATTCAAGTGGGTGGAAAGGAAAGTGCATTACCAATGAGGACACCGTGGACGAAAACGCTATTGTATGTATTGCTTACCATCTGTGCGGCGCTAGTGCTGTATCCGGTGCTGTATACCTTTTTCATGGCCGTCATGACGCCTGAGGATGCCAGTGCCTATCCGCCGCATATCATTCCGAAGTCGATCGATTTATCCAACTTTACCGAAGTGTTTGATATTGTTCCCATCGGTTCCTTTATCGGAAATACATTCCTGGTTGCAGGTCTGACGATGCTTGGACAGCTGATAACAGCGAGTATGGCTGCGTATGCTTTTGCCAAAATGCAGTTTAAAGGGAAGAATATCATTTTCAGCATGTTCGTCGCAACGATGATGATCCCGTGGGAAGTCACCATGATTCCCAATTATCTGACGATCCGCAGCTGGGGGTGGCTGGATAGCTATCAAGGACTTACCGTACCATTTCTGGCCACGGCATTTGGCACATTCCTGTTAAGACAGTTCTTTATGCAGCTGCCGAAGGAGTTATTTGAAGCGGCAAAGATCGATGGGTGCGGACATATCCGCTATTTTGTATCACATGTTCTGCCGCTATCCCGTCCTGCATTGGGAACGCTGGCGATCTATTCATTCCTGAATATGTACAATTCGTATCTGTGGCCGCTGCTTGTAACCAACACGCCAGAGATGAGAACGGTACAGATCGGAATTTCGATGCTGGAGTTCCAGGAATCCACGGCGTGGAACCTGGTATTTGCCGGAACGGCACTAGTTATCCTGCCGTCGCTGCTGCTGCTCGTATTCGGCTTGAAACAGCTTGTCCGCGGTATGGCCGCAGGCGCACTGAAGGGCTAGTGGAGTAAATATGTTGTGCATTCAGGTTGGCGGTTTTTGATACCCAGGAGCGAATAAATAAGGCGCACTCTTAAAACCATTTATTGGAGAAACTGCGAAAGTAGTGGAGGGGACGAAGTCGATTCTGAAGAAGCGAAGCGTTTGCGTTTAGCACCGGATTATCCCTCTAAAGAGTGGATAAAAGAATCCGGGGATAACAGCAATCTGAAGAACGATTCGTGACCGCAACGGCCACCTTGCAGAATTCCCAAGATTGATTTTTGAAATGAGCCACAAAAAAAGGAGAGAGATTATGCGTTTAAAAAAAAGAGGCACATTTGCATTGATGTTGGCTGCACTCATGTTGGTTATATCCGCCTGCGGCGGCAAAACAGAGACAAGCAGTCCGGTAAGTGGGGCTCAAGCGGATGCAGCAGCTGCTGAGCCGACTCAACTGACGTGGTGGCATTCCATGTCCGGAGCAGGGGAGAAAGCCATTAACCAGCTCGCTTCCGATTTCAATGCAAGTCATCCGGATATTCAGGTAAAAGCAATCTATCAAGGGAAATACGATGAGAGTCTAAACAAGCTGAAAGCATCCATGGGATCGGACAGCGGTCCGGACATCATCCAGGTATACGAGATCGGCAGCAAGTTTATGATCGATTCGGGCATGATCACACCAGTACAGAATTTTATCGATAAAGACAAGTTCGACCTGTCCCAACTGGAGCCGAATATCATCCGTTATTACACGATTGATGGCAAACTGAACGCCATGCCTTTCAACACTTCGAACCCGATTCTATACTACAACAAGGATATGTTTAAGGCAGCAGGTCTTGATCCAGAGAATCCGCCGAAGACGTATGAAGAGTTTGAACAAGCGGCGAAAGCGCTGGCAAAAGACGGCAAGCCGGGTGCATCCATGGCCATCTACGGCTGGTTCATGGAGCAGTTCTTTGCAAACCAGAATGCAGATTATGTAAACAATGGTAACGGAAGAGATGGCGCTGCAACGGAATCTCTCTTGAATTCCGAAGCGGGCGTGAAGACGCTGACATGGTGGAAAAAGATGATTGATGAGAAGACACTCTCCAATCTGGGGCGCAGCACAGATGATACAACGGCGGCATTTACCGCAGAGCAAATCGGTATGACACTGGATTCCACCGCTGGATTGCGCAAAATTGTAGAAGGTGCTGGTGGCAAGTTTGAACTGGGAACAGGCTTCCTGCCTCGTCCGGCAGATGCTAAAGAAGGCGGCGTGGTTGTAGGCGGGGCAAGCTTGTACATTATGAACAACAAATCGGAAGCACAGCAGCAAGCTGCTTGGGAATTCATCAAGTACTTGGCGACACCTGAAGTACAAGCCAACTGGAGTGTTGCGACAGGATACTTCCCAATTACGACAGCAGCCTACGATCAACAAGTATTAAAGGAGAATATGGCGAAGTACCCGCAATTCCAGACAGCAGTCGACCAATTGCACGCTTCTGCTGATTCGACAGCAACATCCGGGGCTGTAATGGGTGTATTCCCTGAGGCTCGACAACTTGTCGAAGGAGCGATTGAGACCGTGCTGAACGGGCAAGGTACACCGCAGGAAGCACTCGATGCAGCTGCGAAACAAATTACAGACAAGATTGCACAGTATAACAGTACAGTGAAGAAATAAGAAAAGTTTAGTAATCCAACGGAATCATCCGTTAGGTACAGTATCGAAGTATTATATAACAACACAGCGTATGCGGCGCTCTTGATGGAACGACGCATCGTTTTGCTGTGTCTAAAAGCATGATCAAGATTCGGGTTAACACTTCTTTAAAATTAAAATGTTATCAGTTTATGTCGAGAAAAATATTTGATTGAAACGGTATGTGATAATACCTAACTTAAATTAGTCGAATGCGCATGGTTTATTGATTGTTTAGAGTCAAAAAGTCACGTTTTTTATCAAAACGTGGTCCTATAATTAATTTTAAAACACTTTTTATCAAAACTGTGTAAAGTATATGTACTAATTTATATCAAAGTAAAAGAATTTGGTTTACATCATAAAGGAGTTCAGTTATCTTATATTTGAACCAATGTACAAGCTCTTTGAACAAATGATTGCAAATTCGAAACATGGGGGTAGGAAAAGGATGCATAGTAAGCAAATAAGGAGTTGGCTCAGATTATTCTTAGCCATGATGCTACTGATTACAGGGGCTATTCCGGCTGGGTTATTTAACAGCAAGGCAGCTGCTGCGGACGAGCCGTTAACGGTTGCTCAGGCACTTGATCGTAACAACGATGGATCAATTGCATCTGTAGAGGGGTATGTTGTCGGTTTTTATTCCAGTAAATCTTCTGTACAAATGAATTCTCCGTTCAGTGGTGATACAAATTTTGCAATCGCTGATAACCCTTCGGAGACCAATATTGCTAACATGATGCCAGTTCAACTTCCCAATGTTACGTCTGTTCGAGACATTTTTGGTTTATCAAGGAACCCTCAAGCTATTGGCAAGAAAGTCAGGGTAAGCAACGCTAAACTAGAGAAATACTTTGAAATTCGGGGAATAAAATATATTGATTCCACTTCCACCACCTTCCAACTGATTGATGAGACACCTGAAACCAAAGTGGCAAACGTTACCGCTAATCCCTCCTCAGGTACGGTTCCAGCTGGAACAAAGGTTACACTTGCAACAACCACAGTTGGTGCCGCAGTCTACTACAAGCAAAATGATGACACTGACTATCTCCCATACACCGTACCCATTACAGTAAATGATGCAACTTATATTGAAACCTATGCAGCAAAAGACGGTCTGGAAAATAGTGATGTTACCAATTTCGATTATACGATTGTGGATAATACGCCAATCTCAATCTCCAGTGCCAGAAACCAATCGGAGTACACCCCGGTTACCGTTCAAGGGATTGTGACCTACCGGGAAGAGTCTGGAGGCATGGCCAATCTGTATATTCAGGATGAGAATGCCGGAATCGTCGTTCGTGGAACGGATTCCACAGTAGAGCCGGGAGACCGTATTGAAGCGTATGGCCCACTCACTATTTATAACGGTTTGCTTCAGATAGAGAAAGACAAGGCCGGGTTCCCGGGCGGTTACATCAAAATTTTGGACAAGAATCAAGGAATTCCAGCACCGATCACTCTGACATCCAAAGACTTCATGCCGGCTGAGGGCGGAGGCAAGGGTGCAGGCGGTATTTTTGAGGGGATGCTTGTCGAAGTGAATGAAGTCACAGTGACAAGAAGCAGCAGTTCTACCTTCTTTGCGACAGATGCCGATGGTGAAGAAATCACGATCTATGCGAAGAATAGTCCAACTGCACTGGCAATAGGCAAAACATACGAAAAAGTGACAGGCGTCATGACGTATCACACAAGCTATGGCCTTGAGCTGATTCCACGTACGGCAGCAGATGTTGTCGAAAATCTGCTCTCCGTAACAGCTAGCACTCCGTCCGGTGGTATTGTCAAAGGATCAACCGTGACATTATCCTCACCAACAGCAGGAGCGGAGATTTATTACACGGTTGATGGAACAGAACCAACCCAAACATCTACACTTTATAGTGGCCCGATCACAGTAGACGAAGATACGGTTGTTAAAGCGATCGCCGTATCAGGCGGTAATACAAGTGAAGTATATAGCTTTACGTACACCGTTCTTCAGGAACTGGGCAACCTGAGAATTCACGATATACAAGGAGTAACTCATAAGTCCCTGTATGATGGTCTGGCGGTCCAAAATGTTGAAGGTATCGTGACTCATGTTGTCAATGCAAGTTCGTTCTATATGCAGGAGATTCCTGGCATGGAAGATGACAACGCAAAAACATCTGAGGGTATCCTTATTTATAAATCCACTCATGGCATGGCGGTAGGCAACAAAGTCAGCGTATCCGGTCAAGTGAAGGAATATGCGACAGCAACGACCGAACTGGCAACAACCGAAATTGTGGCTGCAGCGATTACGGTTGAAGGTGAAAATCAGACACTGCCTGAACCTGTTATCCTTGGGAAGAATGGCCGTATAATTCCTACCGTAATTGATTCGGATCAGTTTGGTGAGTTTAATCCGGATGTGGATGCAATCGACTTTTATGAGAGTTTGGAAGGCATGAGAGTGCAGCTTGATCAAGCCACGATTATCGTTCCGTATTCCAGTGAACCAGGACTGGCAGTCGTAGTAGATAATGGTGAAAACAATCCGTTACGAACGCCTGCAGGAGGCGTCATTCTGACAGGAGATGGGGCGGAACCATTCGAGAGCTCCCTGAATCCACAGCGGCTGTTTATCAATAAAAAGCCTTCTCAGGCCGTTAAAACGGGGGACAAGCTCGCTGATTCTGTCAAAGGTGTGATGACTTACGCTAACGGCAATTATAAGGTAGCTCCGGAAGGGGATTTGCCGGCAATTATTTCGAGTGACCTTAAACAGGCAACAACGGTAATTGAGCAAGCTGATGATAAACTGACGATTGCAACTTTCAATGTGGAGAATTTCAGCCAGAAGGATGCTGCAAGAGCAGTGAAAATCGGTAGTATTGTGGTTAACAACCTCAAGAATCCTGATGTTATTGGTATCATGGAAGTGCAGGATAACGATGGAGCAACCGACAGTGGAACAACTGCTGCGGATGCGAGCTTCCAGACCTTAATTGATGCAATTGTTAGTAATGGTGGTCCTACTTATAAGTACACGGATATTGCTCCGGTAAACAATTTGGATGGCGGGGCTCCAGGTGCCAACATTCGTGTAGGATTCCTGTACAACGAGGCGCGAATTTCTTTGAAACAAGGAACTAAGGGAGATGCTGCAACAGCAATTGGGGTGGGATCGGATGGAACGCTGTCCCTGAATCCAGGACGTATTGATCCAACAAACGATGCATTTGCCAGCTCGCGTAAACCTCTTGCAGCTGAATTTGAATTTAATGGAGAACGAGTGGTCGTGATCGCGAATCACCTGAATTCCAAAGGTGGCGATCTGAAACCTTACGGTAACATTCAGCCTGCGACACGAAGCAGTGAAATTCAGCGTGCCAGACAGGCAGCGGCAGTGAATGGTTTTGTGAAAGAACTCTTAGATAAAGATCCTGACGTAAATGTAGCTGTGCTTGGGGATTTTAATGACTTCCAGTTCTCCAAGACTTTGAATATTATCGAAGGCAATGAACTGGACAACCTGGTAAATAAGCTGCCAGAAAATAAACGCTATTCCTACATCTATGACGGTAATTCACAAACACTGGACCACATTTTGGTGAGCAAAAATCTGTCTGAAACGGCAGCCATTGAAGTGGTGCATGTGAATGCGGATTTTGAAACAGCGGATGGACGCGTCAGTGACCATGATCCACTGCTTGCACAATTGAGCATTGGCAGCAGTGAAGAAGAGGGCGACTTCAACCTTCGTGTATTGCACACGAATGACACGCACGCGCACTTGGATAACATTCCGCGCCGCGTAACGGCGATCAAAGAAACACGCAACGATAACACCTTGGTGCTGGATGCCGGGGACGTATTCTCTGGAACCTTGTATTTCAATCTCTTCAACGGTCAAGCGGATCTGGAATTCATGAACATGATCGGATACGACGCAATGACCTTTGGTAACCATGAGTTTGATAAAGGCACAGGCGTGCTTAAGGAATTCATTGAGAAAGCGGAATTCCCATTCGTAAGTGCCAATATCGACTTCTCGAAGGATGGCAACCTGGGTAGTGTGTACAACAAGGGCGTCATTGGTCAACCAGCTGAGAATGCTGAGATCTATCCGGCTATCATTACGGAAGTAGACGGCGAGAAGGTCGGGATCTTCGGGTTAACAACTACAGATACCGTATCCCTGTCCTCACCGGGAGATGACCTGAAATTTGAAAACTACATTGCAAGTGCACAGGCAACAGTTGCCATGCTCGAGCAAGAAGGCATTAACAAAATTATTGCATTGACCCATCTGGGGTATTCGGAAGACCTGAAGCTGGCAGAAGCCGTGGAAGGCATTGACATTGTAGTCGGAGGTCACTCACATACGATTCTTAGCGAGCCCGTTGAGATTAATACTCATACAAATCCAACTTTAGTTGTCCAAACGGGAGAATATGATGTGTCCCTGGGTCAACTGGATGTCACGTTTGATGCAGAAGGTGTGTTGAAAACGTGGAACGGCAAATTGCTGAGCCTGGATGCAAAGGATTCCGCGGGTAAATATGTATATCAAGATGACCCGGCAGCAAAAGCCAAGCTGGCGGAATATGCACCACTGCTGGAAGATTTCAAGAAGGAAGTTATCGGCAAAACGAACGTATTGCTCGATGGAGAACGTGGTAACGTGCGTAAGCAGGAAACCAACCTGGGTAACCTGATGACAGACGGTATGCTGGAAAAAGTAAAATCCATCGTTAAGGAAAACGACGTCAAAGGATATGTGGCCATCCAAAATGGCGGCGGTATCCGGGCATCGTTCCAGAAAGGTAACATTACGTTGGGCGATCTGCTCACCGTTATGCCATTCGGTAACAATCTGTCTGCACTGAAAATGACAGGTAAGGAAATTACAGCTGCTCTCGAAAATGGTGTGAGTGGTGTGGAAACAGGAGAAGGACGCTTCCCGCAAGTATCGGGTATGCGCTTCTACTATGATTCCACCAAACCGGGCGAGAAAATTGATTCTGCGACCAATACCGTGACGCAAGAAGGTCAACGCGTAGTGAAAGTGCAAATCAAAAATGCGGATGGTACGTACACGGATATTGATCCAAACGGATATTATATCGTGGCAACGAACTCCTTTATGGCGAATGGGGGAGATTTCTACCGCTCCATGAGAACAGCGAAGGATGCCAACCGATTCTACGAACTCAACCTGGTAGACTATGAGGTCTTCCATGAGCATCTGGATCGAGTGGGTGTAGTCAATCAGACAACAGAAGGACGCAGTACAGATCTGAAAGGATCTCCGCTTCCAGGTGACGGAAATGGAAGCAATCCTGGGAATGGCGGTGGCAACAATGGCAGCAATCCGGGCAGTGGCAATAGTGGTGGAGGCACAACGACACCAACAACACCGGTAACGCCAACCAATCCGACCACTCCAACGACACCAACAACGCCATCAGTTCCCGGTAATGGAAATGGTGGAACGACAACACCGAATTCGGGTGTCATTCTGAAGGATATCGGTAATCACTGGGCAGCAGCTGCAATCGAGCAGGCCATTTCCCGGGGAATTGTGAACGGATATGCAGACGGTAATTTCCGTCCTAATGCTACGGCTACACGTGCTGAATTTGCAGTAATGCTTGCAAGAGCATTCGAGCTTCCAGCCAGCAGCAAGGCGTTAACGTTCAAGGATGCTGAACAAATCCCGGCGTGGGCACAAACGTTTATAGCTCAGGCGGTTGAGCAAGGCATTATCAGCGGATACACCGATGAGACATTCCGTGCATCAGGCAAAGTATCACGTGTGGAAATGACCGTCATGCTGGTAAGAGCGCTGGGACTTCCGATCGAATCCAATGCAACGTTAAGCTTCACAGATGCAAATCAAGTTCCGGCATGGGCAGTCTCTTACATTGCAGCAGCATATGAAGCCGGATTAATTAAGGGAACAGGCAATAACATGTTTAATCCGCTTGCGAATGCAACCCGTGCAGAAGTGGTGACGCTGTTGTTGTCGGCAAGTGAGCTATAACTGGAATCCGTATTAAAGAAACGATGCTTCGCAATCAGAAACAGCCAGGTTTGTTTAATCCCTACAAATCTCAAAAGAGTGTAACTTCTAGCACTTGATTAAACGGCTTGCAGATCACAATCTGTAAGCCGTTTTTTTACTATTTAATTACTGTTCATTTTCACCAGGAGCGAGTATAGTATACAGGATTATATTGGAAGGGGTGATGATATGCAGGATCAACCGATCTTGCTTGCATTGGTTGCCATAATCGCAGGGATTTTCAGCATGTTGGGCGGTATGAAAAATTGGGATTGGTTCATGAATACCTTTCAGGCAGGACTTTTCGTGAAAACGATTGGGCGACAGGCAGCGAGGGTAGTGTATGGCGTTTTGGGTGTAGTGCTCATTACAATTGGTGTGTTATTGTTACTTATCGGATAAGCTAGTTGTTTAGTTCAAAGTATACCTACATAGCTCCATTAGAAGTACATCTCATATAAGATCTAGCCTTAAATGAAATCAGCTTGCTCGAATTTCCAGAAAAAGCAGCAAATAAAAAAGACCACCGAAAATTTCGGTAGTCTTTTTACCATATTCAGGTTTAACCATCTCAAAATGGTTTAATTATCTTTTAAATCTTCAACTGAGTCGATATCCATGTAAGTTGGAACAACCAGACCTTGTTTTACGCCAGTCATGCTGACCGCTATATCTTCGATCTGGTCTCCATAGGTCTCCCAGTAATCCCCGTGTGTAAGCGGGAGCCAAACGGCTGGAGATGCATCGATATCACCTGCTGCCAAGCCTGCCCACATCGGTCCGGCTTCAACTTGCAGTGCTTTGACTGTATAGCCAAGTTTCGTCTCAAGCACATATTTCAGCAGATTCGTACTTGCGATTTCCGAGTCCCATGCAACATAACCAAGACGCAAGTTGTCTCCTTTAACAGGGGTTAATCCCTTGGTCCATTCTTCAATTTGGTCCGGATGCTTTTCTGCATAAGATTTGGCAGCTTCTTCAGGGGAAACACCCTTTTGAATATCGACCATGATCTCACTCATTTGATCTGCAGTCCAATTAAAACGAGAGAAGAATTCATAGGCAACGGGATGATCTTCTTTTATCCCTTTGCGTCCTACAGTATGAACTTCTTCGGCATCACCGAAAATTAAATCGGGATCATCCAGATACTTCAGATCATACTGATTGAACATCCAGTGCGGAGTCCAGCCTGTAACGATGATTGGCTCTTTATTTTTATAGGCCTTGTCCAGCGAAGCAGTCATCGCTGCTCCGGAGCCTTCAATCAGGTTCCAGTTGGACAATTCGTAATTTTCAATGGCATTTTTGGTGGCCTTCATAAGACCTGCACCTGGGTCGATCCCAACAATCTGGTGATTAACTTCCTCTCCAACGTTAGCATTAGCCGTTGGGGCGGAGGAAGCAGCACCAGTTTCCAGATCTTCAATCGAATTCACGTCCGTCATGTATGCAGGAACAACGAGACCGGTACGTACACCTGTCATGTTGGCTCCGAGATCATCCACCTGGTCTTTGTAACGTTCCCAGTAGTCAGCGTGAGTAAGTGGCAGCCAAGCTGCCGGAGAAGCATCTACGTCGCCTGAAGCAACCCCGGTCCACATCGGTCCGGCTTCGACTTGCAGAGCATTAACTTTATAACCCAGTTTGTTTTCCATCACATATTTCAGCAGGTTGGTACTTGCGATTTCGGAATCCCAAGCCACATAGCTAAGTTTGAATGCATCACCGTTCACTGGTGTCAGACCTTTGGTCCACTCAGCAATCTGATCTGCATGTTTCTCAGCATATGCTTTAGCTGCTTCTTCCGGGGATGTGCCATCCTGAATAGCAGTCATCATTTCACCCATTTGCTCCGATGTCCATTGGAAACGGGACAGGAATTCGTAAGCAACAGGGTGATCTTCCTTCAGACCTTTACGTGCAATGGTATGAATTTCTTCCGCATCACCGAAAGATTTCTCAGGGTCTTCCAGATATTTCAGATCATATTTGTTGAACATCCAGTGCGGAGTCCAACCTGTAATAATGATTGGTTCCTCATTTTTGATCGCTTTGTCCAGCGTAGCCGTCATGGCTGCACCAGAACCTTCAATAAGAGTCCAGTCAGTCAGTTTATAGTCTTCGATCGCTTTGGCAGCGGACTTCATGATACCAGCCCCTGGATCGATACCAATAATCTGATAATTGACTTCTTCACCTACAGCATTGGCTGCTGTGTTGTTACCGCCGGCAGAAGTAGTCCCGCCCGTGAAGTATTGGGAGAAACCTGCAACCAGCACCACGAGTGTAGCTGCTGCGGTAATCCAAGCTTTCTGTTTAGAAGATACACGAGAGGTCTTTTTCCGACCAGGCATAAACAGATTTTGCGTGAAACGGTCGAGTACAATCGCGAGTACCACGACAGCAAGACCTGCTTCGAAACCTTTACCAATTTGAAGCTGTGTTACCGCACGATATACTTCCGCACCAATACCCTGTGCACCGATCATGGATGCAATGACAACCATGGACAGCGACAGCATAATTGTTTGGTTGATACCCGACATAACCGTAGGCAAGGCGAGTGGAAGCTGTACTTTAAACAGTTTTTGCATGGAAGTCGAACCAAATGCATCCGCGGCTTCAACCAGTTCGCCAGAAACCTGTTTGATCCCCAGATGAGTCAGACGAATGGTTGGCGGAATCGCGAAGATAACGGAGGCGATAACACCTGGAACAACACCAAGACTAAAGAATGTAACCGCAGGCAGCAAGTAGACAAATGCAGGCATTGTCTGCATGAAGTCAAGCAGCGGTGTAATAATGCGTGCTGCAGTTTTGCTGTATGCCAGCCAGATACCGACCGGAACACCAATCAGAATGGAGATTAGTCCTGAAGTGATAACCAGACCGAGTGTGTCCATAGATTGGGACCAGTATCCCAAGTTATCCACGAGCAAGAATCCGATAACCGTAAATAGTGTCAATGGGAGGCGACCCACGATGAACGCTAGAACACCCAATATCGCAATAAACAGGAGCGGATGGGGGAGCATAAATAGCCCTGAGAAAAATCCAACAACTTCCTGAATAACAACAGAGATTACATTAAACAATCCGGAGAGCGAGGAGCTCATCCAGTCAACGATGGATTCAATCCACGATGCTAGTGGTATTTTGGGAATCATTCACAAGTTCCTCCTTTACTGCAACTTCACCGCTAAGCGCACCCAGAAGGGCACCGCGGACGATAACACCTTGCAGACGGCCATTCTCACCTACAACAGCGAGAGGCACGTGGGCTGAACTTACCATTTCGAACAATTCATGAATCAGGGTCTCAGGCGCCACAGTCGGCCCGTCCGTGATCAGAATGTCGTTCAACACTTTATTTTCACGCATCGCGCGGGACGCATCATCTGCTGTAATGACACCAAGCAATTTCTTCGAACGGTCAATGACAAACAGGTTGGAAATACCACGTTCGCGCATTAATTCGAGGGCAACACGAGGACCACGGTCAAGCGTAATTGTTTCAGGACGCCGCATAACATGTGATGCAGTGAGGACTTTGGACAAATCCACGTCTTCGACGAAGCGGGCCACATAAGAGTTGGCCGGTTGAATCATAATTTCTTCCGGAGTACCGATCTGCACGACAGCGCCGTCCTTCATGAGGGCAATACGATCACCGATGCGCAGCGCTTCGTCCAAGTCATGGGTAATGAAAATAATCGTCTTTTTCATTTTATCCTGAAGCTCAATCAGTTCATCCTGCATATCCCGGCGGATCAGTGGGTCTAGTGCACTGAACGCTTCATCCATTAAAAGTACTTCCGGGTCATTGGCTAGCGCACGAGCCAAGCCGACACGCTGCTGCATACCACCACTCAGTTCATCTGGCATCTTATCTTCCCAGCCTTTAAGGCCAACCAGTTCAAGTGAGGTTTTCGCTTTTTCCCGGCGAACAGCTTTGTCCACCTTTTGGACTTCAAGTCCATACTCCACATTATCAAGAACGGTACGGTGCGGGAACAACGCAAATTTTTGAAATACCATGCTGATTGTTTTCCGGCGTACTTCGCGCAATTGTTCTTTGTTCATTTTACGTAGATCCTTGCCATGAACGAGAATCTCACCGGATGTTGGTTCAATCAGTCGATTGAACATTCGAACCAGTGTGGATTTACCACTTCCTGAAAGTCCCATGATGACAAAAATCTCACCTTGCTTAATTTCCATGTTGACCCGGTTGACACCAACCGTTATCTGTTTTTCTTTGGCCAACTTTTCTTTTCCCCAACCTTGCTCCAGTAATTGCAGACCTTGCTCGGTTTGGGGGCCAAACAGTTTACTTACATTTTTCACTTCAAGTATGGTCATGTTTTCACCCCTTCTGATGTGTTGTGCACTTCGAACGGCTTTCAGCATCCACAAGCCCATACACTTGTGCGCCCAGCCACGAAATCCGGTAATTGTTGCTTCGCTTCCCGTCTTTCTGGGTAACGTTTTGTATTGTATCAATACTTAACCAGTATATCAACTGAATAAACAGTACATAATGTTTGTACAGTAAAAACTGTACAAAGTTTTCCGTCCGAATGCTCTGTTTTACTCCTTATTCTGCCTAATAAGGCTGCTTTACATTTGATATTGCTTTTCCTACAATAGACAATGAGCTAATTTAAGCTGTTTTTTGGTTAAAGATAGTCGTAGGCAGATGCAACCTGGTAAGGTTCCATTTTCATACATTGGGTGAACGAAAGCCCTCTGGCATATAGGATGTCCGGCCGGATGCTTTCCCATGTAAGCAGGATCTTGTATGGTTGCAATTATTTGTGCCAAGACTGGGAATGTTCAGAATGGAGGTTGCAAGCATGGGCTTGGACCATTTACAAGAAGAACAGCAGGCAACCGTTCTTAGAATCCGTAAACGCGTCATTGAAGCTATCGGACGTAATATGGATCTATACGGCGTTACGCTGTCCACGGGACACTTATATGGATTGCTTTTTTTTGCAGACAAACCAATGACCCTTGACGATATGGGCCGGGAAATGGAAATGAGCAAAACGAGCATGAGTACCGGTGTACGTACACTGCTGGATCTGAAGATGGTAAATAAGGTATGGAGCAAGGGCTCCCGCAAAGACCTATATGAAGTGGAGTATGACTGGCATCAGACGTTTACGGATTATTTTGCGATTAAATGGAGAAAAGCTGTGGAGAGTAACCTTCAGGTGCTGCGCAAGTCCGTTGAGGAGCTGAATCGTTTGATTAAGGACCTGGACGAGCAAGCAGATGCCGAACTTCTTCACATTCTAAAGGTAGACAAAAATAAAGTGTTGCAGGCGGAAGCATATTACAAATGGCTGGACCGACTGATCGACACCATGGAAGATGAAGAAATTTATAAACTGGTTCCGCGAGAAGAGATTCAAGATAACTCTTAAGCAGAACCCAAAAGGCGCTCTCCTATTGGAGGCGCCTTTTTGCTGTGTATTATAATGAAGAAAAAAATCAGATTTCATTCCAATATGCATTAGAATTGCCCGATCAGCCCGGCATGAGAGAGGGCCGAGTGCTGTTCTGCAAGGTGTACAAGTTCATCCATGATCCGGTGTCGTCCTGAAGGTGTCCAGCTCATCATCAGCCAACTTGAAATATCATGTACATTGCCACCAAGTACAGCAGGCGAACGATTCCATGAAGACGTCTGTTTTAATCGCCGCAGCAGTTTTTCACTGGCTGGATGCATGGAAAGACGATGAATGAACAAGTGATCCGTATCCAGCAAAGGAATGCGCTCAGCAGGATAATCCACCCACTGGTGTTCTGGCGGAGCAATCTGTGCTGGTTGCAGCCCCAACTCGGTATACAACAAATCACTCAGGGGATGATTGATCGTTCCCTGAAGCCGGATCATCGGAGGCTTAACCTCCACAAGTGTAACCCGTTCATGGTCAAAAAACTGCTGCAGACGTTTGCCCACATCCAGCGTTCTGAATTCAAGCTGTTTGAAATGATCCAAGGCTTGTTTTTCCCGTCCAACCAGCTCGGCCATACGGGAATGAATTTGTTTCCAGTCCTGAACAGGTTCAAGGAGGACGGTTGGCGCAATACTTTTCAGTTTATCGTAATAGGGTTCATGATGTGTGTCGGCAATAATCAGATCAGGCTTGGATTGGCGAAGCTTGTTGAGTTGCAATGTGAGCTTATGCTGGTGTTCGTTCTCGCTCAGTTCCTGATCTGTGAACCCGTTTAGCGTCGCAATCGCTTCTAGCCCTAGGGAAGACAAGTTATGTTCCAGGCCCGAAACGGAAGCCGTTGCGACTCGTAATTGTTCTCTCTTCATATATATACTGGGTGAGATACCGACAGCTTGTTTAAATTTGCGATTAAAATAATACTCATTGCCATAACCTACAGATTCAGCGACATCTTTGATGGAACATGGATCCTGCTGCAATTGTTGTTTGGCTTCTTCAATCCGCAGTCGATTCAGGTAATCTGTTGGTGACATGTCTTTGGCCTTCTTGAAGCTGCGGGAGTATGAGCTCGGAGTCAGGCCGGCGATCTTGGCCAGCTGGTCCATACTTATGCCTTCTCCCATGAATCGGTGCATATACATAATGCTTCGCTCCAGGGCAGGGTCGACTTTCTCATGATTGGCTTCTAGACGATTCTCGGAAATGTACTGCAACAATTCGTGGAGCTGCGTGTGTATATTAATAAAATGTTCCTGCTGAACGCCCTGATAGGCTGTATATAATTGTTCCATGCGCGCGACCATCTGCTGCTCATGACGAACAGGCATAGGACCCGTTGACCATTGGAAGGGTAGGCAGGGATCAGAAATCATCTTCCATTCACCACGTACTTGCTTCAACTGGACTGTGTTCATCGATAAGAGAATACATTCCGTAATACCGGAGCGGGAGGCTGCCTCAATCGTGGTCCCCTCTTCCAGTACAAATAGTTGATGGGCACGGGCTTTATGTATTTGATCATTAAGAATGAGGACACCTTCTCCTTGCAAAACAAGACACAGCATAGGCCGGGAAACCGTCTTGCCATGCACACGGAAATTCTCCCCACGGCGTACACGGCACATGGAAGAGAGGAGTGGTAGAGTTGACGTTTCAGAAATGAAGGGAAGCTGTTCATTCATACGGACCATCCTTTTGTCTCATTTTCTTAATGATAACAATTATCATTCTCATATGGAAGACGTTTTTCAAAAATAGTTGTGAACATATAAAAAAGAGGATACCCGGAGCCGCAGGGCTGCAAAGTAATCCTCTTTATCTTGTATAGGCTTAGTTTGGTGTTACCAACAGAATGTCGTCCAGGAATACTTCGCTTAACGCTTTATTACCTGAGCCATTCGCCTGGATATGATACAAACGATAGAGGTCTTTCGCGTTAATGTAGAAAATGCCTGGTACATCATCTCTGAAATGGAAGGTGTCCCATTCATCCCCGACCAGCTTGGTTACTTTGAGCGCCGAACTTACAGCGTAGAGGCCATTGTCGCCAGAAATGTAGGCAAGTGTTGCTGTGCCATTGGTCAGCTGATCCCCAACGTAATTGACGTTACTCAAATTTAGATTGGTCGTTTTGGTGACCTTGCTGCCAGATACGGTTTTTGCGTACGCTTTTTTACCTGCATCAATGATAACTGCCTTGTCTGTACCAAGTGCACTTACTTCTCTAATACTTTTGCTATGAAGCTGGAATGTCTTGCCTGAAGTGGTAAGGGCAAATGCTTTGCCTGTTGCGTAGTTGTAATCTTTGTTGCTGTCCAGGCTGATTCCTTTGTTATACACGTAAAACGAGCTGCCCCAGCCACCGGAATATACTGCATTCACGTCCAGCTTGGCTTTTGGATTTACAGCACTTGCCTTGCCTGTACTGTAGTTCACGGCGTACATGACCACTGCATTGGTGGAGTAGTAGGTTTCATAAGGATTGGTGTTAACCAGCAGTTGCAGTTTGTTTTTCGCCGGATTCATAAAATAACTGCTTTCAACTGCGCCCTCAGCAATTCGTTGTACCGTTCCGCTGCCATTTGTAGCTTTGGAGACGATCCAGGTATTGCCGTTAACGAGGGCGTTGTAATAAACGCGGCCCTTAATGACAGCGAGAAGCGGGAAATCCGTATCTGCTTTGTCTGCGATTTTTTTAACGGAAGTTGGCTCACCATCACCACTCGCACGATAGATCGAACCTTTGGAATCCATGTAATATATGAATCCGTTATCCGTATCGTAACGCAGAACGTCGGTTGCAAACGTCTCGGGGATATCGCGCGATCCGTCATTGGGGACCCGAAGCAGTGTTGTGGAAGTTTCAGTTGAAGTGTAGTAGAGGTGAGACCCTGCTGCTACAAGGTCCACACCCTGAAAATCAAGTAAAACTTCAGTCGTATTGCTGCCATCCCCGGATACTTTGTACAATACACCGTCCGAATCGTAATACACCGTAGATTGATTGAGGGAAGCTGCCTGCGCTGCATTACCTCCACCCAATATTGCTGCAGTGATCAGTGTAAACAACAGGAAAGTACTGATCTTGCGCTGCATGCCTGTAAACCATTTGCTCATGTCTCCATCGACACCCTTCATCCATATGTATGTAGTTCATTTCTTAAATTATATCGGTAAACTAGGGAAAAATTGTTATATCTCAGCTGCCCGATGCCCACATTTTGAAATTGAATTTCACGCTATCCCAAGCCTTGAATCCATTTTCGAATGTTGCGGCCATTCCTTCTCCAAAGCATTCACCACGAGTCTGCTGCATGATAACATTGCGCTTAACCAAAGTAGAGGAGTGATCCCATATGTTGAAGATCGCTATCATTGGATTTGGAAATGCCGTAGTGAATTATCATCTGCCTTATCTGGAGGGAAGAGAGCAGATCCAGGTGAAGACAATCTATCGACGTGAGGAAGACCGGGTGGGTGACACGGAACGAGAAAGCTATTACCCGGAGATTGCGTTTACTACAGTTCTTAATGATATACTGCATGATCCGGATATCGAACTGATTGTTGTTGCGACTCATGTGGACAGTCATGTTGAATACGCCAAATTGGCATTGGAATATGGCAAACATGTTTTGGTTGAGAAGCCGTTTGCCTCTTCTTCGGCTGAAGCCAAGGAGATTTTTGAACTGGCAGAACGTAAACATCTTATCGCGATGGCGAACCAGAACCGGAGGTATGACGGGGACTTTCTTACTTTGAAAAAAGTGATTGAGAGCGGCAAGCTGGGCAATATTGTGGAGATCCAGTCCCACTATGATTATTTTCATCCTCAGTACACTCCCAAAGGGTTTGGGTTATTGCATGGCCTGGCCGTGCATACGATTGATCAGCTAATCTCGTTATATGGTGAAGCAGACCGGATTGACTATGATGTCCGAAGTCTGGTGGCGCCTGGGGAATCGGATGACTACATTGATATTGATTTCCGGTACGGTAGGATGAAAGCAACCATGAAGTGCAGCCTGCTTGTCAAAATCGAACATCCGAAATTTATCATACACGGAGACCGGGGCAGTTTTGTGAAGTACAGCAGTGGTCATCAATCGAAAAACGGAGCCGGACCAACATCGGTATCCTATGACATTGAACCCGAAACGAATTGGGGAACTTTGAGTTATGTGGATGAAAAAGGGGAGTCCCATACGGAGAACGTACCGTCTGAAGTGACCGACTACGGCATGTTATATGAGAAATTGCTTGAGGCTATCCGTCATCACGGTGAGAAGCCCGTCAAGGATCATGAAGTGTTATATGTACTGGATATTTTGCATGATGGAGTCGAAGCTGCGAAAAAGGCTAGATGAATGGATATAAAGAAGAGGAGTGGAACAATGATGAATATAGCAACGATTGGGACAGGCTTTATTGTGGATGCCATTTTATCGGCAATCAACGAAGTGGATGGAGTGAGTTGTACAGCCATTTACTCCCGCAAAAGGAAAACAGCAGAGCCGCTTGCAGACAAATATGGAGTGCAGACCATCTACACGGATCTGAACGAACTCTATGCTGACCCGAATGTGGACTTTATTTACATCGCATCACCCAACAGCATGCATTATGAGCAGGCCTATCAGGCGCTTCAACATGGCAAGCATGTCGTCTGTGAAAAACCATTTACATCAACGGCATTGGAAGCCCAAACGCTGATTGAGCTGGCCCGGGAAAATAATCTGTTCCTGTTTGAGGCGATCTCAAATATCCATCTTCCTAATTACAACAAGGTGAAGGAGCAGCTGTCCAAACTGGGGAATATTCGGTTCATTCAGTGCAATTACAGCCAGTATTCAAGTAAATACAATCAGCTGCTTGCCGGGGAGACACCAAATGTATTTAATCCCGAATTCTCCGGTGGTGCACTGATGGACATCAACATCTACAACCTTCATTTTGTCATGAAGATGTTTGGCAGCCCGCAAACCATATCCTATACGGCCAACCGACACGTCAATGGAATTGATACATCAGGGGTGGTGGTTCTAAAGTATCCCGAATTTATTGCGGAGTGTGTGGGATGCAAAGATTCCAGCAGCATGAATTTTGTCCTGATCCAGGGAGAGAAGGGGTATATTCAAGTTGTGGGAGGAGCTAACGGGTGTCAGGAAATTAAGGTCCAGATTGGGCAGGAGCCCTTGGAGATCATCAATGTGCAGGCACAGTCAAACTGGCTTTATTACGAATGGGAAGCCTTCAGAACTATCTATAACAATAAGGATTACACGAAATGTTATGAGCTCCTCAGCCACAGTCAATCTGTGATGAACATATTGGCAGAAGCGCGCAAGGATGCGGGGATTGTCTTTGCTGCCGATCGGGTTTAATAGCTGTCACGAATACTGCTCATGTACAGGACATCGAAGATATAAAGTACAGAAACCATAGAGGACATTTTGGAAAGCCTCATTTGTTCATTGTAGCCATAGCTGAGCAGAGTTTCGGTAGATTGTCTGGACAAGCTGGAATGGTTATTGCCGGTGATCGCAATGACGGTCTTGTTTTTCCCGTTCAGAATTTTGGCGACATCAACCATCGACTGATTCTCCCCGGTATGTGAAATGACGAAGGAAAGTGTGGATACATTGGGGTTCATCGTGTTCAGATAATGCATATTCGGACTGTTGTGCGCGATAGCGGAGATGCCCAGTTCATTCCACTTGGTGCAGGCCTGCTGTGCAAGATAGTAGTTCATACCACTGCCGTAGATATCAATCCGGCCGGACTCCTTCACCCAATTGGCGATTCGCTGCAACACAGAAACGTTCAGCAGACGGCGTGTTTCCTCCAATGCCTGATGATAAAGGTAAGGTACGGAATCCATCGCGGAACGTACATCCTCCAGTTCGGTAAAGGGATGATCCGCAGGTGGAAGCGTGGCAGGAGCCCGCTGATAATCGAGGGCAAGCTTTAATTGAAAGTCTGGGTACCCTGTGGTACCCAGCTTTTTGCATAAACGAACAATGGTTGATGAGCTTGTAAAAGTGGCTTGAGCCAGTTCATGAGCCGTAGATTCAAAAACAACTTCGGGATTGTTCAGAATGTGGTCCACAATATGCTTCTCCTGTGCCGTTAGTTGCTGTGCATATTTCATTTTCTGAAGCAGACTGTATTCCATCGTTCGTTCCATTCCTCTCTGCGGTCATCCCTAAGTGCATGTCTCCCTATCATAACCTGTCGTTTTTGTTTTCTCAATCGGGCCGCCATATGAATGGATACACTCTTGCTGTCACCATGATCAGATCTGACTCTCAGCCAGCTGCTGGCGACTATTCCAGAGCGCAACCAGACGAAGCAGGACCAGGCTGATGAGCAGTAGCGCAGCTCCAATCAGCAGCAGCAAAACCGGGCTAATAAGCAGCATTCCACTTGCCTGACCAGCAATTAGTGCCAGCAGAGGAATAACGATAAGTCCTCCCAGCTGATAAGCTTCCTGAAATCCACGAACTTTGGCGGAGATCAACACATTGAGCAGGATGACCATAAGACTGCATGACGGAACCACCCACAGTACAAGAATGATCCAATTCCAGTTTGGGAACATCAAGGCTCCGAACATGGGGTACATCAGAATATTGGCAATGATCCCATAGATGAGAAAGGTAATCCAGGACAGCAGTATGGAAGGTATAAGAGCAGCCAGCACTTTGCCTTTAAACAGGGTATTCATACTGATGGGTGTGAAGAGAAGACCTTCGAGCGTCTTGCGTTCCTTCTCCCCGGCGAAGCTGTTCGCTGTCAAAATGCTGGAGGCCATCACCGGAATGATCAGAAACAGCGGTGCGAACATATATAAGGCCAGATAATAGACAATGCGATGATTGTCTGTAGCCATTGAGGCGAGTTCCGGGATCTGTCCTGAGCTGCTTAAGATATCGAGACTGTCGAGCAGGAATCCGATATTTCCGATGGAACGAAGTTCAACTCGGGAAGCGAGCCATATGAGTATGGCGGGCATGGTAACCCCGATAATGAGCGGAACGATCAGCATGGGAAGCCATAGCTGAATGCTGGCTGTAATGGCCCGAATATCTTTGCGTACCAGTGCTTTGATGGCTTGACGATTATTCATGATGGTGTGCCTCCCTGATGGCAAAATAGATGCTTTCCAGATCACTGCCGATTAGGCGAGCCTGATAGACTTGTCCGTTGGTGGTTAAATGTTTGAGCAGCATGGGGATTTCCTCACGGGACTGGAGCTGGAAAATGGCCTTGTCCGCCGAGAGGATCTCCGGATTAAACTCAGCAGCCGCACTCCATCCATCAGCCAGGACAGCCTCTACCTCAAGCCGTGGTGCAGTGAGATAACGATGGATAATCTCCTGCTCCGAGCCTTCTTCAACCTTACGTCCCTTTTCCATGAAAATATATCGATCACATACGGCTGAGAGTTGGGACAGGACGTGAGAAGAGACCAGAATGGTCATGTTCTCCTCACGGTTCATCCGGCGAATGATCCGGAGTACCATCTGAATCCCATCGGGGTCCAGGCCATTGGTCGGCTCATCCAGAAATAGAATGGACGGGCGATGAAGCAGAACTCGGGCAAGGCCGAGCCGTTTCTTCATGCCTGTGCTGTAGGTGCCCACTTTGCGGTGCTGATACTCCTGTAATTCGAACAGCTCTACCAGCTCGTCAATTCGTCTGGAATGCTGCTGTACACCAAAAGCATCTGCGAAGAAAACGAGATTGTCGCGTCCGCTCATATTTTCATACAGTCCACTTTGTTCCGTGAGTGTACCGCATATGGCCAGCACCTTCTCTGCATGGGTGGAGGGATCCAATCCGTTAATCGTTACGGATCCGCTTGTTGCCCCAAGGACACCGTTCATAATGCGGATCAGTGTCGTTTTGCCTGAACCGTTGGGGCCGATTAATCCGGTAACGCTGCCTTGTTCAATTGTGAAGCTGACATCACGAAGGGCCTGGTGCTCCATAAATTGTTTGGATATGCTGCGAACTTCAATCATATGCTTTCACCATCCGTTCTCCATTTGAAGATGATACGTTTAGCAGGATAATATCGTTCAAATGGGTTGTAAAAAATATTATTCGGTCCAAAGTCCCAAGGGGAAAGTGTACTTCCGCCCTAAAGTCTGGAAAAATCGGGTCTCAGGTTTGTTTTCTCATTCTCTTGTTCATTGTATTGTGGTAAAAAGGATACAACATCCCGTTTCATTGCCAGCCATAATGAGGTAATAAAAGGGAAGGCCTTATACATATGATATATGCCTG
Source organism: Paenibacillus sp. 7523-1 (assembly GCF_002276415.1). Classification (NCBI taxonomy): domain Bacteria; kingdom Bacillati; phylum Bacillota; class Bacilli; order Caryophanales; family Paenibacillaceae; genus Paenibacillus; species Paenibacillus sp. 7523-1. Next base: position 146,477 of record NZ_NPBR01000017.1, on the reverse strand, counting down.
AATATTCATCTAACGCCGGTCTTGGTTACCACCAGGGCCGGCTTGGCGTGATCGTTTGGCAATTTCAGGTTTGAAATGCCGATGTCTTAGAGGTACATATTTGAAAATTAATAATTCGTCTAACACATCGTATGTACACATATGAAGTCGAATTTCTATGTGTGTGTTGGACCAGAGGAAGGTGAGTAAACAATGGCAGCATCCAATGAATATCGTTTTCAGGTCAATTTGAGTGGCATGATTCAGATATTATCGAATCATCTCTATAGCAGTCCCAAAGTTTTCTTGCGTGAGCTGATGCAGAACGCGACCGATGCCATTACAGCACGAAGTGAGGCAGAGCCCGGGTTTCAAGGTGAAGTGCGCGTAGAGCTGACAGGCACAGGTGAGCAGTTAACGATGATGGTGGAGGATAACGGCATCGGCTTAACCGAAGCCGATATTCACGAATTTCTGGCGATGATCGGACAATCCTCGAAGCGTGGGCAGCAAGCCCTGCTGGATGGAGAGACTTCTTTTATCGGACGATTTGGGATCGGGCTGTTGTCCTGCTTCATGGTGAGCAATGAGATCGTCATGCTGACCCAATCGGCGAAGGGAGGACCTTCGATGGAATGGCGCGGCAAGCCGGATGGAACCTATACCATTCGCCAGCTTGAGACCCAGTTATCCCCGGGGACCAAAGTGTATTTGCGCTGTACGCCGGATGCCGCCCATTATTTTGAACCGGAATATGTGAAGGAAGCTTTGTTCTATTATGGGGCCTTGTTACCTTATCCCGTGACGCTTCAGAGCGAAGGTGTACAGGACATCGTCAATGCCGATTCGCCTGTGTGGCTTACGCAGCCGGAACTTGCCAAAGGGCGCAAAGCGGAGGTGCTAGCATTTGGTGGGCGCCTGCTTGGGGAGACATTTGAAGATTTCATCCCACTGACGACAGCTTCCGGGCGTACCGGAGGGATTGCATTTGTGCTTCCACATGCCGTTAATTTGAATGCCAAGCGTTCTCACAGGGTGTATCTGAAGCGGATGCTGATCTCGGAGAAGGCAGAGAATATTTTGCCGGATTGGGCTTTCTTTGTGAAATGTCTGATCTGGACCGATGAGCTTCAACCAACGGCTTCGCGTGAACATTTTTATGAAAATGAAAAGCTGGAAGAAGTACGCTCCGAACTTGGCGATGCCCTCCGGCAAGGACTGTCTGATATGGCGGAGAACCAGACAGAGCGTCTGAAGAAGCTCATACGTCTGCATGCACTCTCCATGAAGGCACTGGCTGTGCAGGATCAGGATTTTTACGCCATGATCTATCGCTGGCTGCCATTTGAGAGTACACGGGGCCACCGGGAATTGGGAGAGTTAATGGCTGAAGGAGAGACGTTATACTTCACGACTACGGTGGATGAGTATCGTCAGATTCACCATGTCGCGTCTGCGCAATCCCTGCTCGTTATTAATGGCGGATACATCTATGACAACGAATTGATGGCGACTCTGCCACTAGCGGTACAAAATGTGCATACAGAGCGACTTCAGCCGGATCAGGTTTCGCTTAGCTTCACGGATGTACCTCCAGCCCAGCGCAATGATTATTATGATGCGCTGCGTCTGGCGGATTCGGCACTTCAGCGCTTTCGCTGCCGTGCCGAGGTAAAGGGGTTCAAACCGGAGGACCTGCCTGTACTGTTCACTCTATCGCAGGAATCTTCGACGCTTCGGGCATTGGAAAAGGCGAGTGAGGAGAGTACAGAACTGTTCTCTTCCGTACTGGGCTCATTATCTGCTGGTATCAACTCTGCTGGCTACTCCACCTTGTATCTGAATGTAAATAATCCAATCATTCAGCGCGTGTTAACGACACCAGATAGCCAAATGACGCCGATCGCCGTTGAGATGCTCTATGTGAATGCGCTGATGATGGGCCACTATGCCATGAACCGGCAGGAGCTTGAGGTGCTGAATCAAGGCATCGTTCGTTTTATTGATTGGGGTTTACGCGCAAATACGGATCGTAAGGGGGATGTCTGATGAAGACAGAGATGGATTTCGAGGAATTGATGGACGAGGCCTATGGCTTGCCTAACGGTACAGCGAAACTGGGTATGCTTGAAGAAGCAGCCAGAGTGGCCGACGTAAATGGCATGGAGGAAGAGGCATACGAAGCACGATCCGAGATTGTGGAAACAGCCACGTTCTGCGGATATCCCATGAAAGCACTTATCGCTTTTTCCTGGCAGCTCGGCAAGTTTGATCAGCAGCCTGAGCGCTATGATGAAGAGACATTAATGTGGTCGTACAAATGGATTCTGGGCGAACTCTCCAGTTTTCCCGAGGTCTCTCGCGATAAGATGATGGAGCTGCTGGAGGACTTTGGACGACGTTTCAAATCCTTTGGCTATAGTGAGCGTTCATACTGGTATTACCGTTTCCGCATATTCATGGATCTTGGTGATCTGGAGGAAGCAGGAAGCAGTTATGCCAAGTTCAAAATAATGGACCGTGACTTTATGAGTGATTGTGAAGCTTGCGAACAGGATGAAATCATGCGTTACTGGATTTTAAAGGGAGACGATGAGCAGGTTCTGGAGGCGGCCAAACCGATCTTGAAAGGACGTATGAGCTGCGCTGAAATCCCACACCTGACGTTATCCGAAGTCCTGATGCCGCTATACCGTCTCGGACGGATTGAGGAAGCGAACAAGCATCAGCAGAAGGGTTACCGGATGATCAAGGGCCAAAATGATTTTGTACAGAGCTTTGCAGAACAAATGGATTATCTGGCACGAACCAACCCGTCGAAGGGAATTGATGTATTGGAAGAAAGTCTGGTACTGGCCGCCGATCATGAAGATCCATTTGCCAAAATGATGTTCTACGCCAGAGCAGCTCAGCTGCTGCGCCGCTGGGCAGAGGAATCGCCAGGATACCGATTACGCCTTCCTGCTTCTTTCCCGTATGAAGGAGACCCTGGAGACCTGCGCGCATTGGCTGATTATTTTGAGGAATATGCTAAGGCGGCTGCAGAGAAATACGATCAACGGAATGGCAATCATCATGTCTCTTCGTTGCTCTCCGAAGTGTAACATAATATGGTAAAAAAACAGGCTTGTTCGAAGAAGGTTACCCTCCTTCCGAACAAGCCTGTTGGACGTGTCTTGAATTGTGTTACTGAAATTTAATCATTTAAGGTGTTTCCTCCGTATTGGCAGGTGAAGGCTGAGCCTCGGCAGCCTCATCCACATTGGAGGCTTCTGGTTGAGGCTGTTGGGCCATAAGTTCTGCCACAATCTTATCCGTTGGTTGCGTAAACAATTGATACATGATGGCAGCCTCTTCTTGACGAATAAGCGGTTTGCGGGCAAGAACATCCACAGAACCATCCTCCAGTACCTTCACTTCCGGACCATGAATGCCGAGCTTAACCATCATCTGGATTGCAGGTACAGCCCACTCATCCGCATGTCCGGCAAGCTTCACATCCTGGAACAGCTCACTCGGATACTGCACCTGTAGCGATCTCCAGATCATCACCATGGCTTCCTGGCGGGTAATGACTTGGTTCGGCTTGAATTGTTTGGAATCCGCACCCGTAATCATGCCGGCTTCATAACCGAGCTGGATGTAGCCTGCTGCAGGGTGACTGGCCCAATCGCTATCCGCAGGCGGTGTTGTTTGGCTTGGTTTGAGACCGCTCATTTTCAATACATTCTCTATGAATTCCGCGCGTGTAACGGCCGACTTGGGCTGGAATGCCTCGGTTGCATCATTGTCATAATGACCGAGCGACTGTAATCCATAGATGGCTTCGGCATAAGGGCTATCCGGACGAACATCCCGGAATCCTTGAGGCTGCTGCCCTTTTTTCTCATATCCCAGCGGATTGAGGTAGGGCTCTTTCATGTAGATTGTTCCATCTGCTTGTTCCTTAAAGGCTGTGAATTGACCCGTTAACTCATCCTTGAACAGATTCTCATCCACCTGAATCAGGGTACGTGGGCCCAGGAAGGCATCTGAGATGCTCAATTTACCGGGTTCTGTGCCACCGCTTTTGAGGGAACTGACGATCGTGCTCAGTCTTAGGTCAGCATAGAGTCCGGCAAAGCGCTGCAGTTCATTGGTGGATTGGGGTGTAAAATCCTTGATTACCGCCGGCTCCGCATATTGCGGAAAGAAGGTCTGGATGAAAGCCGGGTAGAACAGATTACGAAGAGCTCCCGACTGATTGTACGTAAGGAAGACGCCTGTATTTTGCTCTGGAATAAGGAAGAGATAAGAGCTGAAACCGATCAGGTCGCCTGCCTTGGTAATAATTGCGGGGCTGCTGCCCGCACCAGGCAGCTGAAATGCTGCTTCAAATCCATATGTTGTGTCAGGGAGTACCGGATGAATGGAGGAACGATATTGCTCCATGCTTTTGACGGTGGATTCCTTCAGTATACGCTCGCTATCTTTCACACCATCATTCAGAAAAGCGATCATGAAGTTCCCGATATCCTCGGCCGTTGACAACATGCCTCCTTGAGGCATCGGTGTTGGAGAGAGGGTGTACAGATCGAGCGGATTATGTACCGCGTCATACGCTGTCGCGAGCTGATCCTTGAACTTGTTGTTCAACACAAAACTGCTGTTATCCATACCGAGTGGTTTGAAAATGTGCTGCTGCATGTACGTCTCAAATGGTTCACCGCTGACATTCTCCACAATCATGCCGAGCAGCAGGAATGAGAAGTTGTCGTACATATAGGCACTGCCAGGTTCTCTGACAACTGGAGGCATGTGCTGCTGTGCATAGTCTTCCATGGAGACTGTTTTGTCGAAGTCGGCGTGAATATCTTCCTGCTGCGGATCACGAATCTCGAATCCGGTAGTGTGCGTAAGCAGGTTTTCCACAGTGACAGGTTTGTCAAAAGGGTTATCAAACTCAAGTCCCTTCACATACGTTTGAAAATCGGCTTGCAGATCTACCTTCCCCTGCTCCACCAATTGCATGACGGCTGCTGCCGTAAATGTTTTGGAGACGGAGGCTACGCGAAAAGCCGTACTCTTCGGGTCGACAGGCGTCTTGCTCTCCTGATCGGCATAGCCGTAGCCTTTCTCTGCCAGGACTTTGCCATCTTTGACGACAACAACGGAAGCACCGACATACTGTGCCTTGGCTTCAGCCGAATCAAAAAACGTGTCCAGAAATGCCTCCGCTGATTCAGAGGTTAGAGCTTTGTTTTGTCCTTTTTCATTGACCTGAGGTGATGGGGTTTCCGCATGAACCGCCGGTGCCCAGAGACTTAGCGACAGAACGAAAGCCATGAATGCACCCGTTAGCGAGGTGAATCCGAAGCGGCTCCTTCGATTGGATAAATGCATGTAAACACTCCCTTGCTCAAATTTTGGCAATAAAGCCTGTTCACTGTGTATTACTTCCAATTGGCTCGATAGGTTTCAGGATTAGTTAGATTACGAAACTAGACAGGTTTCCTAACGGTGAGGAGCTTATGAGGCATCTGCACATCGCAGGGACTCGCTCGGTTCAGCTGACGGCCTGAGTGATTGGCGGAAAAATATAAGAGCAAAGGCCCCAATGATGACATACAGGCTGGCCATGGCATATGAAGGCAGCACAGCTCCGATCATTAGCCCCAAACTGCCCAGCAGGGCAGCGACATTATAACTCATGCCATCTGCAGCCATATATGCTGCTCGATCCGAATCGGGGATCATCCCGGCAAGAAGTACCTGACGTACCGGGGAGTACATCAATTCGCCAATTGTCAGCAGGACGGCAGAGCCGATTAGGAGTAAGGCCCAGTTGCTAAATGCAAGTACGGCGAACCCGGCGGTGTAGAGACACATACCTACCGTCATGATGGATCTGGATTGGAACCGTGCCATCCATTTGGAGAATGGGATAGCAATCAAGGCAACCAGTACTGTATTGATCGCCAAGATTAGGCTGAACATCTGCAGACCCGAAATGTTCCAGTGGAACAGCTGGGCACTGAACTCACTTTTCAGACGGACAGCAATGTATTTATCCAGTTGGAATTCGAGAGAGACGGCCAGAACCGAGGCGGTGAAGAAGACCATGAACTTCCTGTCCCTAAGTACACTTCCATAGGTCTTTAGCATATTTCTTCTGACTGGCGCAATGGTCTGAACCGAGCCCGTTTTTGTTGTTCTTTCCATGGTTTCCTGAATGAAAAACAACAAAATGAACAAGGTTACCAAGCTCTCCATGCACACCAGACTGAACAGAATGAATCGGAAGGAGTCGAATAACAATCCGCCCATCAGTGCGCCAAATGTAATGGCTACATTGGTCGTCCAATACTGTAATCCATATACATAATGTCGTTCATGTTCACTGCTTACGTCCACGATCATCGCACCTGCGATTGGAACGGTGATACCAGAGCTTAGACTGCTAAGAAAAAACATGATGCAGGTCAGTTCTACCGAGTTCAGCCAGGGCGAATTCGCCGCAGCCAGCCAGAATAAAGCGAATACTTGTACACATTGAGCGATGACCATCATTTTTTTACGTCCAATCCGATCCGACCAATATCCTGCCCCCAGACTAGCGATCATGGAGGATACAATGTTGACCGTAAGCAGCACACCAGCCCAGCCAGCTCCCATCTGGACACTCAGATAAATGGCCATGAACGGAATGATTGATTTCTGGGTCAAGTCTGTAAAAAAGTCAGTGATGATCCGAATTTTAATGTTGCGGTGCAAATCAGCATATTTCATCGGTTGCATTTCTTCCTTCCTGGATTGTCATGTAGATGTTACTGAGTATAATGGAGGAAAACCTGAAGAAAAACTGTAGAAGCGGATGAATGAATTTCGTATTTTAGCAGAGTGGGAAGGTAGGGAATGCCGTGGAAGTAGCTGACCATTATATTCAATTGCGTATGGCGTTTCCGAACGTTCAAGATGATGAAGAATGGCCAACGACGATTGGAGAGCTGGCACAGCATTTGTGCTGCACCATGCGTAACATGAATTTGATTATGAACAAGTTCATGGATAACGACTGGATTGGGTGGAGTCCGAGGCGTGGTAGAGGGAAGAAGTCCTTGCTGGTCTTTCAGGCACCGCTGCTTGATGTAGCCCGTGAACGTTTTGATCGCCTGCTGCAGGGCAACAGGCTGGAAGAAGCCTATCAGCTGGCCGCGAGTCTGCCTTTTTCGTTGCGGGAAATGTTAATGCAGGGTCTGCAGGAACAGTTTGGTCTTCGTTCAGACCAGGGTACCATGGGAAGGATGGATATCCTGCGGATCCCACAGAACTTTCCGTTTGAGACCTTGGATCCTACCCGGGCTGCCATGTGGGGAGAAGTGGGCATTGTCGCAGAGGTATTCGATCGCCTGGTACGCTATAATGCTGAGCGTCGCATCTGTGAACCAAGTCTTGCCGTGGCATGGGAGAGCAACCTTGAAGGAACAGAATGGACATTTTATCTTCACAAAGGTGTTCTATTTCATCATGGCAGAATACTGGATGCAGAGGATGTGAAGTTCACATTTGAACGAATCCTTGAGGATACCGGCAATCCCTGCCGGCCGCTGTTTGGCACCATTGCGAAGATCGAGACATTTGATGAGCTGACGGTTCGTTTTACATTATCTAGCTCAAACTTCATGTTCCCGGATCTGATGAGCAGCATGTGTGCGTCGATTTTGCCGCGGGATGTGGAGTTCGACCGGATGCATCCTGTTGGAACAGGCCCTTATCGTTTAACGAAGAATCACCCCAGACTACTCGTTTTGGATGTATTCCCTTCCTATTTCAGAGGACGTGCCTACATTGATCGGGTTGAGGTGTGGCAGCTCCCGCAGTCCGCACTCGTAGAGTCGGTGATCAAGCAGGATTTGTTTCCGGATGGAGCGCCTCATGCGGTACAGCATGAAGTTCAGGGCGGAGTATATATGACGTTTAATATGCGAAAAGAAGGTCCACAGCAGGATCTTTATTTTCGCCAGGCTGTGCAGCAGCTGCTGAATCAACAGGAGATGATGGATGCGTTCCGGGATACGCGTAATCAGCCTGCATACAGCCTGGTTCGGGATAATTATGGGGATACGAGGGAAGTAGAGATGGGCAGCTTGCCTATACAAGAGAAACGAATGAGGACACAGGATTTCATCACAGATTCCTCATTGGCCTTTGCGGAAGAACTGCTTAAGCGAAGCAGCTACGCGGGCCAGACGCTGCGGTTATGGGTAGAGGATGGGCAGAAAATGGAGACGGACATGCTCTGGTTTGTACAACGCTGTGAACGGATCGGACTGCATATCGATATCGTTCCAGGTGATCCCGTAAGTGCGGTTTACCATGATGAATTCAGGTCATGTGATCTCGTCTATACGGGGGAAGTGTTCGATGATCATGTCATGCTGAGCCTGTTCATCATGTTTACCTTTCAGAATACATTGTTTCTGGTTGCCATGGATGATGATCGGAAAAAGGAGTTAGACAAGGAATGCAGGCGCATCGTAGGAATTCGGGAAGGTGGCGAACGATTGGCAGCACTGCTGGGGGTAGAGGCCAAACTGATCAAGGAAGCGCTGCTGCTGCCCACATATCGTTTCAAGGAGGAACATGCTCATCATGCCTCACTTCGTGATTATAATGTGGTGGGGTATGGGATGCCTGATTTACGCCGTCTGTGGGTGAAACGCAAACCGGACGCTGATCATAAGGAAGCAAGTTATCCGGCCTACATCCCGCTGTGGTAAGTGATACACAGCGGGATGAGCCTTGTAGTGAGCCGCTACTCTTCGCTTTACTTCATAAACTCAATAGGTTTCGCACCCGGTTCCATCAAGAAAGGAATGGAAATGGAATGCGTGTTATTTTCCTGATCGATTTGGAAAGTAAACGTGATTTTGAGTCCAAATAAAACAAGCAGGACGGAAAAGGTATCATTCCCTGTGTATTCCATGGGCATTTCAATCTCGTTAAATATCGCTTGTAAGCCGTCATCTTTCAGTTGAATGGACAATTCTCCGTATCCGGCATGAACATAGATACCTGCGTAGGTAATTAAAGGTCGGTCAAGGGGCATAATTTTTGTATCATCTTGTGCATCATCCGTTTTTTCCTCATCATCGTTCACTGGTTCTGCAGCGGGATCCAACGCTTCTGGCGTATCCGTAATTGCAGATTCCATTGGCTCCCCGCCACTCATTAACTTGGCCATCTTCTCGCTCCAATCCACAGGTTCCATTCCAAGCAATCGGTCTATGATGTTAAAGGTTACAGTGTAGGGGACAATGCTTCCATTCGTATTGCACAGTACTACAATCCCGATCTCTTCTTCCGGCAAAAAGGCGACCTGTGAACTAAAACCATCAATAGCGCCCCCATGATGAATTAACGAATGTCCACGATAAGGTTCGATGAACCAACCTAATCCGTAAGTGCAGACAGGCATCTCTGGACCATGAAACGGAGAATCACAAGGCATTTGCGGACTGTGTAATGTTTCCATTTGTTCCTTGGAGACGAGCTGCTGTCCATCATGCTGCCCCTGATTCAATTGCAAGCGCAGCCAGGCTATCATGTCTTCCAAATTGCTATTCATGGAGCCTGCCGGACCGATTGCATCGATGTTTCGATACGGAATTCGTACATTTTCGCCGTCTTTCTCCATATAAGGAACAGCAAAATCAGGCTGGAGCTGCATTTCCTCCACAGAGAACAAACTGGATGTCATCCCTAGAGGCTCAAACAGGTGATCCTGAACGACGTTCTCCCAGGTTGTTTCCTTCAACTTTCCGACGAGAAAGCCCGCAGTCATGTACATCAGGTTTTGATATTGCCACTTATTTCTGAAATCCTCATTGGGCTCGAGATACTGTAGAGCGTTGACGAGCTGCTCTCTGGTCCGTGCAGAGTTGTACCATGCCATTTCATGCCTGGGTAGTCCGGAGCGATGACATAACATATCACGAATGGTCAGGCGTTCCGTAGCCACAGGATCGAACATTTTAAAATCATCCATATACGTTTTAACAGGCGCATCCCAGTTCAGCAGTTCTTGATCGACTAACAGTGCAGCGATTGTTGCCGTAAAAGCTTTTGTACTGGACCCGATGGCAAAGAGAGTGCTTGGTGTTACTTCGAGTTTGGATTCCAGGTCGCGATACCCATAGCCTTTTTGCCAAATGACCTCATTCTTGTGAATTACAGCGACCGCTGCTCCAACACCCTTCCAGGTATGCAGCTGTTCAGCTACGAATTCATCCAGTCCGTCCAGTAATGAGCGATGTTTTGTGGTAGTCATTATGATCCCTCCAATAAAAATATGAAGTGTGTTGAAACCAAGAAATCAAAACTCGTATGTAGTTGTCATCCAAGAAGTTGTTCATTATCAACTATGCCTTTTCTGGATAAAGTTAACATCGGACCCGAGACTGATTTGCCTGTTATCACTTGTCCTAACAAGGGAATAGAAAGCTTGTCAAACCAGTCCGCATAAATCGAACAAGTCCCTCATAGACATGTACTAATCAAGTAGGGGTTCTGCTGTACGCACAATCCTGAAGTGAAAACATTGTGCTAAAGGGGATGATGTCATGCGCCGAATATCATGGATGCTTGCCATGGTATTGGTCTTATCGGCCTTACTTGCCGCCTGCGGGAAGAAGGATGCGGCAGCCGTGGTCAAAGATCTGAACGAAGTCGTAGGAGAGATGGAGAGTTACCAGGGAGCAGGTGTTATGACACTGCATACTGGAGATACGCCGCAGCAGTATAAGGTCGAGGTGTGGCATCAGAAGCCTTCATATTACCGAATTGCGCTTACCAACGCCAAAAAGGATGTCACCCAGATTGTACTGCGCAACGATGAGGGAGTATTCGTCCTGACACCAAGCCAGAACAAAAGCTTCCGGTTCCAGAGCAACTGGCCGGATAACCAGGGTCAAGTTTATCTCTATGAGACACTGATTCGCAGCATCACAGGTGATACAACACGTCAGTTCGCAGATGAGAAGGAGAGCTACGTATTTGATGTAGCTGCCAATTATAATACGCACGCACTGGTCAGACAGAAAATCTGGCTCAACAAAAGTGATTATGCACCCAAACAGGTGGAGGTCTCAGACTCCAATGCAAACGTCGTCGTAGACGTTAAATTTGACAGCTTCAAATTCGGTGCAGAATTCGGCAAAGATGCTTTTGATATGCAGCGCAACATGACAGCAGGCACAGAAGGAAATAGCGGAACAGACACAACGAATCCGGCCGAGCAGGCAGGAGAGAATGGTACCAAGGAGCCAGCAAGCTCCGAAACTGCCCCAGGTCAAGAACCGACAACAGGTTCTGCTGAAGATGTCACTGATGGACAAACCGGTGTGAGCGAGAACCCGGATCAACAGGGAGCTCAGGACCCGGCGAGTGGTGAACCAGGCACAGAGGAGCCTACTATGACTGAACCGGAAGGAGCCGGCAGCTTTGGCGTGATCGAACCAACATACGCCCCGGAAGGCGTCAAGCTGAAGGATGACCAAATTGTGGAGGAATCCGGCGATTACTCGGTCATGCTCCGCTACGAAGGAACGTATAATTATACGATTTTCGAAGCCAGACCGCAGGATAGAGCTGTTTCACTCGCACCATCCCGCGTAGTGGATCTTGGATTCACTTTGGGAATGATTAGTGGAGACGCATTACAGACGTTAACATGGATGACCGATGGAATTGAATATAGAATCACGAGCGCGGATCTGCCGGAGAGTGAAATGGTTCAGATTGCAACATCGATGCAGGAGCAGTCAGGTAAATGATGTAATAGGTATAGTCGTTAGGGCATTAGGAATGCTAAGGAGCATCGGGGACTTGTTCTCCGGTGCTTTTTGATGTACACAGTTAGGTTGCCGCAGCATATGATGGAGAGGAAAAGCAGGACGTTTCGTAATGGGTATTGCTTGAGAAATGAATAGTGAAATGGGCAGGTTGACCCAATAAATACAAAACACGCTTATATGCGGGATGAACCGGGTAAGTAATCGGTATAGGCAGAGAGAGATGGCGTGAGGCTGCATTTTGAACTCATGTCCGTATCGCTTATCAGCCTGTTTCTTCATCCGCTTCCGGCTTCGACATTATGCTGGGCACACTTTTTGAGTTGCAGTTATTCTGCTCATTTGACAGTCACATGCTTGAGCATTACGATGGAGTCTGATATGTGAGCCGGATTAAGATGACTAGAGAAGGTGACAGAACGTGCAAGGACAATATCGGCCGACCCAAGCGGAAATCAACTTGGATCATTTGAGTAGCAACGTAGACGCTTTCCGCTCGGTTCTGCCCGAAGGCATGAAGTTTCTAGCTTGTGTCAAGGCGAACGCTTATGGACATGGAGCTGTGGAGACGGCCAGAGAACTGGAACGAATCGGAGTGGATTATCTGAGTGTCGCTTTTCTGGACGAAGCGCTTGAACTGCGACGAAACGGAATCAAGGCTCCGATCTTGGTATTGGGTTACACACCGCCTGAGGGTATTGCTGTAGCCAGGGAACAAGATGTGACCATAACCCTGTTCAGCAGGGAAGTGCTTGAAGCGATTCGTGCTCTGGACACAGGATCGTCTCAAAACCAATTGAAGGTTCACATCAAAATCGACAGCGGTATGGGACGTCTGGGTCTGCTGCCCGGTGATGAAGCTATTGCTTTCATACAGGAAGCAGCAGCAATGGATCAGATCCTGCTCGAAGGCATGTTCACTCATTATGCCAAAGCGGATGAAGAAGACAAGACCTATACACTGGAGCAGTATCGACGGTTTCAAAGCGTGGTTGAAGCGCTGCGGGATCAGGGATGTGTCATCCCGATTATACATACGGCGAACAGTGCAGCTGCCATTGATACACCGGAATTATCCTACAATATGGTACGAGTGGGGATCAGTCTGTATGGGCTGTACCCTTCGGCCGAGGTGAATCATCAGGTAGTGAAACTGGTCCCGGTATTGACACTGAAGACGAAAGCGGTTCTGGTCAAAACGCTGCCGCCTCATTGGGGGGTCAGCTACGGAACCCGTTATGTGACACAAGGGAACGAACGAATTGCGACCCTGCCTATCGGCTATGCAGACGGATTTTCAAGAATGCTGACAGGTAAAGCTCAAGTGCTTGTACGTGGCCGCCGCGTTCCCGTCGTCGGTACGATCTGCATGGATCAGTGTATGGTGTCGCTGCAATCTTTCGCTGAAGAGGCGGAAGAAATTCAAGCCGGCGAAGAGGTTGTCCTCATCGGTCACCAATCTGATGGTGTGATTACCGCAGATGAAGTGGCCTCCCAGCTTGATACGATTGCCTATGAGGTGATCTGCATGATGGCTCATCGGATTCCACGAATCTATTTCCGGAACGGTGTTGAAGTCGCCAAGGTTAATCCTCTTTTGACATCCTGACAGGTTAACTGGACGCTATTACCAATAAACTTTTTTTCGGAACGGAAGGAAAAGTGTCGGAGCATCTCGAATGTTGTTATATTGACGAGGATGAAAAATCCTGAAAAGAGATGTTTGGTCTGTACGAATATTGCCCCCCATGTTTATAATGGAGTACAGCATACTTGATATACTCGGGGCATATATATTCCTTTGTATAAAAGTTCTGGAAAAACGTAATACTGGTTCACAATGGCGAAAGGTTTGTGGGGGTGGAAGATAGGTGGCCAACTTGCAGAACACCAAGCGGATTATGATCAGTTTGCCTGATCATCTCCTGCAGGAAGTGGATGGCATCGTAGCGCTGGAGAATTCCAACCGCAGCGAATTGATTAGGCAGGCCATGAAGCTGTATTTGACCGAACGGAAGAAGCGTTACATCCGTGAGTCCATGCAGCGCGGATACATGGAGATGGCAAAAATTAATCTGACCATGGCATCCGAGGCCTTTCACGCGGAGGAAGATGCGGACAGCACTCTGGACCGCTTAGTTAGCGGGGTGTAGACATTGATCGTAAAACGCGGTGACGTTTTTTTTGCGGATCTTTCTCCCGTTGTCGGTTCGGAGCAAGGTGGAGTCAGGCCGGTGCTGGTCATCCAGAATGACATCGGTAACCGGTTCAGTCCAACGTGTATCGTGGCGGCTATTACCGCCCAGATTCAGAAGGCAAAGCTGCCGACACATGTCGAAATTGATGCTGCGGCTCATGGCTTTGACCGGGACTCTGTGATTTTGCTCGAACAAATACGGACGATTGACAAACAAAGACTGACTGACAAGATTACCCATCTGGATGAGGAGACCATGAAATTGGTCAATGAGGCGTTGCAGATTAGTCTTGGTTTGATCGATTTTTAGGTTGCATGGCACCTGGTTTGGGCTGCCATCAATCCGCCCGTAGCGGGATGTTCCTTGCGGGGAACACACAATTACAGACAACATTTCAGAGGAGCGTATCGCGGCCCAAGGGCTGTGGTACGCTCTTTTGTCAGAACAAAAATGAAAGCGTAGAACATTGGCGCGCTTTTCGCTATAATGGAACCTGAGAAACCGTTTACGCCAAAGACGTATATAGAGGTGGAGGAGACATATGAGCATTTATATCAATGAAGAGAAACTACAATTTCATTTACAAACCCGCAAGGCAAGTTACGTATTCCAGGTGCTTCCTTCGGGATATTTGGTACATCTGTATTATGGCAAAAAATTACGCGACTCCGATCTGAGCTGGCTCCATGTTCGGACAGAACGCGCTTCCTTCAGCCCGAATCCGGTACCTGAGGATCGGACGATCTCATTTGATACCCTGCCACTGGAGCTGCCTGTTTACGGGACAAGTGATTTCCGTAACCCGGCCGTACAGCTTCAACTGGAGAATGGTTCAAGTGTCTCGGAATTCACATATGTTGGCCATCGGTTGGAGAAAGGCAAACCTGCTCTTCAGGGGTTGCCGGCGACTTATGTGGAAGCTGCAGACGAAGCTGACACACTTGTTATTGAAATGGAGGATCGCGTGGCAGGAGTCCGCATCGAGCTCTCCTACACAGCTTATTCGTCCTTTAATGCCATTACGCGGTCAATGCGTATCATTAATGAGAGCGCTACCTCGGTGAATGTGGCTCGTGCACTAAGCACTTCCGTAGATTTCCCGCATGCTGATTATGAACTGCTGCAGCTGTCAGGTGCATGGACGCGGGAACGCGATATTGTTCGTCGCCCACTGGCTTCTGGCTTGCAAGGCGTGGAAAGCCGCCGTGGTTCAAGCAGCCATCAACAAAACCCGTTTATCGCGTTGATGACGCCAGGCACGGATGAAGATCAGGGAGAAGTGTACGGCTTCAGTCTCGTATACAGCGGAAGTTTCACAGCGCAAGCAGAAGTGGATCAGTTCCACACCACGCGTGTATCACTCGGCATTAACCCGTTTGAGTTCAGCTGGAAGCTGGAATCCGGAGAAGATTTCCAAACACCTGAAACGGTCATGGTCTATTCGGATGCAGGACTTGACGGCATGTCCCAGTCTTATCACGAACTTTATCGCGAACGGCTTGCTCGCGGCAAATTCCGCAATGCAGAGCGTCCGGTATTGGTGAACAACTGGGAAGCGACGTATTTTGGTTTTAATGCAGATAAAATTGAACAGATTGCGCGTGCAGGGAAGCAGCTCGGCATCGAGCTGTTTGTATTGGATGACGGCTGGTTCGGACATCGTGACAGTGACAACTCCTCACTGGGTGACTGGATTGTGGACAAGAACAAACTGCCTCAAGGTCTGGATGACCTGGCGAACCGTGTAACCGCACTCGACATGCAGTTTGGATTGTGGTTCGAGCCAGAGATGATCTCGCCGGACAGCGAATTGTATCGCAAGCACCCGGACTGGTGCCTGCATGTGCCTGACCGTCGCCGGACAGAGGGCAGACAGCAGTTGGTGCTGGATTTCTCCCGCCAAGACGTTCGGGATGAAATCGTCCGTATGCTGAGCGACGTATTGGGATCTGCGCCGATTTCGTATGTGAAATGGGACATGAACCGGAATATGACGGAGATCGGCTCTGCGCAGCTGCCTGCGGATAGACAGCGTGAGACAGCTCACCGCTATATGCTTGGATTATACGAAGTGATGGAACGGATTACATCCTCATTCCCTAATATTTTGTTTGAAAGCTGTTCAGGTGGTGGCGGTCGTTTCGATCCGGGTATGCTGTATTACATGCCGCAAACGTGGACAAGCGACAACACGGATGCTGTATCCCGTTTGCGCATTCAATACGGGACAAGTCTCGTGTATCCGGTAAGTTCCATGGGATCGCATATCTCGGCCGTACCGAATCATCAGGTTAACCGCATTACATCGCTGGAGATCCGCGGACATGTTGCCATGTCGGGCAACTTCGGCTACGAGCTTGACCTGACACGTTTCACAGAAGAAGAGAATGCCATTGTGAAGGCTCAAGTGGAGCTGTACAAGGAGATTCGGGGCACCATTCAGTATGGCACGTTCCGTCGTCTGCTCAGCCCGTTTGAGGGTAACGAAACGGCATGGATGTTTATCGCACCAGATGGAAGCGAAGCGGTTGTATTCTATTTCCGCGTGTTGTCCGAGCCGAATGCTCCTCTCCAACGTCTGAAGCTGAAAGGATTGGATCCTGACGCCGATTACCGCCTGAAGGGCAGCACCGAGACGTACACGGGCGATGCATTGATGTATGGCGGAATTTCCGTAGGCCGTGCCACAGGAGATTATTTGAGCGAGATGTTCCGTTTCGAACGGGTATAGGTAATCCTGCGTTTAATGCAGCGCTTTTCGGGGAAGACCGGAATACGTCGGGGTGACGTTTTTCGGTCTTTTCTTATGGGTTACGCGAAGCGATGAACCATAAACTTCACTGTAAGAACTTGTAACTGGTAGGAATGCTGGAAAACTGAGCGGGATTTTGTGATAATATAGGGAAGAGCAATCTGCATGCGTGCAGGTTCGATACTGTGATTACAGCAGCATAGCTGCCCTGAACATGCTTAATCTGAAACGATTCAGGAAGGAAAGAGGGATTTATTTGTCTGAACAGGGAACGGTTCTGGAACCCAATGAAGAAACAATAAAGGCAGAACGCCAGGAAAGAATCATCAAACAGGTAGCCAAGGAACTGTCACTGGCCTTGAAGCAGGTGCGCACGACGTCAGAGCTTCTGGAAGAAGGCAATACGATTCCGTTTATCGCCCGCTACCGTAAAGAAATGACTGGAGAGCTGGATGAGAACCAGCTGCGACTGATTGAGGAACGTCTTGTATATCTGCGTAACCTTGAGGATCGCAAAGTGGAAGTCATCCGTATTATAGAAGAACAAGGTAAATTGACGGGAGAACTGAAAAAGTCCATTACCCAGGCTGTAAAGCTGCAGGAGGTAGAGGATCTGTATCGTCCTTATCGCCAGAAGCGCAAAACACGTGCCAGCGTAGCCAAGGAAAAAGGTCTTGAACCCTTAGCTGTATGGATCTGGAGTCAACCGAAACAGGGGGATGTGCTCGAAGAAGCTGCGCGTTACATCAATGCAGAGCTTGGAGTGGATGATGCAGAAGCAGCCCTTCAGGGAGCCAAAGATATTCTCGCCGAGAACATCGCTGATGATGCTGCCATTCGTGCGTGGATTCGTCGCTATACGCTGGATCATGGCATGTTGACTTCGGAAGCGAAGGATGCGGAACAGGAATCGGTCTATGAGAACTACTATGATTATCGTGAATTGGCCAAAAAGATGCCTCCGCACCGGATTCTCGCCATTAACCGCGGGGAGCGCGAGAGCATTCTGAAAGTAGGTCTGGAGGTTCCGCCTGAACCGGCCCATCGTCATATGGAAGGTCAGATCATCAAAGGTGCATCTGCAGTACAGGATGTATTGCGCACTGTTATTGAAGATGCCTACAAACGTCTGATTGCACCTTCAATTGAGCGCGAAGTCCGGGCAGAACTGACGGAAAAGGGAGAGAGCCAGGCAATATCCGTGTTTTCCGCCAATCTGCGTAACCTGCTGCTTCAGCCGCCGATTCATGGCAAACGTGTGCTTGGTGTCGACCCTGCTTATCGTACGGGCTGCAAACTGGCTGTAGTAGATGATACGGGCAAACTGCTGGAAGTCGCTGTTACGTACCCGACGCCACCACACAACAAAAAGCGCGAAGCAGCCGAGGTATTCCACCGGATGATCAAGCAGTATGACATCGGACTGATTGTTATCGGTAATGGTACAGCTTCCCGTGAAACGGAACAGTTTGTAGCCGAGATCATTCAGGAAAATGGCGATGAGAGTCTCGTGTACCTCATCGTTAATGAAGCAGGAGCAAGTGTGTATTCCGCTTCCAAGCTGGCGCAGGAGGAATTCCCGGATCTGGACGTAGCCGAACGCAGTGCAGCTTCCATTGCCCGTCGTGTACAGGATCCACTGGCTGAACTGGTGAAAATTGATCCAAAGGCCATTGGCGTAGGCCAATACCAGCATGACGTTTCTCAAAAGATTCTGGAGGAAAGTCTGAAAGCGGTCGTGGAATCGGCGGTTAACCATGTAGGCGTGGATGTGAATACGGCTTCGCCATCGTTGCTGTCCTATGTGGCCGGCGTGAATGCGACGATTGCCAAAAACATTGTGAAGTACCGCGAGGAAAACGGACGCTTTACGAACCGTCGTCAGCTGCAGAAGGTACCACGTCTGGGCGCCAAAACCTATGAACAATGTGTAGGTTTCATGCGCATTGGTGAAGGTGAGAATCCGCTGGATCGTACACCGATTCACCCGGAATCCTACAAGGTCGTCGATCAGTTGTTCAAAGAACTTCAGGTGGAACTGGACAAGTTGGGCAGCAAGGAGCTGTCTGTACTTCTATCCGAACAGCAGCCTGAACAACTGGCTGTGAAACTGGACGTGGGTGTGCCTACCCTGCGCGACATTCTCGACAGCTTACAGCGCCCGGGACGTGACCCTCGGGAAGAAATGCCGCTGCCTATTTTCCGTACGGATGTCCTTAAAATTGAGGATCTGGTTGAAGGCATGGAACTCCAAGGTACCGTTCGCAACGTAATTGATTTTGGTGCCTTCGTCGATATCGGGATCAAGAGTGATGGACTTGTCCATATTTCACAGCTGAGCAACGGTTACGTCAAGCATCCGATGGATGTTGTTTCTGTCGGTGATAATGTAACGGTATGGGTGTTGAATGTGGATACCAAAAAGGGCCGGGTCGGCCTGACCATGAAAAAGCCTGCTTCGAAGCAGACTTCGTAGTCCCATGACCCGAGAACAGCCTTCCCAGTTGTGGGAAGGCTGTTTGTTGTCGGCTCGAATGGTGTTGTCGACCGTTCCATATTCTTCGAATGAGTTAATATAGGAAGAGAGAATGGGCTGTATACATGAAGAGTGATGTCAAGTTCTAGAGTTCACGATCCGCGCTGCGCGGTGTGCCATTTGCAGGTTTGTTTCGGTAAAAGAACCAGCATTCGTTCAGCAGCTTGATCTGTCTGCTGTCTTTCTTGTGAAATGCACGCATCAGTTGATTGCAAAGCCATTGAGGCAAAGGGATCTCCTCCTCTTGCATAATTCATCTGTACGTTAGCATATGTGGCAATAGCCTGGACTGTGCGGATTAAGCCGCGCGGAACGTGTAAAAAACATTGTCCGACTTGTCAACCGACCTGTCGATTCAGATAAAATAAAAAGCGCAAATCCAGTTACGGAAATGCGCTTACAGGTTAGGACGTGTACATTTAGAAAACGATAAATGAATCAGAGTGTTTCCATTTCTTCTTCGTACCATTGTTCGAGCTGAGCTTGAAGGGCCCGAATTTCGGTGAGTAAGGAAATCAAGGGATAATGCGTCTCGCGCAGTTTGGCGAAACTATGCTCAAGCGCATTGATGTAATCCAGCCCTCCGGTGATACTGAGCTGCTCGTTCAGAAGATCAAGGTCGTCACATTCAGCGATGGCCCAGGGCAGTACAGGTACATCCGCTGCAGTAAGTTTATCAACCTCTTTGTGCAGACGCAGGTTGAGTGCACTGAGTTGATAGGCATAATCAGCGGGCATTTCAACAAACTCTAATTGCTGTTCCTGCTGCAGGATGACATAACGCATTGTAGGCATAACGTGTAATAATCTCCCCTCATACATTCTACTTGACAGTGTAGCCTACGAAACGGTTAAAATTCAAGTATTATACCGGAAAATGGAGCGGTCCAAGGGGTGAGAAAGGAGGGGAACCGGGTGGATAATGCTGAGCTGCAGCAGTGGATTGAGCAGGTATCGCTGGATCATTTCGGGGTTCCGTTTACCCACGAGGCCTTGTTTAATCGACGTCTGACGACAACCGGCGGCCGATATATGTTGAAGAGTCACCGAATTGAGATTAATCCACATCAGCTTGAGGCATACGGGCGGGATGAGGTCGAGAAAATTATAAAGCACGAATTGTGCCACTACCATCTGCATATTCGCGGACGCGGCTATCGCCACAGGGACCCGGAATTCAAGGCTCTTCTGCAAAAGGTAGGCGGTTCGAGGTTCTGTCAGTCTCTTCCGGATGGCAAGGGCAGAAAGCCGCAGCCTTATCGGTACAAGCTGGTATGCAAGAGCTGTGGAACAGAATATCTGCGTAAACGAAAAATGGATCCCAAACGGTACAGATGCGGCCGATGTGCCGGCAAGCTGGCTCTTCAAACCATCTCTAACGAGTAGTGTTCATCCTAATGGATATAACGGGCTTGAAGAGGGGATGCAATATACCGGTATGAGCTGTATTTTCTCCCTTTTTTACAGTTAGCAATAAAGTATAGTTAAGATGTTGACTTGGCTTATTAATCATGATAAATTATGTTTATTCGAGATTATTCCCTGATAGCTCAGTTGGTAGAGCACTCGACTGTTAATCGAGTTGTCACAGGTTCGAGTCCTGTTCGGGGAGCCATTTCTTGGAGAGATACCCAAGTGGCTATAAGGGGACCCTCTGCTAAGGGGTTAGACTGCGTAAGCGGTGCGAGGGTTCGAATCCCTCTCTCTCCGTATTGAATACACGAATAGAATCCCCTTCACATGGACCGTTGATCGGTTCGTTGTGAAGGGGATTTTTTGGTGTAGATCTTCCTTTGGTGAGAGCTGCAACGTAAACCTGCCTACAGCGAGATCCCCAAAACCTCGTATAAACCCTTCTTGCCAGCATCCGTAACTTCAACAGAGCGGCTGCCAGACTTCTTCCGGGTCCACTCAAGCTGCGAAAGTCTGCGTTCCAATTGTTCCCCCAGCAGTCCGGATATGTGGTGACGCCGCTCGCTCCAGTCCAGACATTTGCGGGCGATGGCACGTCTTGATCCCAGTTTCACCTGAAGATCAATTCCGAATGAAGTAAACCATTGTCTTCCTTTCTCCGTAATGTGATAATCCTTAGCCTGATCTGCTTCCGGCTCCAGTAGATATTCCTCCCGCAACAATGCATCGCACAGTGCAATCCCAAGCTTACCAGCAAGGTGTCCATAACAGGTACGAGCAAAGCTAAGATGCTGGAGCTGATTGGACTGTTTGAGTGACCTTACCTGAACAGGAGGAGCGATACTGCCCATCGTTTCTATCAGAAAGGCAATCTCCTGGCCAGCCAACCGGAAGTAGCGATGCCGGCCTTGCCGTTCAACAACTAACAGCCCGCCTTCTACAAGTTTGGCAAGGTGGTTGCTCGCGGTTTGAGGTGTGACACCAGCCATATAGGCAAGTTCGCCTGCAGGCAGGGACTGTCCACCCAGTAGTGCTTCGAGAAAGACAGCGCGACTCGGATCGGCAATTAATGACGCGATAACAGATATATTTGGATATGCATTCATACTTCGATGATACTTGAACTGTTGGCGTATTACAATTGGGACAGGCCACCGCAGACTTCAAACATTGAGGGGCCAAGAATGTGAGACAGGAGATGGAGCAAACCAATGAATTTCGAAAACGCGAGTAAACGATCTGCTGAGGAGGTAGTAATGGACCAGCATGAGACAATTAACCCAAGCATTTTATATTATGGAACACCCGTACTTCTCTTGAGCACCTTAAACGAGGATGGGTCAACGAACCTGTCGCCATTGTCCTCTTCTTGGGCGTTGGGGGATTGTCTTGTTCTCGGCTTGGGCATCCAGGGAAAAGCCTATGAGAACTTGAAAAGACATCCTGAATGTGTCATAAATTTGCCGGATGCGTCCATGTGGAGAGCAGTCGAATCTCTGGGGCGTTATACGGGTACATATCCGGTTCCTGAGGAGAAAAGACAGATGGGCTATGAATTTTGTTCGAAGAAATTTGAAGCAGCCGGGTTAACCGCTCAGGATTCGCTTCGGGTTAAACCTCTGAGAATAGCTGAGTGTCCGGTTCAGATTGAGGCATCTGTACAGCATATCCGTACCCCAGAGCATACGCCTTTTATGGCTGTAGTCGAAGTGAAATCGCTGGAGGTACATGCACATAAGAAGCTTATATCTGGACTGAATAAAATTGATCCAGCAAAGTGGAACCCGTTAATCTATAATTTCCGCCATTATTACGGATTAGGAGAGCGACAAGGGGAGAACTTCCGAGCTGAATAGGTATCGCTGGAAACAGAAAGGATAGAATCATACCATTTTTGTAATTATGGGTAATAAGAGAAATTTAAGTGGAGGCCGTACAGGTCTCTTTTTTTGTGCCTACTGAAATAGAAGGAAGTTGCTGTGTGGATTAATTATTGGAGAGGAAATGGGTAAATAGTAAAGAAGGATACATGTAAGCATATACATAAGCGTATTGCATCCATCCAGTAAGTGATGATCCATCTGCAAAATGCTGACATAAGAGAGGTGGCTTGAGAATGGAAATGGAATATTTGATGCGAGTTCTCATAGCGGGGATCTGCGGGGTCCTTATCGGGTATGAACGCAAAAACCGGATGAAAGAAGCGGGAATACGGACTCATTTTGTGGTCGCTGTTGGTGCAGCGTTAATGATGATTGTCTCAAAGTATGGATTTCAGGATCAGGCAGGCTGGGCTAATCTGTCGCTTGATCCTTCCCGGATTGCAGCACAGGTGGTTAGCGGTGTAGGGTTCATTGGGGCCGGAATGATCTTCACGCAGCGTCATACCGTTCGGGGATTGACGACAGCTGCCGGCATCTGGGCAACAGCAGGCATGGGACTGGCTGTGGGTGCTGGACTCTATTGGACGGGAGCAGGTGTAACCCTGCTGATCGTGCTCGCACAGATGCTGCTGCATCGGCCGACACGCTGGCTGGTTTCTGGGAGAACAGAAACGTTAACCATTCGCCTGGAGCAGGAAGCAGACAGCCTGAAAGCCATATTGGCACTGCTGGGGCAGGAAAAGATTTCGGTCATCGGATTCAGGACGGAACAACAAACAAGCACAGGCTCGGCTCAGGAGACTGTGCTTGAATTCACCGTTCAGATGCCCGGGTCCTTCCGGGGAGAACAGTTGATTGTGCTGCTGCAGGATGTGCCGCATGTGAAATCCGTCGAGTTAAAGTGAGAGCTCGTGCGATTTCCTGACAGGACCGAATTTATTGACCGCCTTCAGCAACGATTTCGGGCCGGGAGATCGGTTTGCCGTCCAGTACAGAGTGAATGGCATGGGCTACACCGTGTTCCACATTGGTCAATGTTATAGCTTTGGCAAGGGCTTGAATCTCCGGTTCACCATTGCCCATGGCGATGCCGAGTCCGGCCATTTTCAACATGGAAACATCATTGAAATTGTCGCCGATAGCTGCCGTATCTTCCATGGAGACATTGAGATGGGCTGCCAGTTTAGTGAGAGCATTGCCTTTGGACACATCGGGATGCTGCATTTCGAAATTGTGTTCAGAGGATACCACCATTGCGACATCCGATCTGGAGGCAAAGTAGGCTCTTCCTTTCTGCAATTGATCCGGGTCAAGTGAGAAAGCCATGATGTTGTAAATGTAAGCTTCTGCAGGAATCTCCTGATGGGAATGAACGCGATGGTAGTCTTTCTTGTCGTAATGCTTCTTAACGGCGCGAATCAGGCGCTCAACGTCCTCGCCAGGACTTGTTCCCAAGATCCGGTCCATCTCGGCAAGCATCGTATCGTGGCTGCTGATTGGGGCGTATATTCCCTGCTGAGTGGACGCTTCATAATAGCACTCATGATCTTCGAGCCACTGCATGACGGATGCTGCTGTCTCACGTTCGAGCGGAAGATGATACAGACGGTTCCCTTCAGCGTCATGAATCGTGGCACCATTGGACCCAATGACAGGAGTGTTAATCCCGCCTTCTTGGCAAATGCCGACAACGTCCGAATAGACGCGTCCCGTTGCAATTGTAACTTTTAATCCTTCTTGCTGGGCCCGGTGAATAGCGGCTGCATTTTCCGGGCTAATCTGACTGTCTCTGTTTAGCAGTGTTCCATCCAAATCCGTAGCAAATAATTTCATCACCTTACAACTCCTTATCTTCTGTTGGTTCAGGAATGAGAATCTCAACCTGTTGTTCATTCAAAAAGTTACGCCATTCGTCTGATGGCCATTGGTCGGTAATCAGTACATCAATCAGTGACCAGTCGGCAAAACGGTACCCGTAACGTTTATCAAATTTGGAATGATCTGCGAGCACGAAGACTTCTTTGGCCGCCTGCATCATTTTTTGCTTAATCTTGCCTTCTTCTTCGGAAGCACTGAATCCATCCATCGTAATCCCGCCAATACCGATAAAGGCTTTATCCACGTAATAATGAGAGAGTGTTTCGATCACCGAGGCGCCGTAAACATAACGTTGTTCCTTGTCGACTTTGCCGCCAAGTAAACGAATATGGACAGCCGAGTGATTGGAGAGAAGATCTGCGGAATGAATGGAATTGGTGATGACTGTACATGACTTTCCATTCAGATGCTCAGCACAAGCCTGCACCGTCGTGGAAGAATCCAAAATGATGTTTTCACCTTGGCGGACCATGGCTGCAGCGAGTTTGCCTATAGCCCTTTTTTCTTCCGAAACATGGAGCAGGCGATCCTTGTATGAGATATATTCACGGGGAGGAGAGGGGAGGATGGCGCCGCCCCGTGTTCGGATAATGGCGTCCTGTTCTTCCAGCTTAATCAGATCCCTTCGAGCCGTGTCCCGTGAGACGTCAAAAAGGGTAACGATCTCGTCTGCCGAGATCCGGTTGTGTTTGCGAAGATGTTCAATAATCAGCTGCATTCGTTCTTCCTGAAACAAGCATGCCGCCTCCTTACTAATGAGTGACCGTACTACTGATAACCTAATTATAAGTATTTGTAATTTGATTTGCAATATTTTAAGTGAACATAAGTTTTTATAAGTGTTTTGATATTACTTTAACATGATTTAATGATTCTGATGACATTGATATGAAATTCAGATCTCTCAAATGGTAGAGCCAGTTAAACGAGCCTAAATTTTATTGAAAAATGATCTTTAAAAAAACGCTAGATAAAAAAATAAAAAAAGTGTTGCACTATTTTTATGTGGTGTGGTATACTCATTCTTGTCGCCAAGAAAGACAACTTGTTAACAAGGCCCGTTGGTCAAGGGGTTAAGACACCTCCCTTTCACGGAGGTAACAGGGGTTCGAATCCCCTACGGGTCATATCTTCACCACCTTTTTAATAAGGAAACCTCGCAAGTCATTGTTCTTAAACCAAGAGATGATATGGCACATCGGTGAAGTTACAGCAAGAGCCATTAGCTCAGTTGGTAGAGCACCTGACTTTTAATCAGGGTGTCGAAGGTT
This sequence comes from Paenibacillus sp. 7523-1, assembly GCF_002276415.1. Lineage (NCBI taxonomy): Bacteria > Bacillati > Bacillota > Bacilli > Caryophanales > Paenibacillaceae > Paenibacillus > Paenibacillus sp. 7523-1. Next base: position 120,736 of record NZ_NPBR01000017.1, on the reverse strand, counting down.
CGAGCCCTTCATGGCTCACCATTTATACAATTGAATATGCGGTCGTGGTGGAATGGCAGACACGCTATCTTGAGGGGGTAGTGGGTGTATACCCGTGGAGGTTCGAGTCCTCTCGACCGCATTACATGTAAACGTTAAGGAAGTAGACTCTCGTGGATATCCATGAGAGTCTATTTTTATTTTTTCATATATCTATGTGAAAACTGCTCATGGATGAAGAAGGGCTGAGGATTAATATCTGTTGTGGTATAATTGTCTATATAATGTTGCCGGAGAATTACGTTATGGTGCAAGATATGGATTTTAGATATTATGGTTGGAAGGCGGTCCTGTATGCAGTCGATATATGAGCGAATTGAACACCTGATTGCCGAGCGAGGGATGACAAAGAAAGCATTCTGTCAACAACTGAAGATCAGCACCGGGAATCTGGGTGATTGGAAACGTGGAAAGTCGATTCCAAGCACGAATAAACTGATTGAGATCGCTGCGTTTTTTGATGTGAGTCTGGACTGGCTCATGATTGGACGTCCATCCAAGGAAGCGATGGTACGGGAAAAACGGGAGGATTATTTTTTTGGCGTGTTGCGGCAATTGGATTGCCAGGAGAGTGAATTATCGACCGAAGAGCAGTCTTTTATCAGCGAATATATTGAATTTACCCGTTATCGCAAGTCCAAGGAAAGTAGAAATGCTGCTGACTTTCGATATAAAGAAGATGATAAACCTGAAACGGATGAATCGATCTAATGCAAAACCTCTGAATCAATCCGGATGATTTCCGGAAATGTTCAGAGGTTTTTTTTGTATTCATGTGAGATGATTGTAGTCGTCTTCATCTCTGACTTCATCAAATTATGATGTGCAGTTCATTTGCGAAACGTAAGATTCTCGTTGCCTAACAGCTGCGGTCGAATGGTATTCCAAATGTGCAGGCATTGTTCCTGAAGTTCCCAGGCAGCCATGCCGAGCAAACGGACGCCGATCCCTCCGCTCGCGAGCAGGCTTGCACCAGCGAGCATTCGACCATCCGGAGGCAGTGCAGACCTGATGCTTTCCAGTTCCGCTGTCCCCAGTCCAGGAGCGATCATCCACAGGGCCGCAGTATGGGTGAAATCCAGCAATGCAGCTGATTTTTGTGGATCATCGCGTGAAGGTTCCATTCCGAATCGGTCCCACACAGCAAGCTGGTCCCCTTGCCATATTTCGGTTGAATTTCGATATTTGCTGAACTCAAAAGCCTCACCCCGGTGAATTCGTCCGGCTGACCAAACATCCGCATAAGCGAGAATAGCCTGTTCTTCCAGATGGAAGGTGGCGGTAAGCGAAGAAGAACTACCTTTGAATGGGATTACACATTCCGGGAAGTATTCTAGCACAGCACCTTTCCTGATCTGGAAGTGATGGTTGACCGACGAGGGAAGTGAAGGCGTAGGGTGAAGGCGTGTCGCTGATGTACTGCTCAGCATCACATGGGTGCCTTCACCCAAATGCCACTCGGAATGATAATGATCCCCGTTAAGAACACCGGGAGAGACGTCTGATGTGTAGAGGCATAACCCATTGCTGTTCCCCGGTGGGCGAAAGGAGCGACTGAACCGGAGAGGTGCGCTGTAATAACGATCTGTCATGATCGTACGTCCCTCTTGAAGGGCAAATGTGGCTCGAAGCTCGCTGCGTCGTATCACCGCTCCTTCAGCACGAATGCCCAACTTCGTTTCGGCTCCTTCTGATACGGGGGATGAATTAATGGCTGTGGGCTGAGCCGTGGTCATGGCTGTGTGAATGCAGATGCGCAGCGGCTGCATCGTCATCCATGTATTGGTGCTCAAGCCAGTGAATGATCTCGGATACACCTTCACCGCTCATGAGATTCGACATCACATATGGGCGACCTTCGCGTACCCGCTCGGTATCATCCTTCATCACCTGTAAACTTGCGCCAACATAAGGTGCAAGGTCTGTTTTGTTGATCAGCAGCAGGTCTGAGCGGGTAATGCCTGGACCGCCTTTGCGAGGAAGTTTTTCCCCTTGGGCAACGTCAATGATGTAGATGAACACATCTGCAAGTTCCGGGCTGAATGCAGCAGAGAGGTTATCGCCGCCGCTCTCAATGAAGATTAATTGCAGATCAGGAAAACGCTCGACCAATTCGTCTACGGCTTCAAAATTCATTGAGGCATCTTCTCGAATGGCTGTATGCGGACATCCGCCTGTTTCAACGCCAATAATGCGCTCTGGCGCAAGAGCGTTCTGGCGCAGCAGGATTTCGGCGTCTTCCTTGGTATAAATATCGTTTGTGATGACGGCCAGACTATAGCGTGTACGCAGCGCCTTCGACAGCTTCTCCACAAGGGCAGTTTTGCCAGAGCCTACCGGGCCTCCAATACCAATTCGCATTGGTCTGCTGCGATCAAATGCCTTACGTTCCCACTCCGGATGATGCGTATGATTAGCTCCTCCACACATAACAAATTCCTCCTTGGATTATCGGCTTATTTTAATAGAAAGTTGTAGCTTATAAATATGGGTATCAGGACATAAACAGCCGGGCTGGTAAGCTTTCGTGCCGCATGGCGTAGATTTCCTGGGCAATACCGAAACTGTGCATATCTTCCGGGTTGTCATCCCGAATTCGAATCCATTCGGATTCGATATCATCGAGCAGTTTCTGAATGAGCATCTGTGCCTCGGTTTGCCCAATCGGCAGGAGGCGCAGTGCGCTGTTGACATAAGCATTCACTGAGGTATACAAGTGACCGGTAACGGCCTCGTCTAATCCGATTTTCAACTGATAAAGGATATAACCGTGAATGGTAGTAATCCCGCAATAGGCACCATGCGCCTGCACAGCCTCATCAATAAGTGAGAAGTCCATCCAAGGATAGAGAGAACGGGCAAGTTTCAGCAGCCGCTTTCCCATCTTATGGCCGCTTTCCCTAATCTCCCGGGGGGTTCGCTGGGCGTGAACCCGCTTATCATAGAGAGCGAGTAGAGCGGAGTCTTGTTCCTCCATTGCTTGGTAAACGCCTTTGATAGCAAGTCCATCGATCCGAATCAGGCTGGAGTGAAGCTGGCTGCGAATGAATTGTTCAAGCTCGGTGATTGTTCGAATGGTGCCGTCATGCGTGTATGCTTCCAGACCGAAAGAGTGGGAGAACCCGCCGATGGGCAGGGCCGAGTCGAGCAGTTGAACATATCGAAGCAGCTTCGTACCACTTTGCATCATGCCAAGCGTCCTTTCTTTGCTTCTGTCTTATTTCCCTTCCAACCAAAATCCGATATAAAAATAATGTAAGGATATAGATTGGACATGATTTTACACAATAATGAAGAGGGGAGTACGAACCTGAAGAAGTGAAACGCTTGCCTTTATAACTAGATGTCAAAACATGAAGTAGCGCTGTGCCATCGGCAGCTCATCCGCAGGTTCGCAGGTAAGCAGTACCCCATCGGCTCGAACCTCATACGTCTCAGGGTCGACTTCAATGTGAGGTGTCACATCGTTGTGGATCATATCCTTTTTACTCACTGAGCGGCAGCCTTTGACGGCTTCCACGCGCTTGTTTAATCCAAGTGTCTCCTTGATGCCTGCATCAGCAGCAGCTTGGGAGACGAAAGTAATGGACCCTTTGGCGATAGCTCCACCGTATGACCCGAACATCGGTCTGCCGAACACGGGCTGAGGTGTCGGGATGGAAGCGTTCGGATCACCCATCTGAGCAAAAGTGATCATACCGCCTTTAATCACCATTTCGGGCTTGACCCCAAAATAGGCTGGATTCCAGACGATCAGATCCGCTAGCTTGCCTACTTCCACAGAACCGACGATATGGCTGATGCCATGAGCGATGGCAGGATTGATCGTATATTTGGCGACATATCTTTTGATGCGGTCGTTGTCGGAAGGGGAATCTGATTTCAATTCCAGCTTGCCGCGCTGTTTCTTCATTTTGTCTGCGGTCTGCCAGGTACGGATAATGACCTCGCCTACCCGGCCCATGGCCTGGGAGTCAGAGCTGATAATGCTGAAGACACCGAGATCATGCAAAATATCTTCTGCTGCAATGGTCTCTGGGCGAATCCGGGAATCGGCAAAAGCAACATCCTCTGGAATCGCCGGATCCAAATGGTGGCACACCATCAACATATCGAGATGTTCTTCAACTGTATTCCGAGTATAAGGACGCGTGGGGTTGGTTGAAGAAGGAATCACGTACGATTCACCGGCAGCGCGGATAATGTCTGGTGCGTGTCCGCCGCCTGCACCTTCCGTATGATACGTGTGAATCGTGCGGCCGTTAATGGCAGCAAGTGTATTCTCCAGAAATCCAGTCTCATTCAGGGTGTCGGTATGAATGGCTACCTGGATATCATGCTCTCCGGCGGCAGTGAGGCAGGCGTCGATGGCGCTTGGAGTCGTTCCCCAATCCTCATGCAATTTTAAGCCGATGACACCAGCTTCGATCTGTTCAATAAGTGGAGGGGTGGTAGAACTATTGCCTTTGCCCAGATAACCAATATTCATAGGAAAGGCTTCAGCGGACTCTAACATGCGGTGAATATGCCAGGCTCCAGGTGTGCAGGTCGTTGCTTTGGTGCCTGTCGCTGGTCCTGTACCTCCGCCGATCATGGTAGTTACTCCGGAAGACAGGGCAGTTTGAATCTGCTGCGGACAAATAAAATGAATGTGGGTATCGATTCCGCCTGCGGTGACAATCATGCCTTCGCCGGCGATGATCTCGGTTGAAGCGCCGATCACAAGGAGTGGATCGACCCCGTCCATCGTATCCGGATTACCGGATTTGCCAATCGCACAGATGATTCCGTCGCGGATGCCAATATCTGCTTTTACAATACCCCAATGATCGATAATGATGGCGTTCGTAATGACAGTATCCGGCGTACCGTGGCTGCGAAGAGCGGTTGCGGACTGGCCCATGCCGTCCCGGATGACTTTTCCGCCTCCGAATTTGCTCTCATCCCCGTATACAGCGTAATCATGCTCAATCTCTGCCCAGAGCTCCGTATCTGCCAGTCTTACGGCATCCCCGGTTGTTGGACCGAACATGGAAGCATATTGTTCACGAGACATGCGTTTCATGCTGGATCTCCTCCGTCCTGTGATGGCGTGGGGGCAAAAGCCTTCAGGAAGGCTTCGAGTTTCTGCGGGTCTGGAGGCTGGTCTGCCGACCCTTCTGTTAATCCGTTAAATCCATAAATCTGTCGTTTGCCGCCAAAAGTGGTGAGTTCAACCGGCTTTTCTTCCCCGGGTTCGAAACGAACGGCGGTGCCTGCAGGGATATGCAAACGATGTCCGAACGCTGCGGTGCGGTTGAAGTCCAGAGCGGCATTTACTTCATAGAAGTGAACATGAGAACCGACCTGCACGGGTCGATCACCGCGGTTCAAGACCATTAATCGTATCGTTTGGCGATCGGGATGACAGACAATCTCATCCGGTTTCAATCGATATTCGCCTGGAATCATGGCATTCTCCTGCCTTTCTCAGCGTATGGGTTCATGCACGGTAACCAACTTGGTCCCGTCAGGGAATGTAGCTTCCACCTGTACCTCGGGAATCATATCAGCAACTCCCTCCATACAATCATCCCGTGTAAGGATTGTACCGCCATATCTCATCAAATCCGCTACGCTCATTCCATCCCGCGCTCGTTCCATGAGCTCGGAGGTTAACAAAGCGATGGCTTCGGGAACATTTAGCTTCAATCCGCGTCCTCTGCGTTCGCGGGCGAGATTGGCGGCTACGGTAATCAGCAGTTTTTCTTTTTCCTGCTCCGTCCAGTGCAAGGGCCATCCGACCTTTCCCATAAAAGTATATATCTTCATGTATCATGTTATATGTTAAATATACTCACACAGGGTGACCCTTTGTCAATAAGGTTTGAAACATATTAGCAGCATGCATGAAACAAGTAGGCGTAAAATAAAATTATGTAAGCATTATTGACATGAAGAGTTGGAGACTCCATAATTTGGATCAACGAACATTTCGGTGTTAAATGACCTTAATGTTCGTCAATAGACTAAAAAAAGGGAGTGTAGGCTATTGAAGAAGAGATCGGTCAGATTATGGGGGATTTTGCTGGGGGCGGTCATTGCTTTAACGGGATGTGTGGAAGGTGGAACGCCACCTGAGACTTCGAATTCCGGTGGAACAGGGGAGGTCGCTGCGTCCGATGAGACGATCAAGGTAGGCATTCTTCATTCCTTGAGTGGAACGATGGCAATAAGCGAGGTGTCTGTCAAGGATGCCGAGATGCTTGCGATTGAAGAGATCAATGCAGCTGGTGGTGTCCTTGGCAAACAGATTGAGCCTGTCATTGAAGATGGGGCCTCGGATTGGCCGACTTTTGCGGAAAAGGCCGGGAAGCTGCTTCAGCAGGATAAGGTGGCCGCTGTTTTTGGCGGATGGACCTCGGCGAGTCGAAAGGCGATGCTCCCAGTGTTCGAGCAGAATAAAGGGCTTTTATTTTATCCGGTGCAGTATGAAGGACTGGAGTCATCTCCCAACATTTTTTATACAGGTGCAACAACAAACCAACAAATTGTTCCTTCCGTAACCTGGTTGCTCGAGAATAGGGGCAAAACATTTTATCTCCTTGGCTCGGACTATGTTTTCCCGAAAACGGCCAATCAGGTGATCAAGGCTCAATTGGCAGCTGAAGGCGGAGAAGTGGTTGGCGAGGAATACACACCGCTAGGCCATACCGATTACAGTACCATCATAAGCAAAATCAAAGCTGCGAAGCCGGATGTGGTGTATAACACGCTTAACGGGGACAGCAATGTAGCCTTTTTCAAGCAGCTGAAGGATGCTGGAATCACCTCGGAACAGATGACGACGCTGTCGGTCAGTGTGGCGGAAGAGGAAATTCGGGGCATTGGAGCAGATGTGCTGAAAGGGCACCTGGCTTCATGGAACTATTATCAGACAACAGATACTCCAGAAAACAAAACATTTGTTGAGAAATATAAAGAAAAATATGGTGCTGACCGGGTAACGGCTGACCCGATTGAGGCGGGTTACGTAGCAGTGTACCTCTGGAAGGCAGCCGTTGAAAAAGCGGGTTCAACCGATGTGGAGAAGGTCAGAGAAGCAGCAAAAGGATTGGAATTTGATGCTCCCGAGGGGAAAGTAACCGTTGACGGAGAGAATCAGCATATATACAAAACCGTCCGGATCGGAGAGGTGCAGGAAGATGGTCAATTCAAGGAATTGTGGAACTCCGGTTCTCCTGTCAAGCCTGATCCTTATTTGAAAACCTACGAATGGGGAGCTTCCCTAAGCAATCAATAAGCAAGTCCTTCATGTCCAAACTTCTGAGATTACGGATGAGGGTGGGACAGCGCACCCTCGTACAATATTACGATAAAGCGTTGATGCGTAGTCTTGGTGGTGTATTTGAATCGGAATGAGGCTTTTAGCATGTGAAAGGGTGATCGGGATGGATATGTTTGTTCTGCAAATGTTCAATGGCCTTAGCATCAGCTCGATCCTGTTATTGATTGCGCTGGGGCTCGCAGTAACGTTTGGTCTTATGAATGTCATCAACATGGCTCACGGTGAGTTGATTATGATTGGTGCATATGCAACGTATGTGACTCAGAATCTGTTTATTTCCTATGCTCCGGCAGCGTGGTTTGAAGTTTATTTTATCGTGGCATTGCCGATCGCGTTTGGTGTAGCGGCACTTATCGGCTGGCTGCTTGAAGTGATTTTGATCCGGCATTTATACGGTAGGCCCTTGGACAGTTTACTGGCTACATGGGGAGTTGGAATGATGCTGCAGCAGCTGGCACGTACCATTTTCGGGGCACCGAATGTGGGGGTATCCAGTCCGTCCTGGCTTAACGGCGGTCTTGCGATCTCTGACGGTATCGTATTTCCGTATAAACGAATTTTTATCATCGCACTTGTCGCGGTTGTCCTGCTGTGTATGTATCTGTACATATACCGCACTTCTTCCGGACGACGGATGCGCGCTGTCATGCAGAACCGGAGCATGGCGGGCTGTCTCGGGATTTCGACCAGACGGGTAGATGGCATGACCTTTGCCATTGGTTCAGGAATCGCGGGTATCGCGGGTTGTGCTCTGACGCTCATTGGGCCGATCGGCCCTTCGCTGGGAACCTATTATATTGTAGATGCATTTATGGTTGTAGTTCTTGGCGGGGTTGGCAAACTGGTAGGAACGGTATGCGGAGCGCTCGGGATTGGCATGTTCAATACGTTGTTTGAAACCTACACATCGGCCTCCATCGGCAAAGTGCTGGTGTTCGTATGTATCGTTGCTTTTCTGCAATGGAAGCCGCGGGGGCTGGTTGCCATGCGAACCCGCAGTCTCGACTAACAGGAAGAAGGGGGTTATATGATGTCAGCACTTCTGAAGTCAGGCAGTTTAAAAACGAGAATCATCTGGGCGGTCGTACTGATTCTAATGTGTCTTGCCCCGCTAATCTCTACCGAGTTTCGGCTTAGTTTGCTCGCTAAATTCCTGGCACTGGCTATTCTGGCCATCGGACTGGATCTGATCTGGGGCTACGGCGGGGTTCTGAGTCTGGGGCATGGAGTGTTCTTCGGTCTTGGTGGTTACGCCATGGCCATGTATCTGAAACTGCAGGCGAGCGGTACATCCCTGCCTGATTTCATGGGGTGGAGCGGCTTGTCAGGCTTACCGTGGTTTTGGGAACCATTTCGTTCATTTCCAGTGGCGTTATTTCTGGGTATTGCTCTGCCGGCTTTGCTGGCATTTGTGCTGGGGTGGTTCACGTTTCGTAACCGGATTACCGGTGTGTATTTTACGATATTAACACAAGCCCTTGTGTTAATCACGGTTACCTTGTTTATCGGCAAACAGGAGTGGACCGGGGGGACTAATGGTATAACCGGCTATAACTCCATTTTTGGTTTCACGCTGCATTCTGCAGGAACAACAATTGTGCTCTACTATATTACACTTGCCATTTTGGTGCTCACGTACCTGCTCTGCAGAAGAATGGTAAATAGTCGGTTTGGTCAGGTGCTTGAAGCTTCGCGGGATGGAGAAAACCGGGTGCGTTTCCTGGGTTATGATCCGGCGGGTTATAAAACGCTGACGTTTGCCCTTTCTGGTGCGCTTGCAGGAATAGCGGGTATGCTGTTTGTTCTTCAGGTCGGGATTATATCGCCGTCCATGATGGGGATTGTTCCATCCATCGAAATGGTGTTATGGGTTGCCTTGGGTGGTCGCGGCACGCTCATTGGGGCTGTGATCGGTGCGGTGGTTTTGAATGCGGCCAAAACCGGGATAAGTGAGGCGTACCCTGAAGGCTGGTTGTTTGTTCTCGGCGGGCTGTTTGTAACGGTGGTGTTGTTCATGCCTCACGGGCTCGTTGGAGTCTATCGAAATGTCGTTCGATTACTGAAGCGGAGAGGAGAGGTTGTGCATGTCCCTGTCAGTAAAGAAAAACCTGAAGTCTACTGAACCTTCAACCGTATTGATGGCTGAGAGTATTACCGTAGCTTTTGGCGGATTTGTCGCAGTTAATGGCATGAACCTGAAGCTGCATGAGCATGATTTGCATTTTCTGATCGGCCCCAATGGTGCGGGGAAAACGACAATGCTGGATGTCATTTGCGGAAAAACCAAACCCGTCTCCGGCACGGTGCGGCTGGAAGATGGCACAGAGCTGACACGTCTGAAGGAGCATCAGATCGTCCGAAAGGGTGTAGGACGCAAATTTCAAGCTCCATCCATCTTCGGAGGCCTTACCGTACAGGAAAATTTGGCCTTGGCGGCGGAAAATCAGCGTTCACCTCTTCGGACTCTTGGTATTCCGCGGTTTGGGAAAATCAACACGGCAATGGAACAGGTCATAGCGCAAATTGGACTGCAAGACCGCGTGTATACACGGGCAGGGGCGCTATCTCACGGCGAGAAGCAGTGGCTGGAAATAGGTATGCTTCTGCTTCAGGAACCGCGTGTGTTGCTGCTGGACGAACCGGTTGCCGGGATGACGGACGAGGAAACGCATAAAACGGGCAGGTTGTTACAGGGGATAGCGCGTGAACGTTCGGTCGTGGTTGTAGAGCATGACATGGAGTTTGTCCGTGAGTACGCGGCGAAAGTGACCGTGATGCATGAAGGGAAGCTGTTGAAGGAAGGTACCATGGCTGAGGTGCAGGAAGATCCTAGGGTGGCCGAAGTCTACTTGGGAAAAAGGAGAGATGACCATGCTGTCGCTGCAACGAATTGAATCCGGCTACGGGGAAAGTAATGTGCTGCGTGGTGTTAATCTGGATGTCCTGCCTGGACAGGTGGTCTGCCTAATGGGCCGGAATGGTGTCGGCAAAACAACGCTGATGAAAACGTTGATGGGCCTGCTCAAAACGAGGAAGGGGGCCATCCATTGGAAAGGGCAGGATATATCCGCTTTGGAGCCTGCCAAACGTGCCAAGGCAGGCATTGGATATGTTCCTCAGGGGCGTGAGATTTTCCCTCAGCTCACGGTGAAGGAGAATCTGCTGCTCGGTCTGGAGACATCTGCGCCTGGGGTGAAGACGTTTCCTGAAGATGTGCTCGCGATGTTTCCGGTCCTTGCGACCATGTATGGACGACAGGGCGGTGATCTGAGTGGTGGCCAGCAGCAGCAGCTTGCCTTCGCGCGAGCGCTTGCCTCACGGCCTGGACTATTGTTGCTGGATGAACCAACGGAAGGCATACAGCCGTCAATTGTCGAGGATATTCGGCAGGTCATTCTGCAAATCAAGGCAAAGGGCGACATTTCGGTGCTGCTTGTCGAACAAAGTATTGACTTCGTACGTGGTGCTGCGGATTTTATCTATGTCATGGATAAGGGAGCAATTGCGCTGCAGGGATCGCCGGAGGAATTGGATATGTCTCAATTTGAACACCACCTGTCCGTGTAGGAGAGGTGGTTATTTTTTTGCTTTTTTTGTTATGCTCAGGAGCGTTTATCCAAAATGTTGGAGTACTTCGGGTATAGCCTGCGGATGCAGTCCGGACAGATGTCGTGTGTGAATTCTGCATGGGTATGTCTCTCCAAATAACCTTCGACTGAATTCCAGACGTCCTGCTCATCCTTAATCTGTTTGCAGACGGCGCAAATGGGAAGCAGGCCGCGTAGTGTCCGCACTTCGGATAGAGCGAGCTTCAATTGCTGTTCAATTCGCTTCTGTTCCGTGATGTCTGTATGCGAGATCAGAGCTAGTCCCATCGGAGAAGGAGGATCCGCCTGATTCAAGGGTGTAAGCTCCAGCCTGAACCATCGAAGGTCCAGGTTCGCAGACTGTACAGATATGTCATATGTATGGAAGTGAACAAAGGGATATTGAATCTTCTCTAACTTCTGAATAATCGATGAATTCTCCGTTTCCTCTTCCTGGGCTGCCCATATCTGCAGCAGCTGAAGATAATGAAACGTTTCGCAAGAAGATCGGTGGGCGTCGGTTTTTTTGTATTTTGAGAGATGCAATCGCCCGAGTCCGTTCTGCCATGCGGTATTGCAGCTGCGGATTCTCCAGTCGCGGTCGACGATGATGAGTTGATGACGTAGGGATTGAAAGGATAACCTTTCAAGGTCGGTTGTAAAGAAACTCATGAATAGGCCCTCCTTGGCAATCAGTTAAGGGATCGGGACGGTATGCTAATGGTGGTGTCATCGTAGTTCATCCGAAATTTGCAAAATCTCTGCCACCTGGTTTCGGAAACGGGTGGCTTTTCGTGTGCCATGGATGAGATTGGATAAACGATACGGCGGGATGTCGTGCTTCTCGCAGAACGTTTTCTGGTCCATCTGCAGCTCCGTTAAGCGGCGTTTGATGGCCCATCCGAACGGAGTCACGGGTTTCTTTTTGTTCAAAAGGGTTCACCCCTCATAGAAGTATTTCAACCCGCCTTCGGCTGTGTATAATAGAGGGAGATGCGAGCTGTTCATTACATTATATACGCATTTACGTCATGTAACAATTATAAATGATGAAAAGTAGTGTATTAATATTAAATAATGACGTAAAAACGTGATGTTCTATAGGCATACGAGAAAAAGCACGTCAGCAAGGAGGTTGCTGCGTGCTTTTTTCGTTTGGGGAAATATGAAGGAAGCTTGGAGGCGGTAAGATTAGGCGCGATAAGCATGCAGCCCTGCGCCAAGCATGTGGAAGCTGGGGAACAGCGATTTCATGGACATGGAGGTTGGCTGTGCCGGTCCATCCGCAGCGGAGGCGCTAACGGTATTCCATTCATGCTCCAGGTCTGCGGCCAGGCGAACCAGCAGTTCCTGGGTGGTTTCGTTATGCATGGGGAGGACTTTGGAAGCTTCGGTTATGCATGCATTCATGGCTGAGTGCAAGTAACCCATTACCGCTTCCTCGACGGGGATATCGAGGTAGTGGTTGATCCAGGCGTGAACAGTAGAGAGGCAGCCTATAGACTCGTATTTGGCAAGGGTATGTTCGAGCTGGTTGAATTCAATCCAGGGGTGGAGAGCCCGGGCCAGCTTGATCAGTCTTTTGCCCATGGCAGCGGCTTGCTCCCTTTGATCAGAAGGAGTCCGCTGAACGTGAACCAACTTGTCAATGAGTGCTGTTCGCCATGTGTCATTATGATCCGTTGCGCTGTAGATACCTTTAATCGCCATGCCCTCAAGTCGAACGATACTGGGATGCAGCTGGCAGCGCATGAAGGATTCCAGATCATCGGCATTTCGGATGCTGCCTTCAGCGATGTGTACATCCATACCAAATGAATGGGTAAAACCTCCGACATGAATGGAGGAATCAAGCAGTTTGACATAATCGAGCAGCTTATTCCCACGGTTCACGGTCTTTCGCCTCCTATGTTCGTAAAATGTTATATTATATAACATTATTATTGATTTCTGAATCCTTTTATGTTTAAAATCCGAATTATATGATATATATAATCACATAAACATCCGTATTTTGTCAACAATTTCTTGCTTTTGAGTTTTAAATATATTTTAATGTTATATTATATGACTCGTAATGATTAAATGCTAGAAAACTAATGATAGGTATATGATACACTTTCGTATGGGGAGCTAAAATTAAAAATGAGGATGTATAAATGAATTGAAATTTAATGTATGCAGCAGTTAAAAGATCATGACGAAAAAAACCGATATTTGGAGGGGAAACACAGGTGCAAAAGTAGTTTTTATAAAAGTGCTTTACTTTTATAATGTAAACCTGTATAATCAATTTTGTTGCCGATTATTTACGACATGCGGTCGTGGTGGAATGGCAGACACGCTATCTTGAGGGGGTAGTGGGCGTATGCCCGTGGAGGTTCGAGTCCTCTCGACCGCATCATATTGTACGACAAGAAGAGGTTTTCCGAATATGGAAAACCTCTTTTTTTGCGTTGGAAATACAATAAAAAAAGGCCATTCACAGAGAACCGGACTTTCTCTGGTTCCCTGTTGATTATGGCCTCTCCATATTGATTTATTTCAGCAGTTTCTCAATATCAGCCTCAATTTGGTCAGGAGTCGTTTTTGGAGCATAACGCTTCATGACACGTCCGTTCTGATCAACGAGGAATTTGGTGAAGTTCCACTTGATGGCTTTGGATCCGAGCAGTCCCGGTGCCTCTGTTGTCAGGTGTTGGAATAGTGGGTGAGCGCTTGAGCCATTAACATCAATTTTCTCAAACATAGGAAAGCTTACACCGTAATTCATCTGACAGAACTCAGCAATATCGTCGGAAGATCCTTTTTCCTGAGCGAATTGGTTACTTGGGAAGCCTAGTACTTCAAACTGCCGGTCTTTGAATTTGTTATAGAGTTCCTGTAAGCCTTCAAATTGCGGGGTCAGACCACATTTGCTCGCCGTATTTACAATTAGCAGCACCTTGTTGCGATAATCGGACATCTCGACTTCCTGGCCCCGAAGGGTATTGACTTTGTAGTCATAAACGGACATGATCAGTCGCCTCCATATCGTATAATGGGTTAATGATACCTATAGTTATATTATATTGCTTACAATTAGATAATGCAAAACTAATTAAATAAATTCCTATGTTTACTTACAGATATTTAAAATTACATACGTTTTTCATAAGGACGAGAATTAGCGAGATTCACAGAGATGGATGGAGAATGGATTGGTTGTAAGCGATATCATTGATGTGTAATGCCTTAAATTCGTCCATTCGCTGATCTGACCGGACTTTACACTAACATGTCGCGGGTGTATGATTCATATCGTAATTTCTATTTCAATTAAACTTAACATGAACAACGAAACAAACGATAATATCGCTCTGGTCAATACATGAAACAGGAACGATGTTTTAATCGCTGAGTTTCCATTCATTCATGGGTGGGAAACGGGGGAACCAATCGGAACGGCTGTCATTGCAGCTAATCCATGGGGTGAATTTTTCGGTGCAAGCCGGAAATAGGGCGACTCTCGCGCCCGAATCCGTCAGCTAACCTCGTAAGCGTTAAAGGGAGAGGCAACAAGCCGTACGCATATTCATGGCGTTTTCGTCATGGGTTATTCAAGAAGCGTTCGGGAGGCCTTGGTCCCCCACGCTTCTTTTTTGTTGTCTTTTCACGCCAAGGGAGGAACGAACGATGGATAATGAGATGATTCTAGTAACAGCACCGAATGAAGCAGGCCGCAAGTTTATCAAGCTGTTGATGTACAAAAAAATGCCGTTTGCCGTTCTGACTAACAGTGCAGGGGAAGAACGGAAGCTCCGCAGAATCGGAGTGGAGAACGTCATTCGCATGAATACAGCTGAAGCTCAGAAGTGGTTTCTACCGCAGTCGAGTGTAGGCAACGTTTTTATTTTCGAGAACAGTTTGAACCTGACCTGCCGCTATTTGCAGATCTGCCGTTCCTGGACCTCCAAATCACTATGTGTGATTACGGAACAGAGTCACCCCAAAGGCATTTACCGCGGGATGGGAGCTGACCGCATTGTGTATTCCCTTAATGGAGAAGTTGGCTTCTTGCTTAATGGTTAATGTGATAGCTGCCGATTGATCCGGTGTAAGGTGCCTGTTATAATTGAACTTGTGGAAAAACGGAATTCTGAGGAGACTCATGCATGATGGTGGGTCTTCTTTTTTATTTGAGCATTAATGTACATTGCTGATTTAGAGATTGCGTTCATGGCTAACAAGGAGGAATAGGCGTGCCGGATGTACGGGGGTTAAAATGGTTGTTCTTTGATGTAGGAGATACGCTGGTGGACGAATGGGAGCCGGTAGATGATATTATAGGGCAGTTTGTAAAAGAAGCCTGCTTGCTTGGATATCCGGTGAAAATAGAGGAAGTGCGAGAGATATTTGCCTCGTGTTACCGAAATTATGAGCAGTGGCCCATGAGGGTAGCCATTCGAACGCTAATCAGCGATGAACGTCATAGGGAGCAGATCCAGGAGAAGTTGAAGTTCCGGAAGGAATTGGAGAAACCCTTCGCTTCTGCTGACGCGGTGTTGAAGGAATTGTCACACCATTATCGAATTGGCATTATTGCCAATCAGAGTCTAGGGACAGCAGAGCGCCTGGAGAGCTACGGTCTGCGGAGGTACGTGGATGTACTGGCTTGCTCGGCAGAAGAAGGCGTATCCAAGCCGGATCCGGAACTCTATGCTGTGGCTTTGAAGCAGGCGGGATGTGAACCCCAGGAAGCAGTCATGATTGGGGATCGGATTGATAACGATATCATTCCTGCCAAGAAGCTGGGGATGCGAACGATTCGGATTTTGCAGGGCTATGGACGATTTCAGCCTGAGCTGGAGGGCCAAGAGCATGCAGACTGGACCATCGAAGCCTTGGAGCAGATTATTCCACTGCTTGTGCCTTCTGAAGGTTAGCGGATAAAATTAAAAAGAGATGACCTTCGCGTCATTAAATACTGGACAAGGCAAGTGTACGGCAAGCTAAAAGGCTGATCCCCTCAAGTATATTCTTGATGAGGGATCAGCCTTTTTTTATAAATCTATAGTAAGAGGGAAACGGTTTTAGCGCTATATAGATTAAAACAGCATGATGGTTTGGATAATCAGATAAACGTTCAGAACCACAATCACAGCAGCGATGATCCAAGAGACGACTTTGAGCCACAGTTTGTTGGCGAATGCGCCCATGCTTTTTTTGTCACTCGTAAACATCACAAGTGGAATAACGGCAAAAGGCAGCTGCAAGGATAGAATCACCTGGCTCAAAATCAGCAATTCTTCCGTTCCATGTTCGCCGGCGATAGCCGTCACAATAACGGCAGGGATGATCGCAATTAATCGGGTCACGAGCCGGCGGAGCCAAGCCGGAATCCGAATGTTCAGGAAACCTTCCATGACAATCTGTCCGGACAGTGTACCTGTAAGCGTAGAGTTCTGACCTGAGGCCAGCAGAGCGACACCAAACAGGATACTTGCAATGGTTGTGCCCAGCAGAGGTGTGAGCAAGTGATAAGCATCTGCAATCTCAGCGACCTGTGTCATGCCTGCGCTGTGAAATACAGCGGCTGACACAATGAGTATGGCAGCGTTGATAAACAGGGCCAGGGTCAAAGCGATCGTTGAATCCATAGTGGAGTAACGAATGGCTTCTCTTTTCCCCTGAGTTGTCTGTTCGATCTGCCGGGTCTGCACGATGGATGAATGCAGGTACAGATTGTGCGGCATAACCGTTGCTCCAATGATTCCGATGGCAATATACAGCATCGCTGGATTCTGTAGTATCTCGGCACTTGGTACAAAGCCGGTGAGTACCCCGCCCATATCCGGTTTGGCAAGAAACAGGTCAATCCCGAAGCAGAGGGCGATGGTTGCCATCAGCACGATGACCAGTGTTTCCAGGGCGCGGAAGCCTTTATTTTGCAGCAAAAGGATAATCAGAACATCCACAGCCGTAATAATGACGCCGTATAACATCGGGATGTTGAACAGGAGCTTCAGTGCGATGGCTGAACCGATGACCTCAGCCAAATCTGTAGCAGCAATGGCCAGTTCGCACAGAGCCCAGAGCATAATGACAACCGGCATACTGAACCGTTCGCGGCAAGCTTGGGCCAGATCGCGTCCGGTTACAATACCAAGCTTACCTGCAAGGGACTGTAATACGACGGCCATAAGGTTTGAGATTAAAATAACGGATAATAGCGTATAACCGAACTTGGAACCGCCGGCAATATCTGTTGCCCAGTTACCCGGGTCCATATAGCCGACAGCCACCAGATAACCGGGGCCGACAAAGGCGAGGAATTTTTTCCACCAGACGGCGTTTTTCGGAACTTTCATGGAGCTGTGTGCTTCCCCGAGGGAGGGAGCCATGCCTGCTGCGGCTAATTGCTCAGCCGAAGGAGAATTGAATGGATTTTTTTTACTCATACATGTTCACCTGACTTTTTAATAATAATCGTATTGATTTTCCTTATGATGAAGACCGGGGTCATTCACTTTTATATGTCTGAAAATATATGTCGTTACTTACATTGTACTCATTCAATAATTTTTGTCTAGTGCAACTTTTATGTAGATGGACAAAATGAGAAGCGGATGAGGTTACAGATCCTTAGTATATTACCCAACTTCAGAAAATTTAACTTATATCATAAATCGCGTTATGCAGATGGCGGGATGGATGCATGAAAATGACAAAGATGCAGAAGCTGATGAAGTAACCCAAAACCGTTTCAAATTAAGCCAGAAGTTTAAATTGAATTGTAGGCAGCAAAAATATTGGAGAAAAAGGAGAGATTCTAATGGAAGCTTTATATACAGCAACTGCGACAGTCAAAGGTGGACGTACAGGTTCGGTAACTTCATCGGATGGAGTCCTTAAACATGATCTGAAAATGCCAAAAGAACTGGGTGGATCCGGCGGTGAAGGTACGAACCCTGAGCAGCTCTTTGCAGCAGGCTACGGTGCATGTTACGAAAGTGCTCTTGCCAACGTGGCGCGTAAAGCAGGCGTTAAACTGGAAGATGTGACGGTAACAAGTAATGTATCCATTGGAAAAGACCCTGCGGATGACGGATTCCAGTTGTCGGTCCGACTGGATGTAAGCATGCCGGGTGTGGATCACAGTCAGGCAGAGGATCTGGCTCGCAAGGCTCATGATTTTTGCCCGTATTCCAAAGCGACTCGTGGCAACATTGATGTCGTACTGAACGTGGTATAAACCGATACTCGCTGGAGTAAAGGGAGAGATATATTAAGCAGGCTATCATGGATACCTGTTGTTCGGTACAAGCCCTGCTGGCAAACGGCAGGGCTTTGTATTTTAAAATCAGAAGACATGCAGGAGATTGCAGGTCAGATCGCGTACTCTTTTACATAATTATACTCTTGCTTCATGCCAGGCATCTGAAAAAGGGGGAATGCAAATGAGTATTGAAGAGATGATTGAGCGAAGGTTTGTATGTACGAAATGTCGGGGAACGGATTGCAACATCAAGGAAGTCTCAATGTCCGGGGCTGGTCTTAGCAAAATGTTCGATATTCAGCATAACCACTATTTGTTCGTAGCCTGTTCCTCATGCGGTTATGTGGAAGTATTCGACCCCGATGTACTGAAAGGCAAAAAGCAGGGTCAGGTAGGCACAATATTGGATATTTTGTTCGGCGGATAGTGTGGCATAACTTGGTGGGTATGGAATCCATTCAAAATAAGCTGGGAGGTTCGTGCTCCCTGAGTTGACATCGAACTAAAATTTCTTTAATATGACTTAGTACTGAGAAAAGTCATGCAGGAAACAAATTTGAATTGACAGGTGATATCCATGTCTTATAGACCACGTATTGCAAAATTGCAAGTAGCCAGCAAAAACGAAAATGACGGATTGTATGAATTTACGATGAAGCTGGTAGATGGCACACAGTGCCGCGTATTCTACTCCAAATCTCCGGAATGGAAGATGACAGCTATCAGCCGTCTGCAGAAAACGCCTTGTCCAGTATGCCGCAAAGATTTCATTTGCAAATGCATGGACCAATGGGCAGGAGACCTGCACCAACAAATGATTGAAGATGAGTGGATGGAAAAGGCAATTGCTGAGTAATTGCCCCAACAGATACGAGCGTAGGCTTTAGAGCCTGCGCTCTTTTTCTATTCAATTCCTTTTGAGTAGTATAAATTTAGTGGACAGCGAACGTGAAGGTGAAAAGTGGGTAAGTTAATCTAACAGCATAAATGAGGAGGCTTCAATTATGACATCAATTCGAGCGGATGAGCATGAGGGACACCCGATTGTACTCGTGGACGGGGTTTGCCACTTTTGCCAAGGATTAACCAAATGGATTATCAAACGTGATCCGGAAGGGAAATATCATTTTGCATCGCTCCAATCCGATGTAGCCAAGGACTTGCTGAAGAAAGGAAATCTGTCTACAGACAGCATGGATACATTTGTACTTATCGAAAATGGCCATTACTATACACGTTCGACAGCAGCACTGCGGCTGGCCAAAGGTCTAAAATTTCCGTATCCATTATTATATGTCTTTATTATTGTGCCCAAATTCATTCGTAATGCCGTATATAACTGGGTGGCTCGTAATCGTTACCGGTGGTTTGGCAAGGACGAAGCGTGTATGCTGCCGACACCTGAGATCAAGAATCGATTTTTGTAAATCGTACTAGAGAACGCATGTACCACAAACATGATTAATAAAGGAAACATTTGGGTAATGAATACGGATCACATCTATTTTGGGAGGACAAACAGTTGAAGAAATGGACGACATTCATTATCGGGGCATTATTGGCAGTAAGCCTGACAGCATGCGGTGACGATGCGGATAACAGCACTGCAACGCCGCCGGCTGGCAACGAAGCGACAAACGAGGGCAATACACCTGCAGAGCAGGAACAACAGATCCCTACACTGGAAGAATTGATTACCAAAACGAATGAAGCAGCCAAGGAATTGAAAAGCTTCTCGAGTGATGCAACCATTGATCAGAATTTGAAGCTGGAGGCTGGCGAACAGTCACAGGATCAGCAGGTAAAAACAACAATGAAGATGGACATCATCAAGGATCCGATGATGATCTATCAAGAGATGAACATGGAAATGTCCGGGCAGGAAGCACAAAACGTGAAGCAGTACATTACTTCTGATGCCATCTATTCGCAGGTGGGAGATCAATGGGTTAAAATTCCTGACGATCAAACGAAGCAGCTGATTGAGCAAATGCAATCAAGCCTGAACCCTGAAGAAGAATTGGACCAATTCAATAAAATTGCGGAAGATACCAAGATCACCGAAGAGGGCGACAATTATGTCATTACCGCAGACGTATCGGGTGATAACGTGAAGGAATTGGCTCAATCCGTCATGGAGCAGAATGGAACTGACGCCCAGACACAAGCGATGCTTGAACAGATGAATATTACAAGTATGCAAATGAAATATATGGTGAACAAGGAGACGTATCTTCCTGTTGGTACCGACGTGAATATGGTGATGGAGATGGAGCAGGAAGGCCAGAAAATCACCATGGACATGAAGATGACAAGCACCTTCTCCAACCATAACCAGGTAGAAGAGATTGAGATTCCACAAGAAGCATTGGATAGCGCGAAATAGAGAGAGATTCGAGCTTGATAAAAGGGTAAGCATCCCTTTTAAATCCATGTAACGTGGCTTATTTTTGAAAACACCTTTGACTCAAGTAGGCGTGCCAGAGAGGATGCCCGCTTGGATCGAGGGTGTTTTTTCTCTTTTCAACAACTGGTCAGGAAGCACGAAGGTATAGTATAGTCGTGTAAGCGATTAACTTATATTGATATCATATTACTTGGAAGGAGAATTATGCGATGATTGAATATGCTCATATACATCATGTTAGCCTGGCTGTGCGTGATCTGGATGTTGCCAAACAATTTTATACCGGACTGCTAGGCATGCAGGAGATTGAACGTCCGCCTTTCCGCTCTACAGGCACATGGTACGCAATTGGCAGTCAGCAGCTGCATCTGCTCCAGCATCCGCAAGGACATACGCTGCGTGAGGCGGGAATTGATACGACGGATGGGCACTTTGCCATCTGGGTGAAAAGCCACAACGAAACGATAGCCTGGCTGGAACAGCAGGGAATTGAGTATGAAGCCAGACCGGATAGTGTTGCAGGGTTCGCACAGATCTTCGTTCTTGACCCGGATCGTAACATTATTGAATTTGATGCACCTTATCATTCTTGAGAGTGGAAATCAGATTGTTAATTGTATAAATCTCTTGCTCGTCCAGAAATTGTATGCTATATTATCCATACATTCATAGCACGTGACGGAAGCACCGTCCATAATCTTGCATAATACATGCGGATCATGGTCGGTGTTTTTTTTGTGCTTTTCTACAGGGAGGGAGGAGAAATTGATCGTGCTGAAGGCGGTACTTGCTTCAAAAGACAAGGAGTATGTAAGTGCCTGGCTTGATTTTGTTCAGGGGAGTTCATTTGGTGCAGCAATGCGATTTACCGCTTTTTCACAGTGGGAATCCTTTCAGGAGTATATGCATGAACATGAAGGACAGGAACTGCCGGATCTGGTTATTGCCGAACCTGAGTTTCTGAATCCCTGGCTGGAACGTATGGGTGAGAGTCCGGGTGTGCCTTGGCTGCTTCTCAGTGAAGGTCATGAGGAGGTGGAGGAAGACAAGCGCTTAATGAAATATCAACCTCTGCCTGCATTGTTGGATACCGTTCTGAATGCAAGTCGGCAGCCTCGTCGCAAAAAGGTACACCGCCCAGGACAGCAAACCCTTTCCATTGGAGTGGTGTCAGCTTCGGGAGGAAGTGGCAAGACAGCAGTGGCACTGCATATGGCAAAGCAGCTCGGACTGGCAGGCTACGCCGTGCTCTATCTTAATCTGGAGACGCTGGATAGCGTGCTGCCGTTCCTTGAGAAGGGATTATCCCGAAGTGTACAGCGTGTTCCCGATGCCGAAACGGGGCTGTCGCGACTGCTGTATGATCTCAAGGTCGGGAGGAAGGAATCGGGCAAGCACGGGCAGGTGACTACACAGGCTCCCTCCAAGGGCATAGATGGTTACGTGCTTCGTCATGATGGATTGAAGGCAGACGTGTTCTGGCCATTATCCAACCGGAAGGAACTGCTGCAGATGTCGTGTGATGATACGATGGGGCTCGTTCATTATTTGTCTGCTTCTGGGCAATATGACGTGTTGATTCTGGATGGAGACTCCGGCTGGGACGAACGCAGTCGAGGCATGTTGAAAGCGGCAGACGCCTTGATATGGCTGGTTGAAGATGACCTGTCTGCCATGCACCGGTGGGGCCAATGGCTGGCGCATGCAGAGCGGACTGAGCCTGACTTGTTTGAACGTGTACTGGATCGTGCCCGCTTTGTGGTAAACAAATACCGAGACAGCGTAGTCAATGCCGTTCCACGACCTGAGCTGCAGCTGGATGCCGTGCTGCCTTATATCCCTTCCTGGAAGCAGCTTCACCAGGAGGAAGTGCTGCTAAGCTCTCCCATATTTCAGCGTGAGGTAAAAAGGCTGTGTGCCATGCTTGTACAGGACGGAGAGGAAGATCTGAAGCAGACGGGTCGCATCCATAAGGGAGATGGGTGGGCATGATGAGTGAACCATCCCATAGAGTTTTGGACCGTGAAGAACAATTCCAGAACATGCGCCGCGAAGTCAGGGCAGGCCTTGACTTAACGTCTTCAGCGGGGGACAAGGAACTGTGGCAGGGGATTGAGCGCAAGGTGTTATCTGATCCGGAACTGGATGACCTGACATCTGGAGAACGACATGCGCTGGTGCAGAGGCTGTTTGATTCGTTTCGCGGGTTGGACATTCTTCAACCCCTGGTGGATCATCCGGACATTACGGAGATTATGATTAATAGTCACCGGGAGATCTTTGTCGAGCAGGAAGGGGAAGTTAGCCAAATTCAGCTCGAATTCGAATCGAGAGAACGGCTGGAGGATATTATCCAGATGATCGTCTCCGGGGTGAACCGGATCGTGAATGAGTCCTCCCCCATTGTGGATGCGCGGCTCAAGGACGGTTCGCGGGTCAATATTGTGCTGCCGCCGATTGCGCTTAAAGGTCCTACCATGACGATTCGCAAGTTCCCAAGTGAACCGATGACCATGTCGGACCTGATTGGAAAAGGTGCCTTGCATGAGGAAGCGGCAGAGCTGCTGCAGCAGTTGGTGCGCAGCAAATTCAATATCTTCATCGGGGGCGGAACCGGGTCAGGGAAAACAACCTTTCTGAATGCATTATCACAGTTTATTCCTCCGGATGAACGGATTATTACGATTGAAGATTCCGCCGAGCTGCAAATTGTCACGGTGCCGAATCTGGTGTCACTGGAGACGCGGAACGCCAATACCGAGGGCAAGGGTGAAATCTCCATCCGGGATCTGATCAAGTCTTCACTACGGATGAGACCCAACCGGATTGTAATCGGAGAGGTGCGTGGGGCAGAGGCGCTTGATATGCTGCAGGCCATGAATACCGGTCATGACGGATCATTGTCTACAGGGCATGCCAATAACATCTCGGACATGATCAGCAGATTGGAGACAATGGTACTCAGCGGGGCAGAGCTTCCTATTTCGGTTGTGCGGCAGCAGATCAGCTCGGCAATTGATATCTTCGTTCATCTATCACGGCTGAGAGATCGTTCAAGACGAGTGACGGAAATCAGTGAAGTCATTGGCATGAAGAACGGGGAAGTACTGCTGAACCCGCTCTTTCGTTTCCAGGAGCGGGATGAAAGGGAAGGCAGGATCATTGGAGGGTTGGTACAAGTCGGAAAGTTGAAGCAGATTGAGAAAATCCAAATGGCCGGGCTTGGAGAGTGGCTGAGTGAATACATAGGTCGGTACCATAAGGAATTAGAAGATTCGGATAACAAGGTAAATTGAAGCGATTAGAAGGTGATTAGGTTGGGTGAGTCCAGGCAGGTGTTAACAGATTATACCGTATACACGCTATCCAGTAGACAACGAACCGTCTGCATGTTGATTAGTGGACTGCTATTTTTTGGTGTCGGTATTTTGTTCTATCACCACTGGCTGGCAGGGGTGATACTGGCTGCGGGATGCATATGGGTGCCAAAACACTGGACAAAGGTACTGCTGGAACGAAGAAGAATGACACTGAGTTTACATTTTAAACAAGCGTTATATGCGTTATCCTCCGCACTGGCTGCGGGGAAATCCGTGGAAAATGGATTTAAGGAATCGGTAGAAGATCTGCGGATGCTCAATCCTGAAGCGGATACCGATCTCATTCGGGAGTTCACTATTTTGCGGACAAGAATGGAATACGGTCAACCGATTGAGGAGGCGCTGCAGGACTTTTCTGACCGTGCTGGCATCGAGGATATAACGAATTTTGCAGACGTATTCATCACGTGCAAGCGGACGGGTGGAGACCTGGTCGAAGTGGTTCGCCGAACCTCTGCTGTGATTGGTGAGAAACTGGACATCCAGCAGGATATCATGGTCGCTGTGGCACAGAAAAGGTTTGAGTCCAAGGCGATGTTTGCCGCGCCTTTTATTTTTCTTGTTTTTTTGAATTTGACGGCCAAGGATTTCATGGAACCACTGTATAGCGGTATGGGATATCTGATCTCCAGCGTGGCTTTGGTATTGCTCGCCTGCTGTTATCTGTGGATTACACGCATTATGGATATCAAAGTATAAGGAGCTGATTCGATGCTGCTTCCCGTCATATTCGGAGGGGTGCTCGGAGCAGGGTGGCTGGTGCTGGATCGAACGCGAGGACAAACCTACCGCCATCTGCGCAAACTTCATATGGAAGGCTTGCGTCTGCAAAAACTGCATGGACCCTTTCTGTTTTTGCTGGACAGATATGAGGTAGGCCGAAGATTGCCTGTGCTGATGTACCGCATGCAGCATGCCATCCAGAAAATGCACGGCATACAGCATAGCGGAGAGAAAACGATGCTCTATAGTGCTGAAATGCTGACGTATGCCTGGCTGATGCTGCTTGTGGGCTGTCTGTTATCACTCGTTGGCGATATCGGAAATGGAGGTCTGTTAGGCGGGCTTGCCCTCGCGGTTGCACTGCCTTTTGCACTCTATAAAGATCTTCATACCAAGGTACAGCGAAGAGACCAGGATATTCTTATGGAGCTGCCCGAGTTATTAAATCGGATTGTGCTGCTTGTTGGGGCAGGGGAAACCGTACAAAGAGCTATCGTTCACTGTGTTGCAAGTCAGGGAGAGCGAGAACATCCGCTCTACAACGAGCTGCGGAAGACGGTCGGTGATTGGAATAACGGGTATTCTTTTCAACAGTCGTTTGAACAGTTCAGCCGCCGCTGTGGTGTGCAGGAAGTTACGATTTTTACGACGACAGTCCTGCTGAATTTCCGCCGTGGGGGAGGTGACTTTGTACTCGCGCTGCGGGATCTGTCCCATGTGTTGTGGGAGAAACGCAAGGCGGTCAGTCGGGCAAAGGGAGAACAGGCATCTTCCAAACTGGTGTTTCCGATGGTTCTGATCTTTTTTACGATTGTGGTTATGATCGGAGCACCTGCTTTTATGATGATGAATATGTAGGAGGAATGGAAATGCAGGAAATATTGAAAAGCAAAGCAAGTACATTTTGGAACGAAGAGGACGGTCTGGGTACGCTGGAGCTGATTCTGATTATTGGTGTCATCATTATTATCGCATTGATTTTTAAAGACCAAATTAAAACCTTGGTAACTCGTTTACTGGGTCAAGTTAGCAAGAAGAGTGATGAATTTTTTGAGTAAACGATTCAAAAGGGAAGAGGGAAGCTTCACGATCGAGGCTTCCCTGGTCTTCCCGGTGGTGCTGTTTATTCTCGTGTTAATTTTGTTTTTCACGATGTATATGTATCAAAAAACCTTTTTAAACCAGCATGCCTATGCAGCATCGGAACGAGCCGCCTACAGTTGGGATAACAGTCACAAGCAGGCCATGACAGGTGAAGTAGCGGCAGGCGAACATGATAATCTTTACTGGAGATTGACGGATGACCGATTGCTCGGAGCACTGTTTGGCTGGGCTGGTGCGGATAATCAGATTAGTGTTCCCGTGCCTGCTAGTGAAGGCGGGAGTCTGACTGAACAGAAGTTATCCCAAGCCGTTCAGAACATGCCGGGTGGGATGCGTGGAACAATCGAGTATCAGAACTCCTTGATACAGCGAAAAGTTACGACCAGGCTGGAGCAGGTTATTTCTTTGCCTCTTCCTTCTTTTTTGTTTGATTCGGGTAACCGTGTTCTGACGCAAGGTTCATCAGCGGTTGTCGAGCCGGCGGAATTTATCCGAACGGTGGATCTGGTCCGTTATTATGCTGCCAAATTCAAAGGGAAAGGCGGCGAGGCAACCGGTACAGCAGCTGAAGCAGGACAGGTCCTGCAGCATTTTGGAAAATCCAAAAAGTAGAGAGAGGAGGAGAGCAGCGCTGTTCAGAAAAAAAGACGGTGAATCAGGTGCTGTGACCCTGTTCTTGATCTTAATCCTGGCGGGAATCTATATGTTTGTCGCCGTATTTATTGATTATGCCCGGATAGCCGCCTTCAAAGTTCAGTCAGAACGCATGGCTCATGCAGCGTTAAGATCGGTGATGTCTGCATACGACACGTCACTCCGGGAATATGGGTTGTTTGGTTACGGAGACAGCAGTGGTGAAGCCATTATGGCTAAGGTACTGAATGATAGTGTGAAGCCATCGGCTGTGAAGGACGGTTTCCCCATTCTGGATATACAGTGGGATACAAGCACCCTGAGCATGGAACGGGAATTGGGCAGGTATGATATTTTCAATCGCCAGATTCAGGAGGACATGAAATATCGGGCTCCGGTTGATTTTACGTTAGAGGTGGTCAATCGCTTCAAGCCAATGTCGGAGGAAATGAAAGAAGCCGCGCATACCGTAGACTTGCTCAAGAAATTACAGAAGCTATATGACAAGCGTGAGGATTTGCTGGATGAGGCGATAGCCAATCAGACCGATTCAGCCAATACATTGAAAGATCTCCCTGTTCTGATCATGAGCCCTCCCTCACCTGCCATTTACGATGAAATGATGGAAGAAACGCCGGAGACTGCTGCCGAGATCGCAGCACGTTATACGGATTATCTAAGCAAGAAACAAGCAGACGAAGGACTACCATTTAACCAGCAGCAGTATATTCTGGAGCTGGCTCGTTACCGGACAGGTGTTGGTAATGTGGCTACCGGCATAAGTATGGTTCTGCAGCTGGCACAACAGGCGCATCAGACGAAACTTGAGGCAGCCCAGACTCTAATTGATGAAGCACGTAATCTTAACGAGGAAATGAAGCGGGTTATCGCTGAAGGGGAGAGCCGTTCGCAGAATGCGAGTTATGAAAAAGTCGGGAATTCAAACCTTCCTGGGCAGAGTCCACCATCTACCGGATCAGGCAGCGAAGCCAAAGATACACGTTCACTTGCCTCTGAGTTGGTGAGAGCCGATGCATTGTTTGATAAGTTAAAAGAACATATCCGCTCCCAAACCTCAGACTTTAATCAGGTTAGAAAAGACAGCCTTGACCTGAATACACAGCTTCGCAATGTGACGGGTCAGAGCGGTGTGCCTGTTAAGCCTGCTGTAAGACAGGCAAGTCAGGTCACAGAACGATACATGGACTCTTATGTACGAAGTGGTGCCTCCAATGTCATTCTTCAGAGCAAACAGCTGCTTGAGGAAGGTCGGGGATCTGATGCACAGCGCAAGGCCAACGACAAGGAGTCCAAGGCAAAATTAAAGGACATAAAGCGCATATTGTCACAGATTGAAAATGGACATTCCGGATCAACGGAAGCATTCAAGCAGTTGGAGCGATATTATAATGCCAACATTGCATTTAACCAGGCAAGCCGGGAGGAGGCCAAAATGGCGGAAATTGCAGGCGATCCTTACGATTCAGGCGGTGACGCCATGAATGGAATGGACAGTTTATTTGGCGGGATGTCTGGCCTGCTGGATAGTCTAGGGGATGAATTATTCCAGAATGAATACGCACTCGCTTATTTCAATTCGATGGATTTTGGACAGCTGCTCGATTGGACTGAAGGGAGCGGGGATACGAGTGAGGTCTTCAAATTGGAGAATCAGGAGCTGGAATATATCATTTACGGGTTTCACAATCCTTCAGGCAACATTGCGGCTGCATATGCAGAAATATTTGGTATGCGTTTGGCGATTCGAACCGCAGAAGGATTAATTGAGAACAGTAAACTCGGTAATCCCCTTCTGGTGTTATCGGCTGCAATTTTATACGGGATTACCCACGCCATAGCGGATATGGTGAAGCTCTCCAAAGAGGGCAATGTGGAGTTGTCCAAATATATCAAAGTTAAGCTTACATACAGGGACCATCTAAGACTATTCCTTTTAATGCACAGTAACAATGAACGTAAAATGTCCAGAATGCTGGCATTGATTCGGCTGAATACAGGCGTTAATCCCGATGAAAAACAAACGTATGCATCAGGGAACATACGCAGCAGTGTGAAGTTATGGTTTTTGCCAGGGGTGATCAAAAGTATAGGTGCAGTTATGGGGAATGCAGACCAGGTTGAAGATGGGCGATTATTCATAGACCGGAGGACGGATTATTCCTATTGAATCAAGCAGTACCTTTTCAGGTGGAGGGATTATGGAGAAGCAGGAGCTAGATCAAAAAGAATATGCGCGATGGCTGCTTCGAATAACACGGTTGCGCAAACTGGAACAATTGAAATCTCTGCCGATGCAGACAAGCTCTTCGAAAAAGGAACAGGGAAGCATCGTATTGGAAGCTTCGCTCGTTCTGCCTGTGTTTCTGTTCTTTGTCATGTTCCTTGTCTACATCGTACAAATGACACTGATCTCGACAGCTCTGCAAAGCACAGCGGGTGAAGCCGTAAAGCAGCTCTCCACCAAGATTTATCCGGTTTCTCTTGTCTTCACTCCAACGGATTCCGCTGGTGGTGGAGAGAAGGGAAGAGGCTGGAGCATACCAGAGTTGTCACTAACGGAATGGGCTGAAGAGTATGCTTCGTCTCTGCCGGATCCATTAAGTAATTGGGTGCGTGCGGCTGCAGCCAGTGGGGAGCAGCCTTTGCAGGAGATTAAGACTTCGGTTATCGAGACTGTACTTGATCCAGCTGTAAAACCCTTGCTTCAACCTTTTATAGATCCTGTATTGCTGGATATGGATCGTGTACATGTTAACGGGATATCTGTGCCGGATCTCAAGAACAAAACGAATCCGTATTTCAGGCTGGAGCTCAGTTATGAACTGCCGATTAAAGTGCCTTTCCTCGGCAAACCATTACGGATTCAGGCTGCTGCCGCTGAGCGCGTATGGATCGGAGATACGGGAGAAGGTTCTAATAGTAATGAGGGCGATGGAGACGCTGCAGGTTCAATAACCGTGTTATCCAAGCCAGAGCCTGCCTACATAGGGAATAATGCAACAATCAAGGTTCAGGTGGAACCAGGGGCCACTGCAAACCTAACCATATTTTATAAGTCGGGAGAAAGTACAGCGAAACATATTGGCTGGGCTACAGCGGATGAGAATGGCGTGATTGAGTGGAACTGGTTTGTAGGTACTCGTACGACGGAAGGGACCTGGACATTTGTAGTGGAAACTGCGGATGGCAGCAAGACAACAACGGAGTTTAATGTAGCATCAAGAAAATAGTGATATGGATAGAGGAGTGATGGGGGTGGAATGGTTCATTGCAGCCTGTGGCCTATACGTGGTGATTGCCTTTGTAACCGATGTGCGGTCCATGAAAATTCCAAATCTGCTGACGTTGCCTGTAACCGCTCTGGGTGTGCTGGCCCATGGGATATGGGATGGATGGGAAGGCTTGATCTTCTCTGCCGCGGGGTTTGCAGCCTGTTTTGGCATTTTGTTGGTGATGTACGCGATTGGAGCAGTAGGAGCTGGAGATGTAAAACTGTTTGGCGGGATTGGAGCATGGACGGGCATTTCTTTTGGAATTCACGTTGTTGTATATTCCGTTCTATATGCCGGGGCAATCGGCTTAATTATTCTGTTGTTCCGGAGGGATTCAGCCAAACGAATTCGTAACATGGCCGGTGGTCTTGCAGGCTTCTTCATGCTCGGTTCACTCAAGTTGGTCAGCAAGGAGAAAACGCTGAAGTTCCCGTTCATGCTGGCTGTATTGCCAGGCTTTATCAGTGCCTATGTTTATATGGTTTCATAGATCGATACAGGAAGAAAGTTGAAGTTGAATTTACACCGGAAAGAGAGGATTGGCATGTATGGATTAACGAAAGATTTTATAAGAAACGGCGGAGCATTTATGGTTCTGGAAAAAGCCGAAGGATTACGAATGGACGAATTAAGCCGTGTACAGACGGGGATGATGTCCTCCAATGATATTCCTCGCCTGCTTCCGCTCCACATTCGTGAGATGGATCGCAATGTTACTCTTCAATATGATATTTCCGGGTATAAAATGTTATCCCAGTTCTTAAAGGCAGGCAAAATTAAACTGCGTGTGCTGTACGGTCTATTGTTTCAACTCGCAGACACCTTCACGGAATGCCGTCAATACATGCTCGAACCCCGTAAGCTGATGCTGCAGGAAGAGAGCATATTTGTAAAAGGTTCACTGGAACAAGGGGAGCTGGGCATGATTTATATACCGATTCAGGAATCAGTAGTTGTGGATCCGACTCCGGGACAATTTCGTGAACTGGTTATCCGACTGATGGCTCATGTGCAGGAGTTACAGGGTGAAGGCATTCAGCGGGTTCTGCAGCTATGTGATGACGAACGGTGGGATGTTGGACAGCTGCGGGAATTGTTACTGGAACTCTACGCGGATGAACAAGCAGGGCCCGGTAGCTCAACATTTTTGTCTTCCCGTGTGAACGAACCTAGAGAGAATGGGACTATGAACGAACGTTCTGCCTATGTTGAATCTGAACCTGAGTTTGCACAATTGCCACGTTTACATAGGCAACATGCCCGATCGAAGTCTGACCAAGACAAAATGCGGGCTGAAACGTACTCCGGTTCACGTCAACAGCCGGATCGAGTATTGGAGCAGGAAGGGTCGAACAGTAACAGGTTTAGTCCAAACTTCCTGAGCACACGTCCTTCCAGAGAAGGCTCGTCTCCTTTTACAGACAGAACCGATCCAGCGGTGAACAAACCTAACGAAACTACATTTGATGAGAATATGGAAATGGAACAAACGACTGGAACGTCGAAAGTGACGTATATTGTTCTTATTTGCATGGTCGGTATAGCCTTGGTATGGAGATTCGCTTATATGGAGCAGCCCGGGCAGACACCTATGATAATATCCATCGTTCTAAGTGTTGTCTTACTTGCGGTTGCTTGCTGGGCCTGGATTAGCAAAGGGAAATTCGGCATATCCAAAGCGGCAGGGCTCAGAAGGAGTGATCAAGCTTCATTTCTCAAATTAGGTCATAAGCGAACTAAAAATGAAGAAGAATCAGAGGAGTTATATCAGGAGAGCTGGCGCTGGAACAATTCAGAGCCGAAGACTGACAATGACCCACCTGCACAGGGGTATGCCAGTATTGCCAGTAAAACTCTGAATTCGCGCTTTCAACGATTACATACCGAACCAGAATCAGAACCAGAACCAGAGCCAGAATCAGAATCATCACCCATGATCCAACAACAGTTCGATCATATTACTGCACCAACGTCTGGGCTGATTCGGACTGAATCTGGAACGGAGGCAACAGTAAATCTGCAAAGTATGACTGGGGAAGCAGCAAAGGGCGTCGGTCCAGTAACTCCATCCTTTTATCTGGAACGCCGATTAGGGGCAAGTAACCGGAATGAGCGGATGGATGTGCAGGGAGCTTCTTTTGTTATCGGCCGATCGGCAGAGATGGTTCAATGGGTGGATTCAACAACCGGTGTGTCCCGTGCTCATGTGGAGTTGAGCCGGAACAAATCGGGCTATGTCATTAAGGATCTGGGTTCTGTGAATGGCACCTTACTGCAGGGTAAACCTCTTGCACCCTATAAAGAATATCCACTGGAAGACGGGGACACCTTCATGCTGGCAGAATCCGTCTATACCTACCGTTCAGTCGGATAATCCACGATGCTTCAAATCTTCCAGGGCATCGGTTAAGGTTGGAAAGGTGAATTGAAACCCGTGATCCAGCGCCTTCTGCGGAATAACACGCTGCCCCTGAAGCAATACGACAGAGAGTTCTCCGACCACTGCTTTAATCAGGAAACCGGGGACCGGGAACCAGTGTGGACGATGATAAACCTTGCCAACTGTACGTCCAAACTCGTCATTGGTTACGGGATTCGGAGCGGATGCATTCACCGGACCCGAGATTTCCTTATTATGTATCGAAAAATCAATAAGCCTTACAATATCCAATATGTGTATCCAGGTCGTCCACTGTTTGCCGCTGCCAATTTTGCCGCCTACACCAAGCATATATGGCAGCTTCATTAACGGAAAGGCACCTCTTTTATGACCAAGTACGAGGCTGACACGAATTTTGACCAGTCTCACATCCTGGATGGCATCTGCAGCAATCT
This sequence comes from Paenibacillus sp. 7523-1, assembly GCF_002276415.1. Classification (NCBI taxonomy): domain Bacteria; kingdom Bacillati; phylum Bacillota; class Bacilli; order Caryophanales; family Paenibacillaceae; genus Paenibacillus; species Paenibacillus sp. 7523-1. The sequence goes on along the minus strand of NZ_NPBR01000017.1, from coordinate 88,150 downwards.
CCCATTGTTCGGCAACCCGGGACGGAAAGTTCATTGATTTTTGCGGGGAACTTTCATCAAATGTCTCCGATGGAGAGGTTCCGTATATAGCCATGGCGGATGCCTGCACGACAACCTCCGGTTTATGTTCAAGTTTATCCAGAAGCCGGGCTACCTTGGATACCGTAGTTACCCTCGATTCTACAATTTCCAGCTTGGCCTTGGTCGTCCAGCGCTGATTCAGCGTTTCCCCGGCAAGATTCACCAGAGCATCCAATCCTTCCAGTAGATGAGGTCTTTCTTCAAGCTGTTCCCAAGATATATATGTAAGGCGTTCACCGGGATCATGAAGATCAGGCAGTTTGCGCGTGATAATCTGAACCTGATGACCTGCTTGCAGCCAGTAATCCACAAGTGCACCTCCCACAAATCCTGTTCCTCCACATATGGCAATTTTCATGCTTCAGCCCTCCTGTATTGTGAATTTCATATATGGCGGATCAACAAACAGCCCCGGCGGTAAGTAATGCCTTTCTGCGAATGACTTACCTGATGGAGCTCGTGTGTTGGAGATGAGTATGCGATTCCGTCCACAATGGAAACTTCTTTTATTTATTCATGAGATGTTTATAAGGCGAGTAATCAATTTGGTTTTTCTCCAAAAATTTGACCAAAAACTTATTATCACGCTTCGGTGTGGCTATAATGTATCCTTTGATGCAGTGATCTCGGGACACCTCGGTTGCCTTGTTTTCAACAGCAATTTTACCAATCTCTGCTGCAATCGAATGTTTGGCGATATCGCGAAACGGACCGGGAACGGGCTCTACGAGTTGATCCAGAAAAGCCTTGGCCTCATCCGTCCACAGGTGGCGGCTTGTTTCGACCCAATAATTTTGCCAATCCAGTTTAGATTTGCCGTCCGCTTTTGGGAGCACTTTCAAAAACTTGCGCATCATAAAAAATCCACCGATACACATGCTGCCAAGCAAAAGAAATGTCCAGAATGCGATCGTATTCATAAACCAATTGCTGGGGGAACTGCTGACTAACGTCATAGCATAGGAGCCGAAAATCATTGCGGAGTCACCTCGGTTCATTGATTTTCACGGAAAGACGGATTCCGCCCACCATGTTCCAAATTAGCTGTAAAAAATAGCCTGTAACCCGAATTATAGCGCATTTCTAGATTTATTTCGATAATCGCGTTAGAATAAGGGATAATTCAGAAAAAGGGGGATCAATGATGCTGAAAATCGGCTCCCACGTGTCCTTTTCGGACAAGGGATTATTGAGTGCAACGAAGGAAGCGTCCTCGTACGGTTCCAGTTCGTTTATGATATATACGGGTGCACCGCAGAATACGCGCCGCAAGCCTATTGAGTCCATGTATATCGAGGAAGGCAAGCTTGCCATGCAAGAGGGCGGAATGGAAGATATTGTTGTCCATGCGCCATACATTATTAACCTTGGTTCCTACAAAGAAAACACGTATGAACTGGCTGTAAGCTTCCTTCAGGAAGAAATCCGCCGCACGCATGCCATTGGTGTCAAAAATATTGTGCTGCATCCCGGAGCCTTCACGGATAAGGATGCTCATTATGGTATTGGACGAATTGCCGAAGGGCTCAATGAAGTGCTCGACGGTGTCAAAGAGACCGATGTGAAGATTGCTCTTGAAACAATGGCTGGAAAAGGGACCGAAATGGGCCGCAGCTTCGAAGAGATCGCACAGATCATGGAGAAGGTTACGCACAACGAACGTCTCGCTGTATGTATGGATACATGCCATATTCATGATGCAGGCTATGATATCGTGAATGATCTGGATGGTGTGCTTGAGCAGTTTGATCGCACGGTAGGGCTTGACCGCATTACCGTAATGCATATTAATGATAGTAAGAATGCAGTAGGTGCACGCAAGGACCGTCATACACCGATTGGTTCCGGTTGGATTGGTTTTGAAGCGATTAACCGCATCGTTCATCACGAGGCGCTTCAAGGACGTCCATTTATTCTGGAGACACCTTGGATCGGGAAGGAAGCCAAGACACAACGTCCGATGTATGAGGTGGAAATTGCATTGCTTCGTGGAGATGTGAGCGGCCGGTGTGGTCCGGAATTCCTGACAGAGGTGGAGCAGCTGCAGCACTTCTTCCAAGGGAAAGAGATTGACTCGCGTTCCTATATTCTCGACGTTTGGACGCTGCTCAAGAATGATGCAAAAGCCAAAAAGGCTGATCCGCGTGAACCGCTGGAGCGGTTGTATGATCTGGTAGCGGAAGCAGCGTTGTTCCCGCATTTGAACGAAGAGCAACTGAATCATCGTTTGATCGCCTGGCTTGCAGGAAAAGAACTGCTGGTCACGGCTTAATTGAAGGAGGAAGAATAGCCCGATGGAGATTCATGCAAAACAAGCACGTCCTGATTCCAAAAACCGCGCCGATCGGGCGCGGATGCTTATTTCCTGTCCGGACGGTCCAGGGATTGTAGCTGCCGTATCACATTTCCTGCACCAGCATGGTGCAAACATTGTTCAGTCTGACCAGTACACCATGGACCCGTCTGGCGGCATGTTTTTCATGCGCATTGAATTCGATCTTCCGGAACTGACAGCGAGTCTGGCCAAGCTGGAAGCTGATTTTGCGGTAGTGGCCGAACGCTTCAAGATGGATTGGTCCCTCTCTGCGGTTAGCCGCAAGAAGAAACTGGCTATTTTTGTATCCAAGGAAGATCATTGTCTGGTTGAATTGCTGTGGCAATGGCAGGCCGGAGACCTGGATGCTGATATCGCTCTTGTAGTAAGCAACCACTTGGATATGAAGGATTACGTGGAATCATTCGGCATTCCTTATCATCATATTCCGGTAACGGCTGATACGAAAAAGGAAGCGGAGCAGCGCCAGCTGGACGTCATCGGTAACGATATTGATGTCATTATACTTGCGCGTTATATGCAGATTATCTCTCCAATGTTCATCGAACATTACCGTAACCGGATTATTAATATCCACCATTCCTTCCTTCCGGCATTTGTGGGTGGTAAACCGTATGCTCAGGCGTACAATCGTGGTGTTAAAATTATCGGAGCAACGGCACATTATGTGACTGAAGAACTGGACGGCGGGCCGATTATCGAGCAGGACGTTCAGCGTGTAAGCCATGGAGATGATGTGACCGAATTGAAACGGATCGGACGTACCATTGAGCGTGTTGTACTTGCACGTGCGGTTAAGTGGCATGTTGAAGACCGGATTCTGGTTCACGAAAACAAAACCGTTGTATTTTAGCTTGATGCTTTAATACTGTGCAAGGTTGATTCGGGACCATATGAATCGGCTAAGATAAGAAAGGCGACTTCCTATTTGCGAGCTGAATGGGAATCGCCTTTTTGTCGTTTCCATATCCGTCCGCAGACACCAAGGAGGATACCAAATAGAAGGTGTCCAATGATCCAAAGCGATATGGCCTTGAAATCCAATAAGCCTGGAACTCGTACAGATAACAGAGAGAGCGGAATATATAGCAGGGAAGAGAACGCACCGAGCAAAACGCCTTTAACCAAAGGGTAATCGGAACGTTGAATCCACCAGAAGTAGAAGAGGCCGATGATAACAGAAACAAGAAGATGGAGCGTAAATTCAAACCATTCAGGCAAAATGGGCGGAAGCCAGGGCACAAAATCAACATTCAGCAGCAGGGTATACACCTTTTCACCCGTGTAAGCCTGAACCACTTTAAGAAAAAAACCAAGAAACAACCCGGTGATGATGCCTGTTAACGTCCCTGCAATCCAGGGTAATGAATGATTTGATGAATTTTGCTTCAAAGCTTGTGGTCGCGACATGCGGCAAGCCTCCTTTCTTTCTGAGAGTAACACAGCCGTAGAGATTGCGAATCAGAAACATGAACGATACCCTATGAAAAAAACTTCGAGCTGTAAAAAGTGTATGGTTTTCCGGTTAAAGGTTATACTTCATCCGATGGATTAGCGAGGCTTGCCAAGCCGGACATGGGCTTAGATGCTCTACCGAACACCTTTTATTCTGCGCTGGAATAAACCCATCTCACCCACAAACAACCGAATTTTCCGGAACTTCTAAAAGAAGGTTATGGAAAAGCTTCACGCCAAGTGATACAATACAAAAGTGAATAAGTCAAAATGAAACATTCAAGCGGATTCACTTATTGTTATATACGGTTTGCTTGTATGATGAGAGGGATTCGCTTGCGCACCCGACTTATCTAAAGACATGAGGAGGACAAACCATGACTGACAAGAACGAAGCGATTCAAAAGGACGAGAACAACACAATCGACAACCTGTCGATTACAACTGTACGTACTCTGGCAATTGATGCAATCGAAAAAGCAAAATCGGGACACCCGGGAATGCCTATGGGCTCCGCTCCAATGGGATACCAACTTTTTGCAAAAACGATGACACATAACCCGGACCACCCAACTTGGGTTAACCGGGACCGTTTTGTGCTGTCTGCAGGACATGGTTCCATGTTGCTGTACAGCTTGCTGCACCTGAGCGGCTACGATCTTCCTATGGAAGAATTGAAACAATTCCGCCAATGGGGAAGCAAAACTCCGGGTCACCCGGAATTTGGACATACTGCAGGTGTTGACGCAACGACTGGCCCACTGGGTCAAGGTATTGCAATGGCTGTTGGTATGGCTATGGCTGAAGCACAACTGGGCGCGACATACAACAAGGATAAATTCAACGTAATCGACCACTACACTTATGCAATCTGTGGTGACGGTGATCTCATGGAAGGCGTATCCCACGAAGCAGCTTCCCTTGCTGGACGCCTGCACCTGGGTAAACTGATCATGCTGTTCGACTCCAACGACATCACGCTTGATGGTGAGTTGAACCTGTCTTCTTCCGAAAGCATCGCAAAACGCTTCGAAGCTTATGGCTGGCAAGTGCTGCGCGTAGAAGATGGTAACGATCTGCCTGCAATCGAAAAAGCAATTCAGGAAGGACAAGCAGATACACTTCGTCCTACACTGATCGAAGTGAAAACTGTTATCGGTTATGGTAGCCCGAACAAACAAGGTAAAGGCGGCCACGGCGGTACTCACGGTTCCCCACTGGGTGCTGACGAAGCGAAACTGACCAAAGAATTTTACAAATGGGTTTACGAGGAAGATTTCCACGTACCAGCTGAAGTTCGCGATCACTTTGCTCAAGTCAAAGATCGTGGTATCTCCGCAAACAAAGCTTGGGACGAGAAATTCGCCGAGTACAAAAAAGCATTCCCTGAGCTGGCAGCTCAGTTCGAAACAGCAATCAACGGTGACCTTCCAGAAGGTTGGGACCGCGATCTGCCTAAATATGCTGCAACAGACAAAGCTCTTTCCACTCGTGTTGCTTCCGGTAATGCACTGAACGGTTTGGCGCACAACGTGCCTCATCTGACTGGTGGATCTGCTGACTTGGAAAGCTCCACAATGACACACCTGAACAACATTGCAAACTTTGCTCCAGAAGATTACTCTGGCCGCAACATCTACTTCGGTATCCGTGAATTCGGTATGGCTGGAGCAATGAACGGTATGGCACTGCACAGCGGTGTGAAAGTATTCGGTGGTACATTCTTCGTATTTACTGACTACCTGCGTCCGGCTGTTCGTCTGGCTTCCCTGATGGGTCTGCCTGTGACATACGTTCTGACTCACGACAGTATCGCTGTTGGTGAAGATGGTCCTACACACGAGCCAATTGAGCAACTCGCGTCCCTGCGTATCATTCCTAACCTGACAGTTATTCGTCCGGCTGACGGTAACGAGACATCTGCTGCTTGGGCTTATGCGCTTGAGAACAAGAACAACCCGGTAGCACTCGTACTCACTCGTCAAAACTTGCCGATCCTGGAAGGAACAGTAGAAGGCTCCCGCGAGAACGTTAAACGCGGCGCTTATGTTGTTTCGGATGCAAAAGACGGCAAAGCAGTAGCACAAATCATCGCTACAGGTTCCGAAGTGCAATTGGCTGTCAAAGCTCAAGCTGCACTGGCTGAACAAGGTATCCAAGTTCGCGTAATCAGCATGCCGAGCTGGGATCTGTTCGAGAAACAGGACAAAGCTTACAAAGAATCCGTTCTGCTTCCGGATGTTAAAGCTCGTCTGGCTATTGAAATGGCTTATCCAATGGGCTGGGAGAAATATGTTGGCGATCAAGGCGACATTCTCGGAATCAGCACATTCGGTGCTTCCGCGCCTGGCGACCGTGTTATCGAAGAGTATGGCTTCACAGTCGATAACGTGGTTAGCCGCGTAAAAGCATTGCTGTAATAGCTTGAAAAACGCTGCTGCGAATCGAACAGCCTAATCTGTTCTGTTCGTGGCAGCAAAGTTATTTCCGGCAGAGTAAGGATGAGGATTCATCCTGATCTGTTTTGCCTTTTGTTTTCATTAACTTCAGGGGGAGCGGGTACGCATGTCACAGTTTGATCAAGTCAGTGTAGTAAAAGAGGCCAACATTTATTATGATGGCCAGGTAACCAGCAGAACGGTTATTTTGGGGGATGGCAGCAAAGTGACTCTGGGCATCATGCTCCCAGGCAGCTATGAGTTCGGTACAGATTCCCGTGAAATCATGGAGATTCTGTCCGGCGATCTGAGAGTATTGCTTCCCGGAGAAGAAGATTGGCAAGAGATTCAAGGTCAAGCTACGTTTCACGTGCCTGCCGAATCCAAATTCAAACTGGAGATACGCAGCGTTACCGACTACTGCTGCTCGTACCCGGCGGAATAATACAAGAAGGGTAGCCAAACCCCGCAATCAGCGGGTTTGGTTTACCCTTTTTGCTTCTTGAATTTGAAGTGACAAAGTTCAAGCTGCAAGCTTGTCAGCCCCGTGGATTTGAAGTATCCTTATGCTAAGTTGTTTGAATGGAAAACGGAAAAATAAGCTACCGATATCAGGAGGTTTTTAGATCATGGCAAAAAAAGTGAAGTTTGATTACAGCACTGCCTTGCAATTTGTAAACCAGCATGAAGTGGACTATTTCGCTGAACCGATTCGTCTGGCTCACGAGCAGCTCCACAACGGAACGGGAACCGGATCCGATTACCTGGGCTGGATTGACCTGCCAACCGCTTATGACAAGGAAGAATTCTCCCGCATTCAAAAAGCGGCTACCAAAATCCAAAGCGATTCCGAAGTACTGATTGTAATCGGTATCGGTGGTTCATACCTGGGTGCACGCGCAGCGATTGAAATGCTGACACACTCTTTCTATAACAACCTGCCAAAAGATAAACGCAAAACGCCTGAAATCTATTTCGCAGGAAACAATATCAGTTCCACATATGTAACTCATTTGCTGGATCTGGTTGAAGGCAAAGACTTCTCCGTGAACGTTATCTCCAAATCCGGTACGACAACCGAGCCAGCCATTGCTTTCCGTATCTTCCGTGCTGCACTGGAGAAAAAATACGGTAAAGAAGAAGCACGCAAACGTATCTATGCTACAACAGACAAAGAGCGCGGCGCACTGAAAAAACTGGCGAACGAAGAAGGTTACGAGTCTTTCGTTATTCCGGATGATGTAGGTGGACGTTACTCCGTACTGACAGCAGTAGGTTTGCTGCCGATTGCTACAGCTGGCATTAACATCGAAGAAATGATGCAAGGTGCAGCTGACGCATCCAAAGAATACAGCAACCCGAATGTAGCTGAGAATGAAGCATATCAATATGCTGCTGTTCGTAACGCATTGTACCGCAAAGGTAAAGGAACAGAAATCCTCGTTAACTACGAGCCATCCCTGCACTTTGTATCCGAGTGGTGGAAACAGCTTTACGGAGAGAGCGAAGGTAAAGATTACAAAGGAATCTATCCTGCATCTGTTGATTTCTCCACGGACTTGCACTCCATGGGTCAATTCATCCAGGAAGGAAGCCGGAACATTTTCGAAACCGTCATTCAGGTAGCTGAGGTATCCGAGCATATCTCGATCGAAGCCGATCCGGATGACCTCGATGGTCTGAACTTCCTGGAAGGCAAAACAATGGACTTCGTCAACAAAAAAGCGTTCCAAGGCACATTGCTTGCACATACAGATGGCCAAGTTCCAAACCTGATTGTGAATATTCCGGATATGTCTCCATATTCTTTCGGATATCTGGTATACTTCTTTGAAAAAGCATGCGGCATCAGCGGATATCTGCTGGGCGTCAACCCGTTTGACCAACCAGGAGTAGAAGCTTACAAGAAAAATATGTTCGCATTGCTGGGCAAACCAGGCTTTGAAGAAGAGAAAGCGGCGCTTGAAGCGAGACTTTCTGAATAATTCATGGTTTGACTCATATAGTTAAATAAAGCATGTGTAATGACACCCGGGTTTTCATTGTGAGGTAAAATGCAGTGATCCCCGGATGTTTAAACCAAGGCAGTTCATCCGCGTCCGCGCGGGGAACTGCTTTCTTGTAAAATGGATTAAATCGGAAAGTTGGATTGAAATGCTTGAACGTTACCGCACGGTTCGAGGACCGGGCAATCTGGAAGTTGTCATCAAGAAGTCGCGTTTCATCGGTCATATTATGCCAGTTACAACGGAAGAAGAAGCAGTTGCTTTTATTGATGAAATCAAGAAGAAACACTGGAATGCCACTCATAACTGTTCCGCCTACATGATAGGAGAGAGAGATGAGATCCAGAAGCAATCCGATGACGGGGAACCAAGCGGAACTGCAGGGAAACCCATTCTTGAAGTCATCAAAAATCAGCAACTGAAAAATGTGGCTATTGTGGTTACACGGTATTTTGGGGGAATCATGCTTGGGGCTGGCGGTTTAATCCGAGCATATACGGATGGCGCTGTAGCCGCTATTGAAGCTGGAGAGGCCATAACCAAAGTGCTTCATCGTGAAGTGTTTGTGGAGCTGGATTATACGTGGCTGGGAAAAGTGGAAAATGAATTAAGAAGCCGGGAAGTCCGTACGGGTGAGACTGGATTCACCGATAAGGTTACGTTGACTTGTCTTCCGCCGGATAGTGAAACCGAGGCATTTATCGCCTGGATCACGGATTTGACGCAAGGGCAATCCCGGATCACGGAGGGACAGCGGCTTTATTTTATTGAAGGGGAATAAAATATATGGCTAGAAGAGCAGTCGAACAAGAGTTGTCGAGGGAGCGGATCCTGGAGGCGGCGAGACATCTTTTTATTACCAAAGGATACCGCGCCATTTCGATGCGAAGCATCGGCCAGCATCTGGGCTATAGTCATGGGTCGCTGTATTATCATTTTAAGGAAAAGGCAGAATTGTTCTATGCCATTGTGGTAGAAGATTTCAATCATCTGGGACATTTGCTGCTGCAAGCCATGGTCAGGCCAGTCGTGGGCGGTATGAGCAAGGTAGAGCATATCATGTTGGAATTCATTCGTTTTGGCCTGGAGAATCCGTATCAATACGAGATTATGTTCATGATTCGGGATGAGGAGCTGTTATCCTATTGTCGTACGGAGCAGGGAAGATGCTTTGAATTGTTTGCATCCATTGTCAGGCAGTACATGAACGAGGAAGGCTGTACGGATGAGGATATCCAATGTGTGCCGCGCACACTGTTTTTGTCCATGCACGGATTTATATCGTATTATATTCAGGATCGTGTAACGTTTGCTGAGATTGAATCGTCGGCATTATCTCATGTCAAAGTACTATGCCGCAATCTATAACACCAGCCTGGCGTCCTATAAAAGGCGCTTTTGTCGCACTCCTATACTTCAGGGCGGTGAATTGTCATAACATTAATTCTTTATAACGTTGTCTCGCGAAAGTTTATTGGCGCGAAAGACCAAGACAGGCGGATCGTAGCCCTAAATCAGGGTTGTCCGCCTGTTTGCGTTTGGCTGAATTAGCCTTCCATAATCTTGATAAAATATTCCCGCTCACGAGGGCCGTCGAATTCGCTGAAATAAATACCCTGCCATCTGCCGAGTAATAATCGGCCTTCATGAATGATCACCATTTGAGATGGACCGGTTGTGATTGATTTCAGGTGGGAAGCGGTATTCCCCTCAGCATGTCGATATTGGGGATGTTCCCAAGGATACACCTCATCCAGACGAAGCAGCACATCATGTTTAACATCCGGGTCGGCATTTTCATTAATGGCAATACCAGCTGTAGTATGGGGACAATAGACAAGTACAGTTCCGTTTTGTACACCGCTATTGCGGACAACCTGCTCTACTTCTCTTGTAATATCCTTGATTTCATCCCGTCTGGAGGTCGATATTTTTTTCGTATATAGCATCTGGCAGCACTCCTTATCCTCTTAAATTCTCTTCTAGATTGTACCTTAACCACTCCAATTCAAACAAACCACAATTCACGGGTAAAATGGGTAACCAATCATCTGCTATACGCCCAAATTATGTACAATAAAAACATTGACGGTTAGCACTGCAAACTGGTAAAGTATCAGATAAGCAAAAAACCAAGTAGACTAATGGGAATAATGTTAAAGTGATATAATTTAACTTAGGAAAATGAATGTACCAAAGCAGGGAGACTGCCGACCGGATATGGAACCGGAGGCTGGGAGGGAATGCAGCAATGAATACCGTTCTTCGTCACAAGGGATGGACTTGGGGATTCCGCAGTACTGTATTGCTATATTTTATTGTACTCATCGTGCTTCCAATTATCGGTGTGTACGTCAATTCCTTCTCTGAAGGATGGAGCAATTTCGCCGAGAGCATCATGGATCCAATCGCGTGGAAAGCCGTATTGCTGACCGTTCGACTGGCTGTTATCGCCACACTGATTAACGTGGTACTTGGAACCATGATTGCCTGGGTGCTCACGCGTTATCGTTTCTTTGGGAGATCGTTTCTCAACAGTCTCGTAGATCTGCCTTTCGCACTTCCTACTGCAGTTGGCGGATTAATGATTATGCTGCTGCTTGGACCGGTCAGTGCTGTAGGCAAGCTTGCTGAAACCATGGGAATTGAAATCGTGTTTCATCAGCCTGCGATCGTCATTGCGATGACCTTTGTTACGTTTCCATTCGTGATTCGTGCGGTGCAGCCCCTGCTGGAGGAGATCGACCCTTCTGAGGAAGAGGCCTCCTATACCATGGGTGCATCGAAGGCGCGTACTTTCAGGCAGGTCATTCTGCCTTCTATGGCTCCAGGCATGATTAGCGGTGGCATGCTTGCTTTTTCCAGAGCACTTGCAGAGTTTGGAGCAGTTGTGCTGGTGGCGGGCAACATTCCGGGCAGGACGCTAACGGCTTCCGTATTTATCTACGGCGAGATTGAAAGTGACAATCCTACGGGTGCAGCTGCTGTATCCGTGCTGCTCCTCACGCTCTCTTTCCTGATCCTCTGGCTGATTAATCTGGTGCAGATGCGGGGGAGAAAACGATGAGACGACTATTAATTGGACTGACATTTGCGGTATTTATTGTGCTTCTGATTATTCCTTTGGGACGCATTTTGATCGGAGCATTTGAAGACGGTGCAGGAGGCTTTCTGGATGGGCTGATGCGCCCTGAGGCGCTGCATGCCTTGATGATGACCGGACTTGTGGTTCTGGTCGTCACGCTGTTAAATACATTGTTTGGCATTATGATGGCCATTTACCTCGTTCGTGCTGGATGGCTTAGTGATCGCATCAAAGGATTGCTGAACAGCATTGTGGACCTGCCTTATGCGGTGTCCCCCGTCATTGGCGGGTTAATGATTGTATTGCTGCTCGGGCCGAACAGCATTATGGGTGGCTTTTTTGAAGGAATCGGCTTCAATGTAGTCTACGCCTTCCCGGGTATGGTCATTGCAACGCTGTTTGTCACATTCCCGCTGATGGTCAGAGAGGTTATGCCGGTTCTGCAGGAACTCGGTTCGCAGCAGGAAGAGGCGGCGTCAACGCTTGGCGCGTATGGGTGGAGAACGTTCTGGAGTGTCACCTGGCCTTCCATCCGCTGGGCTGTCGTATACGGGCTTGTACTTACCGTTGCACGATCGCTTGGAGAATTCGGTGCAGTGCTGGTGGTGTCGGGCAATATTATGAACAGAACGCAGACGGCAACAACGCTTGTTTATCAGGATGTTGAGAATTTTAATGTCTCTGCCGCAAATGGTGTGGCATTGGTACTGGTTACCTTCTCCGTTGGGCTGCTGCTCATGATGGAATGGGCCAAGAAGCGAAAGGAAGTGCATTGATATGCATGTGGAAGTCCGTGATCTGAACAAACATTTCGGTCAATTTCATGCGGTAAAAGATGTCTCGTTCGATATTGCCAAAGGCCATCTGATCGGTCTGCTGGGGCCCAGTGGAGGAGGCAAAACGTCTATTCTGCGCATGCTCGCCGGTCTGGAAAACCCGGGCTCCGGAGAGATTCGCTTTCACGGCAAGGTTGTGAATCATCTGCCTCCGCAGGAGCGGGGAATCGGGTTCGTTTTTCAGAACTATGCCTTGTTCAAACACATGACTGTTTTTGATAATATCGCTTTTGGACTTAAGGTCAAAAAGACACCCAAAGCCCAGATTCGCGATCGGGTCATGGAACTTGTTGAGCTGACCGGGCTAAAAGGTTTTGAACAGCGCTATCCGCATCAACTGTCCGGTGGACAGCGTCAGCGTGTCGCATTTGCCAGAGCTTTGGCTCCTGAGCCGCAGCTGCTGCTGCTGGATGAGCCTTTTGCCGCCATCGATGCCAAGATTCGCCAAGAGCTGCGTTCATGGTTGAGAGAGCTGATTGAGCGTGTCGGCATTACCTCGATATTTGTAACACATGATCAGGATGAAGCGATCGAAGTTGCAGATGAGATCATGATTATCAGCCAAGGCCGTTTAGAGCAAAAAGGAACACCGTGGGATATCTACAAAAATCCGCAGACTCCATTTGTGGCAACCTTTATTGGTGAATCCACCGTTGTGGAGGATGCCTCGCAGCTTAAGGGCTTTGAACATGCTGTAGAAGGAGATCATACGCGTGCCTTAATCAGGCCTGAGTATATCGAGATTGGTCTGAAAAACGAATTCTCCATGCTGTCAGCTACCGAAAAGGGTACGGTGAAGCATCTTCACTTCCGTGGTAGTGAGTGGATGGTGGAAGTCGAGGTACAGGGCCACAAGCTGATCACATATCGTTCACTTGAGAAAACGACACTGGAGATTGGTCAACAGATCCGGGTGCTTGTACACCGCGCTTATCTGTTTAATGACACGGATAGCTGGGTTGTCGAGAATCGTTTGAAGGAAGATCCAATGCCGGTCATGATCTAAAATGCACTCGAAAGAGAGGCTGCCCCATGCAGACGATGAAGAAGAAAAGAACCCCCATATACGCCGCCCTTATGCTTCTGCTCGTCTGCATGACCGTAGGCTGCAGCAATCAGCAAGCGGAAGACGAACAGAACGGACCCTCTGCAGCTGAACAATCCAATACGCTTGTCATTGGTGCATACAGTGTAGCCAAGGATGCTGTAGGAGAGCTGCTGCCCAAGTTTAAGGAGGAATGGAAAGCAAAAACCGGACAGACCGTCAATTTCCAGGAGTCCTATGAAGCCTCTGGTACACAAGCAAGAGCCATTGTCGGTGGATTCGAGGCTGATGTGGCACTGCTTGCCATGGAAAGTGACATCGATAAACTGGTCAAAGCCGACCTCGTGACTTCCGATTGGAAACAAACGCCGAATGATGGCATGATTACACGTTCGATTGTTGTTCTTGGAACAAGGGATGGCAATCCACTTGGAATTCGTGATTTTGAGGATTTGACCAAGCCGGGAGTCAAGGTGCTGTATCCCAATCCCAAAACGTCAGGCGGAGCCCAATGGGATATCAATGCAATCTACGGAGCTGGGCTGAAGATGTCGGAAGAAAAGGGCCAGAAGGACCCTGCCGCTGCCAAAGCGTTTCTAGAGAAAGTGCATGAAAATGTCGAGTCGCTGGATAAGAGCGGCCGATCTTCCATGGCAGCCTTTGAATATGGCGTCGGCGATGTCATCGTGACTTATGAGAATGAATTGCTTGCTCGTATTGCCCAGGGTGTTAAGTACGATATCGTTGTACCGAAGAATACAATCCTGATTGAAAATCCGGCGGTTGTGGTGGATAAATATGCGGATAAACATGGGAATAGGGAGTTGGCAGAGGCATTTGTGGATTACCTGCGAACCCCGGAGGCTCAGCGCATATTTGCCAAGCATGGTTTTCGTTCGGTAGATCCGAATGTATTTGCCGAGACTGAATCATCGTTTCCAACACCTGAAGGTCTGTTTGATATCCATTACCTTGGTGGCTGGGACGAAGTCCGCAGTACCTTGTACTCCAAACGGGGAGTTTGGTATCAGGTGCTGGCGGGATTATAGTTGGTTACGTCTAGTCACAGCATTGACATCAAGCCTTCATTTCGCGGAATATAGTAGAGATGAAGGTTTTTTGCTGTAAAAGGAAATCATAGAGTAGTGTAAGACCATCCTACTCCCGAAGGTCTTGCAGGAAGGTGAGAGATGATGAGTACAGAGATCAAATTATCCCAAAGCACGGCCATTCGCCTGGAACAGGCCCGTGGTAAAGGCATGCCTGAAGATCAAATACTGCAAGCCATCAAGGCCAAGGACGTGGCAGCTTTTGATGCCGTTTCCGAAGAGCACTACAGATACGATGATTTTATCTCATATGCAGATGAGCATGGTGAAAATCTGGAAGCGGCCGTTCAAGAGGGCTACCGAATTACTTTCAATACCCGGGGCGGGCTGGGTATCTGGATTGAGAAGGCTTTTGGTTTACAACCGGAGCGTGATTTCACGGTCGGTGAGGGCATAGTAACCGGCCTGAAGTTGAAGCCGGAGCAGGCAGAAGTGCTGGCGAAGCGCCTTGCATCGAACTGGGTCATTACGGATTCGAGAGATGTGCCCGAGGGTCAGGAATTGACCTTGAAATTGCGTGCCTTGGTCTAGGCGACAAGCGGGCCAAGTAGAAGTGACATACGCTGACTACATATAGTCAGAGATCAGGCTTTCCCTGATGCAGGATTTGAACTGCATAGGGAGAGCTTTTTTTTGCAAAAGCAGGGGGCGAGGATATACAATTTAGGAAAACAGAACTTCTTGGAAAGTACAGCATCGGATAGAGAGGGGATCACTGTAATGAATCAGCTAACATTTCTGGGAACCGGGGATGCCATGGGCGTACCGCGTGTATACTGTGATTGCGCAGTCTGCACGGAGGCCCGTCTGACCGGGATCAACCAGCGTAAACGTTCTTCTGTTCTGATCCATTCAGATGGTGCATCCGAACCGTTTATGATTGACTGCGGACCAGACTGGAGATCACAGATGGAGGATCAGGGATTGCGTATGGTTCATACATTATTGGTGACACATGCGCATTTTGACCATATTGGAGGTTTGCCGGAATGGGCGGATGCTTGCCGCTGGCTGGGGGTTAAGGGCAGCTTGTACGCACCGCGCGAAGTGATCACAACCATTCAGAGTCAATTTCCTTGGCTAAGCGCGCACATGAACTTTCTGGAAACGGATGATGATATCCAGCTTGGCGGATGGAACGTGCACTCCTGGAAGGTCTGCCATGGTAAAAACGGTTATTCCTATGCATATCGGCTTGAGCGGGAAGGGTACTGCTGGGCTTATTGTTCGGATGCCATCGATCTGAAGGAAGCGGAGAAGAAGCCGCTGCACGGGCTGGATCTGCTGGTGCTCGGAACGAGCTTCGTCCATGAGCTTGCGGAATTCTCCACACGTTCCGTATACGACATGCGTGAGGCGCAGGAACTGCTGCGGGAACTGAAACCGGGGTGCACCTATTTTACCCATATGTCTCATGACGTGGATGTACAGCAAAACTACGATCTGGATCCAGGTATTACGCTGGCAGCTACAGGCATGAAGGTACAGCTGGGCAGCGTTTAAGTTTAGAACCTATTTGGAATATAAAAAAATAAATACAGAAGAGCGTATCCTTTACCGGACGTTCTTCGTTTACATAGTGTAAGACCATAAGAGCAAGACATCGAAAAGCATGACATGAAGCAAGATCAATCAGGAACCAACAAAGGGGGGCCCCAAACATGGCCTTTGTGAAGTCCGTGGATTGCAGAATCAACAGACCACATGATAACCGTAACTTATTCAAACCATATACCCAGACTGGTCATCAAGCTGAATGCAGCGTTGAACAGATGATGGAAAGTGTGCTACCGGATCTGATGAGCAGCCTTTATGCTTATTGTCTGTCTCTGACCGGTTCAACCTGGGAGGCCGAGGATCTGGTTCAGGATACCTGCGTGAAAATGCTGGCTTCTTCGGCTATGCAGTCCTGTAGTACAAAGCAAGAGATGAACTGGGAAGCCTATCTGATCCGGATTGCGCGCAACACATGGATTGACGTCATACGGAAGCGGGAGAAGCTCGCTTGTAAATTGGATAGCCTGAAACCGTTTATGCAAGAATGTGCGGAGGAGGAGCGATTCGAGGAGATCGAGTCTGCTGTTCAGATCCTTATCAATGAGCTGCCGCCGTGGCAGCGAGCGATATATGTATTACGTGACTTAATGGGTTACACGACGGCAGAGACTGCAGAGATGCTGGAGACATCGGAAGGAGCGGTCAAAGCCGCGCTGAATCGCGCCAGATCTGCTCTGGAACGCGTCAGACGAAGCCGCCTGGAAACGGAAGGCGAAGCAGTGAGTGGTGCAGATGAAGATTCAGTGAGCGCAGAGCAGCTGCGAAGTTATTTGATGGCTTTTCGCAGTGGAGATACCGCGCGTCTGATTGATCTGTGCCTCAATCGTACGGATGATCCGGTGGCCGTGGCAGGAACGATTCTGCAGCAGTCTTTGCCGTCTTCATCAACGCAGCCAATGATGTACGGGTATTCCAATTCCGGCATGACTTCAATGATGTATGGAGGAGGATACGCCGCGTTCATGGTTGCGTAAACCGGGAGGCGACAAGCATGAACCATGTACCTTATGTAGTTGAACAGACAGCCCGCGGTGAGCGGAGCTATGATATTTATTCACGTTTGCTGAAAGATCGAATTATTATGGTGTCCGGGGAGATTGAGGATCAGATGGCAAATGCCATTGTGGCCCAGCTTCTGTTTTTGACCGCAGAGGACCCCGAAAAGGATATCCAGATGTACATCAACAGTCCGGGCGGATCTGTTACAGCCGGATTCTCAATCTATGACACGATGCAATTTGTGAAGCCGGATATTTCAACGATCTGCACGGGCATGGCCGCGAGTTTTGGTACGATTCTGTTAGTAGGTGGAACCAAAGGAAAACGGCTCGCTCTGCCGAACAGTGAGATTATGATCCATCAACCGCATGGAGGTACGCGCGGGCAGGCATCGGATATGCTGATTCATGCCAACCGGATCATTCAGCACCGCCAGCGGCTCAACGAGCTGTTAGCGAACCATACAGGCCAACCGCTGGAGCGCATCGAGAGAGATTCGGATCGCGATTATTTCCTGACCGCAGCGGAAGCAGTGGAATATGGATTGGTGGACAAAGTAATATCCAGAACAGATTAAGCAAGCAGCCGTATAATTTACACCTTAAAACATCTAAAGAGCCTGGAAGGTCATTTGATCTTCCGGGCTCTTTGGTTCGTTCACTGTAATTTCACTGTAATTCCATTGTTGTTGTCAGTTAAACAGTGGAAGCATACGGGAGCTAATTCATCCTTTTAACTAGTTCCATGAGTCTGTTCATCCCTTCGCGAATCTGCTGTTCGTGTGTATAGGAGAAGGACAAACGCAGTTTGCGACTTGCGGAAGCTTCCGAAGGATCAAATACCGTTCCGGGGACAAAAGCCACAGAATGTTCCATGCACTGGTGAAGCAGTCGTCCTGTATCGATGCCTTCCGGAAGCTCTGCCCAGATGTTGAGTCCGCCCTCAGGCCGGGTCCAATTCCAGTCTGTTTCTTGCAGACATTTTTCCATGACTTCCATCCGTAATTGTATGGCGGTGCGCAGCTTCGACAGGTGCTGATGCATGCGCGGAGATTGAAAGTACCGGAGAAACAGCTTCTGGTTTAGAAGGGGAGTTCCGTTATCAGCCAGTGCTTTAACCGCCTGCAGTCCTGGCATAAACCGGGGACGGCACATAATGGCCGCAATACGCAGACCCGGCGCAACATATTTGCTGTAGCTGCGGATGTAGAGCGTGTGTCCTGTCGTATCGTACGTAAAGATTGGCGCCGGAGGTTTCTCCTTAAAATAAATATCGTACGTGCTGTCATCTTCAACGAGAAAGCATCCATATTGTTCGGCAAGTTCGGGAAGCTGTTTCCGCTGCTCGGTTGGAATATTAATACCGGTCGGATTCTGGAAGGTTGGCGTCATGTAAAATACACGGGGCTTCTCCGTCTTCATCAGATGCTCAATCTGTTCCAGATCATAACCCGCCGGGTGTATATCCGTGAAGATCAGGCGTGCACCCTGTTTGCGGAAAATTTCCATGGCAGGACCGTAGGTCGGCCTTTCCATCAGGACACGGTCGCCTGGTCTGACCAGGCTTCGAGAGATCAGATCAATGGCCTGCTGCGCTCCCGTAGTAATGAGTACTTCTTCCGCTGAAATGTAAAATCGTTCTTTCAGTGTCAGATGGCTTGCCAGCGCACTACGCAGCTCCACATCACCCTGAATGGTTGAATACGTACCGAGCAGCCGGGGATACTGATCCAGCAAATCCCGCATGAGTTCTCCCCAGTAACGGTTAGGGAGCAGGGCGGGATCAATCAGTGACTTCGAAAATTGATATTCTGCTTCAAGGGATTGCACGCGCGCGAGTGAGTCCCAGTGCAGCCAGGCGGATACAGCAGGGTCATCTGCCTGGTCCGCTACAGGGGACGGGTCAGCAGGGCTGACAAAATAACCGGACTTGTCCTTAACGTATACATTCCCGCGTTCCTTCAGCTCCTGATAGGCTTTGAACACCGTAAGCCGATGTACACCGAGCTGCTCGGACAGGCTTCGCACGGAAGGGAGCTTTTCGTGTTCGGCCCACTCTCCCGCCTCTATACGCACCACGAGATAATGAACCACCTGTTCATATAGTTTAAGGCTGTTATCTGTCATCAACATGGCTTTGCCCACCCGACTCACGCTCCTTTTGGACTCTATTGTAACAGGAAAGGAGTAGATTCTGTTCTGTTTTCTTCATTCTGTTCTGTAGACAGTGCTATATGATGGAGAACAGATGAAGGAGGGGCTAGCATGGTTGCAGCAGCATTTACAGTAATGTGTCTTATTTTTGGAACAACGTTCCTGGCGATTAAAATTGGGGTCGAGGCAGGCATGCCGCCTTTTCTATCCGCCGGATTACGTTTTATTATTGCAGGGGCATTGATGTTTGCATGGATGTGGATGAAAGGGAAGGTGAATCTGTCCCTGCTGTGGAGAAAAGAAATGCTCCTGACCGGAGCAGGGCTGACCTTTGGTACGTTTGCCACGTTATATTGGGCAGAGCAATATGTCAGCTCAGGCGTCGGGGCTATTTTGTCAGCTACCGGGCCGCTGATGATTATGGTAATGCAGACTGCTTTGCTGCGGCAGAAAACCTCTGCCCGCATGATTGCAGGCTGCCTGATCGGTTTCGGAGGCGTTGTGCTTGTCGTTTTACCCGGTGTATCCATTGGCGGGAGTTCACTGTGGTTATGGGGGTGTATCGCCGTACTTGTGGGAGAAGTATGCTATTCGGCAGGCGCCCTGTACTCCAAGAAGGTGATCAACCAGTTCAAGGAAGCAAGTCCCGTAGCGATTAATGCCGTACAGATGATGTATGGAGGCCTGCTGTTATCCGGGCTCTCGGCAGTGACGGAATCGTGGAGCACGTCTGGACTTGATTGGGCTTCGGCGATTTTGTCCCTGATCTACTTGACGGTGATTGGTTCAATGGTAGGGCATAGCCTGTTCTACTGGATCATGTCACGTACCAACCCGCTGTTCCCGGCAACCTGGCTGTACATTTCTCCTCCGATTGCGGTCGGTCTTGGAGCGGTTGTCTATGGTGAACATGTAAGCTGGATCACCTGGATCGGTGTTGTACTGGTTGTATCCGGCTTGCTGGCGATGAATGAGAAAGTGATGAGCTGGCTGAAGAGAGGTAAACGAGCTAATTCATTGGTGCAAACTTCCAAACCTGTGGTAAAATAGGTATTACCTTTTTTACATAGGAATGAGGTAAAGAATCATGTTAAAGGTCCACATAGCGAATCGATTATGATTGCACTGCTGTTTGGTGTCGGAGCTCTGGTATTTCTAATGTTCAATTCACTATTGGGTTACTTTCGCAAAATATGGTTGAATTCCCGATATCAATAGAAATGATTCCAGGATATGACCAAAAACAAAAACAGCCTCTGGTTCAGCGAGTTTATTCGCTGCCCAGGGCTGTTTTGTTTTACCGTATGCTTAGCGTTATCGTATTACTCCGCGTTCAGCACAAATTTCTCAATGACCTGCTTCACGCCGTCTTCGTTGTTGCTTGCCGTAATGTAATCTGCCAGCTCTTTGAGAGCAGGGATCGCATTGCCCATAGCCACGCCGAGACCGGCAACTTCCAGCATTTCATGGTCATTCCAGGAATCACCGATCGCGATGCACTCGCTCAATTGGTGACCAAAGTGATCTGCCAGGAATGTAAGGGCATGGCCTTTGGTTCCTTCGCGATGCATGATCTCGAGGAAGTATGGTTTGGACTTGGTGATATGGACTTCTGATCCAAGCAATTCACGCAGGTCAACGGCCACTTTATCCAGATAGTCTGGCTCATCGATGATAAGCAATTTTGGTGTTTGTTGTTCAATAACTTTGATGAAGTCCGGCTCGATATGGTACTGGGTACCATTCAGCTTGGCGTAATCACGCAGTTTGTCGTTTTCTTCGCGAGCATACAGCTTGTCATCAATGTACGTTTGAAGATGGAGATTGTTCTCCAGGCAGTAGTCGTACAATTTGCGGGAAGCGTCTTGCGGTACATAGCGCTCATAGAGTACTTTCTCGTCCAGCAGGTTTTTGACCAAAGCACCCTGATAGGTAATGATTGGCACGTTTAATCCCGTTTGGCGAGCAAGTGCTTGTGCAGAAGCATAGGCACGTCCTGTTGCCAGGGTAACGACTACACCATGAGCAACCGCTTGCTCCAATGCCGTTTGTGTTGCAGGGGTTACTTCCTTGTTGTCGTTGATGAGGGTATCATCAATGTCGATTGCCATCAGTTTGTAAGCCATTTGAGTTTCTCTCCTTTTATCTGTATCTATAATCACGAACGAATGGATCCATCATTACACCAGATCACTCCAAACGCAGAATCATCTCTCGATCACTGTTATCCTAGATTTCTTTGAGTCCCTTATATAAAGGGGAAAATCCAGGGATAAAGGCGAACGCTTTGCTTCTCCAGATTGATTCTGCTTTTTCCGTTAAAGTGTAATAAAGGAATTCGTTCTAAAACTATACTTACATCTAAATCTATTCTTCCAGGAAAACGAGGCCGATAAAGTCCTCCAGCTCCAGGTTACCGAAGTAGTGTTTCACATCAAGGCCCTCAAGTGCCGTGCGCACCTCGGATTCCTCATAACGCTTGCCACGCAGCATATCTTCGATATCCGCCACATCGCCTACACCGAAGAAGTCACCGAAGATTTTGATATCCTCGATTCGTCCATCCTTGATGTTCATGCGCAGATCGATAATGCCGACAGGGAATTTGCGGGTATGCTTCACATTGCTCTCCGGAGACAACCCATAGTTCCAGTCCCAGTTGCTGTAACGCTCAGCGGAGATTTCCTTGATCTTGTCCCAATCCTTCTCCGTGAGTTCATATTGGGGAACATCCTGCGGCTCCATGCGGAAGATGTGACGCAACAGCTCGTCCCGAAATTGTTCAATGGTCAGGTTGCTGTCAATCAGATCCCGAATGTTGGCAACCCGGCTGCGTACGGATTTGGTGCTCTTGGATTTGAATTTCTCAGGATTAACATTCAGGGATGCCTGAACATGATCCAGATTAAGATCAAACATGAGCGTTCCGTGACTGAACATGCGTCCGCGGGTGGAGAACTGGGCATTACCCGAGATTTTCTTTTCCCCGACTTGCAGATCGTTACGTCCAGTCAGCTCGGCATTCACACCAAGCTCCTGCAGAGCTTCCACGACAGGTTTGGTGAACTTGCGGAAGTTGTGGAAGGATTGTCCGTCATCCTTGGTAATAAAACTGAAATTGAGGTTGCCCAAATCATGGTAGACTGCTCCGCCTCCGGAGAGACGACGTACAACCTGCACACCGTTATCTTGAACATATTCGATATTAATCTCTTCGATAGTATTCTGGTGTTTTCCAATAATTATGGAAGGGCGGTTAATGTAAAACAGCAGATAGCTGTCATCCATCGGCAGATGCTTCAAAATGTATTCCTCAATCGCGAGGTTTACAGAAGGATCTGTAATGCCCTGGTTATCAACAAACAGCATGGTCATTCCTCCATTAATGTATGTGAGGGACGATGATCCCTTATGTAGTGTTGCGCCTGCGAATCAAAATTCCTCTTCTATTGTAATCGAATTGTCGATTGGACACAAAGGAATTGAAGCAGGGAATGGATGGTGTAGGTAAATCAGGATTGACCCGTGACAGTTACGCCATCCATAATAAAAATGACATGCAGAAAGGATGACGGACAAAATGAGCGGTATCATTGAAGTTTTTGGACATGGTGGTGACGTGGAGACTGCTGCGTCAAGATTTGGGGGAAGTCCTGAGGATTTCCTTGATTTTAGTGCAAACATTAACCCTCTGGGTCCGCCCAAGGACGTTCTGAAAGCGCTGGAGCAAGGGATGCGGGCGATACTTCGTTATCCTGATCCTGCACATCGGACATTCAAATCATTGCTTGGCGAACGCCTTGGCCTGTCAGAGGAGTATATATCTATAGGGAATGGAGCTGCGGAAAGCATGGCTCTGATCCTGCTCGGACTCTCTCCACGGAAGGTGGGCACAGTGGAACCGGGGTTCTCGGAGTATCGTTCATTGTCCAAGCAATTTGGGGCAGAAATGCATCATGTTCTGGGGCAGGAGGAGCTCGAATGGCGAGCAGCTCCCGAAGATATCGAGAAGCTGATGGAACAGGTGGACTTGCTGTTTCTTGGACAGCCGAACAACCCCAATGGAGTACAGTATCCGGTTGAAGTATTGCAGCGGCTGGCCCGTCATGCCGAGAAGACAGATACGGTCCTGGTGATCGATGAGGCATTTATGGATTTCATTCCTGAAACGCAGCGACAATCCCTGGCTTCCCGATTACAGGATTACCCACAGGTGATCATCATTCGCTCGATGACCAAGTTCTATGCCATTCCGGGTCTTCGGCTTGGCTATGCGATTGGACGCCCGGATCTGATTCGTGCCATGACGAAGAAACAGGTAACCTGGAGTGTCAACGGCTTGGCACTGATCGCTGGAGAAGCCTGTCTAAGCAGCGGGGAAGCTTTTGAACGGGAGACGTTGGAACAGGTGGCGCTTGAACGAGAGAAACTGGCATCCGGCCTGGAGGCCTGTGGATGCGAAGTGACACGCGGGGAAGCGAACTTCTTGCTGGCACGTGTGCCGAAGCCATGGACAGCAGGAACCATACAGGCGGCTCTGGGGGAGCGAGGGATTCTGATCCGAAGCTGCGCCATGTACCCTGGACTCGGGGAAAGACATATCCGACTGGCGGTGAAGGACGCGAAGTCGAATCTTCGTCTGGTGAACGAAATGAGAAGTGTGAGCGGACAACCGACTCCGGTGCCAACGGGCGGGGGGGCGGAGTAATGGCATTGCCATTCTTGAAGCACTTTACCCATGCAAATGTAGAGCAAAATGAATATACTTCTTCTGCATGGCCCGGGTTAACCATCAGCGCACATGAACGCCATATTCGAGCAGCGATCCCTAACCCGGTAAGCGCCATTTCGAGTGCCGTGTTCGGCGGGGGTATGATCGAGCTGGATCGCATATTCAATATTTATGTAGACAGGCATTATCGTTGTGACGACCCGCCGCGTGATATTGCAGACCTCCTGAGAGGGTGGGAGGAGCGCACAACAGGCTGTGCCGGATTGCTGACAGCGGTTAAGCTTGCTCACACATCGGTTCAGGAATATGTGGGCGAGGAAGCAGGGATTTTGTGCTGTACGACAGCAGGTGTATCCAATGCTGCCCGGGCAGGCTCCGCAAGAACCGTATTTGATGCTGCAGGGAACATAACTAGCCAGGAGGGAATATCCGCTGAATCACCCTACACTCCCGGTACAATTAATATCATGTTATGGATCAACGGCCGCATGACGCCCGGAGCTATGGTCAATGCCATTCAGACAGCGGTGGAAGCCAAAACGGCAGCGCTCTCGGATTGCGGTGTAATGGATGCGGAAAATGGACTGACTGCAACGGGAACGACGACGGATGCCATTGTGTTGGCCACGAGTCAGGTGGAGGGGAAACCACTGATCTCTTACGCAGGTACAGCCACAGTGATTGGGGCAGGAATTGGGCGTGTCGTCTATGATGCCGTTACCGAAAGTTTGCAAGCTGGACAGGCGTGGAAAGAGAGGAATAGCAAGTGATGATATCTCTGAGTCAATGGGCGGACTGGCCCATATGGGCAGGAATGACAGGAGCATGGATTATTTTAGCAGCATACATACTGGATCGCCTCATTGGAGATCCACGCTGGATCCCCCACCCGGTGATCGGCATGGGCAAAGGAATTTCTGCACTGGAGCGGACCATAAGAAAACGAGTGAGCAGCGATCAGGGGCTTAAACGGGCAGGGTTGCTTTTTCCGATCATCATTGCTGGTGGTTCATTTGTGCTTACTTGGGGAGTGTTATACATCCTTGGACTTGTTCACCCGGTGGTTGCCGTTATCGCAGAAGTAGTACTGATTGCCACCACCATTGCTTCCAAAGGACTGAAGGACGCAGGCATGGAAGTGTATCGTCATCTGAGAGAAAGGGATTGGCCTGCGGCTAGACGTTCACTGGGCATGATCGTGGGGCGGGATACAGCGCATCTGGATGAACCGGAAGTGGTAAGGGGAACCGTGGAGACTGTGGCGGAGAACATCGTAGATGCCATCGTTTCACCGCTGTTCTATGCCCTGATTGGCGGTGCTCCGCTTGCGATGGCCTATCGGGCCGTCAATACCCTGGATTCCATGGTTGGTTATAAAAATGAAAAGTATTTGCATCTCGGATGGGCCTCTGCTCGTCTGGATGATTGGGCGAACTGGATTCCGGCGCGGCTTACTGCCTTGCTGCTCATTACGGGTGCATGGTTCATGAGATTGAACGCAAAAGGCGCTGCACGCATGGTTCGCCGGGATGCCAGATTGCACCCTAGCCCAAACAGCGGATTCCCGGAGTCGGCCGTTGCGGGAGCGCTGGGCATCAGGCTTGGCGGGTATAACGTCTATCACGGAGTGGCTTCTTTTCGAGCCTATATGGGCGATCAGACACGGCTGATGGAAGCAGAGGATATCGTGCGGACCACGCGTTTGATGTTCTGGTCGGCGGGAGCTTTTGTGCTGTTATGCTGGCTGGTAACGTTCGGCATCTGGACAGCAGGAGGTGCGCTGTTATGGAAGTAGAATCCGGGAAGCGTGGAACAGCAACGCGGGAGATCGTGTTTATCCGTCATGGGACAACTTCTTGGAATGTGGAAAAGAGATACCTCGGACATACCGATATTGGTCTCCTGCCGGATGCAGAGCGGGAACTGGCTCCGCTTCGTGAGTCCATTCGCGGGATCACATGGGATGCACTATTTTGCAGTGATTTGCTGCGCTGCCGGCAGACCGTGGAACGAATTGCCCCGGTACAAGCAGGACAAGCACAGTATGATCCGCGTCTGCGTGAGATTGATTTTGGGCAATGGGAAGGCATGACTTACAATGAGCTCAAGGATAATCCGCTCTACCGGAATTGGATTGATGCACCGCAGGATGTGACGCCACCGGGCGGCGAGCCTTGGCAGGCATTTGCTGCGAGGATCGACTCCTTCGTGGAGGAGTGCCTTGTGTCCGTTTCGCCAGAGGAACATTCCGAAGAAAATCATGTTCCAGCGATTGCCGTAGTTACCCATGGCGGTGTCATTCGGTATGCCATGTCACGCCTCATAACGGAACTGGGATTCTGGGATACGCAGGTCATTCCGGGGCAAGCAATTAAGGTCCGGCTTGAAAAAAGGGGAAATAGCTGGGTTTCAAGCAGGGTATCTTTTCCGTGAATCGGGTTGTAAGGATGTGCAATATAACCTATAATCACAACAGAAGTGTGACTTCAGCATGAATACATATCTCGTTATGCGTTTAAGCGCTGAGGGATGGGACATGCTCACTTGAATGGTTACAATATCAGCGACCACGGGTCCCTTGTGCGAGCAAGAAGAGCTCATCAAGTTTATGCAAACGATGAACGGCACAATGGGTGAAATAGGGAAGCCGGTGTGAATCCGGCACGGTCCCGCCACTGTAAATCAGGACGAGCAGTCCTGTAAGTCAGGTTACCTGCCCTGGACGTACAAACCGGTGTTCCTTCGAGGAAAGGACAGCGTTTCGGGCAATTCTATGTGCATCAACGGCGGGTACGCTGTAGATGTGCAGATCGCCATATGCGAGACGTCATCCCTGATCCTGACGTAAGGATCGGGGATTTTTTTGTTCATATAGGATGAACCTGTAAGCTTTACACTAGACCACTACGATTGCAGTACCGTCTTCCGATCGCTGTTATCCCCAGATTTCTTTGATCCCCTTATTAAAAGGGGAAATCCGGTGATAAAGGCGAACACTTCGTTTCTCCAGATCGGTTCTGTACTCTCCGTTAACGTGTAAATGTTGCAGTTCAAACCTTATATAGGAACACCAAAGTATGGGGAGTAAGAGTTTGAGCATGTTGCAAGAAATAGTACAAATAGAGAAGGGGAGAATGAACAGAATGAACATCAAGAATTGGAAAGGCATGGCGTCCCTGCTGACAGCAGCGATGCTCACACTGGCTTTGGCCGGATGTGGAAACGCAACAACGAGCGAGGGAACAGGTACCTCTACACAGCAGCCGGCACAGGAGCAATCCCAAGGCCAGGAGCAGACGGATCTCAAAACACAATATCCACTTACGGTAACGGATGCGACAGGTGAATCCTTCACGTTTGAGAAAGCGCCAGCCAAAATCGTATCCGTATCTCCGGCAGAAACCGAGTCGTTGTTCGCGCTTGGACTAGACGAGCAGATCGTAGGCGTATCCGACTATGACGATTATCCGGAAGCTGCAACGACCAAACCGAAAATGGGCGGTGTGTCGAAGCCCAATGAAGAATCAATTATCGCAGCGGAAGCAGACATCGTATTTACAGGGATCTCCATGAGCGAAGAAGCTGTGACGAAGCTGCGCGAACTGGGAATCACCATTTTCAAAACAGATCCGAAATCGATAGACGATGTGATGAACAACATCGAAACGTTCGGCAAAATCACGGATCATCAGGAGCAGGCACAGGAGCTCATCACGAAGATGAAACAGGACGTTGCGGACGTAACCGAAGCGGTTAAGGCTGTGAAGTCGGAAGATCAGAAAAAGGTATATGTTGAATTCTCCCCAGGCTGGACTGTGGGTAAAGGCGAATTCATGGATGAACTGATTACGGTAGCCGGTGGAATCAACGTTGCTTCCGACCTCGTGGGCTGGAATGAAATTAACGAAGAGAACATTATTGCTTCCAATCCGGATGTCATTCTGTACGCCAATGATGTTATTGATGAGAACTCCAAAACATTGGATCAGATCATCAAAGAGCGCAGCGGCTGGGATCAAATCACGGCGGTGAAAGACGATGCAGTTATTGGCCTGGATGCCAACCTGCTGAGCCGTCCGGGCCCACGTGTAACGGAAGGTTTGAAAGCTGTAGCCAAAGCGATCTATCCTGACCTGTTCCAATGAGTAAAAAGCTGGCAGTGTACGGAACAGCCGGAATTCTGCTGCTTGTGCTGACTGTGCTGATCTGTACAGGCATCGGTTCAGTGGCTCTGCCTGTCCGTGACATTGCAGGCATTCTGCTTCATCACATGCCATGGATCGGAGATTGGATCACGCCTGACTGGAGTACGGCAGCCGAGCAGATTATATGGAAGGTCAGGTTCCCGCGGGTACTGCTTGCTGTACTCGTGGGTGCATCGCTGGCCATCGCCGGAGCAGGCTTTCAGGGGGTCCTTCGTAACCCGCTGGCAGATCCGTTTACGCTTGGCGTATCGTCTGGTGCATCGGTGGGCGCTGCTTTTCTGATTTTCTTCGGATTGCAGTATGCACTGATCGGAATCTGGACCTTGCCGCTCGTTGCGTTTCTGACGGGCGTGCTCACATTATGGTTTGTACTCGCCCTGGCTCGTGAAGGGCGCAAAATACCGACGCACAGCCTGATTCTGGCGGGTGTGGTGATGCAAAGCTTTCTGGGAGCGGTGGTCTCCTTCCTGTCGACCATGTCGAAACAGACGATTAACGAAATTATATACTGGACGATGGGAAGTCTGGCTCTGCGTGGGTGGTCGTATACGGCCATCCTTTTCCCGTATTTTATACTGGGTCTGATTTTCCTCTGGAGCCGTGCCCGTTCCTTGAATGTTCTTGCACTGGGTGAACGGCAAGCTGCACATATCGGTGTCCAGGTGGATGGTCTGAAGCTATCTGTCCTTGCCGTAGGAACACTGCTTACTGCCGGGGCCGTCTCAGTTTCGGGTGTCATTGGATTCGTCGGTCTTGTCATCCCGCATATTCTTCGTCTAATCGTTGGGCCTGACTATCGTTTGCTGGTTCCCTTGTCCGCGATTGGCGGAGCCATCTTCATGGTATGGGCCGATACGATTGCACGCTCCCTGCTGGCACCGACTGAAATTCCGCTTGGTGTGGTGACGGCCTTTGTGGGAGCCCCTTTCTTCGCGTATCTGCTGCATCGGAATAAAAAGCTGCGAAAAGGGGTGATGCCATGAGTACAAGCATGAGTGCAAACACGAGTACAAACATGGGTACAAGCGTTACCTCAAACGATCCACTGATTGAAGTTGCTGGAGCAGGCAAAATGTATGGAGAGCACCGGGCACTGCATAACGTGGACTGGCGTGTCACAGAAGGCGAATGGTGGGGTGTCGTTGGTCCAAACGGAAGCGGGAAATCAACGCTGCTCCAGCTCATTGCAGGAACCGAACAGCCTGGCGCAGGCAGCATTCGGATTGCAGGGCGGGAGATTACCTCATACACTCGCAAAGATCTGTCCCGCATGATTGCGGTGCTGCAGCAAGATGGCCTGCCTGCCATCTCGTATCCCGTCCGAGATGTGGTGGAGATGGGACGTTATCCTTATCAGAATTGGCTAGGCAGGGAGTCGGCGGATGGAGCGGCCGTGGTGGACCGGGTACTGGAAGAACTGGGTCTAACCGAAATGGCCGACAGGCCGCTCGATGCACTCAGTGGAGGGCAGAGGCAGCGGGTGGCGCTCGCCAAAGTCATGGCTCAGGAGCCCCAATTATTATTGCTGGATGAGCCAACCACATTTCTTGATATCCGATATCAATTGCAATTCATGGAGCTGTTATCCTCCTGGCGGCAAAAAAACAAGATTACCATTGTGGCTGTGCTGCACGATCTGAACCTCGCTGCGCAATTCTGCGATCAGATTCTCGCTCTGCGCGAGGGCATGTGCGTAAGCAGTGGAACACCCCATTCGCTGATGACGGAAGAGAACATTCGGGATATCTTCCGGGTGAACCCGGCCATGGTCAATCATCCCGATACTGGATTGCCGCAATTGCTGCTGCGGCGAGAACACGAGTGAATGAAAAGCGGGGAGACCCTATATTTTGATGAAGGAAGTGCTGGCGGTATGAATAATGAACAGACGTTGGAACAGTTAATCGATCGGATCGTGGGTCCTAATGAAGAAGTGGCGGCGGAAGCCTCGGCACATGTGGATTCATTAACGAAACCGCCGGGAAGTCTCGGCAAACTGGAACAGCTGGTTATTCGACTTGCGGGGATAACCGGCGAGGCTCGCCCTTGTCTGGATCGCAGGGCCGTCATCGTAATGGCTGCCGATCACGGCGTCGTTGCCGAAGGCATCAGTGCGTTCCCGGCAGAGGTAACGCCGCAGATGGTTCATAATTTTCTGGCAGGAGGAGCGGCCGTCAACGTTCTGGCGCGCCATGCAGGGGCAGATGTCATCTGTGTGGACATTGGCGTGAATGCCGATCTGGAGCACCCTGACCTGGTCTCCCGCAAAGTACGCAAAGGTACAGCCAACATGGCGCAGGGCCCAGCCATGAGCCGTGATGAAGCGATCCAGGCGATTCTTGCCGGAGCCGAGGTCGTGGCGACTGAAGTCGCCAAGGGAACCCGGTTATTTGTCACCGGTGAAATGGGTATCGGAAATACTACGGCGAGTGCTGCAGTCATGTGTGCTTTAACCGGAACGGCACCCGCATCTGCGGTTGGTCGGGGAACAGGGATGGATGACGCAGGTTTGCAGCGCAAAGCTGCTGTAGTCAGCCGGGCACTTAGTGTGAATGCACCGGATGCAGACGATGCCCTGGATGTGCTAGGTAAAGTGGGCGGATTGGAAATTGCCGGACTGACAGGTGTCATCCTTGCAGCGGCAGCTCATGGCTGCCCTGTGGTGGTGGATGGGTTTATCTCCACTGCAGCGGCACTGATTGCGAGACAGCTTGCTCCGGTCAGTGTGGAATATATGATTGCTTCCCATACCTCGCATGAAAGTGGACATGCTGCGCTTCTGCGCGAACTTGGCCTCAAACCGATGCTGGATCTGGACATGCGGCTGGGTGAGGGAACAGGTGGTGTGCTCAGTCTTCATCTAATCGATGCGGCTTGCCGTATTCTGAATGAGATGGCCACATTTGCAAGCGCTGGTGTATCGGGAAGCTCGAATGAGAATGTGCGCGCGGATGAGTCATCGACAGCTGCTTCGACGGTTCGGGGAGAGGTATCTCCATGAGTGTACTTGTAACGGGCGGGGCAAGGAGCGGCAAAAGTTCCTTTGCTGAGCGTCTCTGCATGCAGCGTTCCTCCGAGGCCTGGTATGTCGCAACCGCACAGGCGTATGATGACGAGATGCGTGAACGGATACGTCTGCATCAGAATCAGCGGGATAAAGTGGGGTACCTGTGGCATACCGTGGAGGAACCCTTGGCACTGCCAGAACTCATTACAAGAATGGGGGAATCGCATACAGGATCGTCAGCTCCGACCATTTTGGTGGATTGCCTGACGCTCTGGTTGACGAACGTCCTGCTTACCCATGAGCAAGAACCTGAGCAGGTTGTTCTGGATCATATGAATGCGCTGGTAACTGCCATTGAGTCCTATCCCGGGCTGCTAGTCTTGGTTACGAATGAAGTGGGCGATGGCATCGTACCAGAGTATGCGCTTGGCAGAAGGTTCCGGGATCTGGCGGGCATATTGAATCAGCGAGTCGCTGCCATCTGCCGCGAAGTATTTCTGGTAACGGTAGGGATTGCGATGGAGCTGAAGAGCAAGGAGTATCGCTTATGAGCCATGACGGTAACAACAGCCCGCATAATCGTGAGGAAATGACCAGTGAAGACCACCTGAATCAGGTAAACGAGGGGCCTGCTCAGGGTGCGGAGTATGTAAACAGACTGGATCAAAAACATGCGGCTGCGGCCGCTTTTCAATTTTTGTCCCGTTTCCCGGTGAAAATGCAGATTGACTTCGTTCCGCCACTGCTGCGGGAAAGTGTAGTCTATTATCCGCTGGTCGGTGCAGCCATTGGTTTAAGTGTCTGGATTGGTGGCGCGCTTACAGGTGCACTGCTGCCATCGTTCCCGGCGGCCGTATTGACCCTGACCCTATGGGTATGGCTTACGGGGGGACTTCATCTGGATGGCTGGATGGACACAGCGGATGGCCTGCTCAGCTATCGTACCCGTGAGCGAATGCTGGAGATTATGAAAGACAGCCGCGTTGGAGCCATGGGCGTGATTGCCTGCGTGCTGCTGCTCATGATGAAAGCAGCCTTAATTGCTGATTTTATCGCACGTGGTAACTGGATGTATGGAGCACTGCTGATTCTGCCCATGATCTGGAGCCGCTGGTTCATGGTATATGCCATTTCGGCTTGGCCGAATGCCAGGGGGGACGATGGACTTGCTGTCCTGTTCAAGGGCCTTGGTGAACGAAAAGAAGTCCAGCGGGCACGAAGCGCCGCAGTTGGACTGACCATCCTGGCGGCTGTCATTACACTTGCCGCGGTGTGGATCTTTCAGCCTGGCAGCAGTATGGTAGAAATGCTGGCGATGGATAGGGGCCTTGGGACATTACCTTGGTGGCTGTATCCTATTGCAGCTGCCATTTTGGTACCGCTGGCGGCGTATCTTATCGGCAAGTTCGTTGCCGGACGCATCAGCGAGAGGTTAGGCGGACTTACTGGAGATACATATGGTGCGATGAATGAGCTGCTGGAAGCCGCTCTGCTGACGGTGTTAAGTCTGCTGCAGGGATTATTTTTGATATAGGGAACGAACGGAAATGAGTAATGTGGAGCATAACGCTGAGAGCTGAGGTGATTGGAACGTGGGGGATACGCCTGTAGGACAAGCGGCGGTATTGATGCTGCAAGGTACGGCATCGGATGTGGGGAAGAGTGTTATTACTACGGCATTATGCCGGATATTCAAGCAGGATGGCTTCAGACCGGCCCCGTTTAAATCACAAAATATGGCGCTCAACTCCTATGTAACCGAAGATGGCAAGGAGATTGGCCGAGCGCAGGGAGCACAGGCAGAAGCATGCGGCATTGAAGCAACAACGGATATGAACCCGATATTGATCAAGCCCGTGCGGGATATGCACTCGCAGATCGTGGTGCACGGTGTACCTTTTGCCCAGATGAGTGCTTCGGACTATCGTCAGCATTTCCTGCCGGAAGCGAAGCAGACAGTTATGGAAGCGCTGAATCGGCTGCGGGAAACCTATGATATTGTATTGATGGAAGGCGCAGGCAGTCCGGCCGAGATTAACTTGAAAGACCGGGACATTGTCAATATGAATCTGGCAGGCTGGGCGGATTCGCCAGTCATTCTGATCTCGGACATTGATCGCGGAGGCGTGTTTGCTTCCATTGTAGGTACACTTGAGCTGTTGGAACCGCATGAGGTCCAGCGTGTAAAAGGATTTATCATTAACAAATTCCGGGGAGATCTGTCCCTGCTGCAGCCTGGACTCGACTGGCTCGAAGAGCGAACGGGCATTCCGGTATTGGGCGTACTGCCTTACATAAGAGATATTCAGATTGAAGCCGAGGATTCCGTGGTGCTTGACTCCATGCGTCATGGCAAATCAGGAAAAAGGGAGCTGGATCTTGCCGTTATTCGTTATCCGAGGATTTCCAACTTTACGGACTTTGACTCGCTGTCCCGTGAACCGGATGTCAATGTACGGTATGTGACTGCCCCGGAAGAGCTGGGCCAGCCGGATGCGATTTTGCTTCCCGGTACGAAGGATACGATTGGTGATCTGGCATTCCTGAGAGAGTCGGGTCTCGAGCAAGCGATCGCGAGTCAGACCGAACGTGATCATGTACAGCTTGTGGGCATATGCGGTGGTTATCAGATGCTGGGCCAGCATCTGAAAGATCCGTTTGCAGTGGAAGCGAACCAGATTCAGGAGGCGCGGGGTCTGGGATGGCTGCCGCTGTCGACCACTTTTCTGGAACATAAACAGACGGTGAGAGCTTCGGGGCGTGTGCAGCAGCGGCATCCGCTTCGTCTATATGGGGATCAAGATTCAGTTGATTCCATGCCTGTGAATGGGTACGAGATTCATATGGGCGTGACCGAATGCCATGATGCGAAGCAAGTAACTGCGCTGTTTGAGATTGCACATCCAGGTGGTCAGCCTTTTCAGGAAGGCTGGGGAAGCCCGGATGGCAAAGTATGGGGAACGTACTTGCATGGTTTGTTTGAAAGTGACCAGTTCCGCCGCTCCTGGCTTAACGGCCTTCGGCAAGGGAAAGGACTCGCTCCGCTTCAGGAAACCTATAGTGCTCATGAACGCAAGGAGATGGAATTCGACCGGGTGGCCGAGTCTCTGCGCACAGCCCTGGACATGAAACGTGTATATGAAATTATGGGAATCCAGTACCGAGATCCCGCTTCAACTGTTAATGATTGAATAGCAAGCTGGTGTATGATCAGCAATTTATAACCTATTAATAAAAAAACACCCCCATGTGTATTCACAGTACCCGGAAACGGGCTGCTGGAACACATGGGGGTATTTGCATGTCTGTGGTTTAATTGTGGTTCACCTAAGGGAATGATGGTTTAATGTTATACCTGAATTGTTATTTTAGTTAATTTTGAATTTCTTCATCGCAGACTGCAGTTCCATGGCCTGTTCATGCAGATGACGAACCGTACCCGAGTGGGAATCCATCTCACTGAGCTGATGCTCGGCGGTTGAAGCAATCTGCTGCATGCTCTCGCGTGATCTGGATGTAATCTGTGCGGTCTCTTCAACGGATGCACTAACTTCCTCTGCGCCTGCGGAGACTTCCTCTGTGGAAGCAGAGACGGTCTGGATGGTCAGGTTGACGTTCTGGATCAGTTCGTTCAGCTGCTGGAAGGCCGTTCCCGCTTGTTGAACGACATGGGTACCAGACCCGATTTCCTGAGTTACCCGGTTCATGGCACTCACCGAACGTTCCGCATCCTCGCGAATGGTTCCGAGATAATCGGCGATTTCCTCCGTGGCTGTTTTGGACTGTTCCGCCAGCTTGCGGACTTCACCTGCTACGACAGCGAATCCCCGGCCATGCTCTCCGGCACGTGCTGCTTCAATGGAAGCATTAAGGGATAACATGTTGATCTGTTTCGTAATTTCAAAAATGGATGTAACAATCGTGCCGATCGCTACGGAACGTTCATTCATCGTCTCCACGTAACGCAGTGACTCGTTTGCCGTCTGGCCGACACGTTCCATTTGCTGCACAGCATCCTGTGCGAGACGGTTACCGTTGACGGCTTCATTTGCAGCTTCACCAATCTGCTCCGATACTTCAGCAGCAGAAGAAGCGATATGCATAATACCCTGCGTAATTTCTTCCATGGCTCTCGCATTCTCGGCAGCGCTTGAAGCAATGGTCACACTGCCTTTCTCCGCGTCTTCCGCAGAGCGGCTAGAGTTTTTGACCATACCGGACATGGACTCGACCCGTCTTAACAGATCATCGGAGCCTTGAACCACTTCATTGGAGGTAGACAGTGCACGGCTGATCATTTCCTTCAAATTGTGGGTCATCGTTTGGAAGCTTGCGGCGAGCTGAGCAATTTCGTCTTTGCCCTTGATTTGAAGCTCGGCGGTCAGATCACCTTGGGAAATCTGTTTGCTGTGTTGTACAAGCTGGATGATCGGTTTGGTTACTCTTTTGATCATGCTGGCAGAGATCAGCCAACCGAGCACGAAGACGAGTGCTGTGATACCCAGACATAGCCAGAAGATCTGAACGTTTTTATCCTGAATGAACTGGGCATCCATACTTACTGCCATGATCATGTTGCTGCCTGCGATCGGAATAAAGGCTGCTTTATGTACGCCGAAGGAATCGGAATAAACGTCACTGATGACCATTTCTTTGCTCTCTGCGGCCGTATTCATCGCGGATTGCACGCTGATTTCATCTCCGGTTTTCATTTCTGAGGCTGCGTTAGCAATGACAACTGTCGCTTTGCCTTCCTGGATGGATACAACGTAGGTTGCATCTAAGTTATGTTCTTTTGCTTTTTGAGCTAGATAGGATTCGACCGTCAGAGCGGCACCTTCAGAACCCGCACCGCCACTCTGCACCTGCAAAATCTTGGAGGAGGAGACGTTCTTATATATATCCTGGATGGACGTGTTCAGGACCTTGTCGAACTGTGGAAGCACATAGCTCTGCATAATATTCATGGATACAGCATAGAAACTGATACTAAACAACAGGGAAGCGACCAGTAGAACGAGGAACAGCGTGCCTCTAATTTTGCCGGCAACCGTACGATTACGAAACATAGGATCATCCTTTCACGTCATGTTCATTAACATTTGTCGCTTTTCCGTATCGTAAGACTATATACCAACGAAAAAAGGCCTAATTTTCACGTTGAGAAAACTTGGGAATAAGCGGATATACCTATATTACAAAATTAACCGGGGGTTGAATAGAAGAATTTTCATTAAACGGTGAATTTTTTTCAGAAATTCATGAATGTATTACATGCATATTACATAATATCAATTAATACCTACCAGAATAGTTTGATATATGATATATTGTTCAATGTCGCATAAAGCGAATAGAAAAAAACCGTTCAAACGGTATGCACATTCTGAGGAGGATTTACAAGATGGATACTTTTCTAGTCATTCTGAACGTAGTGATTATGCTTGTTCTTCTAGGCGTCCTGTATTGGATGCAAAAGAAACATATCTCCTTTACCAAGCGTGTATTCGCGGGTCTGGGAATCGGAGTTGTGTATGGCGTCATTCTTCAACTGATATACTCGTCTAATTCTGACATTGTTGCCAAGTCGGTTGACTGGTTTAATCTTGTCGGTTCAGGATATGTTCGATTGTTACAGATGGTCGTGATTCCTCTGATCATGGTTTCCATTATTTCGGCCATCATGAATCTGAAAGGCAAGCAAAACCTCGGTAAAATGAGCTTCTCCATCATTGCGATTTTGCTTATAACGACTGCCATTGCGGCAAGTGTAAGTATCGTAACAAGTCTGAGCTTCAACCTGACTTCCATTGAGATCGAAGGCGGGGACAGAGAGCTCGCACAGGTGCAGAAGGTCGAGGAGCGTCTCGTTGATGTACAGGATCAGACGATTCCACAGCAGGTGCTGGAATTCATTCCTTCGAATCCATTTGCAGACATGACCGGCGAACGCCGCACGTCCACCCTAGCTGTCGTTATCTTCTCGGCATTTATTGGTGTGGCTGTACTTGGACTGGATCGCAAAAAGCCACAGCAGGCGGAAACGTTCCGCGGCATGGTCAATGCGGTATATGCTGTAGTCATGCGGATTGTAACCTTGGTGCTCAGGCTGACGCCATACGGTATTCTGGCGCTCATCACGAAAGTAACGGCGACAACGAATCCGGAAGAGATCCTGAAGCTGATCAAGTTCGTCATTGCATCCTATGTTGCGTTGATTGTGATGTTTATCATCCACCTGATTATTATCGCACTGTTTGGTTTCAATCCGATTACGTATGTGAAGAAGGTTCTGCCAACGCTGGTATTTGCCTTCACTTCCCGTTCAAGTGCGGCTTCAATTCCGCTTAACGTGGAGACACAGACGAAGAAGCTTGGCGTATCGGACGGGATTGCGAACCTGTCGGCAAGCTTCGGGGCGACCATTGGTCAAAACGGCTGTGCCGGGATCTATCCGGCCATGCTGGCGGTCATGGTTGCTCCTACGGTCGGGATCGATCCGATGAGCTGGGACTTCATCATTACCCTGATCCTGGTGGTCATGATCAGTTCCTTCGGCGTAGCCGGTGTAGGCGGCGGGGCAACCTTCGCTTCCCTGATCGTATTGTCCACGATGAATCTGCCGGTTGCACTGGTAGGCCTGCTGATCTCGGTTGAGCCGCTGATCGACATGGGTCGTACGGCACTGAACGTGAACGATTCGATGACCGCTGGTCTCGTATCCAGTAAAATCCTGAAAGAGAATGATCAGGATACATTCAATGATCAAAGCCGTGATCTGGATTCCGCTGTTCAAGTATAATCCGGACTCCATAACTTGGATGGCTTATGCGCAGCAATAAGCCAAAATTAGCCGTTCTACGGGTTACCCGTAGCGCGGCTTTTTTACATAATTGCAGATTGTCGTTATTTAGTGCTGTTCAATGGATCGGAAATGTGATAGAGTATTCATGTTTTGGCCCCAGGCCAGACCGCGGTTCGTAACCATCCCGCGTAATCAAAACTAGGAAGGCAGTGTATGTATTTATGTTTAATTTGGGTTGGGGAGCGCTTTTTGTTCTCGTAACGTATGGTTTTTTCCTATTGTGTTACCGACTGTTCGGTAAAAAGGGTCTGTATGCCTGGATTGGTGTGGCTACGGTTATAGCCAACATTCAGGTGACCAAAACGATAGATATTATGGGGATTGTACTGACGCTTGGCAATACGATGTATGTCAGCATGTACCTGACCAGTGACCTTCTCAACGAGAAGTATGGATCGGGTGAAGCACGGAAAGCCGTATGGTTCGGATTCTTCACGCTAATCATGACGACAGTACTGATGCAGATGGTCATCTTCTTCGAACCGGCACCGACGGACTTTGCGCAGGAGTCGATGAAAACCTTGTTCGGACTGCTGCCACGTCTGGCACTCGGAAGTCTGACAGCGTATTTCATCAGCCAATTCCTGGATGTGCGACTGTTCAGTATGCTGCGCAAGGTGGCACCTGGACGCAATCAGTTGTGGATTCGTACGAACGGCAGCTCGATCGTCAGTTCCTTTGTGGATACGCTGGTATTCTGCACGATTGCATTTGCGTTTATCTATCCATGGGATGTCTGGCTCGAAATCTTCCTGACAACGTACATTATCAAATTCGTGTTAACTGCGGTAGGTACGCCGTTTCTATATGCAGCACGTAATTTTAAAATCAAGGATGAAGTCTAATCCGATCTCGTCTACATCCGTATTCATTCGAGTATGGTTGTTAGCAACGTAACAAGTCTTAAAACGAGAATAACCCGCAAGCCATAAGGATATGGTTTCGCGGGTTATTTTTAATTGCATATCTTAAAGGTTAGTCTGTCAGGATCTGCAGTTCTTTTGGATAGGAAGTCAGCACTTCAACTCCGGTATCTGTGACAAGAACATCGTCCTCAATTCGTACTCCGCCTGCAGGGGTATAGATGCCTGGTTCAATCGTGAATACGGTGCCTTCCTGCAGAAGATCCATATTCTGTCCATGTAGGGAAGGATACTCGTGCACATCAATTCCGAGACCATGACCCACACGGTGCATGAAGCGTTCGCCGTATCCGGCATCTTCCGTCACCTGACGTGCTGCACGGTCGATATCGGCACAGGCCACGCCTGGCTTAACTGCGCGAATGGCAGCTTCATTTGCGGCAAGCACGGTATTGTAGATGGTTTTCAGTTCAGGAGAAATGTCACCAAAAGCAAATGTACGCGTAATATCAGATGCATACCCTGCAGCGTATACGCCCATATCGAACATCAGCAAGTCGCCATGCTGCAGTTTGCGTTCACCCGGTGTACCATGCGGCAGCCCTGTCTTGGGTCCGGTAAGCACCATGGTATCGAAGGAAGGACCATCTGCACCCAGTTTCTTCATCTGATATTCCATCTCAGCAACCAGTTCAATCTCGGTTACGCCTGTGCGTACATGAGACAGTCCCTGGCGCAGCGTTTCTTCAATAAGATGAATGGCATGACGGATGCGGGCTACTTCGTCCGGTGTCTTCTTGACGCGCAGTGTGCGGAGCAGAGGACCGACATCCTCGAAGTTGACTGCACCAAGGGCAGCTGTCAGCTGCTCGTAACGCGCAACGGTGACGTATTCTTTTTCAAGGCCCATCCGGCCGAGACGTCCCTGATAACGTTGGAACAATGCATAGGGATTATCGGTATCCGTATGAGTTGCGATATTGGTTACGGAGGAGGCCGCTGCTGCAGCATCAGCATCCAGGGCAGGCACAATCAGTAAAGGTTCCTCGCCACGGGCGAGAACAAGACCGAGAAAACGTTCATGCGGGTTGCTTGCAAAACCAGTTAAATAGTAGATATGTTTCGGATCTGTAATCAGCATGGCATCCAATCCTTGCGCAGACAGATCAGCTTCCAGACGGGATAAAGGGCTTTGATTCATATGTGTATAGCTCCACCTTTCAGTTCTTTCTATCCTTCTATTATAGAAGAATATTGAAAAATACCAAAGGGGAGTGACTGAAGGGCTTTATTTATTATGGTCAATTTCCCGTTTAGGCGAATAGAGAGAGGGGTAAGTACAGGGCGAAACGCCGTTGAGAATGGTTGACCGATAACGGTACAAATAAACGACCTAGAACCCAGTACAAATACAGATATCGGTAGAATTCCGATATAGGACAGATACTGAGAATAAATATCCTTGAACATATCGCAGCAGCATTTGGCAGATTCGAACTACACTCAAATCAATAGAAGGAGATGAGATGATGAATAACCGAGTAAGTGTTCCGCTATACGCTTCGCTGTTAAGTATGGCACTGCTGACGGCCTGTGCTTCAGGCGATCCTTCCACAGAATCGCAGCAGGTGTCTCAAGGTCAAGGCACAGGTCAGGGAGAGACAGCAAATGGAGGCAATGACAAGGCGAGTACCGGGGAAGAAGGACAGGAGAATGCGGTTATCCCGTATCAGGCTTCGGTTCTGGCCACTGGACTGAACGCACCATGGGAACTAATAAGCGTGCCAGACGGACGGATGTTTGTTACGGAGCGTCCTGGAACCATACAGGTCATTAAGGATGGAGAATTACAAACCGAACCAGTCATTGCGTTTGAGGCTCCGTTCAATGAAGAGGGAGAAGGGGGCTTGCTCGGTCTGGCTGCAGATCCGGACTTTGAGAATAACGGTTATCTGTACGCCTACCATTCCTATCTTGAAGGAGACGAGATCGCAAATCGTGTATTGCGTTTGAAGGTAAATGGGGATCAAGCCGTGATCGACAAGGAGCTGCTGGGTAAGATCCCTGGCGGAACGAATCATAATGGAGGCCGTATTAAGATTGGTCCGGACAACATGCTCTACATTACAACTGGTGAACGTTATGAACCGGAACTGGCACAAGACAAGGATAGCTTGGGTGGCAAAATATTGCGGATTGGTCTCGATGGATCGATCCCTGAAGATAACCCGTGGCCGAATTCCCCTGTATACAGCATGGGACACCGGAATGCCCAGGGTCTTGCATGGAATCCGGATAATAAGTACCTCTATGCTACCGAGCACGGTCAGCGTAACTACGATGAGATTAACCGGATTGAAGCAGGGGAGAACTATGGCTGGCCTGAAGTTGAAGGCGACGAGGATGACAATGGTACCTACCTGGCTCCGCTTGCTCACAGTGGTGACGAGACATGGGCACCATCGGGTATTGCTTTTATAGAGGAAGGACCGTGGGCGGGTTCACTGCTTGCGGCTAACCTGAGAGGCGAACAATTGCTGCATATTACCCTGTCCGAGGATGGTACACAAGTGGAGAAGGTGGAGCCCATTTTTGAAGATGAGTGGGGACGCATTCGTAACGTGACTGCCGGAGAAGACGGGAAGTTATATATTCTGACGAACAATCGGGACGGACGAGGAACTCCGAGGGATGGGGACGACCACATCATTGTGCTTACACCGGAGAGTTAAGCGCCTGCATCGGGATTCCATTACAAAAAGTGGAGCTCAGCATGCTTCTAATAGAATCCGGATCCTGTTCGTTAAAATAGAAAAAGGGGCGTCCCGTCAAGTTCATGACTTTGGGACAGCCCCTTGATTGTAATATATATGGAAGCACATAGCAGTTGGATACTGCCAATTAATCTGCGCTTTCTGCAAGTTTGGCGATATACTCGCTTGGTTCATTTGTGTATTCGCCGCCATGGTAACAGAGCACTTTGTTCAGTTTAAGGCCGGTCAGTCTTTTCAAACTTCTCAGCGCTTCAGGCATGTCCGGTGTTGCAGGTGGTGCAGGTCCCACTAGCTCATCATCCACGACACGCAGTTCGTCGGCAGCCAGCAGGAATTCCGATTCACGGAAGTACAGGCAGATATGCCCCGGGGTATGTCCAGGTGTATGGATGACCTGAATTCCTCCTTGAAGCGGCAGCATGTCCCCATCTTCCAATACTCTGCTGATCTCGATCTCAGGCAGCTGGGAGAGAAGCTGATCGGCCTGGGCAAGCACGGGTGCGGGAAGCATGGCTCTACGTTCAGGCGTGAACTTGATCAATGGCTTTTCACCTTTAATATAGGGAATCTCATCTGCATGTGCCCAGACCTCAAGTCCGGGAATCGCATCCAGCAGGGCGCCCAGATTACCAATATGGTCAATGTCCTGATGGGTCAAAATGATGCGTTTAACATCTACCAGCTGTACACCTTCCTTATTCAGTGCGGCTTCCAGACCGGCGAATTGGCCAATCATGCCTGTGTCCACGAGAGTGATGCCGTCCTCATCGCGCAGCATGACCGGGTAGATTGGGCTGTTTCCCGAAGGTGTAGGGATATTGAGATGCAGCACAGTTAAATCTGTTGTCTGATGATTCATAGGTTTCCGGATCGAGTCCGGTCCACCTCCTTTTGGATGATATGGCTTGCGCTTATTCTGGACGAAGATATTTTAAATGTTTTCTGTACTTCTGGATCGTATCCAGCATCGCTTCAAAGGTTTCCTCAGCCCGCATGCCTTCCTTGACGATGGAGTCAAAGGAGAAGTTCTCATGAATGAGCTTGTTCCTCGCCTGGAAGACCTGACTAAGAGCATGTTCCATGTTTTCTTTCCCAGGTTTCAGGGCGATCTGTTGTTTATTTAATTCGGCCTGTATGATCCCCATATTGGACCTTGCACGGTAAGCAGGAGTTTTCATCAGCTCGGTCGAATTAAACTTTTTTTGATAGATGCTTTGATACAGCTGTTTTAACATGTGTTCAAGAATGGAGCAGCATTCAATGACAAGGGATGCATATCTTCGATGTTTACGCTGATCCCATTGCGGTGAATCGAGTTCCTGTCCCATATGATGATACTCTTGTTCCAGTGCCGCGATTTCAAGCTTTGCTTCTTTTTTGATTTTTTTAAAATCGTCTTTGGTCAGCATACCTGTCCTCCCATGGAAACCAAGATGTGATAACTTCATTATCTCATATTGTTACTCGGAGTGCCTCTTTTCCGTGGAAGGCAGGATTCTGTCCATTCATCCAATCATTGAACCCGGGTTCAGAAGGGAAGTATCCGATGTCCATGAAAACAGCCATTGTAACCGGAGCAAATTCCGGCATGGGGCTCGCAACCACCATTCAACTTGCAAGGCAAGGCTATAGGGTGATTATGGCCTGCCGCAGCGAGAAGCGCGGACAGCAGG
Organism: Paenibacillus sp. 7523-1; assembly: GCF_002276415.1. Lineage (NCBI taxonomy): Bacteria > Bacillati > Bacillota > Bacilli > Caryophanales > Paenibacillaceae > Paenibacillus > Paenibacillus sp. 7523-1. The sequence continues at coordinate 44,932 of NZ_NPBR01000017.1, read as the reverse complement.
CTCTGCAAGAGGCCCTGCGCGAGTCAGGCTCTACTGCGATTGAGCTAATCCTGTGTGATCTGGGTTCCACCCAGAGCATCCGCCATTTTGCCCGCTCCTTCCGTGAACGCTACAGTACGCTTGACGTTTTGGTGAATAATGCCGGCGTAGTCATGCTGAAAAGACAGGAGACCTCGGATGGTTTTGAGCAGAGCATCGGAATTAACCATCTGGGACATTTTCTGCTCACATTGCTCTTGATCCAGCCTTTGCAGGCTGCGGAGCAGGGACGAGTCGTGAATGTTTCATCCGGTGCGTACAAAGCAGGCAAGATTCACTTCGACGACCCGCATCTGCAGAAGGGCTATAACCCGATTAAAAGCTATGCTCAGTCCAAGCTGGCCAACGTACTGTTCACCCGTGCGCTGTCCCGCAAAGTGGCGAATAGCCGAGTCACGGTGAATTGTCTGCATCCGGGTGCAGTAGGTACAAGCATCGGCGTGGATCGTAATACCGGTTTTGGTACACGCATCATGGCCTTTATCGGTAAGCTCCCTTTTTTCCTGTCTCCCGAGGAGGGGGCCCAAACGGCGATTTATTTGGCCACCAGCCCGGAAGTAGCAGAAATTACAGGACGTTACTTTTATCAAAAGAAAGAGCAGAAGCTCAAAGCACATGCTGTCGATGATGCTGTGACTGAACGTTTCTGGACATGGAGCGAACAGCAGGTTGGGCTAAAGCCTGATGAAAAATTGGGATGAGCCCAAGCTGAGGTGCAGGATCGGTTCTTCATCTCAGTAAATGATCAAAGGTGATCATAGTACACTCGTCTGCTTATATCATCTGCGTTAACTCGCTATGATAGACATTTTAGGCTTTTGCTTGCACAGCTTGGTGTATTTCCTGGATGAATGATTCAATGCTCTGAACGCCTTGATCTCCCTGGCCGTATGCGCGGACAGAGGCAGACAGGGCGTTTTTCTCATTTTCCCCGAGTACGAGCGAGTAAGGCACTTTTTCCATCTGAGCTTCACGAATTTTGTACCCCAGCTTCTCGCTGCGCAGATCTGTTTCAACCCGAATGCCTGCTGCTCGCAATTGACTCTGTACCTGCATGGCATAATCCGCATAGTGATCGGATACCGGGAGCAGCTTCACCTGAACCGGAGCGAGCCAGAGTGGAAACGCACCCGCATAATGCTCAGTCAGAATGCCAATGAAGCGATCGATAGAGCCGTAGATGGCACGATGGATCACGACCGGACGGTGTTTCAGGCTGTCCTCGCCAACATAAGTGAGGTCGAATTTCTCCGGCATTTGAAAATCAAGCTGGATTGTTCCGCACTGCCAGCTGCGTTTCAGTGCATCGAGAATATGGAAGTCAATCTTCGGCCCATAAAAGGCTCCATCTCCTTCATTGATGCGGTATTTCACGCCGCGACGATCCAGTACATTTTGCAGGGCGCGTTCCGCCTGATCCCATAGCTCTTCCGACCCCATGGAGTCTTCAGGACGAGTGGATAGCTCAATTGTGTATTCGAAACCAAAAATATCGTACATACGTCCGATCAGGGATATCGCCTGGTTAATCTCTTCCTCAATCTGTTCCGGCATGACATAGAGATGGGCATCATCCTGACAAAATGTCCGTACCCGCATCATGCCGTTCAGCGCACCCGAGAATTCATGACGGTGAACCTGGCCAAATTCCATCATGCGAATGGGAAGCTCGCGATAGGAATGAAGTGCATTTTTGAAAATCAGCATATGCCCTGGGCAGTTCATCGGCTTCAGAGCAAATGTAGCGTCATCCACTTCTGAGAAATACATATTGTCCTTATAGTGCTCCCAATGACCGGATTGCTCCCACAGACGATTGTTCATCATAAGAGGAGTTCGAACCTCCTGATACCCTTCCTGCAGCTGCAGCTCGCGTGAAAATTGCTCCAGTTCTGTACGGATCGTCATGCCTTTCGGGAGATAGAAGGGCATCCCCGGCGCTTCCTCCGAGAACATGAACAAACCCAGCTCTTTGCCGAGCTTGCGATGATCCCGCTTCTTGGCTTCCTCCAGCATGTGCAGGTGATCGTCCAGCTGGGCTTTGCTTGGAAAGGCAGTGCCGTAGATTCGCTGCAGCATTTTGTTGTTCGAATCGCCCCGCCAGTAAGCCCCTGCCACATTCAGCAGCTTGAAGGCTTTGATCCGGCCAGTGGACGGAAGATGTGGGCCACGGCACAGATCAAAAAACTCCCCTTGATCATAGATCGAAAGCTCCGCATCCAGCGGCAAATCATGGATCAGCTCAAGCTTATAAGGATCCTGAATTTCTTCGAACAAGCGAAGGGCTTCCTCACGGCTAACTATCCGGCGGCTGATCTTCTCATTTTCCTGCACAATCTTGTTCATTTCCCGCTCAATGGCAGCCAGATCACTGATGGACAAAGCATGTTCCAGATCCACATCGTAATAAAAGCCATCTTCAATGACGGGGCCAATCCCCAGCTTGACTTGTTCCGCACCGTAGATACGCTTGAGGGCCTGGGCGAGCACATGCGCAGTACTATGACGATAACGATACAGTCCTTCCTCGCTGTCCAGTGTAACAATGACGAGTTCGCAGTCCTGTTCAAGCTTCATGTCCAGATCAACGTTTACACCGTCCACAATGCCTCCGATGGCCTGTTTACCCAAGCTAGTACTGATGGACGAAGCGACTTCTCCGACACTTATGCCTGCCTCGTACGAACGAACTGCTCCACCTTGAAGGCGAATCTCAATAGGGTTACCTTGTTGATTACTCATGCAAACCACTCTCCAATGTTTGAAATGGAAGCGCAAAAAACACCCGTCCCGGAAAAGGGACGAGTGCGCTCAGCTCGTGGTTCCACCCTAATTTGGTTATGAATATCCCCTGCATCGGCCAGCCGCCGCAAAACAGAAAACATCATAACCCTCATTGGGATCCGTTATCGGGGATCAGGCGGTGAACTCTACTGACAACCAGACGGTACTTCCATGGGAAGTCCGCCAAGCTGAGGTTCGAGGTCACGGCTGCAGAGGGGTAATTCCGCTCCGTTCGCTGAAGAAGGTTTCACCAATCCCTTCTCTCTCTGGGCAGCACGCAAACGAAATCATGTCTCTGGTCATCGCCAATATGCAAAGTTATTTAAATTGAAATGAACTTGAGATCCATATCAATATATTGGAACAGGTGTTATTGAGTGTCGATTATATATACTGAAAATCAAAAGGTCAAGCGGAGTTTTATTTAGCTTTATCCGAATGACGATCAAATATTAATCGTATGGTGGTTCCCTGGTCCAGATGGGATTGAACGTCGATTCGGCCTTTCATGGCCTCAATCAGCCCTTTGGTTACCGCCATGCCGAGGCCTGATCCAACATCGGATGTCGCCGTATCCGTGCCGCGATAGTATCGTTCGAACAGCCTCCATACCGTCTCCTGATCCATTCCGCGGCCATCATCGGCAAATTGAATGATGAAATTGCCGTCCTGCTCACCTGGCTCAACACGAACGGTCAGCTTCGTCTCTGGTGGATTGTGCAGCAGGGCGTTGGCGGTGAGATTATCGACAATTCGTTCGAAGGACGGGATATGGACATAACCATGCACCGCGACTGTGGCAGGTTCGAATGTAATACGGCCTTCTCCATAAGCCGGGTTACGATCGGCACGATGTACAAGATCTTGAAGTAGCGCATTTACGTCTGTTTGCTCGACAGGAGGTTGGTATCCACCGCTGCGCAGACGGTATGTCATGGACAGGTCGTTCACCAGCCGGTCCATGTACATGGATTTATCCAGCATGATACCCGCAAATTCTCGTATTTCCTCGGATGTCCAGTTGTATTTCTCAGCTTCCAGCATGTGTGCATATCCCTGGATGGATGACAGAGGTGTCTTCAGATCATGAGTTATTCCAGCAATCCACTCCTCGCGCAGAGAGTCGGTCTGTCTGCGGAGTTCTTCATCACGTTTAAGTGTGCTCGACAACGACTGGATAGAGTGCAGCACTTCCGCATATACCCGATATTTTTGACGCCATTTTCCGTTACGCTTCTGGCTGCGTGGCTTGCCCCAGGTGCCAGCCGGTTCTTCGTAGTGTCCATGTTCAAGCCGCTGCAGCCATTGAAGCATATGCAGCATGGGATAACCGAAGCGATTGGCATACCAGAATGCAAGCAGCACAAGCAGGATGATGATGGATACCAAAAGGGCTGCCAGGGCAGGACCAAAAATAAAACCGAAGGGATTCTCGTTCATGCCTGCTTGACTGCTGGGAAGAGGAACACTCAGCATCCAGGTCGATTGATCCTGTTCATCATAAAGGGTTACCGTGTTTATTCCATACCTGGTGGGGTATCGTGTGCGCAGAATCAGGTCCTGAATGCTGTAGCTGTCCGGCGTGCCCATCGCAGGTTTGTTGAAAGAAGTAAGGACATGTCCCTGCTCATCCAAAATCTCAAGATAGGCATCCGCCGAGCGAAGGATATCCTGCTGCTCGGTGGGCAGTACCAGCTTGCCGTCGGCATAACTTCCGCTGGTGTAGACTTGATCCAAAAGTGTTACCACCTGATTGCTCTCCCCGTACAGTAGGGTGAAGTTGATCCCCTTTCTTTCCCTTATGAGTAAATAGAGCTGGTAGGGAAAGGGCTTTTTTCCTTCCCAATAGGATAGAAGTTCTCCGGGTTTATAGTGATTCGGGACATCGGAAGGGGTATGAAAGGCATCCACCACACGGCCTTGCTCATCGAGAACCTGCAGCCAGCCGTTGTTCTCCTCCACACGCTTTAGCAGCGCGGGATCATATTGAACGGTACCGTCCGGCAAAATCTCTGCGGTACTGATCAGTTGTTCGAGTCCGACAGAGGCAAAATCTTCAACAAGGCTGGCTTCATTCAATTGTTGGATGACCCAGTATGCGATGCTTCCACCGAGAACCAGGATCAGAATTACAGCACCCGCAAGCAGGCCAATGAACCGTGTCATCAATCTGCGACGGATGCTCATCTTCGGGGCTCCTCCTCGGGCAGAACGAGCTTATATCCCAATCCACGGACATTCACCAGCAGTTCAGGCCTGGAGGGATCGGCTTCAATACGCTCACGAATTCGGTGAATATGAACCATGACCGTATTGTCGTCACGGATGGCTTCCGATTCCCATACCCGCTCGTACAATTCGGATTTGGTGAAGATGCGATTGGGATGTTTGCAGAAAAAGAGCAGCAGCTGATACACCAGAGCGGGACAGCCTACCAGCTGACCATCAACTCTGAGTTCACCGGCGTGCTCGTTCAACTGAAAGCGTCCGTAATCATAGATCCCTTCCTGCGGGGAAGATGGTGACGTACTTACGTCATGATTCGGAAGTTGTCTACCTGATTCTGTCTGTCTGGGTAAATACCGCTTCAGCAGTGATTTCATTCGTGCGACCACTTCAAGTGGATTAAACGGTTTAACAACATAATCGTCTCCCCCAACCGCGAAGCCGGTCAACTTGTCATAATCCGTTGTTTTGGCAGTTAAAAAGAGAATCGGTGCATCGGTCAATTGGCGCAGAAAAGGACAAATTTCCAGCCCGCTTCTGCCTGGCAGCATGACGTCCAGCACGATGCAGTGATAGGTTTTCTTTTCACAAGCGGCAATCGCTTCTTCACCTGTGGTGACCGTGTCAATATCTACGAATTGCTCCTTGAGTAAAACCGTTTTTAACATATGTAAAATCGCCTGTTCATCATCAACAAGCAGGATTGAAACGTTATCCATGACGTAAAAGATCCTCCCTATTTTTATGTATATATTAGCGGTTCCTTATGTTCATCTGTGTTGGTCTATTTGATCTATCATACCATTCAGAAGGGCCGTACAGCGTGCCGGCAACCTTAACAGAATCTTAATTATGAAGCAGCAGCATGCCTCAAAGTTATGATAGACGTAAGAGGAGGTTAGACGGAGGATAAGATTGGTTTTGTACACTGGATTGGAAAGAAATCGTTCTACAGAAGGGGTGCGGGGAAGTGAATAGAATTCATATGGGAAACAGGAAGCGGGCCAAAATGTTCATTCAAAAGGAACGGATGAAAGCAGGTTATGCTGTGCAAAAAGACTTATGGAGAAGTCATAAGAGCTGGAAACTGTTTGCCGCAGCACTTGGTGCGTGTGTACTTTTGTCTGCCTGCGGCACTACAGAATCATCTGACCAGAGGGAACGGCCGTCAGCAGAACAGACTTCCAGTGCGTCGCCAGCCGCAGAAAACACCAATAAAGATGAGACGAACTCAGCAGAGGAGGATGTGATGATTACACCTGAACATTTCATAGATACATTGATGAATGGTTCGAAGGAGGACATTTATAATCAAATGAGCCCGGAACTCAAGGAAACGATATCGCTGGAAGAGTTTAAGACGTCTGTGGACAGCTTCACAGAGGGAGTCACTTCCTGGGAACAGGTTACGAAAGTCAAAATGAACAACCTGATGGAGCATTCCTGGAAGGATCAGACGGGGACCAGAGGAATACAGGCCTATTTTGCCGAAGATCATCAGATTGACGGGCTGTTAATCCAGCCACTTGAAACGTATGAGGAGACAGACAAGACATTTACCAAGACCGAATTTCAGTTTCCTATGAAGGGGGAATGGTTCGTGTTCTGGGGAGGAAATGATGTGATGTCCAATTATCATTATGCGCATGAAACGCAGCGTTACGCACTGGACATTATTCGCACAAAGGAAGATTCAAGTTATCAAGGGGAGGCCGCTGTGAATGAAAACTATTATGCTTTTGGTGAGCCGCTCTATGCAGCTGCAGATGGGACGGTTGTTGAAGTCAAAAATGACATTCCGGATAACACGCCAGGCGTGATGAATGCTGAAGAGCCGGCAGGGAATGTTGTCGTCATCGATCATGGAAATGGGGAATACAGCATCACCGCACATCTCAAGGAGGGGAGTGCAGCCGTAAAGACAGGGGATAAAGTCAAGCAGGGAGATCTCATCGGGCAGCTTGGTAATTCCGGTAACTCCAGTGAAGCGCATCTGCATTTTCAAGTCTCAGACGGACCAGATCTGTTCACTTCCCGTTCAGTTCAGATCCGTTGGGCAGATCAGAGCCAGGTACTGACACGCGGGAAAACGTTCCAGGGCCTACCTGAATAGCTGGGTCTATTTCTTCGTAGGAGAAGTGGATGGGGGTCCATCTCTGATTAAAAAAATAGAGCTTATGGAATCGTGATCTTAGCTTGAAACATATAATTCATGCAGGCAGCCGGCTAATGCGCCGGCTGTCTTTATGTTAATCAAACGTACAGGTTAGTGCGACTTCCAACTTTTAGATTACATATAATGTAAAGAGGGTTCTAGACATAAATAGATGAAGCGGAGGGATTAGGGTTGAATAGGTATGTGTTACATATCGCTGCAAGTGTAGTTTGCATACTAGCACCTGTTGTTGGTTTCTTATATGAATGGTGGGATAGCTACCAACCCAAAGTAGGACCAGTAGGAGATGGAAAACCGAATTATTATCTTACAATACCTCAATGGATATCTATGGTGTCTTCTTTCACTCTTGGAATGATTAATTTGCCTCTTGCCATAATTTTATATAAACAAAAGATTAATGAAGATATAAAAAAATAGTGCCCATTATGTTAACGGGTAACGAATGTTCAATCAGCACAACGGTAGTTGACTTAAGCTCAGCTGCCGTCTCATATTGAACTAACAAGCAGGGATATAATGGAATGGAAACGAATACATCATTCAACATCGAAAGTTGGATGATTAGTGTGGTTTCAACAACCGAGGATTTAAGTATCGGGTAAAGTTAGCTTAATACGACATTGAAAGCAGCTGACACGGTGTGATTAGCTGCTTTTGTTCAACTAACAGGCAGAGTAGCTTAGCAAGACTATACTTTTGTTTTTGGATATTTGACTTTTTTGGAAAAAAAGAAGGGGGTCTCTTGGATAAATATTAGAAAGAGCCTCAAGAACATGGCTCAGTTATCTCCTATCTTTTAATTAGTTCTTTGGGAACTCCCACAGTGACGACTTCGAGCGTCTCATAGTTAATGAGGAGAAACACCTCGGTATCCGTATCTCCTTTCAAATATCCATAAAGCCCAATGTCCGTACCAAGATCGGGCGGATTAAATTTGTGACGTGTAAATTCAACGTTGAGGTCGTATTTTTCTTTAAAATACATTTCTCCTGCATTCATAGCCTTGTTAATGGCTTGAGCTTCTTCTCGAGAATGAGACATGAAGCTACAACCTCCCATGATAAGGACAAAACAAACAATAGTAAATATGCTCACAGACTTACTTTTTAGTATAGTTTCCACTCCTTATATTTATCATGATATGGGTATATTACTATATTTTGATTTTAGGAGTAAATATAGTACGTTTTTTGGAAACCTACATTTCTATGAGACGTACATGAAGTATTCTAAGCTTGTACGAAGACATTACGGAGGGATATGTCCTCCCGGAATTGGATCATGGAAAGTGGTCGAGCCTGAAGTTGCCAGTGTCTATTAGTTGATTGGAAAAATAGAAGAGGGGATGCGATATAGAGATGACAGCATTATTTTCACACAAGCCCGAAGGGTACGAATGTCCATTTTGCTGTATTTGGGGCATCGAAAGACCTGACCAGGGAACAAAACAAAGGGATATTATCTATCAGAATGAAAAGGTAACGGCATTTATAGCGGGCAAATGGTGGCCCAACAATAAAGGACATGTTCTTGTGGTGCCCAATCAACATTTCGAGAACATCTATGAGCTACCTGCGGATTACGCTGTTGAAATTCACCGCGCGGCTCAGCTTACAGCACTTGCGATGAAAAGTACGTATGGATGTGAAGGGATTTCTACAAGGCAGCACAATGAACCAGCTGGCAATCAAGACGTGTGGCATTATCATCTCCATGTTTACCCTAGATATAGGAATGATCAGCTTTATCTGTCGAAGGGTTCACAGTCCGATCCAGTAGAGCGCTCTTTCTATGCTGATAAGCTGCGTTCTTGGATAAAGGAAAACATCTAAGCTCATGAGTCTTCAAGCGGTTATACAGCACCATGTTCTTCTTAAACGGAGGATACGGTGCTGTTTCTGTATCTTCGATCCCGTCATTACATTCGTATCATTTTGAGTGTTTTTTATTTACCTGATTCACATTGGGGTGGTTATTCATTAGCTTGTTTTCGATAATGTTGCGGAACTACCCCCATCTGTTTCCGGAAAATCGATGAAAAATAACTAGCACTTTGAAAACCGCAGGCAAGTGCAATTTCACTTATAGATCGTTGTGTCTCTTTTAACATTTCGCAACTTTTTTGAAGGCGATATTGAGTGACATAATTGTTGGGTGTCTGACCTACATACTTGTTAAACAATGTACAGCACCGACTTCTGCAAATGGCTCCTGCAGATGCGATCTCCTCAAGCGTTATTTTTTGATCATAGTTTTGATGAATGAAACGTGTCATTTCTTGAACATGCATCAATACTCCAGGTTGCCCAGTGCTTGGTTGTAAATGATCCCCTATCGTTGCACACAAAGATAAAGCTTGCGATGCCAGACGAAGCGGATTGAGAGGAGTGTGTGTTTTATGCATTTCTTGATAGATTTCTTGAATGGACCGTAATATGCTTCGTTGCCAATCCACCTGATCTGTAAGGACTAGAAAATCAGCCATCGTCAAACCAAACTTTTCTCCCCAGTAGGATTGAATATATGAAGTCTTCTCGCCAAGGATAGAGGGATGAATGACGACGACAAGAAATAAACAATCGTTTTGGTCTGCAAGAGAATAACCGTAATGCAAACGCTGGCTGTTCACAAAAAGTCCATCACCTTGATGCAATCGAGTAATAGTTCCATTAACAGAGAAATCCATCGATCCTTGCAATACATAGATAAACTCGATGTCCACATGCCAGTGCGCTACTGCTGCATAATTGTTAAATTGATGTAGGCTTCCCTTCCGGACATAGAGCGGTAGATCAGGAAGGTTATAATCCAAACGTTCGGATAAATCAGAAAACACCTCTAAATTTGTCATCAAAGAGACCGTCCTTTGAAAATATACGATTTTTATAAAATTATAGCCAATATTGATGGATACAACAACGATATTATCCTATCCTTATATTGTGAAATCAGCCGAGAGGACAGGATATAGGTGAGAAACCGCATTCAACATCTGGGATCTGGCAATCGTGATTTTAATCGGGAGTTAATGACGCTCGTCATTCCCATTGCGTTACAAAATTTAATATCAGCAACCGTAATATCTGTTGATGTACTTATGCTGGGGATGATCAGTCAATCTGCAATGTCAGCTGTATCACTCGCAGGGCAAATTACTTTTGCATTATCCTTGTTTTATATGGGGATGTCAGCGGGAGCTAGTATCCTCACTGCGCAATACTGGGGGAAGAAAGATACTTCGACCATACAGCGCATTTTGAGCATCGCCTGTATGTTTTCCTTTGGTGTCTCCATATTGTTTTTCTTATCTTCCTTCTTTCTGCCAGATACACTTATGCGTTTATTCACCAATGATGCCGAACTGATTCAATACGGCTCAAGGTTTTTACAAATGAATTCCTTTTCTTATCTTGTGATGGGAATATCACAGATGTATCTCAGTGTGATTCGAAGTATGGAGAATGCAAAACTTAGTGCGTGGATTAGTTCCTTAGGTTTGATTTTAAACATTTTGCTCAATGCCATTTGCATTTTTGTATTATTCCCATCCAGACCCGAAGTGGCCATATCTGCGGTAGCGCTTGCCACTGTATTAGCGAGGGTTGTTGAACTAACCTGCTGCATACTTCACTCCATCATCAAAGGACCCATTCGTTTTCGATTACCCGTACGGGATAGCATTCAACGAAATCTATTAAAGGATTTCTTGGAGTATACGCTGCCTGTGCAGGGGAATTATATGGTCTGGGGAGGGGCACTTACCGCTACTGCTGCAATAATAGGCCATGTGAACTCCGATCTGGTAGCCGCAAATTCAATAGCGTCTGTCGTTAAAAATCTGGCAGTGGTTCTCTGTGGAGGCATCGCTACTGGGGGCTCTGTACTTGTTGGGAAGTATTTGGGACAAGGTGAATTGGAGAAAGCAAAATATGCTGGCAACAAAATGTGTTTTTATGCTTTATGGTTTGGAGTGATTGCCGGCTGCATGATTCTGCTCATTAAACCGTTGGTATATTCCGTTGCGAATTTGAATGCAACTGCTCAGAGTTACCTAGATGGCATGCTGTACATTAGTGCGTATTATTGTATAGCCAAATCAATAAACTCTACAACGATAGCGGGTATATTCACGGCTGGTGGTGATTCCAAATTTGGATTTTGGTGTGACACCGTTGTCATGTGGTTCATCATTCTGCCGCTTAGTTACCTAAGTGCATTTGTGTGGCATGTACCGCCGATTCTACTGTATACCTTCATCAGCTTAGACGAGATCATTAAACTACCCATTGCTTTAATGCGATACCGACAGTATAAGTGGCTGAATAATCTAACCAGAAACTTTGCCTAAACCTGATCAAAACGGAGAGGTTCGCAAGGTTACTTTAATAAATCTAACGCAAGTATAAAGGAGAATATAGTATGAATATTCAAGAACGAATGGCCAGCAAGCAATTATTCACCGATGATGATGCTAATTATCCGAAAGAGGCTGAGGAGTTGGCAAAAGCACGCCAGCGTGGTAAGGCGATATGCTATGAAATTAATCAATTGCATCCGGATGATGTTGTAAAGCGCAAAATGTTAATGAAACAACTATTTGGAAGTATCGGAGAACATGTATGGTTGGAGCCTCCCATTCGCATGTCGTACGGTTCCAATACGACTGTAGGAAATAATGTGTATATTAACTTCAATCTAACGGTGGTTGATGACTACAAAGTTACGATTGGTAATGATGTCATGTTTGGCCCGAATGTTACGATTGCTGTAACGAATCATCCTGTACACCCAGAAAAGCGCAAAGAAGGCGGGATGTTTGCATTACCCGTGGTCATTGAGGATGGGGTGTGGGTCGGGAGCGGAGCGATTATTGTACCAGGAGTCACGATTGGTAAAGGGAGTGTCATCGGTGCTGGGAGTGTAGTAACCAAGGATATTCCTGCGAATGTAATTGCTGTTGGGAATCCATGCAAAGTTCTGCGTAAGATTACGGATCATGATAAAGAGTTCTACTATAAAGATATGCGTTTTGATCAAGTTGAATGGTAAAAGAGTGGACAATCGTTTAGATTACGGCTTATCTAAAAGCCATATAGAACCAGAGGATTTTCGAACATCCAACTATTAGAGAGGAGTTTTCCGTTGGTTACCATTTATTTTATTATTACAATAGTCTCTCTGTATTTTGTCATATCAGCCATTGTGCATTCGCGTTCCACCCACGTGGTAGCAAATAGAATGAAAAAACAATTTGAACATTACTTTCATGAAGATGCCCACCAAAATGACAGGAGCAATTAATGCAAAAGAGCCAGAGGGGACGAAGAGATCTCGTACTCTCTGGCTCTTTTCTCATAATATGGTCATCAATGGTTATTAATTGAGAACATCCGCATATTCAGGGATGCGGTCGAAACGTCCCTTAGCAAACGGGCATAAAGGTAAAATCTTAATACCGTTTTCCCGTGCGTATTCCACCATAGCTTTGAGCAGCTTGTCGCCAAGCCCTTGTCCCCGGTAAGCATTTTCAACCAACGTGTGATCAATAATGTACAGCTCTGGACTTGAGATTACATATGTCATTACCGCAGCAATGTCACCATTATCTTGAATAAGAAATCTTTTATTAGCAGGTTCATGTTCTACATGATGCATGTTCATCCCTCTTTCCTTGTTAGATATTCATCGTCCAGACGTTTATACGTCAATGCTCCACTTGGACATGTGTCAATATGCCGGGCAATGGCCTCTGAAGTATCGCCATCGGGATTTACCCAAGGACGTTTGCTCAAATCAAATACACCAGGGAGGCCCTTTACGCAAATACCGGAATGAATGCATACCTCGGAATCAAACATTACTTCGATATCTTTACCGTAGTACAGCTTCTGTTTACTCATCGTTCATTCACATCTTTCACTTTTGAGTTTGTTTATAGACAAGATTTATACTTCGAAAGCGAACCTTCTGAACCGGGGCATGGCATTGGCAACCGTGGCCAGCAATTTTTGGCTTGGCTCTCGATGTCCGAATTATAATGAGGAAATAGGGATAAGTCAACGTGAAGAATCTCCTAATGTTTCCGTGCATTCCTTGTGATTGGTTGCTATTATTCATCTAACGGGCAGATAAAATGAACCATTTCAGGAATATCTGTTTATACTTATGTCATATCCAGATTCATCGCACAAAACGATATAGAAAGTGGGAAACAATATTTATGATTCCATTAGTATATGACCAGATTAACCTTTGGGGAAAAGATGATGAATTTTTCCTTGCATTGCTAAAGAGCTTGAACGTGGAGTCTATAGCGGACTTAGGCTGTGGAACAGGAAGGTGGACTACACATCTTGCTCAAAACGGATATACAATCACAGCCATCGATCCCCATGAAGAAGCGATTGAACTGGCGAGAAGTAAGGATGATTCAGGCCATGTGAACTGGATTGTAGGAGACAGCTCCAATTTACAAACCAATACGTATGACGCGGTTATTATGACTGCCAATGTTGCACAGGTATTTCTTACAGATGATAGTTGGGAACAAGTGATCTCAGACGTATTCCGATCTCTGAAAGTTGGCGGTCACTTTATTTTTGATACAAGAAATCCTCTGGTAAAAGTGTGGGAAGAGTGGGAGAAGGATATGAGTCCTGATGTAGCCGAAGACAGGCTAAGTGGAGATCCTCTTGAAATCTATACAGAATATGAGGGGTTTGAGCAAGATGTTTATACGTTCTATGAAACTGTGAAAAATACAAAAACAAATGAAGTCCTTGTTCATGAAAAAATGCAGATACGATTTCGAAAGCAAGGAGAATTGGATGAGTCACTGAGACAAGCCGGTTTTTCTAAAATTGAAACATATGGGGACTGGGAATTTAAATACGCAAATGCTGAAAGTCGATCTTTTATTTTTCATTGTGTAAAATAGAGTTATTGAAAAGCACAATTATAGTGATCGCTAAAAAGGATAGCGCCTTTTACATGACAAAGCAGCTGATCAACATGATCGGCTGCTTTTGTTCGACTAAAATAAAAAATGCATTCACTTCCTTGACTTTCCCCTGCACAGGAAACTGTATACTCACCTTAAGTTATCGATTGGAGATGATATGTTGTTTAAAATCAGTGCATTTTCCAGGTTAAGCAAGGTCTCTCTTAAAACCCTGCGTTATTACGACCAGATTGGCATACTCAAGCCAAGAAAAGTAGATCACCATACGGGATATCGTTACTATTCCGCAGATCAGCTTCTGGAGCTCAACCGGATTTTGATGTATAAGGAGTTGGGTTTTACATTACCTCAGATTACACAGCTGCTCCAGGAAGATATCACATTGGAGAACATTCAAGGCATGTTTAGGCTGAAAAGAAGCGAAATCCAGCAAATCATTGATACGGAACAAGCGAAACTTGTCAGGATTGAAGAGCGCATGCAGCTCATCGAAAGGGAGGGGCAATTCGAAACGGGTCAAGACATCCGAATCAAAGCAGAAGCTGCTCAAACCTTCCTTTATCAAAAAGCATACGGAAGAGAAGATGACATACCAGAATTATTTCGTCAATTCGATCTGTTAGTAACAACCGAATTGCGGCAGCAGATTCAAGGCCCTCAGGTTGTGTTGTGGAAAGACGTCGACGGAAAAGAAGATGAGTTTGAGTTTGAAGTGGGATATTTTTTAACCTGTGAGCTTCAATCCTCTCCAGAGCCATTTCAGCTGCGAATAATTCCTCCTGAACCGATGATGGCCACAATGGCTTTTCATTCCGATTCCAAATTTGATGGTGCGGCCTGTGTGCATTTAGCGAAATGGATCGAAAATAATAACTATCAGATCAAGGAAAGCGAACCGGGCAGGGAACTGTATTTACCGTTATCTCCGGAACGAGATGCAAAATTGATTGAGATACAAATTCCAATACGAAATAGTTAATGAGAAGGTGGAGTGACGTGAAATGAAAAATAAAGGCATTATCTATGTCCTGGCACTGGCTGTTTTTTTGATCGGGACCGTTGAATATATTATTACGGGAGTCATTGAGATGATGGCCATGGACCTAGGGGTATCTACTTCCGAAGCCGGGCTACTAGTCACGGTGTTTGCTCTCGCTGCGGCCATTGTCTCCCCGATATTGATCACACTTACGATCAATGCAGATCGCAAAAAATTACTGATGACAACCCTCGGTGTATTTATTGTCAGCAACGGACTCATGTTTGCAGATCTTGCTTATGAGACATTGTTATGGATCCGTGTAATCCAGGGAGCTAGTGGAGGTATGGCTACCGTTGTCGCCATGGCCGTAGCGACTCGACTGGTTGAGAAGGGAAAAAGGGGCAATGCCATCGGTATCATTTTGATGGGGCTTAGCAGCGCGTTAGTGCTCGGTGTCCCTATAGGCACATTTTTTAGTGAGATGTTCGGCTGGAGAGTCTTGTTTATTCTAATTGGTGTATTAAGTATTCTTCCATTACTAGTTATCTATAAAATGGTTCCAGCCATCAAAGAAGAAGAAAAGGTTACCCTTGGTATGCAGCTCTCTATTCTCAAAAACCCGACTATTCTGATGTCTTTGATAGTGACATTGTTGTATGTCGGCGGTTACGCCACACTATTTACTTATATTACGCCATTCTTGCAAGAGACATCCTCTCTTACCATGACCGAGATTAGTGCTGTTCTATTTTTTGCAGGTATTTGCAGCTTTGTAGGATCAAGAGTAGGTGGACATTTGGCAGATGCCAAGGGCACCAAATTCACCATTCTTCTCGGGCTTTTGTTACAGGGGGTCACGCTCCTTATGTTCGCCCTAGCGGGTGTCCATCTCCTGGCATTCATCTTGATTTTGATGATTTTTATGCTATCAACATGGAGTATCTCCCCAGCCCAGCAGCTATACTTAGTTACTCTAGCGCCTCGAAATCCAGACATTGCTCTTAGCGTAAATACGTCATTCATTCAATTTGGTTTTGCACTGGGATCTGCTGTAGGCGGTCTCGTCATTCGCAGTACGTCTGTCCTGTATCTGAACTGGTTGGGATTTGCTGCTGTCGGCATAGCTTTACTTCTGGCTATCTTACTGTTTAATAGAGCGAACAGTAGTAAGGCGGAGACGCCTATGGTGACTAAATAAGAGAAGAACTGGACTTCCGCGATAGCTCAATAACAATAGGAAGCAGCCGATCATTGTGATTGGCTGTTTTAATCATTAAAGGGTAGGCTGGTTTAATCCACATTCCACTTGAATAATATGGTAATATTTCATTGTGAATTCTTTTCTTGTAAAGGTTAGGAGGCTTATGTCTTAGTGAAAACAATTTTTGATCTATCGGCTGCAAAAGAAATCTTGGGACGCATTGATCAATTAAACCAAGATGTTCAACCTGGGTGGGGGCGTATGAATGCTGCTCAAATGCTTGCTCATTGCTCTTCATTTCAAGACATAGCAACGGGAAAAGCCCGTTCCTCAAGAAGCTTGCTAGGCATACTGGTCGGAAAGTTTGCAAAACCCATTTTTTATAATGACAAGCCACTTCCCCGCAATATGTCTACGATTCCAAGCATGATGATTGTGGATACAAGAGAGTTTGAAGTAGAAAAAGAAAAGCTCAAACAAAATATATTGACGATACAACGTGAAGGTCTCAAAAATGGCGCATTTCCCCATCCTTTTTTTGGAAGACTGACTTCCGAGGAATGGGGCAAAGGAATCTACAAGCACTTGGACCATCATCTGAAGCAATTTGGCGTTTGAGAAATAAGGAAAAGGGCTGAGCGCTGGTAGTTTGACGAGCCAACTAGGGATAAGATATTGGAATAGGATGACCGGAGGCAGCTAGAAGAGGTTAGTTAGAAAATAAAAAGAAGTGGTCACCCATCTGATGGGTGTCCACTTCTTTTTGGTTCCAACTTACTCGCTCAAAGAACGCCATCAGGTGCATTTTAACTCGACTATGGTACATTTCTCCATCTTATTTTCTGACAAGAGTCGGCTCGGCTGGCATGATGCCAGGTGTTGACTCTCTGATAATGGGCGCAGTCACAATATGCGAGACCTGATAAGGCTGTTCGGGGTTGTCCATTCGGGATAACAGCATTTCGGCTGCCTTAATCCCCATCTCGTTACTATAAATATGAACCGTCGTTAACGGAGGTTCAATAATTCTTGATTCAGGTGCGTTATCGAATCCACATACCACAATATCCTGCGGAACCGTTACCTCTCTTAATTTAAAAGCTCTGATTAGATCTACCGCAATGAAGTCATTGGCACACACATATGCGGAAGGGAACGACTCCAGTCCAGCTACTCGTTCCCTTATCCAACCAGGTTTGGAGAAGAACAGCTTATCATTGTCTGTAATGCAGTGGGCTAGATCGACCTGCAATCCCGATTCCAACATCGCCCGGTGATATCCAGTCCATCGTTCGTTGAAGCTTTTACAGTGATTGTAATCTCCTGCGAATCCGATACTTTTGTAGCCGCTATCAATTAATTTTTTGGTTAACTGATACGTGCTATGTTCATTCTCCATAAGCAGCAGATCCGCATGGAAATCCGGATAACAGATGTTGGCTGCACAATCGATAAAGACCGTCGGAATTCCGAGCTCTGTGATGAGGCGGGTATATTCCAGGTTGAATAACTCGATGCAGATGATGCCGTCCACTTTGGAAATATCAAAATTGTTAGGTAGGGTAAGGGCTTCTTCATCAACTTCACGAACGATATGAATGGACAGATTATAGCCCTCAGCACTAATTCTTTTCTCCAAACCGCTAATTAGCAGCGATCCAAAATGAGACGTATTAGGCAGGTTCTCTGTTAACAGGGCGATATTGCCCGGCGTTTTGCTCAGAACATGCTCACTTTCCATATAAGCAAATTGTTTATATCTTAATTCAATGGCTTTCTTAATCACCCGACTCCGTGTTTCTTCCGGGATGTTTCCGCTATCATTCAGTGCTTTGGAAGCCGTATTTCGGGAGATGCCCAAAGCATCTGCGATATCCTGTATCGTTACTTTCTCTTTTGCCATGTCGTGCCTCACCTCTATTGGTCAATTGATCGTCCCAAGTGTTTTCTAAGTCAAATGTATAATATATCGAAGCAAATAGCAATTGTAAATTTACAAATGCACAATTTATAATTGTTTTTGTCAATTTCGTATTTCGCATTCTTGATTTATTCGTCATTTAAGTTTACATCGTACACAACCAATGCAGAAACCTTTGTTACAGGATGAAATACGTTATATAACGGGCTTTTTTTGGATATTCATTCCGTTGAATCTACAATTAGAACAGAGTTATGCATAAAAAAGTGAAGCAAATGCACAATTATTTTTCACATTTTGTATTGACTACATGATACATATCCTGATAAATTGTAAAATATCAAATAAGCAATTGTAAATATTGAAAGCCCTTACTATGAGCAATTGTAAACTTTAATGATGAACGGGGGTCGTATGTTGGATAACACAGTAAACACCAATAAGAGGATGGGGAAGAGCCTCAAAGAGAGGAGTTCCATTTTTCATCCATTACAGCAGCTCAAAAAGAATTATTTCCTGTATGTATTGCTTGCGCCAGCTCTAATCCTGACACTGATCTTCAAATACATTCCGATGTATGGAGCCATCATCGCATTCAAGGACTTCAGTCCGATCAAGGGGATTATGGGCAGTGAGTGGGTGGGCTTGAAACATTTCGAGAAGTTTTTGGCTTCACCCAATTTTGATGTGATTTTTATGAATACGCTTAAGCTCAGCTTTTTCGGATTGATATTCAGCTTCCCGGTGCCTATTTTGCTGGCTCTCATGCTGAATCAGGTGCGCCAGGCTGGAGTGAAGAAGAACATTCAATTGTTTCTGTATGCGCCGAATTTTATATCCGTTGTCGTTGTTGTGGGCATGCTGTTCATCTTCTTATCGCCGACGGGTCCCATCAATCAATTGACCACATGGATTACAGGTCAGCCGATCATGTTTATGTCCGAACCCGAATATTTCCGCTGGATCTACATCTTGTCCGATATCTGGACGGGGGCAGGCTGGGCTTCAATCATTTACGTTGCGGCTTTGGCTAATGTCGATCCAGAGCTTCACAATGCAGCTAATCTGGATGGAGCCAATCTTCTTCAACGTATTCGTCACATTGACCTTCCGACCATCCGCCCGATTATGGCTATTGTGTTTATCCTTGCAGCTGGCGGTATTATGTCAATCGGATTCGAAAAGGCATATCTGATGCAGACATCCATGAACCTGCCGTCATCCGAAATTATTGCCACCTATGTGTACAAGGTCGGATTACAGTCCGGTGATTACGCCTATTCTGCGGCCGTAGGGTTGTTTAACTCCATCATTAACGTCATCCTGCTCGTCACCGTGAATCTGATTGTGAAGAAATTAAACGAAGGCGAAGGCCTTTACTAGAAAGGAGTACCACTCATGACTATCAAACCGACGGGGCTGGATCGTCTGATCCTCGCACTGAACGCCATCTTTCTCACCTGTGCTGTACTGGTTGTGGTCGTTCCTCTCATTTATATTGTTATCGCTTCCTTTATGGATCCAACCGTACTGCTTAATCAGGGCCTGTCCTTCAACGTATCCGACTGGAGTCTGGATGGTTATCAGATGATTCTGTCCAATCCAGCCATGATTCGAGGCTTCGCGAATGCGGTGCTGTACTCGGTTTCGTTTGCCTTCGTGACTGTGGCGGTTTCCATCTGTGCAGGTTATGCCTTGTCTGAGGAAAGGCTGGCGGGAAGAGGATTTTTCATGGTTATGTTTATCATTACGATGTTCTTCGGTGGTGGCCTCATTCCGACCTATCTGCTGGTGCGTAATCTCGGCATGCTGGATACCATATGGGCGATCATCATTCCGGGAGCGGTTAACGTATGGAACATCATTCTCTCCAGAACTTTTTTCAAAGGCGTACCCAGGGAGCTGAAAGAAGCTGCGAACGTGGACGGTGCTTCCGATAAGAAGATTTTCTTTCAGATTGTCATTCCGCTATCCAAACCGATCATTTTTGTCCTTGCGCTGTACGCGTTCGTTGGGCAGTGGAATTCCTATTTTGATGCCATGATTTATTTGGATAATCCCAATCTTCATCCCTTACAGCTCGTTCTGCGTTCCATTCTGATCCAGAATCAGGCTGCCCCGGGCATGATCAGTGATCAGCTTGCCATGGCGGAGCTCAAACGGCTATCCGAGATGATTAAGTATTCTGCGATTGTCATTTCGAGTCTACCGCTGATTATCATGTATCCGTTCTTTCAGAAGTATTTCGAAAAGGGTGTCATGGTAGGTTCACTCAAATAGTGAACAGCCTGAGATATCTTAAGTCAGATCCAACAATATAAAGTGGAGGTCACGTCATGAAAAAAGTGAAAAAGTCCAAAAGAGGCATTACATCGGTATCCCTTTCCATGTTGTCTGCTGTACTTCTGCTCACGGCCTGTGGTGGAGGAGGGGGCGGCGCAGCCAGTGAAGCCCAGTCTCCCGACGGGAAAGTTACACTGAACTTTATCACGCAGAGCTCGCCGCTGGCTCCGGCCGATCCGAACGAGAAACTGATTAACAAGCGACTTGAGGAAAAGACCAATGTGCATATCAACTGGAAGAACTATACGAGTGATGTGTTTGCCGAAAAGAGAAATCTGGCGGTAGCCAGCGGGGAGTTGCCCGATGCCATCTTTGACGCAGGTTACGGAGATTATGATCTTCTGAAACTGGCCAAGGACGGGGCCATCATCCCGCTCGAAGACTTGATCGAACAATACATGCCCAATTTACAAAAGGTGCTGGAGGAAGCTCCCGAATACAAGAGCATGATCACGGCACCGGATGGACATATTTACTCTTTCCCATGGATCGAGGAGCTGGGAAGCGGCAAGCAGCGGATACAAGCGGTGGATAATCTGCCTTGGATCAATGTGGAATGGCTGAATAAACTCGGACTGAAGATGCCGACGACGACCGAGGAATTGAAGGAAGTGCTGATCGCCTTCAAAACGCAAGATCCCAATGGAAATGGAAAAGCGGATGAAATTCCGTTGTCGTTCATCAACAAGCCGGGCGGAGAAGATCTGACATTTCTCTTTGCCGCATTCGGACTTGGGGAGAACTGGGACCATACCGTGGTAACGAACGAGGGGAAGGTCGTCTTTACGGCAGCGGATGAAGGGTACAAGGAAGCTGTGAAATATATCCATGAGCTTGTCCAGGAAGGTCTTGTGGATGTGGAAGCCTATCAGCAGGATTGGAATACGTATCTGGCCAAAGGCAAGGACCATAAATACGGCATGTATTTCACATGGGATAAGGCCAACATTACGGGAATGAATGACACGTATGATGTTTTGCCTCCGCTTGCCGGTCCGGATGGAGAGAGAAATGTTACGAGAACCAATGGGATCGGACTCGATAGAGGACGTATGGTTATCACGAGCAGCAATAAAAATCTGGAATCCACAGCGAAGTGGGTAGACCAGCTGTACGATCCGCTCCAATCGATCCAAAACAACTGGGGAACGTACGGGGATGAAACGCAGCAAAATATTTTTGAATTCGATGAAGCCAAAGGCATGTTGAAGCATTTACCGCTGGAAGGGGCTGCGCCTGTTGAACTTAGACAAAAAACAAGCATAGCCGGACCACTGGCGATTCTAGACAGTTACTACGACAAATACACGACCAAACCGGAAGATGCTGCATGGCGCATGGAGCTTCTGGATCGGGTCATGGTTCCGCATATGAAAGCGGAAAACGTCTATCCGAGCGTATTTTTCTCCATTGATGAGCTCGACCGACTGTCTACCATTGAAACCGACCTGTTCGCCTATGTACTGCGCATGCGCACGGAATGGTATCAAAACGGGAAAATCGAGCAGGAATGGGATGCCTATTTGAAAGAGCTGGATCGTCTTGGACTGCAGGAATGGCTTCAGATCAAACAAGCGGGATATGACCGCAATACGAAATAAAAATAACAGTGTATTTCAAAGGAGAGAACCTACATGTCTACCATTTCAACAACCGATTACCGAGGTGCTTATCATTTCTCGCCGAACGAGAAGTGGATGAATGATCCCAATGGGATGGTGTATTTCAAAGGCGAGTATCACCTGTTCTATCAACATCACCCGTTTGGTACCACGTGGGGACCGATGCATTGGGGGCATGCCGTGACCAAGGATCTGTTCACCTGGGAAGAGCTTCCTGTGGCTATGGCGCCGGATGAACACGGCATGATCTTTTCGGGTAGTGCTGTGGTGGATTGGAATAATACTTCCGGCTTCTTTGATGAGGAACCAGGACTGGTGGCGATATTCACGCATCACCTGGAAGTGCCGAACGATCACCCGATTCAGCGGCAGAGCATTGCGTACAGCAAGGACAATGGCCGCACATGGAACAAATATGAGGGCAATCCGGTACTGGAGCATGAGTTTTATGTCGATTTCCGTGATCCCAAGGTGTTCTGGCACGACCAGAGCAAGGAATGGGTGATGATCATTGCCTGTGGTCAGACAGTATGCTTGTACCGCTCTCCCAATCTGAAAGATTGGACACTCGGCAGTGAATTCGGCACAGGCATCGGTTCACATGACGGCGTGTGGGAATGTCCTGATCTCTTCCCGCTGGCGGTGGATGGGGACCATGGGCATGAAAAGTGGGTCATGCTTGTCAGCATTGGTGCAGATCCTGCGTTCAAGGAAGGCTCGCGAACGCAGTACTTTATCGGAGATTTTGATGGGTCGACGTTTGTTCCGGATGAAGCTTCCCGCACGGTTCGCTGGATTGACCATGGGCGGGACAACTACGCAGGAGTCAGTTGGTCAGACATTCCGGCTGAAGATGGCAGACGCCTGTTTATGGGCTGGATGAGCAACTGGATGTATGCCAACCAAACGCCAACCGAAGGTTATCGCGGCGCGATGACGATTGCTCGGGAGCTTACTTTGGCAACGATAGAAGGTAAAGTCACATTAGTTCAGCGTCCAGCCCGTGAGATGGAGCAAGCCCGGAAACCGATATTGACCTTGCACAACGTTTCTGTCCAAGAGGCGAGGAAACATCTTAGCAAGCTGCAGCTGGTGAGCTATGAAGTCGATGCGCAATGGGAAACGGAGCAATCCGTTCAATTTACCTTGAGAAGCAGCGCCAGTCATCAAACGCTCGTTGGTGTAGACGCGAATCAGCGTGAGGTGTACGTCGATCGCAGTCGATCAGGCATCGTTGATTTCCATGAGCATTTCCTGGGCCGTCACACAGCAAGTGTTCAGGGCGGGGGTCAACATTTGCGTATCTATGTGGATTCTTCTTCGGTTGAGGTATTTGCGAGTGACGGTCAGGCCGTTATTACCGACCTGATCTATCCGGATGCAGAGGCTGCGCGAATTACGGTTGATGCCGATCAGGAAGATATGGTCTTCTCTGCTCTTCACATCTACGAATTGTCTCCTGTTAAGGTGGAAGCCCATGAGAAATAAAGAGAAGGAGGGCAGGTAGATGCGTATAGGTGCGATCGAAGCGGGCGGAACGAAGTTTGTATGCGGAATAGGCAACGAACAAGGTCATATGGAAGAATGGTGCAGTTTTCCGACGGAACATCCCGAGATTACACTCGCCAAGGTGAGCGACTATTTCAGAGATAAAGGGGTGATGGCTATCGGCATTGGTTCCTTTGGTCCGATCGATCTGAAGCCGGATAGCCTTACTTACGGTTACATTACCACAACTCCGAAGTCCGAATGGGAAAACTGCAATGTGGTGGGAATCTTGAAGCGTGAATTCCCTGTTCCCTTCGGGTGGGATACGGATGTGAATGCTGCTGCTCTGGGGGAAGTCACATGGGGAGCTGCGCAGGGCTTGGACAACTGTGTGTATTATACGATTGGCACAGGTGTTGGCGTTGGAATTATTGCTGGAGGAAAAAGAATACACGGATTGCTGCATCCAGAGGGTGGACACATCCGAACGAGGCGGCATCCGCAGGATCACTTTGCCGGCTTATGCAAGTATCATGGGGATTGCCTGGAGGGTCTGGCTGCAGGTCCAGCTATCGAAGCCCGCTGGCAGACACCCGGCAGCGAGCTGCCGACCGACCATCTGGCATGGGAGATCGAATCCTTTTATATTGCCGAATCCGTTACGACGTCCATCCTGCTGCATTCACCGCAGAAGATCATTTTGGGCGGTGGTGTCATGCAGCAAATGCATCTGTTTCCCATGATTCGGGAACAGGTTGTACACAATCTCCATGGTTATGTGAATGTGCCTGAATTGCTGCAGCACATCGACCAATATATTGTTCCACCAGGATTGGGACAGCACGCGGGTTTATACGGTGCGCTTGCCTTAGGCATCGAAGCACTTAATCAAGTCAAGACTGATTCAGCGGTATCATTGTAATCCACATGTTCGAGGAAGGACGGAGCAAATCGCTTAAAAGACTGATTCAGTTGTTTAAGGGAATGCACGTCCTTTCTTTGTTTTTCTATATCACACAGAGAAATGAGGGATATTCTTGAGATTCATGTTAAGGTCCATTAGCTGCGTCCTGTTATCCTGTGTCCTTGGTTCCACTTCTGTGGAAGCGTATTCAACAGCTTATCATCTGGATAAGATTACGATGCAGCAGAGTACGGCATCATCCAAGAGTCCAGAATCTCAAACTCAACATACGGAGGCGGTTCCGATGAAAATGGACGTGTCCAGGGCAGCAACAAATTTGTCCGGTTGGACATTGCATGGTAAAGGTAATTTTGAAGATACAAATGAAGGACTTCATTTGATTTCCGAAGAGAAGGAGAATGTGACTGTCCTATCGGACACGCGGGCCGAAGATTTTATTTATGAAGCGGATCTGTTAATCCAGGATATGAAGGCAGATGCCAGTCTTGTTTTCCGTTCCAATGATACGGGGTGGTCTTCCTATATGCTGCAAGTGGTTCCTCAGGCTGGTCTGATTCGTTTAAAAGATGCCAGTGGCAAGTCAGGTACGTTGTTGGAAGAGTACTCGGTAACCGTGGAGTCTGGCGGCATTTATCATTTGAAAGTAAAAGCAGTTGGCGAGAGGCTGCAGGTGTATTGGGATGGCGGGTACGACCCGGTGATTGATGTGAAAGACAGTGCGTATGTATCAGGGATGCTGGGGCTCCATGTGTGGGATGGATCAGGCTTGTTCCAAAATGTGAAGATCAGGACCATGGGTGGAAATTTGGGTAACCCCGTTTACAGTGAAGGCAATTGGCAGCCGGATATCCAGGGATATCGGGGCAAAGGAAATGCGCAAGAGGAAACGCGGATCATATACGAGAAAACAGCGGGGGATTTTGTATTTGAGGGAGATATATCGTTGGCCGATACGAGCTTCGCAGCTCTACTATTCAGGTCGAATACAGACGGTACAACGGGGTACCAAGCGGCTCTTCGTAGAGAAGGAGAAGAGGTTCGGGTACAGCTGCGAAAGGCGGATGGAACGATTCTTGCGAATTCGGATCGTACATACCCAAGTCAACTGGCAGCAAAGCACCATATCGAAGTGGTTGCCTCCGGTCGTCTGATTCAGGTGTATGTGGATGGATATGCAGCACCGGCTGTGGATGTCATCGATTCAAGTTATGCCGAGGGGTATGCCGGACTTGAAGTCGAACAGGGTGTGGCCTATTTTCAAGATACGTATATCACGGAAAATTCGATGTATTATACGGAAAAATATCGTCCCCAATATCATTACTCTCCGATTCGAGGGTCC
The DNA here is from genome assembly GCF_002276415.1 of Paenibacillus sp. 7523-1. Taxonomy (NCBI): domain Bacteria; kingdom Bacillati; phylum Bacillota; class Bacilli; order Caryophanales; family Paenibacillaceae; genus Paenibacillus; species Paenibacillus sp. 7523-1. The sequence goes on along the minus strand of NZ_NPBR01000017.1, from coordinate 18,919 downwards.
GCAAGTGATCCGAACGGATTGGTTTATTACGAAGGGGAGTATCACTTATTTCATCAGGACGGAGGGACATGGGCCCATGCAGTCAGTACGGATCTTGTAAAATGGAAGCGTTTACCCATTGCGCTGCCATGGAATGATCTCGGTCATGTATGGTCGGGTTCAGCGATTGCGGATCTGAACAACGCATCCGGCCTGTTCTCGGATTCCGGTGGCAAAGGTCTGATTGCATACTATACGTCGTACCATCCGGGTAAGCCTGGTGGCAATCAGCGTATCGGTCTCGCATACAGTACGGATCAAGGCCGGAACTGGCAATACGCTGAAGACCATCCGATTGTAATCGAGAACCCAGGCCAAAATGGCGAAGACCCGGGGAGTTGGGACTTTCGCGATCCGAAGGTCGTTCGGGATGAAGAGCACAACCGCTGGATCATGGTGGTTTCTGGTGGGGACCATATCCGGTTTTTTACCTCAACGAATCTGCTTGATTGGACATTAACCGATAACTTCGGATATGGGGAATACATTCGCGGAGGGGTATGGGAGTGTCCCGACCTGATTCAGCTGCCAGTAGAGGGGACGGATGAGCGCAAGTGGGTGCTTATGATCAGTACCGGAGCTAATACGAAGACGCAAGGATCGGATGCGGAATACTTTGTTGGCGAGCTGACGGCGGAGGGGAAATTCCTGAACGACCATCCTGCCGGGAAAGTGCTGAAGACGGATTTCGGCAAGGAATTCTATGCGTCGATGTCATTTGCGAATATGCCGGATCAGCGGAAAGTGATGCTTGCGTGGATGACGAATTGGGATTATCCATTTGATTTCCCGACGAACCCTTGGAAAGGTCAATTGACTATTCCGAGAGAAGTTTCTCTCCGAGCAACAGATGAGGGTGTGCGTCTGGTACAAAAGCCTGTTATCGAACTTGAGACACTCCGGCAAAACCTGTACAGTGCGGAGCAGTTAATGGTCGGGCCGCAATCGCAGAATGTGCTCAAGGGTCTGGCTGCGGGTGCATACGAAATTGAAGCAGAAGTGGAAATTCCGGCAAACAGTCCCGTTACTGAGTTTGGTTTTCACCTGCGTCAAAGGGAAGGACAACAAACGACCGTAGGCTACAAGACGGAGAAAGAGACGATGTTCGTGGATCGCACCGCATCGGGAGACGTGGGTTTCTCGGGCTTATTGACCAAAGTACACGAAGCTGCGCTACAACCTGAAAACGGGAGGATTAAGCTGCGAATATTTGTCGATGAATCTTCCGTTGAAGTGTTTGGCAATGAGGGCAGAATGGTTTTCTCGGATGTCATTTTTCCGGATCCGGCTGGAAGGTCGATGGCGTTCTACAGCCTGGGCGGGAATGTAAAAGTGGTCTCCATAAATGTATATGCCTTGGATAATATCTGGAGAAAAGGCATGTCCTCCGCTCCAAAGATTATTGCAGATACGCAGAGAAGAGTAGCGAATGTGGGTCATACCGAAACCCTCTACGCTTCGACTGAGGGCGGACCAGGAAAAGGGGCCCAACCGCTAAAATGGACCGTGAGTAATCCTAAAGTGGTGAAAATCGTTGATTCTGGCAAAACACATGCTGCGATTCGTGCTGTAGGCAAGGGGGAAGCTTGGGTGACGGCTTCCATGGCTAACGGCAAAGCTTCTGCCAAAATACCGATAACGGTAACGGATGGCATATTCCACACGAATTTATCCGGTTGGCAGAAGGATCGACCATCTGCCCAGTGGTATGTTACGGACGAAGGCATACAGGGCACTGACCGCAGTGATTCCCAATATATTGCCCGAGAGACTGCTGGAGACTTCCGATATGAGGCTGACTTGCAACTGGATGCTGAGGGAGGAGCAGGTTCCATTCTGTTTCGGGCAAGCGAGGATGGACGAAGTGGTTATTATCTGAATGTTGATCCCAACCTGAAGGCGATTCGCCTGTTTTATAAAGTGGACGGAAAGTTCGAGAATCGGCAGGTACTAGCCCGCATTCCAAAATTCATTCGGGGTAATCAGACTTACCATATCCAGATTCAGGCGAAGGGAACTCGTATTCAGGTGGATCTGGACGGTGAACGGATCATGGATGTTCAAGATGGTACGTTTGCCGAGGGACACTTCGGTGTGCATACGTTTGGAGGCAGTGCGTCTTTCCAGCATGTGAATGCATTTGACATGAAAAAAGCAGCTCTGGAGACCGTGATCATTCGAAGTGCGGAACTTCCTGTTGCTCTACAAGCGACGCAATCCCAAGCAGGCGAGGTTGTGAAAGCTGGCACCGAGAAGGATGGTGAAGAATCAAGTTATACTTGGATACTTGTGCCTACCGGTGATGATTCCGGTTCTTACTCCATCCGTACCGTCAGTGGGGTGTCATTGGATTGGGATGTCGGTCAGAATCGTATTCAACTCTATCCGTATCTCGGGTACCCCAATCAACGCTGGAACATTTCCAAAAACGATGATGGGACGGTAAGCATTACAAGTGTGCACAATGGGAGTGCACTCCGTGTATCGGAAGATGGAACCAAGCTGATGATGGAAGACTTCCATGCAGACGATAAGTATCAAAAATGGACTTTGGAAAACAAAGTGCAATAACCGTGGTGTTCTGGAGAAATTAAAAGTAACAGACTCATCCGACTCCATCCGGTGTTGATCTGCGCCATGAACATCTGAATAATGAGACATGTGGAAGAGGACTGCACGTGAAGTGTAGTCCTCTAACTGTAAAGTCTGGCATTTGTAGTGTAGCTACAATGGTATTGGAGGTCAGTGAGCTGACTCGCATCGTCCGCGAACGATCGCCCATTTTTCTTAAATATCTAGTGATCGGATCAATTGATGCAAGTAGTAAAGACCTATCATCTGATGTTTAATTGTATTGTTCAGGTGATTTCGGATCCTCTCTGCAACCTTAATTCCCTGCTCGAGGTTTTGGATTTCTAAACGTGCAATTGATTGTTTTAATTTTACGGTCTCCTCGGAATAAACAGAACTTTGCAATATCTGGATCATTTTAATCTTAAGCAGGTGCGATTCATTATACAGACGGTATTCGTTATCAGTGTCACGTTCAGTAGTGAACAGGCCGCTTTTCTCCCAGTAACGTATCGCTGATTTAGGGACCCCTGTCCGTCTAGAGACCTCGTGGATGCGGAAACGCTGATTGAAGTCGTAAGCTTGGCTTCCGTCAGCATATGAATTCAACTCCTCTACCAGTTGATCTAAACTCGCTTTTTCCTCATACAGTTTGACCTCCCTTTCCCTAACGACCCACAATGCTTCTTCCAACTCATTTCTTTGGAGAGCATGCAGCACCACGGTTGTTACTTCCATTCCGAAAGCAGGCGCCATGGCTTGAATACAGGCCAGATAGATCTCATGCCGTTCCGTATACATACGATATCCATTGGCAGAACGCTCAGCAGGAGGGATTAGCTCCTTCGCTTCGTAGTTTCTCAAAGTGTTAGCGCTTATCATAAATTTATTCGCCAGTTTTTTTGGTCCCATTCTTGTGAATCCCGCCTTTCAGGAAGAAGACATTAAACCTATTGTAACGTTTATTTGTATTTTTGTTGATTTTATTTGTCCATTTCGAAGAAAACATTCCAATTGGCTTGTATGTTGTATGATGAAGTCAAACTCAAATCAAGGAGGAATAAGAATGACACTTCATCCAGTATTCCGTTGCGACATGACAATCGAAGAGATTGCCCAGGTGGGCAATCAGTATATTGAATCGGCATGGAAGCCTTTGTACGACTCGTTACACGATCAACTCATGGTCGCTTTTCGTGAGATCGAGGATGCTGCCTATGGCCTGTATTTAGACCAGCTGATGCCTGTGATTTTTGATAGCCTTGAGGAGGCCGGCTTTGAAGTAATGGAACCCCTTGAGGACCATGATTTTGTTATCGGAAAATGTCTACTATTTAGAAATTCGCTTGAAAAGTGGGGATCAGAGGAAAAGAGGTCCAGGTTATTTTGGAATGTTGTATGTAGTAAAGAAAGTCAACAACCTATGGGGACCTTATTAACGGAAATTCCTCATTCTCATCTGAAGTTTGAGATTCCTACAGCACCTGTACTCTTTTCGTTGAGGGAATTTGAGAGGGAACAGATCGTGCAAGGAATCCGACTCATCAAGGGATAGATAGAGGGGATCAGGAAAGAAACCAATATCGGCATATAATGATCGTTTGGAAGGTGGGTAAATGGGAACGATGTACGGAAAAATCGAACTGGTGAGCGGTAGGTGGAAATTAAGTGGAGTCCATCCACATGTCTCCCTTCGCTTGAAGCAGCTATTTCCACGCGTAGCATTGAAACAAATGGGCACTTTTTGGTTTTCAAACAGATCGAATAATTGTGTGGATCTTGCCTGGTTTATTCAGCGATATCCGATGGAGATAAGTTCGGAAGACAGAGCTAAACTTTTCCGTGGGCACGATAAGTTCTTTGAGACAAAAGCGTATCTGGAACAGATACTCACTCCTGACTATGATCCCATCCTGCGTCCGGGATTGAGACCTGGACAGAAGATTCGCCATTATCAATCGCAGGCAATCGATCTGTGTTTAGAACGCCGTTCTCTACTACTCGGTGATGATCTGGGTCTTGGAAAAACGTACACAGCGGCTGGCATGTTGCTGGAACCGGACACCCATCCTGCTGCTGTTGTCGTTCAGGCCCATCTTCAAAACCAATGGAAAGAGAAGATCGAATCCTTCACCGAACTTATTGTTCATAGAATCGAAAGAACACGACCGTATTTGCTCCCCGATGCAGATGTGTATTTGTTCAAATATAGCCAGCTTGCCGGTTGGAAGGACTTCTTTGCAGATGGCCACTTCCAATGTGTCATTTATGACGAAATTCAAGAACTTCGAACCGGTCTCACAAGTCATAAAGGCGAGGCCGCGAAAATGTTGTCCGATGGCGCAGAATTTCGGTTGGGTCTTTCGGCAACACCGATTTACAACTACGGTACCGAGATCTGGAATGTATTACAATTTCTCGACCCCGACCTATTGGGAACCTATTCAGAGTTTATTCGGGAATGGTGCCATAGTGATCGGAAAGTACATGACCCGGTTGTGCTAGGCAGTTTCCTACGTGAGCAGAATGTCATGCTCCGGCGGACGAAAAGCGAGGTTGGCCAACAATTGCCCCCGATCAACCAGATCGTTAAAGTGGTAGAGCCCGATCTACTTAAGTTAAAAACGATAAAAGCTCAAGCAAAACAACTTGCCTTAAGAGCTTCCCAAGGGGCATATCTGGAACGTGGTTCAGCAGTACGTGAACTGGAGCTTTTGATGAGACAGACAACGGGTGTGGCTAAAGCAGCGGGTATTGCCCAATATGCCAAGCGTTTGTTAGAGGCAGGTGTCCCCCTGCTTCTTGTCGGATGGCATCGGGATGTTTATGAAATATGGCTTAAGGAATTGACAAACCATTGTCCAGCTATGTATACAGGCAGTGAGTCGGATATACAGAAGGCTGAATCCGTCAGGCGGTTTGTTCAAGGGGAAACGAATGTATTCATATTATCGTTGCGTAGTGGTGCAGGGTTGGACGGTTTGCAGTACCGCTGTTCAACTATATTGTTCGGAGAGTTGGATTGGTCGCCTAAGGTACACGAGCAAATCATTGGTCGATTAAACAGGGAAGGACAAAAGGAGAAAATCACAGTAGTCTACTTAAATTCAGAGGAAGGTTCTGATCCCGTCATGCTAAACGTATTAGGCGTCAAGCAATCACAATCGGACAAGATAATCGACCCTCACGACTTATCGATTACAAAGCCGATTCAGAATCTTAACAAGACTCAATTGCTTATCAATCAGGTCCTATAAAGGAATTGTGAACTTTCGTAAGGGGCAGGTTAGTGCAGTAGTTAAACGTTATTTTGTTCAACTAATGGGCAGGATAGAATAATAAATTAACTTCATTTAGTAAAAACTACCCTTAAGAATCAGGGGAAGAGGGTATCAAAATTGAAAAAATTAATCGGATCGTTGCTAACAGTCATCATTATATTGGTGACAGTTCAGTCCGTTTGTGCAAAGCCAAACGCTGAACCAATGAAACGGCTTGTACTTACTTTGTTAGCTCCAAAAATACAGGAACAAATTAACCACTACTACAAAAATAAATTAACTGTATCGCCTACGTTTACCTTTCCCATGATTTAGCGGAACGATAGTTCCACAAAAGAGAAGTTCTATTCAAAATCCCACATGGAGTAGGATTTTGTTTATATTGATATGTATATCTTGTGATCAAAAGATACTTTATGTTTTTGATTCATTACGGTGATCCGTATCATAGGTGGAAGTACAGAACATTTAACTAACGGGAAACATTAGTACAATAAGAAAATGGTAGTCAGGACAATGCTAGTGCATGTCTAAGAACTATTTCCATTTAAATAGTAGTGGCGAGTCTAAAACGAATTCACCTTATCTATTAAAAAGGAGCTGACTATGTCAGCCCCTTCGGTCTGAATTATCGTTTATCTGTTGTCCGGGTTACATGAACATCCCGTTCGCGTCTCTTTAAGCCCGCCAAGCCAGCTAATCCGAGTAGACCTAGCAGACCCCAATTACCATGATCTCCATCTTCGTCATCGTTGTCTGTGCTTTGTGTCTGAGTCGTACTCGCCGCGTTACCGGTACTTACACTCTAGTTTTTCTTATGTTGCTGACTATTAACTAACCAAGGTTAAGCAAAATGAACCGATTTTCTATTTTTTGGATTTTAGTAAAAAATTTTAATAATCTCTAGGCCATTATTTATCGTTGTAAGGGTTAAGTATATAACTTGTAAATAAAATAATAAACAATCAGTGATATGCTCCCCGATCGGCTGACAGGTGAAATAACATAGCTGTTTTCGTGAGGGGAGCATTTTCATCTACATAACAGAACGTAGTAGAAGCACATAACAAAAACTGAATTTTGCTCAAGGTATGCCAAGGTGTATAAATACAAACATATGGAAGCATATTACCAATTGAGCGCTACTCAGAGGGGAATGTGTTTTGTGATTCAAAAGGTTATAAATTGGCTGTTTAAGCAGGAATCAAGAACCAATAAGAATGTTCACGCTTCTGAACAAGGCAATAGCAAAAATACGCCTGACTCATCATCTAGGCTATTGAGTTGTTCGCTCGAAAATAACCTGACCATATTGAAACAGAGAATGGGACATAGTACGGATTTCATTGTCCGTAGTTGGAATACCGAACAGGGAAATACAGCTCTAGCTGCAAGTTATATTGATGGCTTGATTGATCAGCAGCTTTTAACGAAGCTTTTGGAAGATCTCACGGAAGACGTTCGAAGTGGATCCATCCAGAGTGCCGAAACTTGGTTGGTGGATTACGCTCCTATTGGAAGTATAACCTGCCTTGAGAACGAAGAAGAATTAATTAATGCAATTCTTAATGGTCAGGTTGCACTTATCGTCGAAGGTAACTCAAAGGCCTTCGCCGCCTCCATTAGCGGCGGGGCTAAGAGGGCTGTCGAAGAGCCAACTTCACAGACGGTAGTTAGGGGGCCTAAAGAGGGATTCACTGAGGATATTTCCACCAACATAGCACTCCTCAGGAGAAGGATCAAATCAACTGATCTTAGCATTGACTCTAGGAGTATAGGAGAATATACCCAGACAAAGGTATCGGTGGCCTATATTAAGGGAATTGCTGATCCGAATGTAGTGAGGGAAATTTCCAAACGCTTGGATTCTATTAAAACCGATAGTATTTTGGAAAGTGGATACATTGAGGAGTATATTCAGGATGGTGTTTGGTCTAGATTTCCCACCATTTTTAATACGGAGCGGCCGGATGCCGTTGCAGGCAGCTTACTTGAAGGACTAATCGCAATATTCGTTGATGGAACCCCATTCGTCTTGGTTGCGCCCGTAACTTTTTTTCGGTTTATTGCATCTAGTGAAGACTACTACCAGCGTTATGACTTGGCAACATTTCTTCGATTTATCCGTACGGCATCATTTTTCCTTGCATTGCTGCTGCCGTCGTTTTTTATTGCTACAACGACATTTCACCAGGAAATGTTACCAACCACACTTCTGATTACCTTAGCTGCACAGAGGGAAAATACACCATTGCCAGCACTACTTGAGGCAATAATCATGGAACTAACCTTCGAGGTTATCCGCGAAGCGGGAATTAGGATGCCCCGAGCAATCGGGCCGGCCATCTCCATCGTTGGGGCTTTGGTTCTGGGACAAGCTGCGGTTCAGGCGGGATTAGTTTCTGCTGCTATGGTAATCGTGGTTTCCTTCACAGCCATCTGTAACTTTGTGCTTCCTTCTATTAATATGGCTGGTGCTATTCGTTTGCTTCGCTTTGCACTCATGCTGCTGGCGGGTACTTTTGGTTTATATGGCGTACTGGCTGGATTGATTCCCATACTCGTTCGGTTAGTATCTCTGGACTCGTTCGGCGTACCTTATATGATGCCGCTTGCACCCTTTAATAAAAGTAATATGAAAGATTTGTTAGTGCGTGTACCTTGGTGGAAGATGAAGAAGCGACCAGTAATGATTGGTGATTCCAATCTTATGAGGCAATCAACAGGACAGGAATCATTTGCTGAACAGGCAGGCGAACATGACCGAGATCCTATGGCGTAAGGAGGAATCATATGGTTCGTTCAATCAGGTATATCATGATCGTCGTCGTGTTATTTGGTCTGACAGGTTGCTGGAACCGAGCCGAACTTAACGAGTTATGGGTAACCGCGGCTACGGGAGTTGACACGTCGGATGACGGTCAATGGATCGTATCTTATCAGATTATTGTTCCCTCAGCTATTGCCAGTGGCACCGGAGGAGGATCAGGTGGGTCTTCCCAGCCGGCATCCTATGTATTCTCTGTCAAGGCAAAAACGTTTAACCAGGCTTGGTCGTACAGCACGATGGAGTCGTCAAGACGAATTTACATAGCACATAACCGTGTTATATATATTGGAAAAAAAGCTGCAGAGAAGGGATTAGAACATCTAGTCGATTTCTATCTACGCAATACGGAAGCTAGAGAATTGGTAACTATGGTTACAACCGACGGTCTTGCTTCAGATTTATTAAAAAAAATAATGCCTCCTGAGAAGCTTCAAGGGGCTGCTATGCATGATTTGATTGACAATGAGAGTGATATTCTATCCGTTTACCCTAAGGTCAGGGTCTATGACTTTGTATTAAGCATGAACTCCGATTCTAGGTCCATTGGCATACCGGTTGCTAGCTTGGTGGGGGAAAAGAACCAAGAGAATGAAAAGGAAGCAGAGGGTTTGGATGTGCTCAAAAAAACTTCAACTCCGCTAAAGCTTAGGTTAACTAAATTAGCCGTTTTTCAAAACGGAAAGCTTAAGGGTTTTCTTAATGAGGAACAGGGGCTGGGGGTATCCTACCTTTCTCAAAAGATTAAAAATACCGAAATTTCTTTTCCATGTAGCGAACAGTCCGGCAGGGAATTGTATTCTTCTTTAAGAGTTAATTCAGCGGATGTAAAGCTTCGGCCCGGAAAGAGCGGTTATCATTACACTATGCAAGTAAAAGTCAAAGTTAATGGAACTTTAATTGATACCACATGCACGAAAGATATTTCCCAAACGCAGACCATAAGAGATATGGAAGGTGAGATATCCAAAGAAGTAACCAGAGTGATAAAGGAAGGGTGGAGTAGACTTCAGGAACTTGGTGTGGATGCAGCTGGATTTGCTGATCAGATTCATCGTAAATTCCCTAGGGACTGGAGGACAGTGAAGAAAGATTGGGACCAGGAGTTTAAAAAGATGGAACTGGATATTCAAGTTGATGCACGGATTCGGCGTCCGGGACTCCAACAAAGACATATTGGTAGTAAAACCTAATCCATATTTAATGAAAGGGTTTATAATGAATGAGCAAAACTGTTACCCGGGTATCCGGGTTGGTGATCGCCTTTTCCCTGTTTCAAGTCGGCAGTACAACTTTATTTCTATTGGGTGCTACAGCCAAGCAGGACGCCTGGCTCGCTATGATGATCGGGTCGCTCGGTGGCTTCGTATTGCTTATGATGTACCTGTTCATTCACAAACTTGACCCACAGCGGGATTTATACGAACTCCTCCGGTATTATTGGGGGAAGTGGATTGGCAGCCTGGGTGGTCTGCTGTTCATCGGTTACTTTACTTATGAAGCCTCCAGAAGTATCAGAGATATAGGCGAACTTGGTACATTGACATTGCTGAATCAAACTCCTACGGCAGTTGTTACATTAATAGCGTTAGGTGTCTGCGCTGATGTCGTGCGCTTTGGGCCTAGGGTCTGGTTTCTTTTATGCCATATATTTCTGCTTTTGATGATCCTTGGCTACGGTGCTATCTTGGTATTGGTTCCTTTTACGGGGCTGATTCACCTGGATTTTTTATTCCCTGTATTAGAGAACGGCATAGCTCCCGTTGTGGAAGCGGCCATTCCTGAAATTATATCATTCCCGTTCGGTCAGACAGTACTATTCCTCGTGCTGTTTAAGCTTATTAAAGATAAAAGTAAGCTAAAGCGGTCTATAATGATTGCCTACGGGATCACTGCTGTCTTCCTGATCATAATGAATGAGTTATCGGTGCTTGTTCTTGGCCCAGAGTTCGCAGCTTCAAGCACATATCCATTGTTTGAAGTTACTCAACTTATTGAGGTTCCGAAAATTATTGAGCGAGCAGATGTCTTGTTTACAATGATTCTATTTATTGGAATCGGGGTTAAAACAGCGGGTTTTATGTTTGGAGCCGTCATTGGGTTACAAACGATAACCCCTTTTAGATATAAGCCCGCGTTACTCTTGCTAAGCCTAATTATTTATGGTTTAACGTTTCTCTCACCAAGGTTAACCGAATTCTTATGGCTCGGCCTTCATCTAGCTTTAGTTAAAATCTGGCCTGTTTTTCAAATTGCTCTTCCTGCGCTCCTTTTCTTAACGATATTGATCCGAAAGAAGATAAGAAAGAAGCATAGTTAGCAGGAGGTGGTAAGTTAAACAAAGACACGCAAACATCTGGATGCAGAAATTGGCCAGTATTATGGTACAATGGCAAATTCGATTACATACATGGCATTAAAAATCCGCGGAATCCGCGGATTTATTTGTTTCCTGATCAAGCCATTTACCCGTATGACGAGGGAGGTTTTTTCTGTAATTTCATAATCCACATTGATCACTAGAATATTCCAATTTGTGCTAAAATCGAAAGCAGGCTATTGGTTTTGGGATGTAATTGAACCGTGAAATGAATCAGAGCATGCTCAGGAGGTCTTAGGATATGGAAAAACGCATTCTGCTCGTTGAGGACGACTACGATATCAATCAGTTGATTGAAAGCCAGCTAAAACAGGATCACTATAGCGTTGCATCGACACGCGACGGTGAGGAAGCACTCGCACTTTTTCAAAAAGAGAAATTCGATCTGATCTTGCTCGATTTGATGCTCCCCAAGGTCAACGGCATGGAGTTGCTCAAACATTTCCGAGAGACCAGCAAAGTTCCTGTCTTGATTATTTCTGCGAAAGGCAGCGACCTAGACAAGGCCATGGGCCTTGGGTTTGGCGCTGATGATTATATAAGCAAGCCTTTCTCCATGATCGAATTGACAGCCAGGGTTCAGGCGGCCATTCGGAGGGCAACGTTATACGCGGAAACGGAAAGCAAATCTGCTGAGCCTCCCGTTATTACGTTTAAGGATCTCATTCTGGAATTGCATTCGTTCTCCGTAAAAGTAAAAGGAAAACGCATACCGCTCACCGCCAAGGAATTCCATATCCTGAAACTGTTTCTAACCCATCAAAGGAGGGTGTTCACCAAGGAGCAAATCTATCAACTTATTTGGGAAGAAGATTATTACGGGAATGAGAACGTAATTAATGTACATATCCGGAGACTCCGGGAGAAAATCGAAGAAGACCCGTCAGCCCCACAATACATTCGGACGATTTGGGGAATCGGATATAGAATGGGGGATTAATACATGGTCCTTCTTCTATCCGTCATTATTGCCGTGTTGGTTGTAATTATCGGAGGGCTATTTCATAGAGAAAAGAAGCGAAATCTAAGCATCCTGGAGATTACGAATAAAATATCCGATATTTTGGACCAGGAAACGGCCGAGAAAGTGTTAGTGCCCACAAGCGACCGTGCCATTAGGCAGTTGCTCACTCAGATTAACCGTCTGCTGGATAACAAACAGAAGGTATTTGCGGATTATGCCAGAACGAAGGACAGCCAAAAGAAAATGATCTCGAACATGTCTCATGATTTAAAGACGCCGCTAACGGTCATTCTCGGCTACACGGAGAAACTGAATCATAAGAATGTGTTAACCGCTCAAGAAGAAGAGCAAGTTATTCAACGGTTGAATAATAAAGTAAACAGTCTGATCACTTTGCTTAACCAATTTTTCGATCTTGTCAAAATCGAGTCGGAGGATTATGATATTCCGCTTAGCAAAATATCATTGAGCGAAGTTTGCCGGAACAGCGTTCTTGAGTTTTACGACCTGCTGGTCTCCAGAGATCTTCGGGTTGAGATAGACATTCCGGAGCTGCCCTTTTATTTTCATGGTAACAAGGATGCGCTGCATCGAATATTGAGCAATCTAATTTCAAATTCCATTCGGTATGGAAGCGACGGGGGTGTGTTCGGATTGACGGTTCGTGAAGAAGGGGACTGCGTTGCCGTAGACGTGTGGGACCGGGGCAAAGGAATTGCAGAAATTCATCAGGAACGCGTATTCGAACGACTTTATACCCTGGACGATGCACGAAATCCACAATTTCAGGGAAGCGGGCTGGGACTCAGTATTTCCAAGCGTCTAACCGAAGAAATGAACGGATGGATCAGTTTGAGCAGCTCGGAGCCGTACAAAAAGACCATTTTCACTTGCAAATTCAAGCAATTAACCTATTAGCGATTCATCCAAGAGATGTTGTTCTTTTCTTCAACGTCTCTTTTTTATTTCACCCGCACTCTCGATTCATTCTTAAGAAACATGTAAGGAACGGGAAAGGAATAAGTCCATTCTCTGGTCTAAGCTAGAGATAAATAACAATGAAATCAAATTGTGAACACAGGTGGTGGTCCTCATGAATTTCATTATTCAAACTACGGATCTGAGCAAAACCGTAAAAGGGAAGTCCATTGTATCGCGCGTCAATCTAAATGTAAGAAAGGGCGAGATTTATGGTCTGTTGGGTCCTAACGGCGCAGGTAAAACAACGATCATGAAGATGCTGACGGGACTCATTCTTCCGACATCCGGTGCGATTATGCTGTTTGGCAAGAAATTTTCTGAAACCTCGAAAGAGGGCCTCAAGAGGGTCGGGAGCATTATTGAATATCCAATATTTTTCGAGCACATGACGGCCATGGAGAATCTCCAAATTCATTGCGAATACTTGGGTTATTACGATAAGAGAGCTATACGTCAAGCTCTGGATCTGGTCCAATTGGAAGGGATCGAAGATAAAAAGGTGAAGGATTTCTCGCTTGGCATGAAGCAGCGTCTTGGCATTGCCAGAGCCGCCATCACCAAGCCGGAATTAATCGTGCTGGATGAACCCACGAACGGACTGGACCCGATAGGTATTAAAAACATGAGGGATTTGATCCGAACGCTGAACCAGGAATATGGGATTACGTTTATCCTGTCCAGCCATATTCTGGGGGAAATTGAGCAGGTCGCCGATAGAATCGGCGTCATTCAAAGCGGGCAGTTGGTCGACGAAGTCACATTATCCGACATTCGAAGACAGCGTACCGGCTATATTGAACTTTTGACCTCTAATGTGCAGAAATGCGCCTTTATACTTGAGGATGAGCTTCGAATATCCAATATCAAAATTGTACAAGATCAACGAATTCGAGTTTATGATCCGGACGTATCGACCAGTCAAATTACAAAGCTGCTGATTGCGCATGAGATTGAAATTGAAGAAATCCAAAAAGTTAACAGTACACTGGAAGACTATTTCTATCATCAAATTCAGGGAAAGGAATGATACCGGATATGCTGAAATTAATCGAGCTGGAATGGAAGAAGCTTGAACGTAAGAAAGTGATCGGTGAAGCGATAACGTACTGGCTTATACTCATGTTCTTGCCGATATTTTTTCTCAAGGTTGTTTTTGCTGATATGCCAATCGTTCGTTTTGGAGAGAGTTATGCTGCGGCGCTGGACTTGATGATAGCTATTCAGATGGGGTTTATTTTGTTCGGAGCTTCCCTGATCAATCACGTATTTATTGAAGAATATAAGAATAAGACGATAGCTCTTTCATTTGGATACCCATTCAGCCGAAAAAGGCTTGTTATGGCCAAGGTGCTGTTTATTGTGTTGGCGGTTTTTATCGGTACTCTGGTATCCTTTGGAGTTAGCGGTATTGCGACCTTTGCGCTCAACCAGGTTATGGATGTTATTCCAGGGACGCCAACGGCAGCTGACCTGACGAATTATGTGATCCGAATGATTATACACTCCTTCGCCGCCGCGCTTGCCTCTTTAATTCCGTTATTTTTGTTTGGAATTTGGAAGAGGGCAGTCATCCCGACAGTCATTTGTGCCGTCTTCCTGATGCAGTTTCCTAATTTTCTCGGCCTGCTGCGAATCACTTTGAGTCCGGACTTTCTATATATCATTTTCAGTATATTGGGTGTGTTAAGCGTCATTTTATCCGTAAAGTTCGTAAATAAACTGGGGGATATGTAACGAAAGAATGTCTAGTGACAGGGGAGTGAATATTCATTTGTAACACACGGGTTCATTGAAATAACCCGTATCTAAGCGTGAAATATAATATGCCCAAGACTAGACCAAGTACAACGAACACATTGTTCTTCCACGCGTTATTACTTTCCAGTTGAAATTCCATTGTTCCAAACGAAGTATTTTAAAGCCAAGGAAGTCCGTTGAGAAAGCCCAAAGGATAGCTGCTGAGAACAAGAAGGCTGCTCGCCGCTTTGACCGTCTTGCTTCAGGGTCCTTTTCTAATAGGTAGGAGGCGAAATAAGGCAGCAGCCCAGAATAAAGTAGAAGCCGTCCCACCAGCGAAAGCGGCTGATTACAAAGCTGTACAGAAGTCCGTTCAGCAGATGGTGGGCCGAGCAGACAAGCTGCGGGTATGGTTAGAGCAATACTAATGAGAACTGCGTTTTTTCTCTTGCGGATAACACCGAACCATATCCCGCTTATGCAAAAAACATAAGCAAACAAGTAAAACGGTTATGGCCGCAATGCTGGCTGTATAAAGAAGGCTGCTTAAGAGTGGGGTCAGCAAATTCTTGCAAAGCAGATAAGGAACGATCGTTAAATGGATGGAAAAGTAAAAAAATCCATGCCACCGCATAGCAAAGAAAGACCTATCCAGAAGTTTTTGCGAAAATGCTGTGACATCATCATGATGCCTAGCAGCCATAGGGAAGCGAATCATTTTCCCTAAACATCAAGTCGATAGGGAGATCGTTTAAGGGATGACAGATTTTTATCCTCCACAGTTCGATAAAGACCAGTCATACTAAATATAAATGGCTGTCAGTACCGACAGATGAACAGTAATGGAGTGAGAAAGCGAATTAGGCTACACAGGGGATGAGGGAAAAGCGCTTGTTGCTGAAGAGAAATTCGGGCCGAACACGCTGTATGCTGTCACGCAGTTTAAGATACGCAATTAGCTGGGTGGTTCTGGCACATCGGAAGACAAAATCGGCAAGCAATCATGTGGCGTCCTTTTCTCTTTCAGTGTAGGTTCCTACAAAGTTAAACGCGAAGAAGAAGTATGTTCTTCTTATAATAGACTATGAATAGCACAATATAAAAATCGATGCCTTCACATTCATTTTATTTATGAAATAAATTTATCTGATGTTTTGTAAACCGGAGCTTAAACGCTCCGGTTTTATTGTACACCAATAAGTTTTAAGGGGGTGTTGAAAGGTGATAGCGTTACTAATCCGTCGCATTCTAAGGATACTCAGTCAGACTGGACAAAGGAACGGTCATTTCCTGCTCCGAGTTTCCGATCGGATAGATTCGAGCCGTTTCATCCTCATTCACATGCTGGATTACGATAGGGGCATCCTGGTAAGTTACATTTTTCATAATGACCGATTCCGAAATTTCAATCGCTCTTTGTTTGTTCATGAGAATTCTCCTTACTCTGAAAGCTTTTTCGATTGATCAAGATGACGGTGCGTGGCTTTTTTAATTTCTTGGTCGAGTTTCGATTGTCCTTGAATTTCTGCAGCCGCCTCCATCTGATGATTCAGCTGCTGTTCGATTTGTCCGATTCCATGCGCCTCTTGTTGCTGTTTGCTCTTAGCCAAAACGATCCCTCCATGGTTGTAATAAGATCTTTATAATCTCTGTATCACTACATTGCACCAAACGGTAGGAGCTTATGCAAAAGTTTTTCATGTACTGTGATTTAAATACCACGGTGTTACATTGGATATGAGAATCTTCCTAACATGTACAGAAAGAGAGAGCCGATTGGAAAGTAGGTGCAGGGGTATTTACGCCATACTTCATCAAGATCGGTTCAAGTGTCCGTTACGTCTTGTTTAGTTTTTCATAACTTATAGAGTGGCAGAATTGGATGAAGACAGTAAGTTCATTTAGACAGGAAGGGTTGCAAGATTTTAAGAGGAGGCGGAAATATGACTAGAAAAGTCGTGATTGAGATTAACTTCAACAACTACGGTTTTGACCCGCAGCGTCTGACGAGGGAATGGTTGGAGCGGAGAATGGACATTTTTCGCAGATATACGCTGAACTGTCTCAAGGCACAGACGAATCAGGATTTCCTGACCGTAGTAAAGCTCTCGAAGGAATCAGGAGAGTTGATGCAGGAAATTTTGGCAGAGCAGGAACCATTACCGGCCAATATCCGTTTCGGTACGCATATCGAGAGTGTTCGCGCCATACTCTCCTTTGCTGAAGGATATGAAGATATCTATATTGCCAGACTGGATTCGGATGACCTGTACCACAGAACGTTTGTCCAGCAGCTTTATAGCGTGCAGCCAAAGCCAGAGACGATGGCACTAATCAACCAGAACGGGTATCTGTGGGACAGCGTCAATAATGAGATGGCACCGACGTTCCATCGTTCACCGCAGTTCTATGTGTATCTGTATAAAACGGAGCAATACGCCTCAGGATACCGCGTCAAGTTACCGGGCAGAGGCACCCATGGGAATGTCATCGATCTGCCACATGAGTTGCTGGCTCCACGCAATTATATCAATGTCGTTCATTCTAGTAATACCTCGGTAAAAAAGGTTCCACTTAAAGATCGGCTGAATGGAAGCGAGATTGAACAGGTTTTACGGGAATTCATGATCTGACCAAATGTGTGTTTGATTGAATTCAAAGTGAGCGGAAATATCCGCTCTCCACATCCTAGACCATTCTAGATCATTCCTGAACATCAAAGGAGGGCTAAGCGCGTGTCTAAGGAAAAAAAACTCATTGTAGAAATGCTCTTTAATAACTGGGGAGCGACAGCGGATCGACTGACCATGCGATGGATAGAATACAGAATAGATATATTTATGAAATATGCACTCAAAAGCCTACTCCTTCAATCTTCTCAGGATTTTACCTGCTATGTGCTATATGATCCGAAGTCAGAGAAGCTTATAAATGAGATACTAAAAAAGTATCCTTCCCTGCCTTCCAATATCTGTTTCGTAACACCTAGAGATTACCAGTCTCATATCAACCGAGATATTGAAAAGTTCAAGTATTTGTACCGCGTGTATCTGTCCAGTGACGATATGTATCACCAAGATTTTATCAAAAAGCTGCACGCCTATAAAGCTCACAAAGATACGGTTGCCTTAATACCGCAATACGGTTACATCTACGACTCGGTACAAAAGCGGCTGGGAAAATTTTTTTTCTGGCTTCCCAGCTATGGTGTAACTATTATCAAAGTGGATGAGTATCTGAGAGGACAAGCGGCCCGATATTCCTGGCGCGATGCATTTAAGGTTCCCAGGGAATTCATTCATATCAACGAACCAATTTGGATTAATCATATTCATGGACAGAACACAGGTACAACTTTTGCCAATGCACTGACCTGGAAAATAGCAAATGTTCATGATGCTTGTACGTTGGAGCCTTGGAATAACAATAAACAACCTAAAGCTGCTTTCGGCCCTGAGATCACAGAGCCAAATGAGATCGAACAGATCCTGAACCGCTTTTTCTAACTCTGCGCTCCATATTTTCCTTGACTGTTCGGTTGTTGTAGCTTTTGCCAAGAGCTTGGCTCCATTGCTGAAAAGGAGAAGAACATTATGTCACTGTCTATTTATGATCCCTGTTACATTAAGCTAATGGGGACAAAGTCATACTATAATTACATTAATCATATATTATAAAAAGGGAATCTAACTTATTTTAATAGGGTTGTTGATTGTGGGTAATAGACTTTTGACTGAGCATATCCAGCATGTAGGCAGCACCGCACTTCCAGGCACTTTAACAAAGGGTGACCTTGATATACAAGTGCAAATTCCAAAGACCCACAGAGTTTAAAAGTTTGTCATTGAGCTAACAGGAAACGTTAGCTCAAGAAAGAAGAGAAGTCATCAAAGTGATTATCCGTGTTTTCAACTAGCGGACCGACAATAGGAGTGCTAGCATCCTACCTTGATTGAAGAGGCAGTGAAGAGATGCAATAACGAGTGGAAATACGCTCGTGTGATTTAAGTTTATTTTTGCTATGCACAAAGAAGGTCGTTAATATATAACGGCCTTCTTTGTGCTGTATCAAGAGAAGGTTATCTAACTTTCACTAATGAATTTCTCAAACGAATTTATTTTGATTCATCTGCTTCATT